>DASZRY010000001.1:0-69159 GCA_035548975.1 Rhizomicrobium sp.
GGTAGCATTTCACCATCCACGCAGGGCCCCGGCGACGGCCGGACATTTCCTGCAGCGCGACACGAGACAAAACAGGGATAGGGGTGTCACCTCGTGTGCATCGCGCGTCCTTCCGCCAGTTTCTGCCAGGCCTCTTCCACAATTGTCCGCGAGCGCGCGGCTTGGAAAGCATTGCCGCCAGGCGTCAGGGGCGAAGGGACAATTCCCGCGGGAGAGGCCGATGTGCGGGTGTCGATCGCGACGTTGATGTGCCCCGCCTGCTGACGCTTCGACCTCCGCCATCTTTCGCAGACGTTTCCCGCATTCTTTTGCGCGGGGCTCTTGCGAAGGGTGGCGGAGGCATGTCTGGAGCTAATGCTTGGCGTACATGCGATTTGAGTTCGCTCACCGGAGTGTCGTGCAGCGTGCCGGGCCGTTTGGCCGGAATTCGAGCGTCGCCGCCGGGTATTTCGGTTTGACAGCCTGTCCCATCTCGTACACCGTGCGCGTACGCCGTACGAAATGGTCATGCCCCGCAGACTCAGCCAGGAATATGTGCAGGAATTTTGCGCCAAAGCGGGCGAAGCAGCGGCGGCGCTGTATGCAAACGGCAGTGAATGCGCGACCGCCATGCGCGAGATTGCGCGCACGCTGTCCACGAAAATCCGCCCCATACCCAATCCGAAATGGAGTACAGAATGACAATTCATACAACACCTGCGCGCGCACTGCCCGGCGCACTTGCCAAGCCGTTGTCCATTCCCGTGATTGCGTCGCCGCTGTTCATCATCTCCAATCCGGATCTGGTAATTGCGCAGTGCAAGGCAGGTGTGATCGGATCTTTTCCGTCGCTCAATGCGCGTCCCGTGTCGCTGCTCGATGAATGGCTGGCCCGCATAACCGAAGAACTGGCAGCCTATGATCGCGCCAATCCGGACAAGCCTTCCGCACCTTTTGCCGTAAACCAGATCGTTCACAAATCGAACGACCGCCTGGAGCAGGACCTGGAGCTGTGCGTCAAACACAAGGTGCCCATCGTCATCACTTCGCTCGGCGCGCGCGCCGATCTCAATGAAGCCATACATTCTTATGGCGGTGTCACAATGCACGACATCATCAACGTGAAGTTCGCCCGCAAGGCAATCGAAAAGGGCGCCGATGGACTGATTGCTGTCGCCGCCGGTGCAGGCGGGCATGCCGGAACGACCTCTCCGTTCGCGCTGATCGAAGAAATTCGGGAATGGTTCGACGGCCCGCTTGCGCTTTCTGGCTCCATTGCGTCGGGCCGCGGCGTGCTCGCCGCGCGCGCTATGGGCGCGGACTTCGCCTATATCGGTTCGGCCTTTATAGCAACGAAGGAAGCCAACGCACCGCAAGGTTACAAGCAAATGATCACCGAATGTGCTTCGCAGGACATTGTCTATTCGAACCTGTTCACCGGCGTTCATGGCAATTATCTGAAGCCATCGATCGTCGCGGCAGGCCTCGATCCTGACAATCTTCCGCAATCCGATCCGTCGAAAATGAACTTCGGTTCGGGCGGCAACACGGAGAAGAAGGCATGGAAAGACATTTGGGGCTGCGGTCAGGGCATCGGCCTTGTGAAAGATGTGGTTCCCGCCGCGGAATTCGTCGCTCGCCTCGAGCGAGAATACTACGCAGCGAGGAAGCATCTGTGTGCTTGATTGGATTCCTCGATGATGCGGGCTGAATGCGCCGGGGAACTTGACCGGTCTCAAAACCCTTCCGGCGTAGGGCGACTACCTGTGCCGTGGGGCCGGCAGAGCTCACGCACCGTCAATAAAATGGATGATTTTTTTACTCGCGAGTTTTAGGTTGCCACTGTGGCAAGAATGGAAAAAACTTGAAAATCAAGCTACACAAGGGCGATCTGCCGGACGGCCTTGACCTCGGTCCGGTGGTTGCGATCGACACTGAAACGTTGGGCTTGTCCTATGTCCGCGATCGCCTGTGTCTCGCGCAACTTTCGTCGGGCGATGACGTCTGCCATGCGGTCCAGTTTGCGCCTGGTGCATACAGCGCGCCGAATCTCAAGCGGCTTCTGACCGATCCAAAGGTGCTGAAGATCTTTCATTTCGCGCGTTTCGATGTTGCGATGTTCCAACGCCATCTCGGCGTTGTGACCTCACCGATTTACTGCACCAAGATCGCGTCGAAGCTGGTGCGAACCTACACTGACAAGCACGGCCTCAAGGATCTTGTGAAGGAGCTTCTCAACGTCGATCTGTCGAAGGAACAGCAAAGCTCGGATTGGGGAGCGCCGGAGCTGTCTGACCGTCAGCTCGCCTATGCTGCCAACGACGTGGCCTATCTTCATCGGTTGAAGGATTCGCTCGACACCATGCTGGTTCGCGAGGGTCGGACCGCTTTGGCCAAGGCGTGCTTCGAATTTCTACCAGCCCGCGCCGCACTCGATCTCGCCGGGTGGGATGAGGTCGATATATTCGCGCATTAAACAGTTAATGCCGCCGAATCGGCTGTTAACTCCTTGAAAAATTTTAAGACTTGAACACCGTCGGGTGATCGGCCACATTTGGCACGATTTTCGCGTGGGAAATATTCTCGCGCCTGCGGTAGCCCCGCTCCGCCAAGCACCCGAAGGATATTCGATGCGTTCCGCCGCGACTGCTACCGCCACTCCCGAGCAGGCCCCTGATCTGAAGGCCGCCCGCAGGGTGTTTGAAATGGCCGGGGAGGCCATCGCGGCGCTCAGCCAATCGCTCGATGGCGAATTCTCCAAGGCTATCGACGCGATTCTCGGAATTAAAGGCCGGGTGATCGTGAGCGGCATGGGTAAGAGCGGCCATGTGGCCCGTAAAATTGCTGCGACCTTGGCGTCCACGGGTACGCCCGCCTATTTCGTTCACCCGGGCGAAGCAAGTCATGGCGATCTCGGCATGGTCACGCGCGAAGATGCTGTGTTGATGCTCTCATACCGAGGAGAGACCGTCGAGCTTGGCGATCTGATGACACACGCCAAAAGATTGCGCATCCCTCTGATTGGTATCGCTGGCAATCCCAATTCTACACTTCTGCAAACGGCTGACATCGCAGTGGTCCTGCCCAATGCGCGCGAGGCCTGTCCGATGGGGCTGGCGCCTACTACGTCCACCACTATGATGCTGGTGCTCGGCGATGCGCTCGCAGTTGCCCTTATGGAGCGTCGCGGATTCACGGCGGATCAATACCGCGATTTCCACCCGGGCGGTTCCCTTGGTAGAGCGCTAATTCGCGTAAGTGATCTTATGCACACTGGCGAAGAGCTACCGCTGGTGGACGAAGATGCATCAATGCAGCAGGTCGTACTTACAATGGTAGCGCGTCGCTTCGGCTGCGTCGGAATCACCGAAAAGAGCGGTACGCTGAAGGGAGTTATCACTGACGGCGATCTTTCCCGCCACATGGATCGCGAGCTTCTCGACCGCAAGCCCCTGGAAGTGATGACATCTAATCCGAAAATCATAGCGGCAGATCGCCTTGCCGCCGAAGCGCTCGCCCTAATGAATGAGAAAAAGATCACCCAACTGTTCGTGCTGGACGAGTCCAAACGCCCTCTGGGCATATTGCACATGCACGACTGCTTGCGGGCCGGGGTGAACTGATGGTTGATCGTGCGGCGGCGCTTAAACCGAAACGACGTGATTGGGGCGCGCGGCCGCGAGCTACGATGCTCGATGCGGAGCGTTATACCCGCTTTGTCACCTTGATGAAGCGCGCGCTTCCCATTGGGGCTTTAGTGTTGCTTGCCGTTGTTGCAATCTATGTTTTCCAGCCACGCCAACAGGATCGCGTTGCAATGACGTTTGAGAGCGTGGGCGAGGTTGCCAACGACCTTGCAATGATCAAGCCGCGTCTTTCCGGAAGCGATAGCAAGGGTAATCCGTTCGTTGTCACTGCGGATCGCGCTATCCAGCAAGGTCGCAATTCGCGCAAAGCTCGCCTGGTGAACGTTGATGCCGACATGACGCTGGATCACGGCCGCTGGCTCAATGCCACTGCCGCCAGCGGATTGTTCGATGCCGATGCAAAATCCTTGATGCTCGATGGCGGAATTTCCGTTTATTCCGACAACGGCTATGAACTGCACACAAAAAGCGCGCGGTTCGATTTGAAGAAGGGCTTCGTCCGTGGCGAGCAAACGGTCACTGGCCAAGGCCCTCTCGGCACAGTGCGCGCAGATAGATTCGAAGTCGACAAGACATCCCAACAAATCCGGCTCTACGGAAACGTTCACACCACAATTCTGAAAGCGGATAAGACGTGACGCGCAGTCTATCTTTGTTTGCCTTATGCCTGTTTGCAGCGCCCGCTTTTGCGGCGAACACGCCGCTCGACTTCGGTAAGCACAACGCGAACGAACCAATCAATGTCTCGGCGGATGCTTTTCTCGCCGACATCAAAGGGAAAACTGGCACTTATTCCGGCAACGTCATCGTCACCCAGGGGAGTGTACGGCTGCGCGCCGACAAGGTTCGCGTAAAAGTGGTCGACAACAAGCCTGACAAGATCGAAGCCACCGGTCATGTTGTATTCGACTCGACGTCCGGCACGGCACAGGGTGATATTGGCGTGTACGATGTGGGGCCGCGAACGATCACATTGAACGGCCATGTTGTCTTGGCAAAAGACAAGAACGTGATGCGCGGAACGACGCTCGTTGTAAACTTGGTGACGGGCGCCGCGACTTTGAAATCCATCGGCGCAAATGGCGGGCGCGTTCAGGGACTGTTTACCCCACCGGCTCAGAAACAACCTCAGTCGCTAAAGCCGGCGCCAACCAATCCGTAACCATTCATGGTTCCTTAAACACGAATAGGCACAGTTCTTGCCCATGACCGCAAACGCTACAGAAGTCAGCACCAAGGCGCCCCGCGCGGAACCACCGCGTGTGGTTGAGGGCAGTCAGGGGCTCGTGGTGTCGCGCATTGGTAAGAGTTTCCGGAAGCGACCTGTGGTCCGTTCGGTTAGCCTGTCGCTTAGGCGCGGCGAAGTCGTGGGCCTGCTTGGGCCCAACGGCGCGGGCAAAACGACCTGCTTCTACATGATCAGCGGCCTTATTCCTGCAGACACCGGTACCATCGAAGTAGATGGCCACGATGTAACGCATCTACCGATGTATCGCCGCGCGCGCCTAGGTATCGGATATTTGCCGCAAGAAGCATCGATTTTCCGCGGTCTTACGGCAGAGGAGAATATCCGCGCAACGGCGGAATTGATTGAACAAGACCCCGGCCGTCTCGAATCAATGGTCGAAGAATTGCTAGCCGAATTCGGATTGACGCATGTGCGTCACACACCGGCCATTGCGTTATCGGGAGGCGAACGCAGGCGTGTTGAAATTGCCCGCGCCTTGGCGACCCATCCATCGTACATCCTACTCGATGAACCGCTCGCCGGAATCGATCCCATCGCTGTCGGTGAAATCCGCGATCTTGTGAAACATTTGAAGGATCGGGGGATCGGGGTGCTCATCACCGATCACAATGTGCGCGACGCATTAGAGATGATCGATCGTGCCTACATCATCCATGAGGGCCATGTACTGAAAGAAGGGCTTCCGTCCGATATTGTGGGCGACCGCGATGTGCGCCGGGTCTATCTCGGCGAAAGGTTTTCGTTGTGACCGGAGATTTGTGAGGCATAGGTCATGGCGATTTCACAACGCTTGGAGATAAGGCAAGGGCAATCCCTTGTTATGACCCCACAGTTGCAGCAAGCAATCAAGCTACTGCAACTTTCGAATCTTGAGCTTGCTGCTTATGTGGAGCAGGAGCTGGAAAGAAATCCGCTACTCGAGCGCGATGATAGCACACCTGCAGAAGCTGAACGCCAACCCGAAGAAAATTCTACTGCAGCCGAGGCTCTCGACACCGCACTCACCCGAGATGATTTTTCCAAAGCTGAAGACATGGATGCAGGCGCCGACGATCTTTATCCCGACGAAGTGCCCGCTCGCGTGGAGAATGATGCGTCGCATCCATTGACCGATTGGTCAACAGTGCGCTCTTCCGGGCCGAGGTTCGAGGGTGACGAGGAAGGACTCGAAAATATTCTGGGATCCGGCGAGTCGCTCAAGGACCATCTGCTTGACCAACTATCCATTGCTGCGCTTGACCCCGATCTTCGATTGATTTGTCTTTCGCTCATTGATGCGGTTGATGAAACGGGTTATCTGCGCGGCGACTTATCGGAAATTGCCGAACGGCTAGGTACTTCGCTCGATCAGGTCCACTCGGTTCTTGAGGTCTTACAGGGATTTGATCCGCCCGGAGTTGCAGCACGCGACCTTGCGGAGTGTCTCGCCATTCAATTGCGCGCCAATAACCGTTTCGACCCTGCAATGGAGATGATGCTAGCGCGTCTCGATCTAGTGGCGCGACGCGACATAAATGGCCTTAGCACTGCCTGCGGCGTCGACCACGACGATATCAACGACATGATTGCGGAAATTCGCGCGCTGACGCCGAAGCCCGGTCTCGCATTCGGTTCCGAACCGATCCAGCCTGTGGTTCCGGATGTGTTTGTACGCGAGGGTCCGGATGGCGGATGGCATGTTGAATTGAATGGCGACACTCTTCCGCGTCTGCTTGTCAATTCACGTTACTATTCCAAGGTTTCAAAAGAAGCTCGCGAGAAAGATGCCAAGAACTATCTTACCGATTGTCTGAATAGCGCCAACTGGCTGGTTAAGAGTCTCGATCAGCGTGCGCGTACTATCTTAAAAGTGGCAACCGAGCTGGTTCGCCAACAAGACGGATTTCTTACTTACGGCGTCCGACACTTGCGGCCGTTGAATTTACGCACCATCGCCGACGCTATTGGCATGCACGAATCGACGGTGAGCCGCGTCACATCGAATAAATATATTTCGACACCCCGGGGTGTTTTCGAAATGAAATATTTTTTCACCGCTGCGATCCAATCGGTGAACGGCGCTGAAGCCCATTCGGCGGAGTCGGTGCGTGACCGCATCCGGGAAATGATCGACAACGAAGGCTGCGACGAGATCCTTTCGGATGACAGGATTGTGGCTCTTTTGACGGCCGACGGTGTTAATATTGCGCGCCGCACAGTGGCCAAGTACCGCGAAGCAATGCGCATACCCTCGTCGGTTGAACGCCGCCGCCTAAAGTCAAGCGAAATTTCGGCCCCGGCCCACCCCTGAAAAACGTCATCGTTGACATTCCCGCCCGACGCGCCTACACGGCGGGCGCTTTTTTTTGAAACGGCACGGGCTGAAAGGGATTATAGTTAAACCGGTACCTGAGGGCCGTGGTTGGAACATGCGCGTTCGCGTTTCAGGAAAGCAGATAGAAATTGGGGAAGCACTTCCGGAACAAGTGAAAGCGCGGATCAAAACCGCCATCGAAAAACACTTCGACGGAGGCGCCAGTGCCAGTGTCGTTTTTTCGCGCGAGGGGGCTTTTTATCGCGCCGACTGCAAGGTGCATCTGGATTCAGGTGCAGTGCTGACGGCGGTTGGAGAAGCAAACGATGCTTATCGAGCTTTCGACGATGCACTTGGCAAGGTTGAAAAGCAGGCTCGCCGCTACAAACGCAAGCTAAAGAACCATCATGAAAAGGGCCGGCCGAACAAAGGCGCCCTTTTCTAATTCAAGGCCCCCAGTCTCATGGAAATCACCGATTTGCTGACGCCAGAGTCCGTTATTGCGGCATTGAAGGCGCAAGGAAAGAAGCAATTGCTGCAGGAACTGGCGGCACGAGCCGCCCCCCTGACAGGCCTGCCGGAGCGGCGCATCTTCGAGACGCTGACGGAGCGTGAACGTCTGGGCACGACCGGCGTGGGGCAGGGCATTGCCATCCCGCACGGGCGGCTGGCCGGACTGACCAAGATCACCGGACTGTTCGCGCGGTTGGAAACGCCCATCGATTACGACGCCGTGGACAACCAGCCGGTAGATCTCGTCTTCCTGCTGCTCGCGCCGGAACAGGCTGGCGCAGATCACCTCAAGGCGTTAGCGCGGGTTTCGCGGTTGCTACGCAATCAGACCGTTTGCGAGAAGCTGCGTGCGGCGAGCAAGCCGGAAGCTCTTTACGCCATTCTCACTGAACCAAGCGTAGGCCCAACCACTCAGGCCGCATAGAAGCGACAATTGCGCTTAGGAAAAACAAAAGGGCCGAAGCTCGATGCTCCGGCCCTTTGCATTTCAGCGATACGCAATGCCTAGTGAACGCTAACCGGCGTCATATCGTTTTGTACCGCGGCGCCGTAGGCGCTGTCCCAGTCATCCGTGAAGCCGAGCACGCTGCCGTCCATCGCATGCAGCACATACAGCATCGTTTCCTTCGGCAGCTTGATGCCTTGCGGCACGATGCCGAGCCTCTTGGCCTCTTCAAGCCCGGTAGGCTTGATGTAGGTGATGCGGGACGGATCGAATGTCATCCGGTCTTCGGCATCGTCGAATTCTTTTCTCACGGTCATTTTGACCTCCTTGGACGCTGGAAGCGCCTCATTTAGATGTGGCGTTCCCGCCACGGATTTCAATGGTTCTAATCTGCGGTTCCAATTTGCGCCGCTTTAGTTCCACAACAAGCAATCCATTTTCCAACGAAGCACCGTCGACCTCGATTCCTTCCGCGAGCACGAATGCCCGCTGGAATTGCCGCGCGGCGATGCCGCGATGGAGGAAGACTTTCTCGTCGGAGTCGACCTGTTTGCCTCGGATAACAAGCTGGTTTTCTTCGACCGTGATGTTCAATTCATCGCGGTTAAAACCTGCTACCGCAAGCGTGATGCGAAGGCGATCGTCCGACAGTTCTTCGATGTTATAGGGCGGATAACCGTCGCTGGCGGCCTTCGCCGTACGTTCCAGCAAACGTTCCAGATGGTCGAAGCCCAGAAGAAATGGGCTGTTGAAATATACGTTTCGATTCACGTCCAAAGCCCTCCAGGCGCTTTGCCGGCCCCAATTGCGGCCACCGGAAACTGTACGGGCGGCCTCGCGAAGGAGCGCCGCATCCACATCAAGAGATGGGAACTTGCGGGCCAGTTTCAAGCAGGGTGGAACTTTGCCTGCGCAACTTTATGTCCGGAGATTGCCCCCCTGCCCGGAACCGGGCAAAAGCCCCTCGTGAGCACCCCGATTGTCCTCCTGGATGGGCCTGAGAGCGGCCGACTCCTGCGGTTTGCCGCGCCCTTGGCCATTGTCAGGGCCGACGATCCGGCTGATGTCGGGCCGGCTTTGGCCGTGTTGGAGGAGGTGCGCGCTCAGGGCCGGTTTGTGGCGGGCTACTTCGCCTACGAGCTGGGCTATCTGCTGGAACCCCGGTTGGCGCCGATGCTTCCCGAGGACCGGCACGGGCCGATGTTGTGGTTTGGGGTATTCGACGGAGTTGAGGCGGTCGACGCACCTCGGGCCGAAGGCAGGGCTTATGCGGGACCATTGCGGCATGAGTGGCCGAGCGAGGCTTATCGGGCCCGTTTCGACCGCACGCATCGCTACATCGCCGACGGAGACATATACCAGGCCAATCTCTCCTTTCGGTCGCGCTTCCGGTTCGCTGGCGATCCCATGGCGCTGTGGCTGGCTCTGCGGGCGCAATCGTCGGTGGCACACGGCGCGTTCGTTGCCGATGGCGAACGCCATATCCTCAGCCTCTCGCCAGAGCTCTTCTTCCGTATCTCTCAGTCGGGAGCGCTGACGGCAAAGCCCATGAAGGGTACAGCGCCGCGCGCGTCTGAGCACTCCGCTGATGCCGCCGCGCGTGCGCACCTGTCCATGAGCGCCAAGGACCGGGCGGAGAACCTGATGATCGTAGACCTCCTGCGCAACGATCTCGGTCGCATCGCACGGACGGGAAGCGTCGCGGTGGAGGACCTGTTTGCGGTCGAGACTTATCCCACGCTCCACACGATGGTCTCGACGGTCACTGCCCAACTCAAGCCGCGCACGACCATATCCGAGATCGTACACGCTCTCTTTCCCTGCGGCAGCATCACGGGCGCGCCAAAGATACGTGCAATGGAGATCATCCGCGAGTTGGAGGCCAGTCCGCGCGGCGTCTATTGCGGCGCCATCGGGTATTTCGCTCCCGATGGCAGCGCCAGCTTCAACGTCGCCATACGCACGCTTACCTTGCAGGGGAACGAGGGCGAACTCGGCATTGGCGGCGGAATCGTCTGGGATTCCCACGCCGGCGCGGAATACGACGAGTGCCTGCTGAAGGCGAGATACTACGAGGCGGCGCGAAAGCCGCTCGGACTGATAGAGACATTGCGCTTCGATCCGGGCAAAGGGTTCACGCGGCTCCATCTGCATCTGGAACGCATGGAGGCGAGCGCAGAAGCCTTCGGCATTGCGTTCGATCGTTCGGCGGCGTTGCATGCGCTGGAGAATGCCGTTGCCGGCGCCGGCGATGCGCGCCGCGTTCGGCTGACGCTGGACGAGCAGGGGCTATTTGCCTGTACGACGGCAGCATTGGACGAATGCATGCAGCACTGGACATATGCAGTTTCGCCGTTGCGCGCGAACAGCCAAGATCTGCTTCTTCGGCACAAGACGACATGGCGTGAGATGTACGATGCCGAACACTCAAGGCTTGCGCGCGAGACAGGCTGCGATGAGGTGTTGTTCCTCAACGAGCGAGGAGAGGTCACGGAAGGAAGCCGGACGAATGTGTTCGTGCGGATCGGCGGAATGCTGTTCACGCCATTTCAGTCTTGCGGGTTGCTGAACGGTTGCTTGCGGCAAGAAATGCTATCAAGCGGGAAGTGCGAGGAACGATCGCTCACGCTCGCCGAACTCGAAAAGAATGAAGTCTGGCTCGGCAATTCATTGCGCGGCCTCATTCGGGCTCAGCCGGTTTCTTCGGTCTGATCCGCAACGATCGCGCAAGCGAGCGCGAGCGATTCCGGCAAGACCCATCCGCCCGCTTCCAGCATTTTTCCCTGCTTCAGGTCGGCCTTCGCCAATTCGGCCAGCGTGCCGTTGCGGGTACGCAGACTATTGGCGGCTTTCGCGGACTCGAATTTGCCAAGGCTTGCAATCACAGTGCGGCCGACCTTTGCGGCCTGGTCCTGATCCGGGATTTGGCCGGTGATGTCGTCGTAGGGAGAGTGGATGCGTTTCCTGAGCAGGCGCGGGGCTTCGACCGCAATTCCTGCAGCCATGCCGACACCGGCGATGGCCAGCGCGCTCAACACGATGGGTCTGCGCGTCACGCTCATTTGAACAGGCCTTTCAAATGGTCTGCAAGCCGCAATGTCAACGCCACCAAATTCATTGTCGGATTCGATGCCCCGTAAGTCGGAAACAGGCCGCTGCCAGACACGAACAGATTGCCTATTCCATGCACGAGACCGTTTGCGTCTGTTACGCCGCGCTTCGGGTCTGCGTGCATGCGCGTGGTGCCCATGTGGTGATTGCCCCAGTCCAGCCCCTGCAGCCATTCCTCGCGTGTCGAATGATGAATCTGCAGCAGACCCGCGCCGGAGGCGAGAAGTTGGCGTCCCCATTCCTTCAACGTCGCGCGATAGCGCGCGAAATCGTCATCCGAGATCGTGTTGTTGAGACTGACGCGCGGCATGCCAAGCGCATCGCGCGCCGCATCGAGCGTGACGCGGCGGCCGGGATCGGGCGCTGGCTCGAAGCCGCAGCCGATTGTGTAAGCATGTGCCCGGCTCGCGTCATATCCCATGGCCTCAGCCGCGGTTTGAACGGCCGCTTCGCCCAACGAGTCGAGTTTTGCGCCGCCATCCACGGTGATGAGCGAGCCAAGAACGTGGCGCAATCGGCGGAATTTTTCGGTCGGCGCAAAGGCAGCCCGCACATGTGCACCGCCCGCATGCTGTGTGCCGAGATAGAAAGGCGACAGCCTGCCGGCGAAAGTCACAAGCGTGGCGTTGTTGCCCGGTATCGGATGATCGGAGAAATAGCGGCCGACCAGATCGTTCGCATTGCCGACGCCGGATTTCATCACATCGTTCGAGGCGAGCATCAGTCGCGCATTCTCGATGGCACCCGCGCCGAGCACGACATATTTCGGAACGACAGTAAATCTCACGCCGGAAAGCGTCGCAGCTTCGACATGTTTCAATAGCTTGCCGTCTGACGTCAGACGCAAGGCCGTGGCGTTGGCATGCGTATAGAGTTTCAGGTTCGGTATTTTTTTGAGGTCGTTCGCGTAACGCTCGCCAAAATGTGTCGGCAAAACGCTGCCGCGCATCTTGCTGAACTGAAACCAGACCGTTTCCAACCCGCCGTCCCCCATTGCAAGGGTGGTGACGGAGAACCTTTTCGGCGCATCGTCGTAGATGAAGGGCCCAGCTTCCACCAATTCCTGCGCTTGGGGGTAATAGGGTTCGAGAACCTCGCGCCCGAACGGCCAGCCGGAATGGGCGAGCCAATCGCGCTGTTCGAAGTCGATCTTTTCCAGCGGGCGGCACCAGCCACCCCAGTGGTTGGTGCTGCCGCCCAGGAAGCGCATGCGCGAACCGTTGAGCGGCAGATAGGGCGTGCCTGTTTCGGGGCCATCGTAGAGATTTTGTGTCGGCCCATCGAACTCCATGCCCCCGCTTTCGAGAAGCGTGACCGCGATCGGTGAGTCCTTCAGCGCAAGCGCAAGTGTGATCCCGGCGGGGCCGCCGCCGATGATGAGGAGATCGGTTTCCAGTGTGGTGCCGGAGGGGAGGGCACGGGCGTCGATAAAACTGTTCAAAGCGGGAGGTCCGTCAGCATGAGTTTTGATTTATCACATGATTCCATGCGGTTAGTCGTTTTTCAGAATCCGGATACCCCCCTCCCCCCGGTAGAGGTTCGGACCTCGCTTTTCGGGGAGGAGCCAGGGGCCGGCGTTGAACACCGCCCCCACCCGAAAAATCTTCGCGACGCTCAGATTTGTTCGATCTGCCCACAAGGGGGAGGTGGGCGGGGGGAACTGGGAGGCCACAGAGCTTTTCCATCCGCCTATCCTAACCCAGCTTTCGAGGCGTTCGATTGCTCAGTGCGGCTGCGGGCGGTTGCGGATATCGAGGGCTGCAAAGCGGTCGCGGTACTCGGCAGGCGTCATGCCGGTCGTGCGCTTGAACAGGGAACGGAAGAAGGCGTTGTCGTCGTAACCCACTCTCATGCTCACTGTCTGGATGGGGGCGTTGCCGTGCTCCAGCAGCGTCTTGGCGGCTTCCATTCGCACTGCCTGGAGATATGCGCCGGGCATACGGCCGGTGGCGGATTTGAAGCGGCGGACGAATGTGCGCGGGCTCATGCCTGCCCGTTCGGCCAGGTCTTCCGTCGAATGAGTGTCGCTGTAGTTTTTTTGCAGGAAGGCTTCGATTTCGCGCACGCGATCGTCTTCGTGAGGGGGCGAGAGAGGCAGCAGCGCATAGCCATTCTGATGTTTGCGCGGCATATTCAGGAGAAGAGCTTTCGCCGTCTGCACAGCCACGTCGTGCCCGCAAAGTTTTTCCACCAGATACAAGCTGACATCTGCAGAGGCCATTACGCCGCCGCTGCACAACACGCGATTGTCTTCGGTGACAACGTGGTCGGATCGCCAGTCCACTTTGGGATAGCGCCGCGCAAAATCCCCCGCCACGGCCCAATGCGTGGTTGCCTTGCGCCCGTCCAGCAATCCCGCATCCGCCAGATAGAGCGATCCCATGCAAGCACCTGCGACATATGCTCCACGTTCGTGATGTTTGCGCAGCCAGGGCGCGAGCAGGTGATTGTCGATCAACTTCTGTTCGATGGTGAGGCCGGAAGTCGGCACCACGATAATGTCAGTGCTCTCTATCTCAGCTATTCCGCATTCCGGCGTCATCTTGAGTCCGGCATAGGGACTGCGCACCGGTTTGCCGGTGATGGACGCCGCCGTGACTTTGAAGCGCGGCTCCGGGTTCTCACCGACGAGCGCGGCCCACAGCGTGCCGGCGGAATGAAAAACTTCAATCGGCATGATGGCGGTCGAGGCGTAACCGTCGTCCAGGAGGACGACGGTTACATCGTATTTGCGAGCCTCGTCCGCCATGCGCCGGATCAGGCGTTGGCCGTGGTGGGATCGATGATCCCGCCGATCTCGGTGATCTTGTTCGCCGGGAAGCCAGAGATTTTCGCGTGTTCGCGGATCACGTCTTCGTTCTCCGCGAGGTAGATGCAAAAAGTCTTGTCCTTCGCGACAAAGGATTGCTGCCACTGCACCGCCGGGCCGAGCTTGCACAGAGCGGCGTTCGAGGTATCGGCCGCGCCGCGGAGCTGGTCTTTGGTCATCGCGCCGACGCCGGGGATGTCGCGTTCAATCATGTAGCGTTTGAGCATGTGCGTCTCCATCAAGTGAAGAGACTAGGCCACAGGCAGCATAGCCTGCATAAGAGGGTGATACTGCCATAATGAGGGGACGGTTCTGCCAGAGCAATCACAGGCGTTTCCGGGAGAAGGGTCGGCCGGCGTGACTTTTCAGGTATTTCTCGACCGCAACGGTCCGCTGTTCGCCGGAGAAAGCGGTATAGACGTTCAATTTCAGGGGTTTGAGCTTGGAGGTGTGATAGACGCGGCCTGAGCTATGGACTTCGCCCGGACGGGCTACGCCGCGGCAGCCTCCACAACTAGCGCTGCGAAGCCTGGTGGAGCCAAGCGGGATCGAACCGCTGACCTCCTGCATGCCATGCAGGCGCTCTCCCAGCTGAGCTATGGCCCCGAACCCTGGGTGGACGACGCTTAACGGTCGTCCTTTTCTATGTCCGCGTCGATGATGTCGCTGACGTCGTCCTCGTCTTCGTCTTCTTCCAGAAGACCGGCCGCATCGTCGTCCTCGTCATCTTCGACTTCGATATCTTCGATCTCGGGATCGGCGTCGGCGTCGACAACCGTCATTCCCGCATCCTCTTCCTCAACCGCTTCGGCTTCTTCTTCGTCATCGTCGCCCGGAACGATCAAGGGCGCCTCATCGACCACTGCTTCTTCCTCAGCCTCTTCTTCGGCCTCGGTCTCTTCGGCCTCTGCTTCCTCGGCCTCTTCTTCTTCTTCCTCGGCGACCGGTTGCGGCGAAACGGCTTCGGCTACCCGCGGGCGCCGCTGCTTGTACAGTGCCTCAGGCTCGAACGTGAATTCGCACTTCGGGCACTCGATGGGCCGCTTCTGAAGATCGTAGAAACGCGCCGTGCAATTGGGGCACACGCGCTTCGTTCCCAAATCCGCCTTGACCAAGGTCACTCTTCCCGCATGAAGTCGGTTTCGTAAGGCCGGGTCGTTTGCCACTTCCGGCCCCGCCTGTCAAAGGAGCTTTATGAGCACGTCTCAACCCCCGCGCCCTCTCGCGGCAAGAGGTTCCCGCGTCCTGCGTGGAGAGGCCCCTGTGGCTGGCGACAAGTCCATTTCCCACCGGGCCCTGATCCTTGGGGCGCTGACAGTCGGGGAAACCCGCGTTACGGGGCTTCTGGAGGCAGAAGATGTGCTGAACACCGCCCAGGCCATGCGGGCATTCGGGGCGATCGTGACCCGCGACGGCCCCGGAAACTGGCGGGTCAATGGGGTGGGCGTTGGCGGTTTCGGTACGCCGGAGGCGACGCTCGATTTCGGCAATTCGGGAACCGGCTCACGGCTGGTTATGGGGGCGATGGCCACCACGCCGATCAAGGCTGCCTTCACCGGCGACGCAAGCCTGCGCAAGCGCCCGATGAAGCGGGTGCTCGACCCGCTGACGAAATTCGGCGCGACCTATGACAATGGAACGATGCCTTTGACGGTGACAGGCGCAAGCCCGGCACTTTGCATCGACTATGAAGTCACGGTGGCGTCCGCGCAGGTGAAATCGGCATTGCTCCTGGCGGCATTGAATGCGGCGGGGCGCACACGCATCGTGCAACGCGCACTCACCCGCGATCATACCGAAAAGATGCTCAGGGCATTCGGTGCGGATATTCGCGTGAATGCGCTGGAGGATGGCGGCGAGGAAATTCTTTTGACGGGCGAGGCGGAGCTGAAGCCTTGTGCGGTAGAAGTGCCGCGCGATCCGTCTTCGGCCGCGTTTCCGATGGTGGCGGCGTTGATCGTACCAGGCTCCGAAATCACCATTCCCTCGGTGCTCCTGAACGCGCGACGCATCGGGCTGATCGTCACGCTGAAGGAAATGGGCGCCGATATTCAGGTCAAGAATGTGCGAGAAAGCGGTGGTGAGCAGATCGGCGATCTGTTTGTGCGCCATTCCCGATTGAAGGGTGTCGATGTTCCGGCGGCGCGCGCGCCGTCGATGATCGATGAATATCCGGTGCTGGCAATCGCGGCCTCGTTCGCGAGCGGCACGACAAGAATGAGCGGGCTGGACGAATTGCGCGTGAAAGAAAGCGACCGATTATCGGCCATTGTGGCGGGATTGAGAGCCAATGGCGTGACAGTCGAGGAATTGCCCGACGGAATGATCGTGACGGGGCAGGGCGGCGTGAAGGGCGGCGGCACAGTGGTCACGCATATGGATCACCGCATTGCGATGTCGTTTCTGGTGATGGGGATGGCATCCGACGCGCCCGTCGCCGTGGACGATGTGACGATGATCGCCACGAGCTTTCCGGAATTCGAGCCGCTGATGCGCGGGCTCGGTGCCCAGTTTTTGTAGCCGCCATTGAGTGGTGAGCAGTGGCGCGCTAGGACAGCCGCAGAAGCGCCGCGCGACGTTCGCATGCCCAAACCTGTCGTCATTGCCGTCGATGGTACTGCCGCCTCGGGCAAGGGAACGCTCGCCAAGAAACTTGCGCGGCATTTCAATTTTCCGCACCTGGATTCGGGTGCGCTCTACCGGCTGACGGCGCTGGCGGTGCTGGAGAAGAAGGGCGATCCGGCCAACGAGGCCGACGCGTTGAAAGGCGCGCGGTCGATCGATCTTTCGCGTGCGGGCGATCCCGCCATCCGCCGCGACGATGTAGGGGCGGCTGCGTCCAAAGTTGCAGCGATCGGCGTGGTGCGGCAGGCACTGTTCGATTTTCAGCGCGATTTCCTGATGAGCCCGCCCGGCCATGCCGAAGGCGCGGTAATGGATGGGCGCGATATCGGCACCGTAATCGCGCCGGATGCGGCAGCGAAGCTTTTCGTGGATGCCGCGCCTGCGGTCCGGGCACATCGCCGCTGGCTGGAACTCAAGGGGCTCGGTATCGAGCGGGCGGAAGCCGAGGTATTGGCCGAAATAAATGCCCGGGACGCGGCCGACCGGAGCCGTCCGATCTCGCCTCTGAAGCAGGCCCCGGACGCTGCCTTGCTCGACACCACCAATTTGGATATAGACGCGGCCTTCGCGGCCGCCCTGTCTTTGGTCGAAACCAAGGTCAGGTCCGCTCTCAAGCGCTAAGCCACAGGGGTTGAAGGAGACCCGGCTTCGCTTCCTGGGCTGGTGCGCGAGAAATTTCCAAATCCGGAACCACCGCCTTGCGGACGCATGTCCGCCGGGAAGTCCGCCGCGAACGCGGCTGGCATGAATGTTCGAACCAACCAAGGAACCCAATGGCAAGAGCCGCAACCGCCCCTTCCATCGCCACACCGAGCCGCGACGACTTCGCGGCCATGCTGGACGCCAGCTTCCAGAGCCAGACCCCCGCCGAAGGCAATGTCATCAAAGGCACTGTCGTGGCCATCGAAAACGATTTCGCCATCGTCGATGTGGGTTTGAAGACCGAAGGCCGCGTCAGCCTCAAGGAATTCTCCATGCCGGGCCAGCCGGCGAATGTGAACGTCGGCGATGAGGTAGAGGTTTATCTGGAGCGGATCGAGAATGCGATGGGTGAAGCCGTGCTCTCGCGCGACAAGGCCCGCCGCGAGGAAAGCTGGATCCGTCTCGAGAAGGCGTTCAACGATCAGACGCGCGTGCACGGCGTGATCTTCGGCCGCGTGAAGGGCGGGTTCACCGTCGATCTGGACGGTGCTGTCGCGTTCCTTCCGGGTTCGCAGGTGGACGTTCGCCCGATGCGCGATGTCGGCCCGCTGATGAACCAGCAGCAGCTTTTCCAGATTCTGAAAATGGATCGCCGCCGCGGCAATATCGTGGTGTCGCGCCGCGCCGTGCTCGAAGAGCGCCGCGCCGAGGAACGCACCTCGCTCGTCGCCTCGCTTCAGGAGAAGCAGGTGGTCGAAGGCGTGGTCAAGAACATCACCGACTACGGCGCGTTCGTGGATCTGGGCGGTGTGGACGGGCTTCTGCACGTCACCGATATCGCATGGCGCCGCGTCAGCCATCCGACGGAAGTTCTGTCGGTCGGCCAGACGGTCACCGTGCAGATCATCAAGATCAATCACGACACGCAGCGCATCTCGCTCGGCATGAAGCAGTTGCAGACCGATCCGTGGGAAGGCGTTGCCGCAAAATACCCGCCGGGCGCCAAGTTCACCGGCAAAGTCACCAACGTCACCGATTACGGCGCATTCGTGGAATTGGAGCCGGGCGTCGAAGGACTTGTGCACGTTTCCGAAATGTCATGGGTCAAGAAGAACGTCGCCCCTTCGAAGATCGTGCAGCCGGGCCAGGATGTGGAAGTGCAGGTGCTGGAAGTCGATTCCAACAAGCGCCGCATCAGCCTCGGCCTCAAACAGACTCAGGACAATCCGTGGCAATCGTTTGCCGCCAACCATCCCGTCGGCAGCGTTATCGAAGGCGAGATCAAATCGATCACCGAATTCGGACTCTTTGTCGGTCTCGACGGCGATATCGACGGAATGGTTCACCTGTCCGACCTGTCGTGGGACAAGACCGGCGAACAGGCAGTGCAGGACTATCAGAAGGGCCAGATCGTCAAGGCGAAGGTGCTCGAAATCGACGTCGAGAAGGAACGCATCGGCTTGGGTATCAAGCAGCTCGGCGAAGATCCCCTGGACAAAGCCGGCCCCATCAAGAAAGGCAGCGTGGTGACGGTCACCGTGACCGAAGTCAACGACGGGGGCATCGAAGTGCAGCTTGCCGACGGCATAAAGAGCTTCATCCGCCGCTCCGACCTCGCGCGCGACCGCAACGACCAGCGCCCCGAACGCTTTGGCGTCGGCGACAAGGTCGATGCGCTCGTTACGAGCTTCGACAAGACGAGCCGCAAGCTGTCGCTCTCCATCAAGGCGCGCGAAATCTCCGAAGAGAAGGAGGCCGTGGCGCAGTACGGCTCATCGGATTCCGGCGCGAGCCTCGGCGACATTCTGGGCGCGGCGCTCAAACGCAAGAAGGGCGAAGCGGACGAATAATCCGCAACGTCTTACAAACGAAAACGCCCGGCCGAAAGCCGGGCGTTTTTTTGTTCGGTCGGTCGCGCCGCCTATTCCACCGGCATCGACATAGTGCGCAAAAGCTTTTCCTTCACGCTTTCCAGCCCGCCGATAATGCCGCAACCGTGGACGGCGCCGGCGTGCGAGTAGGAGACGAAGTTGTCCCGGTGCAGATAAGAGCCGGCCAAGCCGACGATGTCGCCCGAACGGGCCGATTCCAGCAGGCGCTCCAGCTCTTCGATCACCCTCTGGTTCGGGCGCCGGCGTTCTGGTTCGTAAGGGCCGTACAGGCCAACCACTTCTGCAGACATTCGGTCTCCCCCCAGGCCTTACGCCCCCCGCGCGGCCTGTTATCAACAACAATGTAAATCAGTTTCGGCCAAATTTCAAAAAGAGCGAGCCGGCGATCCCCCATTTTCCTAAGCGCATGAAAATTGCCGGCGTACCGACGCTGTGCGGCTGGCCATGTTTGCAATTGGTCCACGGGACCTTTCGTACAGACTGCTATGAACACCCGAAATAATGTGAAAGCAGGGGCGATAGGCCCATGTTTTTTGCGGATCGAGATGGGGGAGACCGGGTGTTATCGCTGCAAGCAGGATGCGCGCGATGATGGTGCCGGACAACTTTGGGGCGCACGATCGTCGCCGACTGCGGCTGCGTCGGCGTCAATTTTTTCCTGCCGGTAGGGCGTTACAAAATCGACACACCGGCAGAGGAATTGAGCAGGACGACCTCTTGGCGCCGTCGGGACCGCCAACCATCCGTTCGGACTTGCAGGGCGAATCGCGCGCTGTTGACTGTCGCGCAATCGGGGCGATGACAGGCCGCATCGCATTTCCTTCCAGCGCGGTCTGAATGCTGACGACGTGACGCTTTCGAAGCTTGCAGTGAAAGCAATTATTCCGGCAGATGAGGAAGCCGCAACCGCGGTACGCCGTCTCGCCAATGAGTAGAAAGCCGTTATGGAAGCCGTATATCGCCTTGAAGGTACCAGAGCACACACAAGCAAATGGGCGGGCGGTCCGTGGGATCGCTCGATGCAGCACGGTTCCGCCCCAACGTCGCTGATTGCTCGCATCGCGGAGCACATCCCCACCCTTGCTCCCATGCGCGTCGCCCGCATGACCGTAGATCTCATGCGACCGGTACCGATCGCGGCATTGGATATCGAGACCGAAATCGTTCGTGAGGGGCGCAAAATTCAATTGTTGTCGATTCGCCTGCTTGCGGGCAGCTCGGAAGTCGTCCGTGCGAGCGTTTTGAAAATTCGTAAGACAGACCTGCCGCTGCCGCCCGAAGCAGGTGAGCGAAGGGTGGGAGTGCCGCTGCCGGAAGAATTATCGGATGCGGTCTTCGGCGATGACCCCGTGCCATTTCTTGCAGGTCTTTCGTTGCGTGAAGCGAAAGGTGCATTTTGGGCGCTTGGACCGGCGGCGATTTGGTATCGCGCCAACCGTCCCATCGTCGATGGTGAAGCGATTTCGCCGTTGATGCGTGCTGCCATCGCGGCGGATTTCTGCAATGGCGCATCGAGCCCGCTGCCGTGGGATGCGTGGACGTTCATCAATGCGGATCTGACCATCACCCTCGCACGCGACCCGGTGGGCGAATGGGTGTTGCTGGATGCAGAAACCTGGCTGGGGCCGGAGGGGGGCGGGATCGCCTTCGCGAAGCTGGCCGATTCGCGCGGCTATTTCGGCAGGGCGGTACAAAACCTCGTCGTTGAGAAGCGCGGTTGATCTTGGCCGGACGTCAATTTCACAGACATCCGCCGTCTCAAATTGTGTAAAAAGTGTAAACAGTGTTGTCGAGATTAACAGTAAAAAGTGGCGGAAAACGGGGATTGGCCCTCAACTTGCTGCTTTTATTGCCGTAAGTGTTGGCGTATGAGTCAAAAATGCTTAAGAAAATCGTAAGTGCGTTCGGGGGCCTGTCTCTTGCTGCGTTCGTTACCGCAGCCCATGCCACGCCGGTCACTACCGCTCCTGAGGCGTTGTCGGTCAACGGCAATGTCCAGTTGGTTTTCATCGGATCCGATGCCGGCGACACCAGCTATCTGTCCCTCGTTGATGGTCTGCAGAACATTTTCTGCAACCACACGACATCGAGCTGCACCGCAGCTCATGCAGGCGATACGGTCGACCTCGGAACCCTGAGCGGAGATCTCGTCTTCCAGCTGCGCGATATTACGGTCCCGAATACGTTCGATACCGAAAATACGAGCTCGGACGGCTACTACCACGCCAAGATTTCAACGAATTATACCGACCTCGGTGTGTTCAGCATTCCGAAAGCTGCAGCCGATGCGATCGCGGCAATCCTCACATCCGACGGAATTGTCAGATATATTGGGTTCGAAGATCGCCTCCACGGCGATTACGATTACAACGACTTCGTGTTTGCGGTCGTCGATCCTCCTCGAGCTCCGATTCCGGAGCCCGCATCGCTATTCATTCTCGGCGCGGGATTGGCAGGCATTGCCGCCAAACGCCGCCGGCGCTGAACCAACATAAGTTGGGGGCAAGCCTCGTGGCCCGCGGACATTGTCCGTCGGGCCATGATGCTTTTGGGGGATGATATCTGTCCTGGCCGGTTCGTGGGCGAGGCCAGAAGAAGTAGCGACAGTTCGAGGTCCCACAATATCTGGGGAGCTCACCGTCTTCAGCGGTCGGAAATTTTCCAACAGATTCAAGGGTGCGCCAGCCCCCGCGATTGCGTGAATTCGGCCACAGCGTGAAAAAAGCACTGGCGATACAGGGGCTTCCATTGACGCCCCCGGTATGCTCTGACAACAATTCGCATCTGGAAGCGGCCCATTGGCCGATTCCACAGGAGGGGTGCCCGGCCGGGGCCTGGGGGATGATCAAATCGGAACTTGTTGCGAAGCTCACGCAACGTTACCCGCATCTCTATCACCGCGACGTCGAACGGATCGTGTCCACCGTGCTTGACGAGATCACGAAGGCCTTGTCCCAAGGCCATCGCGTCGAATTGCGCGGTTTTGGCGCCTTCTCGGTGAAGGTCCGGCCTGCGAGACAGGGCCGTAACCCGCGCACCGGTGAACCCGTCACGGTTGAGGAAAAGCGCGCGCCGTTTTTTCGCACCGGCAAGGAACTTCGCGAGCGTCTGAACAAGTCATAGCGTCAGCTTGCAGCGGGCGCGCGGGCAGACTACGACGCTGGCCATGCACCCTGCGAGAATTGAGAACCCCATCTTTGTAGCGCTCGATACACCCGATCTGGGCCGCGCTCTCGAAATTGCACAGGCGGTCAAGCCGCATGTCGGCGGGCTGAAAGTAGGCCTCGAATTCATCACCGCACTCGGTCCGGATGCGGTCGCGCAAATCGTGGAAATCGGACTGCCGGTGTTCGCGGATACCAAATTCCACGACATTCCGAACACGGTTTTGGGCGCCTCGCGCGCCATTGCAAGTCTGGGCGTGGCGATGTTCAACATTCATGCCTCAGGCGGCCTCGCCATGATGCATGCGGCACGCAATGCCGCCGCCGAATCCGAATCCAGGCCGAAAGTACTGGGCGTCACGGTTTTGACCAGCCTGGAAGATGGCGACCTCGAGATGGTCGGTCAGATGTGGCCGGCAACGGATCAGGTGGTCAAACTTGCGACCCTGGCAAAGGTGGCGGGACTCGACGGCGTTGTCTGCTCCGCCCACGAAATCGCGCAGGTCCGCGCGGCGTGCGGACCCGATTTTCTGCTGGTGATCCCAGGTATCCGGCCTGCCGGGGCCGATATCGCCGACCAGCGCCGGGTCGTAACCCCGCGCGAGGCCGTGAAGGCCGGGGCTGATATTCTGGTGATCGGCCGGCCGATAACGGGGGCCAAGGATCCCGCGGCTGCCGCCCATGCCATAGCGGAAGACCTGTCCATTCCTTGATTTCCTGGCGGGGCGCGGGCGATAAGGCCCGCCCCATGGCTCTGATGGTCAAAATCTGTGGAATTAACAGCGTCGAAGCGGCGGACGCAGCTGCGCGCGCGGGCGCCGATTTTGCCGGCCTCGTGTTTCACCCCAAATCGCCCCGCCATTTAACGCCAGATGCGGCGCGGGCGCTTTCCCAGCGATTGCGGGGACGGTTGCGGCTGGTTGTGCTGATGGCCGATCCGCATGACGAGGATGTACTGCACGCCGTGAACAATACCGTGCCCGATTTTCTGCAGCTCCACGGGGCAGAGAGTCCGGCGCGCGTGAGCGAATTGCGCGCGAAGTTCGGGTTACCCATCATCAAGGCTCTGCCGATCGCCGATGCGTCGGACTTTGGCGCGCTTCCAGCTTATGAAGATGCGGCCGACATGCTCTTGTTCGATGCGAAGGCGCCTGCAAATGCGGAACGTGGGGGCGGGCATGGCGTGGCCTTCGACTGGCAGTTGCTCCGTTCACGGACGATTTCGCGGCCATGGTTTCTGGCGGGCGGGCTCAATGCGGAAAATGTAGCCCGTGCGGTAGCCGCTTCGAATCCGCCGGGAGTCGATGTGTCGTCCGGCGTGGAGACAGCGCCCGGCGTGAAAAACGCAGACATGATCCAGGCTTTCGTTGCGGCCGCGCGCAACGCCCATTTCGCCGGAGCGGCCGCATGACAACGCCCAATTCCTATCGCAGCGGACCTGACAATCGCGGGCATTTCGGCGCCTATGGCGGGCGCTTCGTCGCCGAAACTCTGATGCCGCTGATCCTCGATCTGGAACAGGCTTATGAGGAAGCGCGGCGCGATCCCAATTTCCAGGCCGAACTCGATGGCTTGCTCAAGAATTATGTCGGGCGGGAAAGCCCGCTCTATTTTGCCGAACGGCTGACCGAGCATCTGGGCGGGGCGAAGATCTATTTGAAGCGCGAAGACCTCAACCATACGGGCGCGCACAAGATCAACAATTGCATCGGGCAGATTCTGCTTGCCCGCCGCATGCGCAAGACGCGCATCATCGCGGAAACGGGCGCGGGCCAACACGGCGTGGCGACGGCGACCGTCGCGGCTCGGTTCGGTCTGCCATGCGTTGTCTATATGGGCGAGGTCGATATCGAGCGGCAGAAACCCAACGTGTTCCGTATGCGCCTGCTTGGAGCGGAAGTGCGCGGCGTCACCTCCGGCTCGAAGACGCTGAAGGACGCAATGAACGAGGCATTGCGCGATTGGGTCGCCAATGTGCATGACACGTTCTACATCATCGGCAGTGCAGCCGGACCGCATCCCTATCCGCAAATCGTGCGCGATTTCCAATGCGTGATCGGCAATGAAATACGCTCCCAGATCGTTGCAGTGGAGAAGCGCCAGCCCGATCTGCTGATCGCCTGTGTTGGCGGCGGGTCGAACGCGATCGGGACATTCCATCCGTTTCTTGATGACAACGACGTGGAAATCCATGGCGTGGAAGCCGCGGGCGAGGGGACCGATACGCCGCGCCACGCGGCAACGATTTCCAAAGGCTCGCCGGGCGTGTTGCATGGCGCGCGGTCTTATCTGTTGCAGGACGCGGACGGGCAAATTCTCGAAGCACATTCGATTTCGGCGGGCCTCGACTATCCGGGCGTAGGACCGGAGCATTCGTGGCTGAAAGATATCGGTCGGGTGAAGTATTTTTCGGCGACCGACAAGGAAGCGATGGACGCTTTTGTGGCGTTGAGCCGGTTCGAGGGCATCATCCCCGCGCTCGAATCCGCTCACGCGATTGCGCACGCCATGCGCGTGGCTCCGGAGATGGGCAAGGACAAGGTGATTGTCGTCACGCTGTCGGGACGCGGCGACAAGGACGTGTTTACCGCTGCTGCTGCGCTGGGTGAAAAGATATGAATCGATCTCCAGACTCAATACTGCCCGGTGATGTTGTGAAGCTGAAATCGGGTGGTCCTCAAATGACTGTAAAGTCCGTTGAAGGCGACGAGGCCGATTTGGACTGGTTCGATAAGAGTGAGAAGCATCACACTCAGCGATTTAAGCTCGTTGAGCTCCAGGTAGTTACCGATTCAATGCAGATCAACTGGGATCGATGGTCCTCACAAGAACTGGAAACGCTAGAAGCCCTGATTTCGAAAGCGTTGGGAGAAAGGCAATGAGCCGGATTGCCCGACGGTTCGAAGAATTGAAGAGCGCAAATCGCGCGGCGTTCATGCCGTTCATTACGGCGGGCGATCCCGACTTCGAGACGAGCTTTCGGATTCTCGAGAAGCTTCCTGCGATGGGCGCCGACCTGATTGAACTTGGCGTGCCGTTTTCCGATCCAATGGCGGATGGCCCCTCGGTACAGGCGTCGAGCTTGCGTGCGCTCGCGGCAGGCACGACGGTGGTGAAGGTGCTTGAGCTTGTGCGCCGTTTCCGCAGGCAAGACCAGAAGACGCCGATCACATTGATGGGCTATTACAATCCAATCCATGCCTATGGAACGGCACGATTTGCGAAAGACGCCGCGGAAGCCGGCGCCGATGGGCTCATCACTGTCGATTTGCCGCCGGAAGAAGACGAAGTGCTGCGCGTGCCGGCGAAGGCGCAATCGCTCGATATCGTGCGTCTGGCGACGCCGACGACGAACGACAAGCGGCTTCCGACCGTACTCGATGGCGCAAGCGGATTTCTCTATTATGTCTCCATCGCGGGGGTAACGGGCACGAAGAGTTTCACCGAAAGCGATGTGCGCGCGGCGGTTGCGCGGTTGAAGGAAAAAAGCGGTCTGCCAATCGCGGTGGGCTTCGGCATCAAGACGCCGGAGCAGGCCCAGGCCATTGCCCGCTTTGCCGACGGTGCGGCGGTGGGGTCGGCCATTGTCGATCTCGTGAAGAAACATGCTGCGAACGGTGGAAACCGTGAGACTCTTGTCTCCGAGACGCTGAATTTCTGTCAGAAGCTTGCCAACGCGGTGCATGCAGCGCGCGGTTGACCTGTGCTAGAGTGAGCGCATGAATTGGATCGCAAATTTCGTTCGCCCGAAGATCAAGAGCTGGATCGCCCGGCGCAGCGAGACGCCGGAAAACCTCTGGACCAAATGTCCGGGTTGCGGCGAGATGATTTTTCACAAGGATCTCGTAGCTGCACTTTACGTGTGCCCGCAGTGCGGATTTCACATGCGCGTGGGCCCGAAGGAACGTTTTGCGTGGACGTTCGATGCCGGCTCCTATGAAGAGCTTCCGCAGCCGCCTGTTGCTGCCGATCCCCTGAAATTCCGAGACGAGAAGCGTTATTCGGACCGCATAAAGGATGCACGCGCCAAGACCGGACGGCAGGATGCTTTGGTAGCCGCGCGCGGCACTCTGGACGGTCTTCCTGTGATGATCGCAGTGCAGCCGTTCGATTTCATGGGCGGCTCGCTCGGCATGGCCGTCGGCGAGGCTCTGGTGCAGGCAATGCAGGCCGCAGTGAACGAGCGCCGTGCGTTTATTCTCTATTCGTCCTCCGGCGGCGCGCGAATGCAGGAAGGCATTCTTTCGCTGATGCAAATGCCGCGCGTGACCATTACGGTCGATATGCTCGACGAGGCGCGGCTGCCATATATCGTCGTACTCACCGATCCTACGACCGGCGGAGTGAGCGCGTCTTATGCGATGCTGGGCGATATTCAGCTTGCGGAGCCCGGTGCATTGATCGGCTTCGCGGGGCAGCGCGTGATTGAACAGACGATCCGCGAGAAGCTTCCGGAAGGATTTCAGCGCGCGGAATATCTGCGCGATCACGGCATGGTGGATATGGTCGTGCATCGCCATGAGATGCGCGCCACGCTTTCGCGCCTTGTCCACATTCTGATGAAGAAGCCCAAGCCCAAATCGCGCCAGCCCGCGCAGACCGTAACGGGTACGGCGCTTCGCGTGCGCGCATGAGCGTGGCCGCCGAAAGCGACCTGATCCTTCAACGCCTGCTGTCGCTGCACCCCAAGAAGATCGATCTTGTGCTGGATCGCATACAGCGCCTGCTCGCCGATCTCGGACATCCCGAATTGCGGTTGCCGCCAATCCTTCATGTGGCGGGAACAAACGGGAAGGGATCAACCTGCGCGTTTGCGCGCGCAATGCTGGAAGCGCAAGGCCTGAAGGTGCATGTTTATACTTCGCCGCATCTGGTGCAATTCAACGAACGTATTCGCCTGGCGGGACGTCTCATCACCGAAGAGGAGCTTTCCGCCACGCTTGCGGAATGCGAGAGTGTGAATGACGGAGCGCCCATTACGTTCTTCGAAATCACGACCGCTGCGGCATTTCTCGCTTTCGCGCGGCATCCGGCCGACGCGCTGGTGCTGGAAGTGGGATTGGGCGGAAAGTATGACGCCACCAATGTGATTGCAAATCCGCAAGCCGCCATCATCACGCCGGTCGGACTGGATCATGCGGAATTCCTCGGCACTTCGATTGCCGATATTGCGGCGGAAAAGGCGGGCATCATCAAGCGTGGGATTCCGGTGATCGTAGGCGCGCAGGACGACATCCCGCGAGATGTCATCACGCGCCGCGCGGATGCATTGGATGCGCCCTTGATCGCGTTCGGGCAGGATTTCTTTGCGCATCAGGAACACGGGCGCATGGTCTATCAGGATATGGATGGGCTGCTGGATTTACCGCTGCCGAAGTTGATCGGCCGGCATCAAATTGAAAATGCGGCGACAGCCATTGCAGCTCTACGCCACGCCAACAAAGGTTGGGGCGAAGACGCGGCGATTGAGAAAGGTCTGAGAACCGTCGAATGGCCGGCGCGGTTGCAGCGGTTGACACATGGGCCGCTCATCGATCTTGCGCCCAAGGGTTCCGAAGTCTGGCTGGATGGAGGACACAATCCGCACGGGGCGCAGGCTCTCGCACGCGCTATCGCCGATCTCGAAGATCGCGCGGAGCGGCCGCTTTATCTGATTTGCGGAATGCTGCGCACGAAGGACGCGGTTGGATATCTTTCAGCGTTCCAGGGGCTGGCGCGACATGTCACGACTGTTCC
The DNA here is from genome assembly GCA_035548975.1 of Rhizomicrobium sp. GTDB lineage: Bacteria > Pseudomonadota > Alphaproteobacteria > Micropepsales > Micropepsaceae > Rhizomicrobium. Next base: position 28,106 of record DASZRY010000001.1, read on the forward strand.
CATAGAAGGCGAGGCCGCAAGCCAGGGATCGGGTGCGCTTTACGACGCAGTGCGCGAGGCAGGGCTTGAAGCCTCTCCCGCCGACGATCTCGAAGACGCGATGATGCAGGTAAACGCCTGGGCAAGGTCGCGGCCTTCGGAACCCGCACCCCGTATCTTGATATGCGGGTCGCTATATCTTGCGGGGCAGGTGCTGGCGGAAAACGGATAACCATACAGACCAGCAAGCTTGCAATCGTTACTGGTTTGTAAATCCCTAAAACTTTCAACAAATCTCAGCGTACCCGGTAAGCGGCTGGCATCGCATTTTGTAGCAGGATGGAGCAGCGGCCGCGGACAACTCGCGGGCAGAACTGGGGCTTTTGCGCAATGGCGCAGCGCGCGACGAAGTTTGCCAAGAAGACGTCACGCCACGTTGAAGTGGGCGCGCTTGCGCGCGCGCCGTCCACTGCGAAAGACGAAATGCGCAGCGTGCCTCTCGATCTGCTGCCGTTGCTGCAGCCCTTCAAGAAGCGCGGGCGGCTCTCGGTGCGGGTCGAGAAGCTGCCGATCCAGGCACGCCTTTCCGCGGGCCGCAACAATGGCGACCGTTCCTACTCGTTGATGATGGACGAGTTGGAGGATCTCGAATATCTCGCTCCCGAAGGCACCGATCCGCGGCCGGTTCTATCGGTGCGTGTGATCAGCCTCGATGACGGCGACGCTTCGACCATCGCGGTGAAGGAAATCACCGTGGAATTCGGCGAGGAAGAGAATTTCGGCGAAATAGATCTCGCGAACATCAGCAATGATGAGCTGCGCCGCCTGATCGAAGAATTGACGCGCGTGAAATCCACACTGTCGCTGCGCGAAGCGGAATTGAACGAAATTCGTTCCAAGAACAGCGCCAACGGTAAATTGCCGCCGGGAACTTTCGAGGCTGAACTCGCCGCCGCACGCGCGGCTTGGAAGGTCGAGATGGACGAGAAGATCGCCAAGGTCAAAGCCGAGGCGGCCGCAAATCTCGAACGGAGCTGGAGCGCCTGGCAGGCCGAGCAGGAAAAGAAATCCGGCGCCGCCGATATCGAGAAAGAACGCATCCGCTGGCAGCAGGAAAGCGTGGCAGCCATAGCGCGCGCGGAAAAGGAGTGGAAAGCGGCCGAAGAGCGGCGCTTCGTGGCGGCCGAAGCCAAGTGGCGCGAGCACACCGAAGCCCAGGTGGAAAAGACGCGCGCTTCCTCCCGCGCGATGCGCGAGCATGGCGATCAGATCGAGTTGCGGCGCCTGCGCGACGAATTGCTGGCAATGCAAAATCTGCTTGCCGAGCGCGACGCGGAAATTGCGCAGATGCGGGCGTCCGGCCCCAAAGCGGCTCCGCAGGGCAGGCAGGAGATCGAAGCCGCCGTCGCAAAGGCGCAGAAAGAATGGAAGGAAGCAGAAGCGGCTCGCTTTTCGGCCGCCGAAGCGCGCTGGAAGGAACTGACGGAGAAAGCCGTTGCGGAAGCACTGTCCAACTCCAAACCCGGGCGCGATCAGGGCGAAGCGGAATTGCGCCGCCTGCGCGAGGAGTTGTCCACAACACAGGCCAAGCTTGCCAATCGCGAAAAGGAGTTGGCGCAATCCCACTCGACGTCGAAGTCCGGCCGCGAGCAAACCGATTCCGAATTGCGGCGCCTGCGGGATCAGGCATCCACGCTCCAGGTCAAACTCATCGAGCGGGAAAAGGAGCTGGCACAGGCACAGGTCGCGATACGCGAGGCGCAGGAAAGCGAGCGGCGGAACGCGGAAGCCGTTCTGAACAAGGCCGAGCAGAGCTGGAAGGCGCGCGAAGCGGAGCGCTTCGCCGCCGCCCAGGCGCAATGGCAGGAAAAGACCGCCAAAGCGATCGCAGAAGCGCACGCGCAAGCCAAAGCCGAACTTGCGAAGGAACGCGAGCGCTGGAAAGCGGAAGCCGATGCGACGCTTGCAAAAGCCGAAGCGGTTTGGAAGGCGCGGGAAGCCGATCGCCTTGCCGCCGCCGAATCCCAGTGGCAGCAGAAATCGTCAAGCGCGCTGTCTGAGGCGCGCGCGCAGATCCAGGCGGCCCGCGATCAGAGCGAACTCGAACTGACGCGTCTGCGCACAGAACTCACCATCGCACAGACCAGGCTCTCCGAACGCGACGCCTCTCTGGCCGAGGCGCGCGCCACCATTGAGCGCGTGCGCGAAGAAAGCAAAGCCAATCTTATCAATGCTGAGAAAGCGTGGCGAACCGAAGAAAACGCGCGTGCCGCTGCTGTCGAGAAGCGGATGCGCGAACAGGCAGGCTCCGCGCTCACGGAGGCTGAGATAGCGCGCAAGGAAGCAGAGGCCGAACTTCGCAAATTGCGGGAACACTCCGCGGTTATCGAAGCCACGCTAGCCGACCGCGAACTGGAACTCACACAGGCCATCGCCCGCATCAATGCCACCGAGCGCCAGCTCGACGATTTGCGAGAGAACGAAGACATCCAGGTGCGCCGCGTGAAAGGCGAGGTCGCCGCGCTCGAAAAGCAGCTTGCGGAACGCGACGAAGAACTCGCGCAGGCCCGTCTCTTTGCCGAACGGTCCTACGAGCGTTGGCAAAAACAGGCAGAAGCCGAACTTGCCAAGGCGCAGAAGGCATGGAAGTCCGCGGAAGCTTCGCGATTGGCTGCAGCACGCGCCGAATGGCAGGAAGAATCCCGCAAGGCGTTGCAGGAATCGCTAGAAGCAGAGCGACGTTCCGGCCGATTGCCGCCCGTGCGCGCGCCGGAAGAAGCCGTCAGCGTCGATATCGCGGGGATTGCCGAAGACCGTCCAATGCCGGAATTCGCGCCGCCGCCGCAGAACGCTCCTTATGCGCCGCCGAGAGCGCCCATCGTCGATGCGCGCCATGCCGCCGACGAGGCGCTCGACCGTCTGGCGATGGATGCGTATCAATTGCTGGCCAGCGCCGGTTCTGTGGATGCCGTCAGCCCCACCGATACGAAGATCATCAAGGGGGGATTCATCGAGCGCCGCAAGGCCGACCGCGCAAAGAATGACAACACCACCTGGATCATGGCAGGCGCGGCGGCCGGCGTTGCAGCCCTCGTTGCCGTCATCGCACTATTCTTCTTGCCATCGTCCTCGGGAAGCGATGTCGCCGCAATGTCGCAGCAGCCTGTTCCGAAAGCGGCGCCCGCGTCCTTGCCGCAGAAGCCCGTGCTGCCAAAGGCCACGATGCTGCGCACGATGAATGTGCGCTCAGGTCCTTCGACCTCGGACGAAATCGTCACCACATTGAAGGAGGGCGAGCTTGTCACGCCGGGCGAGCGTAAGGGGAATTGGATACACATCGATATCGATGCGGCGAACGGCATGCCGGCAATGAAGGGGTGGGTGCTGGCCAGCTCGCTGCAGCTGCCCGCTGGTCTGCCAGAGGGACCTGCTCCCGAGACTGCAGCCCCCGAAGCCGCCACAGACACTGCGGAGCCCGCCTCACCACCCGCCACAGCGCCGGAAAAGGTCGAGGCCCAGGCCCCGGAGCCTGCGCAAACGACCGCGCCGCCGCCCGAAGAGGCTCAGACGCCTGCACCGCCACAGCCGCAGGCCTCCACCCCGGAGCCAGAGCCGCAGTCTCCCGTGCCGGCCGCCCCGGCCGCAGACCCATCGGCGGCCCCAGCTCCCTCTCCGGCCCAGTAGCTGCCGACAACACGGATTGCGGAAACTTCACCTGCGGGATAGCCGCTCGGGAGGTTGCTCTGCTAATCTGAGTCCATAGGTCCGCGCTTGCAGACCGCCGAGGAGGAGTTTGTATGCTTCGCAAGATTTTTATCGGGGCTGCCTGCGGCCTTTCCATCGTGACGATTTCCTCGCCGTCAATGGCGCTGGACGCGCTGATGCTCCCCAATGCGCAAACTGCAAGTACGCCCAATTCGGCGGCGCTCATCCAAACACCGGATGACAAGAAGGACGACAAGAGTTCCTGGCACTTCAGCGTTTCCGGCAATTCCGGCGGATATGCCGGTCGGAACATGTTCGCACCCGGCGCATTCGGCCCGAATTCCGATCCGTCGAACCCGATGGGACCGATGAAGACCTATGGCCCGCCGGATAGCCAGCAGACGAGCGACCCTTTTTTCCATAACTGAACCAGCGGGCGTATAGTTGTTCCATCACGAAGGTTGCGGGTTTCTCGCGACCGACGGCGAGTTCGGCCGCCTGGCCAGCAGCGATTCCCGCATCCCGAAAGCAAACGCTTTGGGAGGAACGCTTATGACCATCAGAAACCCCATCGAGTGGAGCGGTTCGCAATTGGTGAATGCCGCCAATGCCGTGCGTTACGCGACCGATTCCCTGCATCACATCCAGGAAACCATCCACTCTCCCGCCCCTGCAGTGCGCCACATCCATTTCGCCGATATCACGGAGTCGCTGAAGCAGGGCTTTGCGGATTTTCAGGCCTATCGCACCGACGTGATCTTCCTGTGCGTGATCTATGTCGTGCTCGGACTTGTGTTCGCGCGGCTGGCATTTGGCATGGATCTGCTGCCGCTTCTCTTCCCGCTTGCTTCCGGGTTCGCGATCATCGGACCGTTCGCCGCGGTCGGCCTCTATGAAATGAGCCGTCTGCGCGAGCAGGGCATCGAAGCGAAATGGACAAATGCGTTCGACGTGTTTCGCGCGCCCGCAGTGGGAGCGATTTCGGTCTTGGGTCTATTACTGATCGTAACCTTCCTTGTTTGGGTTGCCGTGGCCTGGCTTATCTATAATGCCACGCTTGGGCCGGCCCAGCCGCAATCGCTGGGATCGTTCCTGCACGACGTGTTTTTCACTGCACCGGGTCAGATTATGATTGCGGCCGGCGTGGGCGCAGGGTTCCTTTTTGCGCTGTTTGCAATGTCGGTCAGCATTGTTTCATTTCCGCTGCTGCTCGATCGCGATGTTGGCCTCGACACCGCGGTGCGCACCTCGGTGCGCGCAGTAAAAGCCAACGTCCTGCCGATGGCGATATGGGGGATGATTGTCGCCGGGGCACTGGTGCTGGGTTCGCTTCCGCTGTTCGTAGGGCTTGTCGTCGTACTGCCCGTGCTTGGCCATGCGACGTGGCACCTCTACCGAAGGTTGGTTGCCTCCGCCTAAACCTGGAATTGATCGAAATCACAGAAACCGCCTGCCGCGCGTGCACAAATTCCACGCCGGCTGACGGAGACGAACGTGCCCTATCAGACCAATGCGGAGTTACCCATTTCGGTGCGCCATCATTTGCCCGCGCATGCCCAAAGCATCTATCGCGAGGCGTTCAACCACGCATTTGAGGCCCATGCCGGTGAGGCGGATCGGGAAATCCGCTCTCACAAAATCGCGTGGTCGGCGGTAAAGCGGTCTTACGAAAAGGTCGGGGACGATTGGGTTCCTCGCGGTACTTGATTTGATGAATCGCAAAGTGGCGCGCCCGGGCGGTGACAGTATCCCCGCATGACGATTCACAATCCCGAGATTGCAAAGCTGTTCGATCGTTACGCGGTGCTTCTGGAGATTCAAGGCGCCAATCCTTTCCGGATTCGTGCCTATCGAAACGCAGCGCGAACGATCGAGAATTTGCCGCGCGATATTCCGGCCATGCTGGCGGAGGGCGCCGATCTCGCAGAACTTCCGGGCATCGGCGAGGACCTGGCCCACAAGATTGCGAACATCGTCGCCACCGAGCAATTCGCAGAACTGGAAAAGCTCAAACATCGAATGCCGATCGCGTTGGCAGACCTTACCGAAGTACCGGGAATCGGGCCGCATCGCGTCAAGACGCTTTATCGTCTTCTGAAAATCAAATCGCTGAAGGATCTTGCCGCGGCTGCGCGCAAGGGCCGTTTGAAGGAACTCCCGGGGTTCGGCCCGAGGATTGAAGCCAATATCCTGAAGAACGTCGAACAGCAATTGACCGAGCACCATCGCTACAAGCTCTCCGACGCGCAACATATCGCGGAGTCTCTTGTCGCCTATCTCAAGGCGATACCCGGCGTGGACAAGGCCCAGGTGGCGGGCAGCTATCGCCGCCGAAAGGAAACGGTGGGCGATCTCGATATTCTCGTGACGTGCGCCAGGAGTGCGACAGTCATCGAGAAGTTCGTTTCCTATTCGGAAGTGAAAGAGGTTCTCGCGAAAGGATCGACGCGCGCTTCTGTCAAGCTGAGATCTGGCATCCAGATCGATCTAAGGGTGGTGCCGGAGCGCAGCTATGGCGCAGCGCTCGTTTATTTCACGGGTTCCAAGGCGCACAACATTGCAATACGGGCGCTGGGCCTGAAGCGCCATCTCAAATTCAATGAATATGGCGTATTTCGCGGCAAGAGATGGATCGCAGGGCGCAGCGAGAAGGACGTATATGCGCAAGTGGGACTTCCCTACATCGAGCCTGAATTGCGTGAAAACCAGGGAGAGCTAGAGGCTGCAAAACTCGGACAGCTTCCCGAACTGATCCGCATGGAGGACATAAAGGGCGATCTTCACGTTCACACCGATGCGAGCGATGGCGAAGCCACTCTTGAAGAAATGGTGAAAGCGGCGAAAGAGCTCGGCTATCGCTATATCGCCATCACCGATCATTCCAAACACATCGGCATAACGCATGGCCTCGACACGCGCAGGCTTGCAGCCCAAATGCGAGCGATCGACAGGCTCAACGGCAAGCTGCGTGGCATCGAAATTTTGAAGTCGGCGGAAGTCGATATCATGGCGGATGGATCGCTCGCGCTGCCGGACGGCATTCTCGAAGATCTCGATCTTGTGGTCGCCGCAGTACATTCGAAATTCGATCTCGATGCGCAGGCCCAGACCGATCGCATGATTCGCGCGATGGACAACCCTCACGTCAATATCATAGCCCACCCATTCGGCCGGCTTTTGGAGGAACGGGCGCCCTGTCAGCTCGATATACAGAGGTTGATGAAAGCTGCGCTCGAGCGTGGATGCCATCTGGAAGTGAACGGCCAGCCGGCGCGGCTGGATTTGTCCGACGTGCATTGCCGCATGGCCAAACAGCTCGGCCTGAAACTTGCGATCTCGACCGATGCACACACGCCTGAAACGCTCGGCTATATGCGTTATGGTGTGGATCAGGCCAGGCGGGGCTGGCTTGAACCTTCCGACGTGCTCAATACCCGCGATCTTTCCGACTTGCGGCGCCTGCTCAAGCGCCGGTAGGCGGCGGCGCAATTTAATTTCCAAAAATCCCGGAGGGATTTTGCCCGCCGATCCGTGGTTAGGGATGTGGACATAGCCGTAAACCCCGAAAGGCAGGGTGCCCAAGGGATGGCAGACAGGCCAAAAACAGAGGCGGGAGAACCAGCGTTGCCGCGCATCGGCGATGCGCCGGGAATGGACGCGCTCAAGGCCTGGTTTGTTCGCGAAGTGCTGCCGCTGGAGGCCGTGTTGATTCAATATTTGAGTCGCGGTGGACGCAGCAAATCCGACGTCGAGGATTTGCGCCAGGACCTCTACATGCGCGTCTGCCTGGCGGCGCAGCAGGAGCTTCCACGCGCCACGCGGCCGTTCGTTTTCAAGATTGCGCGCAATCTTCTGATCGACCGGGTGCGCCACGAGCAGGTGGTACCTATCGACCAGGCGGAGAACCTAGAAGACCTCAACATCGCCATCGATGAACCAACGCCCGACCGCACGGTTATCGCGCGACAGGAGCTGCGGCGCCTGCAGCGCATTCTCGACAAGCTGCCAGAACGCTTCCGCAACGCCATCGTGATGCGCAAGGTGGAAGGGTTATCCGTGCGCGAAATCTCCGAACGCACCGGCGCGGCTGAAAAGACCGTGGAAAAACATCTGACCGAAGGGATGCGCGCGCTCGCCGAAGAACTGTATCGGGATACGGCCGAAACGGGGAGGTCGACTTGACCGGCCTCGAACAGACATCACCCAGTTCCGCCGACGAGACCGACGCGCGTGCTGCGGCATTTCTCTACAAGCAGCACGATGTCGGAACGTGGAGCGATGACGATCAGGCGGAGCTGGACGGTTGGCTTAATGAGTCGTTCGCGAACCGTACGGCCTATTGGCGTCTGGAAGCGGCGTGGGAACGCGCCAACCGGTTGAACGCATTGCGGCCGATGGCTCGCCAGCTAAGGGCCGCCAAGCCGGAAAAAACAGGTGGACTTCCAATCAAAATTGCGGCCGCCGCCGTTTTGATTACGGCAGTAGGGGCGAGTATCTGGAAATTTCCCGCGCGGGAGAGCACGGGGTCTTATGCGACACCGATTGGCGCGCATGAGCGTATCACGCTTGCGGACGGTACGCGTATCGAATTGAACACGAATTCCGAATTGCGTCTCGAAAAGAACGCCCGCAACCGCGTCGTGCGTTTGGTGCGCGGCGAGGCGTTTTTCGAAGTGCGTCATGACGCGGCCCGGCCGTTCATCGTGTTGGCCCAAGGCCATCGTGTGGTCGATCTCGGCACCAAGTTCGTTGTTCGCGAGCAACAGGGTGGAATTCGTGTTTCCGTGCTGGAGGGAAGTGCGCGGCTGGAAGCGGGAGAGGCGGGAACATCAGCCAAAGCTGCGGTGCTGAAGCCGGGTGACGTCGCGCTTGCCACCGAGGGCTCTATCAGGATCGAGAAGGAGCATATCGACACTCTGCAGACGCAGCTGGGATGGCAGCGGGGCGTGCTCGTTTTCCATCACGCCACGCTCGCCGAGGTCGCCTCGGAATACAACCGATACAACGACCGGCGGATTGTGATCGCAGATCCCGAAGTCGCAAAACTCACGATCAGCGCCACGCTGCCAACCAATGACGTCGATGGTTTTGCCCGCATGGCGCAGAACTTCCTGGGACTTCACGTCAAGAACGGCACCGATCGTGTCGTCATCACGCATTGAGTCATCGAAGAGGGGGTAAGATGAGCAACAGGTATCTTCATATATTGGCCGCGACGACGATGTTCACCGCGGTTGCACCGCCTGCGCAGGCCGGGACCTTCAATATTCCGGGCGGCGATCTCGATGCCGCGCTGGAGTCCTATAGCGCACAATCCGGCGTTCAACTGATGGTTCCGAATGCGGCCGTCCATGGAATTCGCACGAAGGGCGTGCGCGGCGACCTTTCGGACGGAGAGGCCCTTTCGCGAATCCTGAGCGGTACGGGATTCACCTCGCAACAGGATGAATCCGGCGTGATCGGGATTGTACGAGAGCGGCACAGTCAATCCGAGATTCCCGACATTCAATTGGCGCAGGCAATGGCGCCGCGTGCTTCCGTGGAAACCGTAACCGTTACGTCGTCGAAACTCGGTGGCGCGGATGTGCAGAGCGTGCCGATCGCCATTACCGCGATGAGCCAGGAACAGCTTACCTCGACGCAGACTGCGGGCGGGCCCGACCTGGTGAAACAGGTGCCGAACCTCACTTTCACCAAGACGAATTTCACAGGATACAACATTCAGATCCGCGGTATCGGCACGCAGGCGATTTCGGTTTCGACAGACCCCGCAGTTGCCGTGGCGTTCAACGACACGCCGTTCCTGCGCAATCATTTCTTCGAGCAGGAATTCTTCGACGTCCAGAGCGTGCAGGTGCTGCGCGGACCTCAAGGCACGTTGTTCGGGCGAAATGCAACCGCCGGCGTCGTCAATGTGATTTCGGCAAAACCCAGCGACCAGTGGGAGGCACGCGCCTCCGTGGACGTGGGAAATTATAACAACCGCCGGCTGGAGGGGATGGTCAATATCCCTATTGTGGGTGACATGCTCGATCTGCGCATCGCGGGCGAATGGACGAAGCGCGACGGCTATGCCTTCAATGAAGAGACCGACAAATCGATCGATGGACGCGATCTTTGGTCGGGACGTGTGTCGTTGTTGATACATCCCATTCGGGAATTGTCGGCCACCTTCATCTGGGAACATTTCCAGGAAGACGACGACCGGATGCGTTCGACAAAGCAGTTGTGCAAGCGGGACAACCCGCCGTCCGTTGTGGACGGCCCCGGCGGCCCGATTGTACCCGACGTGAACAATTTCGGCGCGATGTGGTTGACGCAGGGATGCCAGGCGGAGTCGCTTTATTCGCCGCAATCATACGAAACGCCGAATGCTTCCGGCATTCCGTTCATCCTGGCGCTTGAGGCGTTCACGGGTTACCTGCCGTTCGGCAACGATCCCTATGGGGGGATCACTCAAACGCCCGATTTGCGCAAGATCAGCGCGCAGATCAATCCCAAATACCGCGCGCGGAACAATACGTATGAATTCAATGTCGATTACAATGTCACGCCCGATCTGAAGGTGACTTCGCAAACCGGCTATAACGGCGACACCCTCTATTCGACGGAAGACTACAACCGCTTCAACACTGCCGCCGGAATCTGGAGCGATCCGGGCGGAAACACGCTGGTCGGTCAGGACGGCGAATATTGCGATCCGCAGCTCGGTTGTTCGAGCAGGTTCATCGCACAGGACGTTTCCGAGGAAACCGCGAGCCAGTTCTACCAGGAAATCCGGATGAGTTCGAGTTTCAGCGGACCGTTCAATTTTGTGGCGGGTGGAAACTATCTCACCTATCACACGCGGGAGAACTACTACGTCTTCGCGAATGCCATCACGATGACGACGGAATTTTTCAATGCGGCATTTGCCGGTGGCGATCCGCCACCCGCCGATGCACCGCATATTCCGTTCGATCCTGTCAACGCCAATTCCTGCGATCCGCAGCCGGCCGATCCGCAGGCAATCTCGGCGCTGTTCGGACTGGGGTGCGCCTATGTCGATCCCAATCCGCTCGGCAGCATAGACGGGCAGGGCCACAACTATTTCCGCAGCAACAATCCCGCAGGCTTGAGTTCGTGGGCCTTGTTCGGCGAGGCGTACTACAATGTTAGCCCGGATATCAAACTGACGGGCGGCTTGCGCTATACCGACGACAAGAAGAGTTTCGAAGTCATTCCGAGCTGGACGCTGGTGAACGGCATGGGCTATGTGGTCACCGACAGGATCAAGCAGGAGTGGAAGGAATTCACCGGGCGTGCCGTCGTAAACTGGACGCCGAAGCTCGATTTCACCGACGAGTCGCTCTTTTACGCATCCTATGCACATGGATATAAAAGCGGCGGGGCCAATCCGCCGGGCGTGATTCCGCTACCTGCATTCGATGGCGGATTTTACAGTTCGCCCAGCAATCTGACGCATCCGGCAACGTTCAAGCCGGAATACAATAATGCGTTCGAAGTGGGCACGAAGAACACGCTGCTCGACGGCGGGCTGACCGTAAATGGGGATGTCTTCTTCTACAAATACAAAGACTATCAGATTTCGCAGATCGTGGACCGCACGGCGATCAACCTGAATTTCAATGCCACGGTCCGAGGTGCCGAAATCGAGACGAACTGGGAGCCGCTTCCTGGTCTGAAACTGGGATTCAACGGCGGTTATGAAAACGCGACGTTCGACGACAATCAGTATGCAATCGACTTGATGGACCGGACGGCAGGCCATCCCGGCTGGATCGTGTTGAAGCCGGCGATCACAGAGACTTCTAACTGTGTTCTACCGACCTATGTCATTAACGCAATTCTGGCCAGTCCGTTTGCTTCGCCTCTCGCGGTTGCCTGCGGCGTGGCCTATGGCGGCGGTTCAAGTTTGCTTGCCGGGACCGCAGGCGGTTACGATCCGGTTACGGCAAATCCGTACACACCGAACCCGAATCCGGTACAGTTTCCCAATTATCCAGGCTTCGACCCGCTGGCGGGAACAGCCGGCGATCCCTATACCGGACAAAACACGTTCAACGGCGTGGACTACGGCCCCGTGCCCAACAGCGGTGAAGGATTTGAGAAAAGCGTCGGCGGCAATCAGCTTCCCAATTCACCGCACTTCACCACCAGCATCTCGGCCGATTACACAATGCCTCTGTCCGCCGATTGGGCCGGAACGCTGCACGGCGATTTCTACTGGCAGTCGAGATCCTACTGGCGAATTTTCAACGACAGCGAGTACGACAAGCTGGAAGGCTATACGAACCTGAACTTCGCCCTGATCTTCACAAACCAGGACGGCTGGCAAGCAATGGCCTACGTCAAGAATGTTCTCGATACCACTGCGATCACAGGCGCGTTTCTGAACTCCGACGACTCGGCATTGACGACCAACGTCTTCGTCACCGATCCGCGGCTGTTCGGCATCCGCATCACCAAGAACTGGTAGGCCGACCCCAGACGGCCTGACAGGGGCGGCGGGCATTCGCCGCCCCTTCCTCTTTTTGAACGATCTGCGTTCCGGGCAATATGTACTCAAAAAGAAACTCCCGGTTCTGCGGAAGCAGAACCGGGAGAGTGATAGGCGCTAGATGGAGGGGGATTGAAAGCGCCTATTCGGCCGCCATGGCCTGCGGATTACCGCCCTCCATGGCATTGAGGATGCGCGGGTCGTCGAAGATCGGAATTCCCACTTCCTCGTATTTCTTGCGAACGGCTGGAGTAATGAGCCCGACGCGCGCGATGGCCGGCAGCATCAGGTCCTTCAGCGAATGCACCTGTCCGGGCGGCAGTTCCTGCAAAAGGCCCATGTCTTTGGCTTCTTCGAGCCCCTTGAAGAAATCATCCGCGTCGATGCCCGCATTGGCCAGAACTTCCATGAAGCCGGGGTCCATTCGATTGGCCAGCCCCTGTGCCTCGCCCATGCTCGTTGCCTGCACAATGATGTTGATGGCGTTGAAGGCGAATTCGGCGAGGTCTTCACGCGCGGCTTCGTCGAGCTTCGCGATCACCGGTTCCAGATAGACATATCCGAAGGAAACATGCCGCGATTCGTCGCGCATCACGTTGTAAGTAATGGCCTTCAAAAGCGGGCAAGTGGTGGAATGATACATGTTGCTGAAGGCGCCAAGAGCCAGCCCTTCGACAATCATGTTCATGCCGATCATCACCTTTTCGTAGCGGTCCGATTTCAGCGTCGCATCGATGATCGCCTTGAGCCAGGGCGACATCGGGTAGACCATCGCTATCTTGTCGCAATATTTGGCGTAAACCTCCACGTGCCGTGCCTCGTCCATGGTCTGCGACGCCGCGTACAATTTGGCCTTCGCATCCGGGACGGAGTGCGTCACGCATGCCGCCGTCATCAACGCACCCTGTTCGCCATGCAGGAATTGCGAAAGAAGTTGGGCGGTCGAGTGCGCAGTGAATGTTTCGCGTTGCGATTTCGACAGCTTGTTGAAGAACGGCATCTTGTGGAAAAGCGATGCGCGATCCGAAACCAGCGGTTTGGACGGATCGACCTGCGTGTTCCACGGCAGGATTTCGTCGGAATCCCACTGCTGCTGTTTCGCCCGCTTGTAAAGATCTTCGACCTTGCCGCGCCCGAGCGCGTAGTCGAAAGTCCAGGCAATTTCCATCGGATTGCGATAGCAATCGTCGGGGGTCATCGTGACTTTCCAGTCGCCTTTGGTGACGATCCTGGCGGTGTTGTCCTGAGCCATCATCTTCTCCCTTCTGGCCGTGGAAATAGTTGACACCTGCGTCACGTTTAGAAGTTGATCCATGTCAATCGCGCAACGATTTTCCGGATTTTGCGATTGCTTCTCAGTGGCTTACTCATAGACAAATACCGGGTCATCCAGATTGATTTCTGGGAGTTCTTTCCTCTCCCGCCAATAGTCTTGCGTGTGCTGCCACTCCGGCTTGTCGCCGCGCTTGGGCAGAAGATGCATGGAGCGCATCAGGTAGTTGGGATTGAAATTCTGCGGATCCATCCACGGCAGAAGCGGCATATTTTTGTCCTCGGGCCTGAGTGCGACAGAGACTTTCTTCGCGCTCTTTTTCTGCATGTGCTTCAAGAGACGGCACACAAAATCGCCCAGCAGATCGACGCGCAACGTCCAGCTCGCACGGAAATAGCCGAACACCCACACAAGATTTGGAAGTCCAGTGAACATCATCCCGCGATACGTCACGGTATCGGCGAAATCGAGCGGCTTGCCGTCCACAGTGAACGCAATGTCGCCCAAAATGCTTAAATTGAATCCGGTAGCGGTGATGACGATGTCCGCCTTCAGCTCTTTACCCGAACGCAGCAAGATTCCATTTTCGGTAAAGGTCTCGATTTCGTCAGTCACCATCGAAGCCTTGCCGGATGCGATGCCCCGAAAGAGATCGCCTTCCGGAACGAAGGCAAGCCGCTGCTGCCATGGCCGGTATTTCGGCGTGAAGTGAGTTTCGATGTCGTAGTCGGGGCCCAAATAGGCACGTACGCCCGCCAGCAGTTCTTGCTTGACTGCCTCCGGCTCCTCGATGGAGCGCCGCGTAAACTCATCCTGATCGCGCAGGATCTTCCTGCGGACGATTTCGTGAATCCACTTTTCATCGACTTCCAGCTCCCGCAGCTGATTTGCCAGATCATTTTCATTGCGCGCGGGAATGAAATAGGTAGGCGATCGCTGCAAGACCGTAACGTGCGCACAATCGGCGGCGATGGCCGGCACCACCGTTGCGGTGGTGGCACCCGAACCGATGACGATGACGTTCTTGCCCTTGTAGTCGAGGTCTTCGGGCCAGGTTTGCGGATGGACGATCTTTCCCTTGAACTTCTCCATTCCCTTCCACTGCGGCGTGTAGCCCTCCGAATGGCGATAGTAGCCCTGGCACATCCAAAGGAAGTTTGTCGTGAACAGCAATTGCTCGCCGGTGTCGGTCCGGATGACTTCCAGGGTCCAGAGGTTGTCTCTACTGGACCAACTTGCCGACACGATCTTATGACGATAACGGATATGAGGGGCGAGATCGTTCTCCTCGATCACCTCGCCCATATATTTGAGAATCTCGTCCGCAGTCGCTATCGGTGCGCCGACCCAAGGCTTAAAGCGATATCCGAACGTGTAAAGATCGCTATCGGAACGCACGCCGGGATAGCGGTGCATCCACCACGTTCCACCAAAACTTTCCAGGCCTTCCAGAATCACGAAACTCTTGTCAGGACATTGCTCTTTCAAATGATACGCAGAACCAATTCCGGAAATGCCCGCGCCCACGATCAGGACGTCGAAGTATTCGGCCTTTTGCCGTGCGGCCGGTTGCGGTCTCTCAAGTGTTGCGGTGTCAGTCACGTGCGATGCTCCCGATAATTTGTCAGCATCTTCACGCAAGCCGCTCTGCGATCGTTGATCAGGATCAAATGCGGTGAGACGTTCAGGCGCGGTCGTTATCGTCTTCGAGCAGGATTCGTTCGGCGGCGCCGTCGAGATCCTCATACTGGCCGCTGCCGAGCGACCACAAAAGCAAAACGAGTGCGCCAAGCCCCAAGATGAGGGCCGCACCGATGATTGGCGCAACCGCGCTCATTTTGCCTTTCCCGATGCAAGCCTGAGCGCGTTCGTCGTCACGGCGAGAGAGGAGCCCGCCATCATGAAAGCTGCCAAAAGCGGTGAGACCAGCCCGAGCATGGCGAGCGGAATTGCGGCCACATTGTAGACTGCGGCGAATCCGAAATTCTGGTTAACCAATCGGCGCGCCTTTCGCGCAACGTCGATGGATTCAACAATCGGCATCAAGCTGTCGCCGCGCAACACGAAATCCGCCGCCAATTGGCTGATATCTGCGGCGGTTCCCGGCGCCATCGAGACGTCTGCAAGCGCCAGCGCGCCGGTATCGTTCAATCCGTCGCCCACCATCAGGATTTTCCGGCCCTTGCGACGCAACTCTTCCAGATGCGAGGCTTTCTCCATGGGGCCGACGCGAGATTTCCAGATTGCGATTCCTGCCGCTTGCGCGATTTCCCTTGCAGGTCCTTCCCTGTCCCCGGTCAGCATTTCAACGGCCACGCCGCGTGACTCGAGTGCCGCGAGCATGCTCTTCAAATCGGGCCGCGGACTGTCGTGGAACACAAATCGCACTGGGGGTTGTTCGCCGGCGCGATACCACAACTCGCTGCCTTCCGATGCCGTGTCCGCGCCACACCAGGCAGCGCTTCCGAGACGGCAGATCGTTCCGCCAATCTTGGCTTCCAGGCCAAATCCAGGCTGTTCGATTGTGCCGAGGGCAACTGGCCCTTCCCCGGCAGCCTTTGCAAGCGCGCGGGCGAATGGGTGGCGGCTCGCTCGGGCAAGCGACGCGGCGTTCTGAAGCGTGGCAGGCGAAATAGATGATTTGTTCTGCAGTTCCGGCTCGCCGAATGTAAGCGTGCCGGTTTTATCGAAGACTGCCATATCGACTGTTGCAAGCCGCTCCAGCGCGTCTCCCGATTTGACGAGCACGCCACGCTCGAACAAACGACCGGTTCCCACAATCTGAACCGCGGGAACGGCGAGCCCCAGCGCGCATGGGCAGGTGATAATCAATACCGTTATCGCGTTCGTGATCGAGGTTGTCAGCGGTGCACCACCAATCGACCAGACGGCAAAGACAAGAAGCGCGGCGCCGGTGACGAAGGGAACATAGGCCCGCGCCGCCTTGTCTGCGAGGCGCACATAGCGGCCTTTCGATTGCTGGCCCGCCTCCAGCAGCCGCGTCAGATCGGCAACCAGCGAGTCCTCCACGCGCGCGGTGACTCGCAAGACCGTAGATCGCCCGATTACTACAGATCCTGAACGCAAGACAGCGCCCGGCTTGATCGCAACAGGCGTTGTTTCTCCCGTCACAAGCGAAATGTCTGCGTCGGTTTCAGTTTCCGTGGTCCCGTCCGCCGGCACGCGCTCCCCGCTTGAAAGGACGATGCGGTCTCCCGGCAGCAGTTCGCGCGCCGCAACGGTATCGAGATTGCCGTCGGCCTTTAAGCGCCGCGCGAGCATGGATTGCATGGCAATCAGTTGCTGCGCGGCCCCGCGCGCGCGATCGCGCAGGTGAAAGTCAAGGTAGCGGCCGATCAGCAACAGGAATGCCAGCATCACCGCCGCATCGAAATAGGTATGCTGCTGATGGGCAATCGTCTGATAAATGCTCAAGCCCAACGACAGCACGATGGCGAGGCTTATCGGGACGTCCATATTGGTATGCCCCGCGGTCAACACACGCCAAGCGGATCGGAAAAAAGGCTGGCTCGCGTATAGGGCAACCGGGACCGAAATAATGGCCGCAAGCCAGAAGAATAGATTGCGCGTGGCCTCGCTCATGTCTTCGCCGCCATACCAGACGGCGTCGGTAAGTCCGACGACGAAGGCGGTGCCGAAACCCGCGACGGCCATGCAGCGGAGGAGGAATTTTCCTTCGCCTTGTCCGGCGGATTTCACAGCGCCCATATCGAATGGCTGCGCCTGATATCCCAGTGCACGCACGCGGGCCAGCACCGCTGCGGGATCGGCGCGCCCCTTCCATGCCACCGCCAGTTTGCCGGTCGAAAGATTAAGTCGCGCTTGTTTTACACCCTCCAGCGCAGCGACGCCGGATTCGATTTTGGCGATACAATTGGCGCAACGCGCACCCACGACTGCCGCCTCGAATGTTTGCGTTCCGTCGCTATCCTTGCGGATGAAGCGACTCAGATCCCGCAGGGGATACTCTTGATCGTGCGAAAGCGTTAAGGCACCCATAGGCGGCGGCTCGCTTCGAACGGTTGTTTGGAATCCAGCGCGGTAACGACCACATCCCACGTTCCGGCGCTTACACCCGGAATCTCGGCACGGTAGCTGTCGGGACCAATTGCCGTCAGCGCAAAGGCGCGATCCTTGTTTTCGTCCGCCGGGTGGCGGAGCTCCCCTTTGAGCGCAACCTGCGATTCAGGAGAGCCATTTGGCCTTTTAAGTGAAACGGAAATCCGCACTGCACCCGACGCCTCGCGCACCGCACCGATGGCCGCACGCCATCCGGCTTTTTCCTGTTCGGCGCGCAGCGCCAACGTTCGGTTGTATTCCACGCCCTGCAGATACGGTTTCTGCTCGTCCTCGCCGCGAAACGTCTTCAGCGACACCGCAATAAAGACCGTGTTTACGGCCATGACGAGCGCGAAGAACCCGACCAGCCAAATCAGAACCTGACGACCGGTTATTTCGCGGGTCATTCGCCGTCTCCGGCAACGAACACTGCGGAAACATCCCGAGTCTCACGATTGGCTGCATCTCTGAGGGTAAACGTCAGCCGTTGCTCGCCTGGTGTGAGGTCAGGTTTGGCAACCGTCAAAAGGACACGCACGGCGCGCACCTTGTCGGCTTCGACATTCAATTTTACCGGCAGCGTGACATTGCCGAGCCCGATCACATTTACGGAACGCGCCCGAATTCCGGAAACCGAGAGCAGGAAATCGCGCGGCTTGTCGAACCGGTTCATCAATTTCAGCGTGTAGGCGTTGCGCACAGCGCCATCCGCCAGAACGACGTAATTGGGATTACGGTCGCGCAGCACGTCCAGCTCCAGCGTGTGCCGTGTCGAAAGGCCGAACAGCATGATCGCCGAAACAATTGCCAGCACGACCGCGTAAAGAACGGTTCTCGGCCGCACGAAACGGTAGCGTGCCTTGCGTCCCTGTTGCCGGAGTTTGACATTGGCATCGTTGTCGTAGGCGATCAGGCCCTTCGGCAAGCCGATGCGCGTCATCACGTCATCGCAAGCGTCGATACAAAGACCGCAATTTATGCATTCAAGCTGCAGCCCGTCACGGATATCGATGCCCATGGGGCAGGCGGCAACGCATTGGTTGCAATCGATGCAAGCCCCGCGGCCCTCCCAGCTCTGTCCCTTCTTATGGGGACCGCGCGGCTCGCCGCGGTCATAGCGATAGGTGACGGCAAGCGCTTCCTTGTCCACCATCGCGCCCTGAATGCGCGGCCACGGGCACATGTAGGTGCAGACCTGCTCGCGCATCAGCCCGCCGAGCGAATAGGTCGTAAAAGTGAATATGCCGATACCAGCATAGACCGTCGCCGGCGCCGACATGGCGAGAAGCTGCTGCGCCAGCGTGGGTGCATCGGTGAAATAGAACACCCATGCACCGCCTGTCGCGATCGCAATCAAAAGCCAGATCGTGTGCTTCGATACACGTTTTGCGACCTTTTCCGCCGACCATGGCGCGGCCGCCAGACGAATGCGCGCGCTGCGATCGCCCTCGATTAAATTCTCCACGTAGATGAAAAGATCGGTCCACACCGTTTGCGGGCAGGCATAACCGCACCACAGGCGGCCGAACAGGGCGGTGACGAGAAACAGAGATACCGCCGCAAGGATCAGGAGTCCCGTGATGTAATATACTTCCTGCGGCCAGATCTCGATGAAGAAGAAATAAAGGCGTTGGTGCGCCAGATCGACAAGCACTGCCTGATTCGGGGCGGAAGGGCCGCGATCCCATCTGACCCACGGCAAAAGGTAATAGATGCCGAGCGTGACCGCCATCACCGCCCATTTGATCTTGCGGTATGTGCCATGCACCAGTTTCGGGTAAATCGGTATCCGCGCCTTGTAGAACTTTCGGTTCGCCGCGCTGTTGCTGGCAAGCGCATCCGAGCGCGCAACGCCTTCCGCCGCCATCGCCGGAAGGGGTTGCGTACCGTTCAAGGTGAATTTGACGCGCTCATCCATCGCAGCGCTTTATTCGCCTCCGCCAAGGCTGTGCACATAGACCGCCAGCGATTTAATTGTTTCGGGCGTAAGTCGTCCCGCCCAGGTCGGCATCACGCCGCCGCGGCCGTTCCAAATCTGGTCGTGAATGTTTTCCCGCGTCGGACCGTAAAGCCAGTCATTATCCGTCAGATTGGGTGCGCCGAATGCACGGTCGCCTTTGCCCTGCGCGCCGTGGCATTGGGCGCAATTGTCGGCGAACAGTTTCGCGGCCCGCTTTATCGCGGCTGCATTGGCCGGACGGCCGGACAGGTGAACGATATACTCCGTCAGATCGTCAATTTCCGCGGGCTTCAGGATTGCATCGCGGCCAAATGCCGGCATCTGCGATTGCCTGGTATTCGGGTCTGTGGAACGCACGCCAACGGTGATCGTGTGCTGGATATCGTTGAGCGTGCCGCCCCACAGCCAGAAATCGTCGTTCAGATTGGGATAGCCGCGCGCCCCTTGCCCGCCGGATCCATGGCATGGCGCGCAGTTGTCGCCGAACGCGGCCTTGCCTTCAGCCATGGCGAATTGCTGCAAATCCGGATTGGATTGAATCTGTTGCAGCGTCGCGCCGCTCAATTCTTTTTCCTTCGCATGGCGCGCGATCTTGAGCGCCTGAACATTAGCCGTCACCGCATCGCGCTGGGAATGATTGAGTAGACCGTGCGTGTAGCCGTTAATGGTAGGCCAGGCGGGCATCGCAATCCAGTATCCGATTGCCCACACGATGGTCGCGTAGAAAATAACCAGCCACCAACGCGGCAGCGGCGTGTTCAATTCCTTGATCCCGTCCCATTCGTGGCCGGTCGTCTCGGTACCGGAATGCTGGTCGATTTCCCTCTTGTCGCTCACAGCGCATCTCCGTCGTCATTGAGCGGAATGCGCGCGGCCCTATCGAATCTCGATCTGTTCGAGGGCCACAGCGCATAGGCAAGCGCCGCCGCGAACATCAGAGTGAAATAAACGGCATCCCAGCTGCGGGTGAAAGCCAGCACGTCCTCATACGCCCAGTTTTCCACGTCTACCTCCGATTTTCCGGTGCGTCGGCGCGATAGGATTTGAAATCGACCAGCGTGCCCAGCATCTGCAAATAGGCGATCAACGCATCGGCTTCGGTGATGCGGTTCGGATCGCCGTCGAAATCTCGCGCTTGCGCTTTTGGATAGCGCTTTTGCAGGGCTTCCACGCCGTCGCTGTTGGGATCGGCCTGCGCTTCGAGATCGGCCTTGGCGTTTTCGATCTGCTCTTTGGTATAGGGCACGCCGACGGCTTTGTTCGCTTCCAGTTGCTTTTCGATATCGCGATAGTCGAGCGGTGTGATCGATAGAAATTTGTAAGGCGGCATTACCGATTCCGGAACGACCGAGCGGGGATCCTCAAGATGGGCGCGCTGCCACTCGTCGGAATATTTGC
Organism: Rhizomicrobium sp.; assembly: GCA_035548975.1. Lineage (GTDB taxonomy): Bacteria > Pseudomonadota > Alphaproteobacteria > Micropepsales > Micropepsaceae > Rhizomicrobium. Next base: position 49,001 of record DASZRY010000001.1, read on the forward strand.
CGCCGACGCGCGCAAGATCGGGGCCGGTGCGTTCGGAGCCCCACTGGAACGGATGGTCATACATGCTTTCAGCGGCAAGGCTGTAATGCCCGTAGCGTTCCACTTCGTCACGCAGCGAGCGGATCATTTGGCTATGGCAGACATAGCAACCTTCGCGGATATAGATGTTGCGTCCTTCGAGCTCGAGCGGTGTGTAGGGCCGCATGCCGTTCACTTTCTCGACCGTTCCGTTTACCCAGAAGAGCGGCGCTATTTCCACCGCGCCGCCGATGGCGACGACGATCAGAATTCCGATCAGCAGGAGGATGGAGTTCTTCTCCAGAGCTTCGTGGTTCACGACACAGCCTCCGCAACGAGCTGGGGCTGTGCCGTAGCGCTCACTTGCGGAACGCTGCGAACGGTGCGCCACAGATTGTATGCCATGATCAGAACGCCGGTGAGATAGAGAAATCCGCCAAGCGCTCGGATGATGTAATAGGGATGCATCGCCTGTACCGCTTCCACGAAGGAATATTCAAGGAAACCGAAGTCGTTATAGGCGCGCCACATCAAACCCTGCATGATGCCGGCCACCCACATTGAGGTGATGTAGAGAAGAATGCCCAGCGTCGAAATCCAGAAATGCCATTCGACAAGCGCATTTGAATAAAGTCTTTGTTTCTTCCACAGCCATGGCACCAGGCAGTACAGCGCGCCGAAGCTGACATATCCCACCCAGCCGAGCGCGCCGGAATGAACGTGCCCGACGGTCCAGTTGGTGTAGTGCGAAAGCGCGTTGACCGTCTTCACGCTCATCACCGGGCCTTCGAATGTGCTCATGCCGTAGAAAGCAACTGAAACGACAAGCATACGCACGACGGGATCTGTTCTGAGCTTGTCCCACGCACCCGACAGCGTCATCAAACCGTTGATCATCCCGCCCCAGGACGGCATCCAAAGGATTATCGAAAACGTCATGCCGAGTGTCTGCGTCCATTCGGGGAGCGCCGTGTACAGCAGGTGATGCGGGCCGGCCCAGATATAGATGAAAATCAGGCTCCAGAAATGAACGATGGAAAGCCGGTAGGAATAGATCGGGCGTTCCACGCGCTTCGGAATGAAATAGTACATGATCCCCAGAAAACCCGCCGTCAGGAAGAATCCCACGGCGTTGTGGCCATACCACCATTGCGTCAGCGCATCCTGCACGCCGGAGAACAGCGAGACGCTTTTCGACTCCCAAATGGAAACAGGAAGCGAAAGGTTGTTCACGATATGCAACATCGCAATCGTCACGATAAAAGACAGATAAAACCAGTTCGCGACGTAGATGTGCGGTTCTTTCCGCTTGATGATCGTGCCGAGGAAGGTGATCAGATAGCAGACCCAGACGAGCGTCAGCCAGATATCGGCATACCATTCGGGCTCGGCGTATTCTCGCGACTCCGTGATGCCCAGGAGATAACCGGTTCCTGCCAAAAGGATGAAGGTGTTGTAGCCCCAAAACACGAACCACGGCAGCGATCCGCCGAAAAGCCGCGCCCTAGATGTGCGTTGCACGACATAGAAAGATGTCGCGATTAGAACATTGCCGCCGAACGCGAAGATAACAGCCGACGTGTGCAGGGGCCTCATGCGGCCGAAATTCGTCCAGGGCAGATCGGGAAAGTAGAAGAGGTTAGGGAATGAAAGTTGCAGCGCTATGATGACGCCCACGAGCATGCCTGCGATGCCCCAGAACATCGAGGCGATGACGCCTGCCTTGACGACGTTGTTGGCATAGCCGCTGCGTTCGTCTTCCGGCAATCCGCCGCCATAGGTGACGAGATACCAGATGCCTATGCCAAGCATCGCGACGGCAAACGTCCAGCCCTGCACAACCATACGCGGGTCGGGCGAACGCGCAGCTTCGAAAATTCCGGCAAAGAACGAGAGTGTGATGATAATGGGAAACAGCGCCAGGTCGAATCGCCAGGGCTGTTCAGTTGCGGCGGGGTTCATCAGGTTGGTCCTGGCAGTGTTGGAGATTGAAGAAGCGGAATATTGCACCGGTACTGTTCTCGCCTGCCGGCTTTGCCCTTGCTGCTGAACAATAGGCAATCCATCCACCGCTCTCGCATGGAGCTGAATGTTGATAGCGGTCAGGCGAGGTAGAGTGCATTGATCGAGTCCTTCACGTGACGTCCGGCATCGTGCGAAAATCGAGCCTTATGCGCTTGATTTGGATCAACGATTTCGAGAGTCGCGCAGGTCATGTTGTCGCTGCGCCACAGCGACATCTTTATCTTCCGATTAATTGTGCACGGATGCAGGTGGCGCGATTCCGAAGGCCGAACAGATGCGGTTGTGACGGAGGCTTCCAAGCGCAGAATTCTGCGTCGAATAGGCATATGCAAGTCCGCCTCCCAGCAGGCACAACCCCAACGCCGCAGAGGCAATGGCCAGAAGGCCCATTCGTGGTAGGCCTTCACGCAGATGAAGAAATGTACTGTTCGAACGATCAATCTTCACGATGCCTGCAACGGCCGCGAGCTGCGTAAGAAGAAGTCCGATGAAGGTACAGCAAAGCATTGTTAAAATATAGGCACTTCCAGTCAGTTAGGGGATTGATTCGGATCAAGTTTTTCAAAGGTGCTGCTTGGCCTGCCGAACAATGTCCCGGCTTTGTCCACTGGCTTCTATCATGGTCCAATTCTCAGGTTGGGAGAAGGTGGCAATCTGATTGGCCAGAACCCTGACATCGGCATCCGAAGCATCTCCTTGCCGCTTCCTGAGCCGATCCTCGAGAATCGCGCGAGGGGCCGTAAGCCAAAAGCCGCTGAAGGCAACAGAGTTGACGGCGGCCACCAATTCAATCGCCCGTCTTTCCTCATCGTCACCGAACGTTGCATCGGCAATGACCGAATGGCCCGCCTTAAGAGCCGCCTCGGCCAACAATCGAAGTCGCGCATATACTGCGCGGCTCGTTTTGCGACTGTACGCGCATTCCCCGAGCTTCGAGGTTTTGGGAACATTGAGCATTTCTTTGCGGATGACATCGGTGCGCAGCACCACTGCGCCGGGCGCGGCGCCAATCGTAGGCGCAAGCTCGCGTGCAACGCTGCTTTTTCCGGCTCCCGAGAATCCGCCTATAGCAATCATGACGGGCGTTTGCGGTTCAAGATAAATCGCCGCTTTCTCAAGAAGGGCGCGTGAATCCGAGCCTGATCCGGAAGACCGCGTCTTCTGCATGGCCAGCGTTACGTGGGCGCGTATACCGGCGCGGCAGGAAAGCAAAAGCGGCAAGGGCGCCAATAGCGAATAATCGCCAGAGCATTCCAGGTAGCGGTTCAGAAGCGCATTGGCATGCCCGCGGAGATTCTTGAAGTCCAGATCCATGAGTAGAAAGGCGAGGTCGTAAGCCACATCGATGCAACTGAAGGCATCCTGAAATTCTACGGCGTCGAATGGTTGGGGGCTTCCGCCGATCATGCAGATATTGTTCAGATGCAGATCGCCATGGCAGCGTCTTACCAGTCCCTGTGAACGCCGATTGTCGAGAGTCGTTCGCAGTCGATTCAGCCAATGTTGCGAAAGCGCCGCATAGCGGTCGACAAGTCCAGCCGGAAAGGCCTCCGGGGTTGCACGCAGGATGGAAATGTTCTCTTCAACAACGGCTTGAATGCCCGCGCTTCCGCCGAAGGAGGGCGTCAGTTCAGCCTTCGCATGAAATTCCGCCAACACTTCGCCCAAACGTATCGCATCAGCGATTGCAAGCGTTCCGTTTTTCCGGCGTTCTTCCAGAAGATCGCGCTGGTCAAAACGCTTCATCACGACAACCCAATCGATGGCGCGAGGATCGTCCTTGGAACCGAATTGCAGGACGTTGTCGTCATCGACAATGCTATGAACGGTTTCGTACATCTCCGGAGCCATTCGCCGGTTGATTTCAAATTCCCGTTGACACATTGCTTTGCGAAGCGCCTGCGTCGAATAATCCATGTAGGGAAACTTGACTGCGCGTTTCAGCTTGTGCGCGTGCGTCTTGGAAAGGAAAACGATGGAACCGTGGGTTTCACAAATTTCAACGGGTTCGGATTGACCGTAGGTTGCTGAATTGGAGAGGAACGCGATGACCCTTTTCTGCGGGTCTCCCACGGAGGGCGAGGCAGAATACGTGGCAGGGGCGAATTGCGACTTGGCCATGGCTTGATCGAATATCTCATGCGCGTTCCATTCGCGAAAATGTGACCTACATCAAGAACGCGACCTCACTTCAGGCGCAGTCTTTCAGCGTCGTCTCTTAGGAGGAGATACCTGATGGCTGAACTCGCAACCAAACTTCCAGCGAAATCCGAATCCCGTGGCATCTTTGCGACGGGCTTCAACCCGTTCCAGGCGTTGCACCGCGAAATCGATCGGCTGTTCGGCGAATTTGATGGGGACTTCTGGCGTGCGCCGTTCCGCGGCTCGGTTTTCGACCGGCTTCCCATGACCCGCGTGGAAACCATCTCCATGCCGGCCGTCGATGTGGCGGAGAAGGATAATGCCTATGAAATCACGGCAGAACTGCCTGGAATCGAGGAAAAAGACATCGACGTGAAACTTTCCAACGGCAGGCTGACGATCAAAGGTGAGAAGAAAGCCGAGAAAGAAGAGAAGAAAAAGGACTACTATCTTTCCGAACGGACTTACGGCTCCTTCGAGCGGAGTTTCTCCGTTCCCGATGGAATTGAGGCCGACAAGATCGCAGCGACATTCAAGAACGGCGTGCTTACCATTACGATCCCGAAGTCGCCCGAGGCGCACAAAGAGGAAAAGAGGATCGCGGTGAAGGCTTCCTGATGTGTATGCCGGATGGCGGGCACTTGCCCGCCATCCGGCGGGGAAGTTGGACCGTTCCCACGACGCTGGCGTATCCACTATCGCAGGAGGCATGAATGCCCAAAATTCCACTCTCGAACGGCACATGGGTGGTTGCCTGCGACGGTGCCAAAGCCGTCGTCTTCGAGAATACGGGTGATTGGGAGTACCCCCATCTCGAATTGCGTCAGGAGATGGCACAACCCGATCCGCCCGACCGGGAGATTTACACTGGCCCAAAGGGCCGCGTTTTCAATCGCGCCGATGGAGCAGGCAGCACAATCGAGCGCGATGATGCGCATCAGCGCGCCGAGATGCAGTTCATGAAGAGTGTCGCACACTATCTCGACAAGGCAGTGGCCGACGGCAAGATCAAAAAGATGGTCGTGGCGGCAGCGCCGCGCGCGCTCGGCGTTCTCAGGGCCGCGCTCTCCAAGCGGGCGCATGCCGCAATCATCGCCGAAATCGACCGGGACTATGTCAAGATGCCTGCCTATGAAATCGAGTCCGTATTGTCGAAGAAGCAATAGTTGTTTCCCATCCGGCGGGGGCAGATATGACCGTGACGCTCACATTCCTTGGCGGCGTCGGGACTGTCACCGGTTCGAAATATCTTCTGGAGAATAACGGCCGTCGGTTGTTGGTCGATTGCGGGCTTTTCCAAGGCTACAAGACTTTGCGCCTGCGCAACTGGGCAGCGCTTCCCGTCGCAGCCAGCAGCATCGACGCAGTGGTCTTGACCCACGCCCATCTCGATCACACGGGATACCTGCCGTTGCTTGTCAAGCATGGATTTGACGGGCCAGTATTTTGCACCGACGCAACACAAGATTTGTGTTCCATCCTGCTTCCCGATTCCGCACACCTGCAGGAGCGAGATGCCGAATCCGCCAATCGTTTTGGCTATTCCAAGCATCATCCTGCGTTGCCGCTCTATACGGAAGAAGATGCGCAGCGCGCGCTCAAGCTGTTGCAGAAGAAGAAAATCGGCGAAACCTTCAACGTTCTGGAAGATGCGCGCGTCAAGTTTACGCGTGCCGGGCACATTCTCGGCGCTTCTTCCATTTCGTTAAACTGGGGCGGTGTGACGATCGTCATTTCCGGCGATATCGGACGCTATGACGATCCTCTGATGCCTGATCCAGAAACGCCGGAGCGGGCCGATTATCTGTTGATGGAATCGACCTACGGCGACAGAGTTCACGAAAAACGGGATCCGGCGGACGCGCTGGCCGAAATAATAGAAAAAACAATTCGTCGCGGCGGCACCATTGTGGTTCCTGCATTTGCGGTGGGGCGAGCGCAGATCTTACTTTACCACATCGGACGACTAAGAGCTGCAAAACGCCTGCCGGACTGGTTGCCCATTTATCTGGACAGCCCTATGGCCATTGAAGCAACCGAGATTTTTCAACGCCATTTTGACGATCAGAAGCTATCTTCCACCGAACTCCGCTCATTGGATTCAAGCGTACAATATGTTCATACGGGCCAGGAATCGAAGGATGTAACCGACAACCCGATGCCGAAGATCGTTATCTCGGCAAGCGGCATGGCGACAGGCGGGCGGGTTCTGCACCATCTCAAGCAATATGCGCCGGATCCGAAGAATGCGATCATTTTTGCGGGCTTTCAGGCTGGCGGTACGCGCGGCGCATCCATGGTGGCGGGCGCGGAAAGCGTGAAAATACATGGAGCCTATATTCCCGTTCGCGCCGACGTGCACAATTTGAACATGCTGTCCGCACACGCCGACCGCGACGAACTCCTTCGCTGGGCGGGAGCGATGAAGGCGCCACCGCGCACGACCTTCATTGTACATGGTGAACCGTCAGGCGCGGACGTTTTGCGTCATACACTCGAGGAAAAGCTGCATTGGAACTGCGTGGTGCCGGATTATCGCGAAACGGTGATCCTCTCATGATCGATCCGACCGGCCAGCATCCGCAACAACTGAAGGTGCGCCACCTGGGCATTGACACCCATTCCGATGCGGTAGTCTTCATGCGAAAGGATTCGCCGGTGTGCCGGTCGGAAGGTTTTGCCTCCCACAATCGCATCATGCTTTGCGCCGGGGACCGCTACATCATTGCGACGCTCTATCAGGTGGAATCCGGTCTGCTTGCGGCCGACGAAGCCGGCCTTTCAAGCGCCGCCTGGCAGCGCCTGGAGGCAAAGGATGGCGAAATTGTCATCGCGAAACACGCGCCGCCGCTGGAATCGCTGAGCCTCGTGCGCAGCCGCATTTACGGACACACGCTCGGCGATGACGCGTTGCATGCAATTGTTGCCGATATTGTGGACGGCCGCTATTCGACCATCGAAATTTCGTCTTTTGTCACTACCTGCGCCACGCGTCCGCTAGTCCGTTCTGAAGTGCTGGGTCTCACGCGCGCCATGGTCCGGACCGGCGGGCGTCTTTCGTGGGATGTTCCGGTTGTCGCTGACAAGCATTCCGTCGGAGGCCTGCCCGGAAATCGTACAACGCCGATAATCGTTTCGATTATCGCGTCGCTTGGTCTTATTATGCCAAAAACGTCTTCTCGAGCCATCACATCGCCTGCTGGTACTGCCGACACAATGGAGACGCTTGCACCTGTCGTCTTGGATGCCAAAAAAATCCATGACGTTGTTGAACGCGAAGGCGGTTGCATCGCCTGGGGAGGGGCAGTCGGTCTCAGCCCGGCCGACGACATTCTGATTCGTGTCGAACGCGCGCTCGATCTCGATACCGAAGGTCAGATGATTGCCTCAGTCCTTTCGAAAAAGATCGCGGCCGGGTCAACACATCTGGTGCTCGATATTCCCGTGGGCCCCACCGCGAAAGTTCGCAATGAAGATGCTGCCAAATCGATGACGGCCGGTCTCATGGCAGTCGCAGAATCGTTCGGCATTCGCACGCACATTGTCTGCGGGGACGGTACGCAACCCATCGGCCGGGGGATAGGACCCGCACTTGAAGCAAGAGACGTGTTGAGCGTGCTCAAGAATGAAGCGCACGCGCCGCAGGATTTACGGCAACGCGCACTGAAATTGGCGGGAGCACTTCTCGAATTGGGCGGTAAGGCGCAAGCAGGAATGGGCGAGGACGTGGCGGCCAAGACATTGGATGACGGCAGAGCATGGAACAAATTCCAGCGCATCTGCGAAGCGCAGGGTGGGATGCGCACACCGCCGATCTCCAGCCATCGAAGGGCGTTATCGGCGGCTCGTCACGGCGCAGTTGGAACAATCGACAATCGCAAGATTGCGCGGCTGGCCAAACTCGCCGGTGCGCCCGAAGACAAGGCCGCAGGCGTCGAACTGCACGTCAAGGCCGGCGACACCGTGGTGCGCGGACAGCCACTTTGCACTGTCCACGCGGAATCGCCGGGCGAATTGGCGTATGCGCTGAATTATGCCGAGGCCAATCCCGATATCTTCCAGATCGAAGATATATGAGCGTGCCGCTACTCTTCGCTATGCCCGGCAACGAGGCGATGACGCAGCGGCTCGTGCCGCTCACGCGGGGCGATGTGGGAACACTGCAGGTTCGCAATTTTCCCGACCGGGAAACCTATTTGCGATTTCGCGACAAGCTTTCCGGCCGTTCGGTTGCTTTAGTTTGCACACTCGCAGATCCCGATCCCAAAATACTTCCGTTGCTTTTTGCGGCCGACACTGCGCGCGAGTTGGGCGCAGTAAAAGTGGGTCTCGTTGCACCATACCTTGCCTATATGCGGCAGGACCGCCGTTTCCATCCGGGCGAAGCGATCACCTCGCAGCGATTTGCGGCAATCCTTTCGCAATCCCTCGATTGGCTTGTCACGATCGATCCGCATTTGCACCGCTACAAATCGCTTGCCGAACTCTACAGTATTCCCACCCGTGTTCTGCACAGCGGCACGACTCTGTCGAAATGGATTGTCGAAAAGGTCCCCAATCCGTTCATTGTTGGACCGGACGAGGAAAGTGAACAATGGGTGGCTGAGATCGCAAGAGAGTCCGGCGCACCATATAGCGTGTTGCATAAACGGCGACTGGAAGACGAACGGGTGGAGATCGACGTAGGCCACCTCGGACCTATTGGAAACAAAACACCGATTCTGGTGGACGATATCATCTCAAGCGGCGGCACAATGCTGGAAGCTATTCGAAAGCTTGCGGAGCTCGTTCGAATTCCGCCAGTCTGCCTTGCCGTGCACGGGATATTTGCAAATCACTCGGACCAGCTTCTCGTCGATGCCGGCGCACGCTTGGTCACTACCGACAGCATTGAAAATCCTCACGCCGAAATCGGCATTGCTCCTTTGCTGGCGTCTGCCATCTCCGAATTCGTGTCTTGAAGAAGCGGGAATATTCGTGCCCCAGGTCAGCGCAGGAATTCTTCTCTACCGGAGAAAGGGCGGCGAATTGCAGGTGTTTCTTGTTCATCCGGGGGGTCCTTTCTGGGCGGGGAAAGATGTTGCCGCCTGGTCGATTCCCAAGGGCTTGATCGGCCCCGATGAAAACACGCTTGACGCCGCCAGACGCGAATTTTTCGAGGAAACCGGATTTCGCCTGGATGGCGAGGCTCATGAACTTGGCGTTTTCCGTCAACCAAGCGGAAAGCGAATCCATGTTTGGATCCAGAAAGGCAATTGCAATCCTTCGCGCCTCGTGAGCAACAGATTTAAGATGATTTGGCCGCCGAAGTCCGGCAAGACGAAGACTTTTCCCGAAGTCGATCGTGGCGGGTGGTTCAAAAGGCAAGAAGCCATGGCGAAAGTCGCCAAAGGCCAACGGCCAATCATCGAAGCGCTTTTCAAAAAGTTTGGCTAGGGGTCATTGAGATGCAGGCTGCTCCGGCGAAAGGCCGGCTGCAATTGCATCCTTCAAATGTTCGAGCCAGATAAATTCCAACTTATCGCGCGCTTCGGTGGGAATGTCGTCAAAATCCTTCCGGTTGCGTGCAGGCAGCATGACGCGTTTGATACCGGCACGCGCGGCAGCAGCGACTTTCTCCTTTATGCCGCCCACGGGAAGCACCAGCCCCCGCAAACTGATTTCGCCCGTCATCGCGGTGTCGCTACGAACGGTGCGATCCGTCATCAAAGAAATCAGCGCCATGAACATTGCAACGCCTGCGCTTGGTCCGTCTTTGGGCGTGGCGCCCGCCGGTACGTGAATATGAATATCGCTCTTCTCGAAACGGGCGGGATCTATGCCTAGGGAAGCCGCCGAGCCTTTCACAACGCTCAACGCCGCTTGCGCACTTTCGCGCATCACTTCGCCGAGCTGGCCGGTCAGGATCAGCTTGCCGCTGCCAGGAATGCGCGTTGCCTCGATAAAAAGTATGTCTCCACCCACGGGAGTCCAGGCAAGGCCGGTGGCCACCCCCGGAATGCTTGTGCGCAATGCGACTTCATCTTCGAACACTGGCGGCCCCAGGATTTCTTTGAGATCGCTTGCACCAATGTGCACCGTGCCCGGCCGGCCTTCGGCAATGCGCACGGCGGCATGGCGCAATGCCTTTCCAATCTGCCGCTCGAGGCTGCGAACGCCGGCTTCGCGCGTGTAGTGATCGATTATGTCGCGAATCGCATCATCGCCAAGTTCCGCCTGACCTTCCTTCAGACCGTTGGCTTCCATTTGCCGTCCAACGAGGTAGCGTTTGGCAATTTCGAACTTTTCGGTGGCTGTGTAACCGCTGAGGTTGATGATCTCCATGCGGTCGCGCAGCGGACCTGGAACTGTATCCAACACATTTGCTGTAGTTATAAATACGACGCGGCTCAGGTCGAACGGCACAGCCAGATAGTTGTCCCGGAATGTCGCGTTCTGTTCGGGGTCGAGTACTTCAAGCAAGGCTGCACTGGGGTCGCCCTGTATACCTGCGCCGAGTTTATCGATTTCATCGAGCATCATCACGCAATCGCGTGAGCCCGCCTTGCGGATCGCCTGAATGATATTGCCCGGCAGCGAACCGATGTAAGTCCGCCGATGACCGCGAATCTCCGCCTCATCGTGCACACCGCCAAGGCTGACGCGCACGAATTTGCGCTTCATTGCGCGCGCGATGGACTGGCCAAGCGATGTTTTTCCCACGCCTGGCGGTCCAACGAAACACAAGATCGGCGCCTTGCCCGTTGGCGCCAATTTGCGAACCGCGAGATATTCCACGATTCGCTGCTTAATCTTTTCGAGACCATAGTGGTCCGCGTCCAGAACGCGGCGCGCCTCCGCCATGTCGATAGGCGCTTCTTCCGGCAATGCCCAAGGAAGTTCGATCAACCAGTCGAGATAGGTGCGCACCATGCTGTATTCGCCTGCGGCTTCCGGCATGCGCTCCAGCCGCTTCAATTCCTTGCGGGCCTGGTCTTCGACCTCGCGCGGCATTTTTGCTTTGGCGATCGCCTCCGACAGTTCTGCTAATTCAGCGGCCTTGCCTTGCTCGCCGCCTTCGCCGAGCTGACGCTGGATTGCCGCCATTTGTTCGCGCAACAAGACTTCGCGTTGCCGTTCGTCCAGGGCGGCTTTCGTTTGCCGGCCGATTTCCTGCGAGAGGCGCTGGACCTCGATCCGGTGGGCAAGGAGCTTGGACACCTTTTCCATGCGCGCGGAAATATCGATCGTTTCGAGGATCTCCTGCTTTTCCTCCGGCTTGATATCCATGTAAGCCGCAGAAAGATCCGCAAGCGCTCCTGGAGAATCAATTGCTTCGATCGCAGCGATCAATTCCGTGGGCGCTTGCGGAAGCAATTGGACGGATTCCAGTGCCTGCTGTTTGAGTACCGAAAGCCGCGCTTCGATCTCGGATGATTTCGCAGTGGGCTCCGAAATTCGCAGGACACGCGCTGCCATGAACGGCCAACCGTCAAGAAATTCCGTAATTTGAAATCGCTGTTCGCCCTGACAAACGAGATGGGTCGACCCATCTGGCGCTGTGAGATAGCGCACGATATTGGCGACGGTCCCAACTCGATGCATGTCCAAAGGAGACGGCTCGGCAACTTCGGATTCGCGTTGCAGCAAAATGCCGACGGGTGTCTGCAGTCGCACCGCCTGCTGCGCCGCGGCCAATGACCGCGGACGTCCAACAGTCACGGGAAATACAATTCCCGGAAACAGCACGAGATTGCGTACTGGCACGATGATCAAAGCATCCGATGGCAATGGCTTTTCTTGCGCCGTCCCGCCGCCGCCACCCGTGTCATTACGCAAATCAGCCACGGCCGCGCTCCGTTTTGTGAAGCGTGACGACGATGCAGCCGTCCAGTGATGCTCTTTCGACGCCGCTGTATCGTCCCGCCGGCACCACAATCCGCCGGCTGAACCGGCCTTGCGGAAGCTCCAGCCGGTGGATGGTCGCCGTCGCAAGTTCGCGCGGCAGATGACGCGCGCCCGAAATCACGAGACAGCCCCCGTCGATTCTCGCTTCCACACTTTCGGGATTGACGCCTGGCAGGGCAGCGAAGATCAGAATCTTGCTGGCCGTTTCGATGATGTCGACCGGCGGTTCCCAACTGGGTCCCGCCGATCCATGTTGGGGCTCAAAAAATTGACGGTGCAAGCGCTCCGCGCGCGTGAGCATCTCCACGGCTTCGGACCACATCCAGCTTCGCGGATAGCGATCTTCCATCGCGGCACTCCTCATTCCTTTGAACTTATTCCATACCTATCGCCAGAGCGGTTCAAGCCGGGTCGCACTTCCCCATCCCCAGGACAGGTTCCAGAATTTCAATTTGTGACCTTAGTGTTTGCTCAGATGACGCTCGACATACCAAAGCGCTCCGAGCCAAACAGCGATGCCAAGGCCGGCTGCCGCCACCAGCGCATACAAGAGATCGACGTCGCCCGTAATGCTGAATACGGCTAGAAAAACGAAGGCGGCAAAGCCAATTCCGATGATATGAGCGATCCGGCGAAGGCGCCCTCTTGCTGCTGAATGTTCTGCGTCGGGCGTCACATGAGCCGATCGTTAAACTCCATCACCATTGTGGCGGTTAGATGCCGGAGGGCCTTGATTCAAATCAACCTTTTCGAGCCCTTTGGGCGTGAGCAGGTCTCAGGTCCATTGCAGGCGGAAGAGATCGTATTTCATCGCCGCAGTTACCGATTTCTGCTGCAGGAGTTTTCGGCGATTGAAGATGTGGCGCTTGTCATAATTCTGGCCGACGAACCAACCGGGATTCTCGATACCACATCGGTTGCCACTGTTCGGGACATCCCAATGGTTTTGGCACGCCAGCGCGGGCGAACATTCGCATTCGTTACCCACGGCCAGCAATTCGCAAGCGAGGCCGATCGCACGATCATGGTCACGCACGGCCGCATCGCGCGACCTTCATGCCGACTTCAGCGTGGAGGCTTGGCTGGGGCGGAAGGATTCGAACCTTCGAATGCCGGAATCAAAATCCGGTGCCTTACCACTTGGCGACGCCCCAACAGGCCCGAAACTCAAGGGCTTCCGGGCAGATCCTTCGGCCCGGGCGGGCGCGGAGGCGGCGGACCATAGGGCCTCACCCAGCGCCGTTCAATGTGCCCTAACCACTCCCACGCCCAGGCACTGACATTCCGTCACAGGATTGCTAAGGAGGCCCGCCCCAAAGAGAGGCCATTCATGTCTGTCCAGCTTTTCGTCGCTGACAAGGTCGTCCGGCTCACAATGAAGCGCCGGTTCCGCCGAAATCCCAGCGTGATGGAACTGCGGGCCATTATGGCCCAGATGCCGATTCGCCCCGCACCCCGGCACATCAGGGTGGAGACGGTGGAGCTGGATGGCATTGCCGCCGAATTGCTGACTTCGCGGTCGGCCAACGAAAACCGGGCCTTACTCTATATTCATGGCGGCGGCTTCGTGGCGGGCGTCCCTGCGAACCACCGCCCGCTTACCTGGCGGTTGGCAGAGGGCGTGGGCGTGCCTGTTTACGCTATCGATTATCGGCTGGCGCCGGAGCATCCCCATCCGGCCGCGCTGGACGATTGTGTCACAGCCTATCGGGCGCTCCTTGCGAAAGGTTTGTCTCCGGAGAATATCGCCATTGGCGGAGATAGCGCAGGGGGTAATCTCACCCTCGCCACCGCGCTGAAGCTCAAGGCGCTTGGCCTGCCGTTACCGGCGGCGCTCGTCTGCTTGTCGCCCGTTACAGATCATGAAGGATTTGAATCACGTATCGAAAACATCAAGCGCGATGCGATGTTCGATGCGCGAATGATCCCCACCGTGTCGCCTCTGTATTGCCCGGACACCGATCCGGCGGATCCTTTCATTTCGCCATACCGCGGCGATGTTTCGGGCTTGCCGCCGACGCTGTTCCATTGCTCGCGCGACGAGCTGCTGCGTGATGACAGCATCCGGATGGCCGAGAAGATGAAAGCCGCTGGCGTGGATACGACCATCGAAGTATGGCCGGGCGTGTTCCATGTTTGGCAGGTCACTGCCGACGTGCTGCCGGAAGCGAAGAGGGCAGTCGCCAATATCGTCAATTTCCTCAAAGAAAGGCTTGGGCAATAAACCAAACACCCAGCGCCGCAAACAGTATGGCACCGCCGATGTGGATGGCACGCATCGGCAGGCTCGCAGCAAAGTTGTGACCCAGAAAAACCGCAGGCATGTTGGCAACCATCATGCCCGACGTACTGCCAGCCACCACGGCGAACAGGTCGTGATAACCGGCGGCCAGCGCTGCCGTTGCAATCTGGGTCTTGTCTCCCATCTCGGCGATGAAGAAAGCGATCAGCGTGGCCGTAAATGCGCTGCGGCCTTCGAGCTTTTCGTTTTCATCGATCTTGTCGGGAATCATCGTCCAGATCGACATGCCGATGAGGCTGACGCCTACGATCGAATTCAGTAAAAAGGGAGTGAGGTATTTCGCAAATTCCACGCCAATCAGTGCGGCAAGCGCATGATTGGCAATGGTGGCCAGCAAAATGCCCGCGATGATCGGCCAGGGCTTTCGGAAACGGGCGGCGAGCAGCATCGACAGAAGCTGCGTGCGGTCGCCCATTTCGGCGACGGCGACCGTCGAGACGGAAACGAGAAAGGCCTGCATTCAAGACTCCGGGCCGAGCGGTGAGCGCACAACGGTCGCTGCTTCCCGCTCGGCGCGAGGAAGTGCGAACCGTTGGTCTCGCCAAGTCCCGAAGGCCCCGCACGCCATGGCTTGAGCTGCAATCGCTACCGCCAAGTATGTTGACGCGCGGCCCGATCAAAGCCGGGCGGCTACTCCCCAATGGGAGCCCGCATTTAGCACGAGGCAGGTGGATAATCCAATCAGCGGTAGATAAGGCTCATCGTCTCAGCGACGCAGGCCGGACGATCCTGGCCCTGGATTTCTATGGTCACTTCGTTGATGAGCTGCATTCCGCCCGACTTGGGTTCTGCCGATAGAAGCTTGGCGCGGGCCCGCACTTTCGATCCCACCGGCACCATATTGGTGAAGCGGATCTTGTTCGAGCCGTAATTGATGCCGCGCGTTACGCCTGCCACCTTCAAAAAGCCGCCCGTCAGCCAGGGGATGAGCGAGAGCGTGAGATAGCCGTGCGCAATGGTCTTGCCGCCGGGCATTTCCTTCTTCGCGCGTTCAACATCGACGTGTATCCATTGATGGTCGCCCGTGGCATCGGCGAATTTGTTGATCCGATCCTGCGTGATTTCCACCCAATCGGAAACGCCGGTTTCCTTTCCCACCAGCTTGGGCAGGTCTTCAAATGTCGTCGCGGTGCTCATGATCCATTTCCTTCCTTTGTTATCTCTCTGACGAGACCGGCGATGACGTGCAGCGGTCCGTCCGTCACGCCGATCTCGCTCAAATGCGATACCGTGCGAAACAGGTAGTCGCGGTTGGTGCCGATGAAACCCTCCGCCTCGGCAATGCGTTGCGCAATCGTTTCTTCGTCCAGAATGCCTTCATAGCGCGGATTCTTGCGATTGACGGCGAAAGTCAGGGCACGTTGCGGTCCTTCGCCGTCCATCTCGGCGTCCACCCATACCGGAAGATACGCGCCGGAAAACATTTCACGGAGCCAAAGCACGGTGAGTTCGCTGTCCACGTGTTCCGGCGCCACTCTGTGCGCAATCCCGATGCAGTAATCACCTTCATCGAGGCCCAGCATCAGACCGGGCTTTTCCCGTGTCCCCCGGCCCATGCGGATACTCAGGCAGAAACGCGCCGTGTATCCTGAAATGCGCGCCTTGCGGCTTTCGGCAACTTTTATGGCGGGATTCCACATCAGCGAGCCATAACCGAACACCCATAGGTCTGCACCCGGCGCGATGGCGGCTCGGACGGTATCCAGAAGTTCGGCGCGCTCGACATCGGTGATAAACGGCGTTTCGCCCGACGCAGCCATAGCCTTTGCAATCAGCTGCAAACGATCGGAATTGAAATCGTCGCGCTGGAGCAATCGCCCCAGTGATTGCGGTAGTTCTGCCGGTGGTTCGTCAGACAATGCGCGAATCGCGTTTCCCCCAATAACGGTCGCGGATCAAACGCTTGTAGAGCTTGCCCGTCGGATGACGCGGCAGCTCGCGCTCGAAATCGACCGAGCGCGGGCATTTGATGGGAGAAAGGTGCTGGCGGCAATAGGCAATTAGTTCTTCCGCCAATGCAGGTCCTGCATCGTTCCAATTCGCGGGCTGGACGACGGCTTTTACCTCTTCGCCAAAATCCTCGTTTGGCACGCCGATCACCGCAACGTCGGCCACCTTCGGATGCTGAATGAGGAGGTTCTCGGCTTCCTGCGGATAGATGTTCACGCCGCCGGAAATTATCATGAACGCCTTGCGGTCGGTCAGATAGAGAAATCCTTCTTCGTCCAATTTTCCAACATCGCCCAGCGTGGACCAGTTGTCATGTTCGGGATGCCGGGATTCCTTGGTTTTCTTGGGGTCATTGTGATATTCGAATTGCGTCTCCGATGCGAAATAGATCACCCCTTCTTCACCGACGCCGACTTCCTTGCCGTTTTCATCGCAAATGTGGATTTCACCGACCAGCGCGCGTCCGACGGTTCCAGGATGTGCAAGCCAATCGGTGCTGTTTGTGTAAACGAAGCCGTTGCCTTCGGTGCCCGCGTAGTATTCGTGCAACACCGGGCCCCACCATTCGATCATCTTGCGCTTGACCTCAATGGGACAGGGCGCTGCGGCATGAATGGCCGTCTTCAACGATGACACGTCGTATTTGTTGCGCACTTCCTCCGGCAGTTTCAGCATGCGCACGAACATGGTCGGCACCCACTGGCTGGCGGTTATCTTGTATTTTTCGATGTATTGCAGCGCTTCTTCCGCATCGAAGTGATCCATCACGACGACAGTGCCGCCTAGCCGGTGCATCGCCATGCAATAGCGCAAGGGTGCCGCGTGATAGAGCGGAGCAGGCGAAAGATAAACAGAGTCTTTCGTGATGCCGAACAGCATCGAGGCGAGCATCGTTAGCGGACTCGGCGCGTCGATCGGAAGTCCGCTCAGCGCAAGCCGCACGCCCTTCGGGCGGCCCGTTGTTCCGGAGGAATAGAGCATGTCGGTACCGGCGGTTTCATCCGCGATACGGGTCTTCGGCATCGCGCCGGAAAGTTCTTCGTAGCTCTCATAGCCGGGGATAGTGCCGCCAACCATCAGAGTCTTCACGCCGGCGATGAGCGGCGCCACCTCGGCTGCGGTCTTGGAAAGCGCTTGGGAAGTGATGAAAACTTTCGCGTTGCAATCCTTGACGATGTATTCGACTTCACCCGGCGTCAGACGAGATGAAATACAAGTGTAGTAGAGGCCCGCGCGCTGTGCCGCCCAGCAGATGTCAAGATAGCGGTCGTTGTTTTCCATGAAAATCGCAATACCGTCTCCGGGTTTGAGGCCGAGCTTGCGAAACAATTGCGCGCCTTGATTGGAGCGGTCCTCCAACTCCTGATAGCTGACGGTCTGGCCCGTGCGCGCCATGATGATGGCGGGCTTTGCCGGTGCCTCGGCGGCGTGAATGACGGGATGCATGGCGTTCCTCGAAAATTGTTGGATAGCGGTTTGTCTTGTTTACGAAATGGCTGCCTTGCCCGTAAAGCTAAACGCAATGAGTCATCCCACGCGTCGAACCCTCGCTCTTTCTGATGGCAACATTTCCTATTTGACGTGGAGCGGCAACGGCCCGGCATTGCACTTCGCACACGCGACAGGATTCAATGCCGAAACTTATGCTCCGCTGCTGACACCGTTGTCCGACCGCATGCGTATTCTGGCCAGCGATGCGCGGGGCCATGGCTTTACGGCGCTTCCCACCGTGCCGGGCTCCGCGCGGGGCTGGAAAATCTTTCGGCGCGACCTTGTCCAATTCCTCGATGCGACCGTGCGCGAGCCGGTTGTGCTGGCCGGTCACTCAATGGGGGCCATTGTCAGCGCGATGATAGCTGCGCGGTGGCCGGAGCGGGTAACAGGCCTGATTCTGTTAGAGCCCGTTTTCGTGCCCGGCTTGTTGCATCTCGTGCGGTGGATTCCCTATCGGCCGCCAGGTGTCGACCTGGCGTCGCGAGCGGAGCGCCGCCGCGCAACTTTTCCTTCTTTCGAGGCAGCGCGGGCGTCGTATCTCGGGCGGGGGGCGTTCCGGACCTGGCCGCAGGAATTTCTAAACGCCTATCTGTCAGGTGGGCTGGTGCCGGACGGCGATGGGGTAAGGCTCGCCTGCGCGCCGGCTTGGGAGGCGCAGGTCTTCCGCAGCACACCGTTTGGGGCTGCTCGTCTCGCCCGGCGGATCAAATGTCCGGTTACGCTGATGTATGCGGAGCAATCAACCCCGCCCGAAAGCGAGTGCCAAGCCTTTGCCCGCCGTCACGGCAACACACGCCTCATCAAGGTGCCCGGCACTACCCATTTTCTGCCCATGGAGCGGCCGGACCTGGTGCAGGAGGAAGTCCTCCGGTTCGCCCAACCCCTTGGTAAGGGGTAGGTCGCTGGACCGTCCCAAACCCCGCTGCTAGAAGATGCCCGGCTGATTTGCAGGCTTATCATATGGTCTTGGGCTTGAAGGGCTTTTCTCGAATTCGCCGCCCGGCTCCCGTCACGCGCGCTTAGGCGCCGGGCCGGACGCCGGGTAACGCATTTCCGAGAACCCTGACGCAAGACCCGAAAGACCATGACCGACCGAACCGATTCCGAGAAAAGCCCGCGCGACTATCGCGCCACCCTGTTTCTTCCCGCCACCGACTTTCCGATGAAGGCAGGGCTGCCCGAGGCCGAGCCGAAATGGCTGGCCCGCTGGAAGGCGATGGACCTCTACGGCAAACAGCGCAAGGCCGCGAAGGGCCGCCCGCTCTTTATCCTTCACGATGGTCCGATCTACGCCAATGGCGATATCCATTCGGGCACGGGACTCAATCACATCCTGAAGGACTTCGTCGTCCGCTCGCAGAACATGCTGGGCAAGGATGCGCCCTATATCCCCGGTTGGGATTGTCACGGCCTGCCGATCGAATGGAAGGTCGAGGAGAAATACCGCGCCGAGGGGAAATCCAAAGAGAACATTCCGAAGGAGCAGCTGCGCCGCGATTGCCGCGCCTTCGCTACCCACTGGCTGGGCGTGCAGCGCGAGCAGATCAAGCGGCTGGGCTGCGAAGGCTTGTGGGACACGCCTTACACCACGATGGATTTTCGTGCCGAGGCCGTGATCGCGAGCGAGTTGCACAAATTCGTGGCGAACGGATTGCTGTATCGCGGCTTCCGTCCGGTGATGTGGTCGCCCGTGGAGAAGACGGCGCTCGCCGAAGCCGAGGTTGAGTATCACGAGAAAACCTCTCCCACGATCTATGTGAAGTTTCCGCTTTCGACATGGCAATATCGCACTGGCGGATGGGATAACGCAGACACCGACGAGCACGGTCTAGAGAAATTTCAAAGTGCAGCCGGTGACGATTTCCGCAATTTCTCGGTAGTCATTTGGACAACAACGCCGTGGACCATTCCCGGCAATCGAGCGATAGCTTATTCTCCCACGCTTTCTTATGGCGCATATCAAGTAACGGAAGCACAGGAGGGCGCGCTCGCAAAAGTTGGAGAGAAACTGCTACTGGCTGATGTATTGGCAGATCAGACTGCCAAACATGCCAAGGTGGCACTAACGCGTATATCTGACTTCAATCCGCGCGGGTTCAAGGCTTCTCATCCCTTCCGCGCGCAGGGTTACGATTTCGACGTGCCGCTGCTTTCGGGCGAGCATGTGACAGCGGATACCGGTACGGGGTTTGTTCATACGGCGCCCGGTCATGGCGAAGAAGACTTCGAGCTGATGACCTCGTTGTTCAAAGGCTATGCCGCGGACAATCCGGATGCGTTCAGCATTGTTTCCGAGGACAGCAGCTTTACCGATGCCGCGCGGCTGGAGTCGCTGATCGGC
>DASZRY010000002.1:0-18393 GCA_035548975.1 Rhizomicrobium sp.
GAATCGATGTCCCGCGACGGGCACTACTGAGAGGAAGCGAAGGCGATGTGGTATTTTTCCTGGGTCCTCGGTCTCGGCTTCGCCTGCACCTTCGCGGTGCTCAACGCGATGTGGCTGGAACTGCGCGAAGAGTCCGGCGAAGAAGCTCCGGCGGCGCCCCAAAGCCAAGACCGGCCATTTGATCGAACCGCCGCCGGCAAGTAGACTTGGGCTTGTCTCGGACATCCGGAACGGCAATGGCGGAAAGAAAGAAATCGGCATCTCCCCAAAAAACCCATAGGGCGGGGTTCGAGGGGCGCGGGGTCATCTGGCCAAACCCCGGAAGCGAAAGTGGAAAGACGTCGTTCGGAAAGAATATCAGCGACCGGTCCAGGCGTGTGATTGCGACGACATCTGCCGACCTTTCGGGGGCGCTCTGGCGCCTCGCCGACAAATAGCTGGCCGTCACTACCGCGTAACTCTGGAGGAGGCTCTGGCCGCCCACGACGCGGTCTTGGCCGAATTCGGCGGCCGTCCAGGCATTCGCGATTTGGGGCTGATCCAGTCGGCCATCGGACGGCCCTATACCGGGTACTACAGGTCGATGGCGCAAAAAGCGTCCGCACTCTTGGAATCGATCGCGTGCAATCATGGATTTGTTGACGGCAACAAGCGAACGGCGGTTCACATGCTGGGCATCCTGCTGTCGAATAGCGGATACGCTTTGCGATTTTCAGACAAACAGACAATGAATTTGGAAATCGAAAACCTCGTTCTGGCACTGGTGAATCACGATCTTCATGTCCGCGATGTCACCGGGTGGTTGAACGCGAGGCTTGAGCGGGTGTCATAGCAAGTACGCAGGCTATCTAAGAGGGTGAGAATCATGGTCCGCGAAGAAGACGTGCTGGCCGCGCTCGACAAGCCGCGGGCGCTCTATCCGCTGCAGCAGCGCCTCGATCCCAGCAACAAGAGCACCGACGCGCTTCAGGAACTGCTGATGCGCATGCGCTCCGAGGGCAAGGTCAAGTTCGACATCAAGACGGGAAAATGGAGCAAGGCGTGAAACGGGAGCGCGGGGCGGAATTGCACCGCGAACCGGGGGAGACGCTCCTGTAACCCGGGTGCCGGTTCGCGCGAATTGGCATAGTGTCGGACAGGAAAAAACCAGGGTTCACATGAACGGAATTTCATCCACGCGCAGGACCTTCCTTGCGACTGCCTCCTGCATGGCGCTTTCCGCCGTGCCGCTGGCCGCGATGGCCGCGCCGCAGACCGTTGCGATCGAGAACTTCTCCGCCGCCGGCAAGGACCTCGGCACGGTCAAGGTTCCGAAGGTCGTCAAGTCCGAAGCCGAGTGGAGGAAGCTGCTCTCGCCGGAGCAGTTCGAGGTCACCCGCCACGCCGGCACGGAGCGCGCCTTCACCGGCATCTATGCCGAAAGCCATGGCGACGGGCTCTATCGCTGCATCTGCTGCGGCACGGCGCTCTACGATTCCAGGACGAAGTTCGAGTCCGGCACGGGCTGGCCGAGTTTCTGGCAGCCGATCGCGAAGAGGAACGTCGTCGAAAGCGAGGACCGCAGCTTCCTGATGGATCGCACGGCGGTGTCCTGCGCGCGCTGCGACGCCCATCTCGGCCATGTCTTCACCGACGGTCCGAAGCCGACGGGCCTGCGTTACTGCATGAACTCGGCGGCGCTGAAATTCGTCGCCCGCGCCACGGCGTGAAGGAGAGAAACATGAAATCGCGTCTGCTGCTTCTCATCCCCGCATTCGTCTCCATTCTCGGCTGCGCGCGCGCGGACGAGACACGGGTCGCGCTTCCCCTGCCGGCCGCGGACAGCAAGCCCTCCGGCCTCAAGACCGAAACCGCGGTGTTCGCCGGCGGCTGCTTCTGGGGCATCCAGGGCGTGTTCCAGCACGTCAAGGGGGTGAGCGCCGCGGTCTCCGGCTATTCCGGCGGCGCGAAGCCGGAAGGCGGCTACGAGGAAGTGTCGGGCGGCTCCACCGGCAATGCGGAATCCGTCCGCATCACCTTCGATCCGAAACAGGTGAGCTTCGGCCAGCTGCTGCGCGTCTATTTCTCGGTGATGGATCCCACCACGCTGAACTATCAGGGCCCCGATCGCGGCACGCAGTACCGCTCGGCGATCTTCACCACCAATGCCGAGCAGAAGCGCGTGGCCGACGCCTACATCGCGCAGCTTTCAAAGGCGCATGCGTTCTCAGACAAGATCGTCACCGAGGTGACGCCGTTCCGCGCCTTCTATCCGGCGGAGGACTATCATCAGGACTACCTGATCCACCATCCGGACCAGCCCTATATCGCGATCAACGACCTTCCGAAGGTCGCGAGCCTGAAGCGGTTCTATCCCGCGCTTTGGCGCGAGCAGCCCGCCATGGTGTTTCCGGACAGATCGTGAGCTACGCTGTCGTCCCCGGCGAGCTTCGCGCGCGAGCGCGAAGCTCGGCAAGGGGGCCCAGGCGACAAACGCCGACTCGGAACGGGATTTGAATTTCTCGAACCCCAAATGCCCCGCCGGCCGATCCGCCTTGGTCCCCTTCCCTTCGCGATGGCCGCGGCGACCGCTCAGCCGGAAATGACAAGCAGGAGCTTCAATCGCACCAGCTCTGCCCGTCGCGCCCGATGAGCGTATAGGCGTCTGCGGGTCCCCAGCTGCCCGCCGCATAGGGCTCCGGCTTCATGTCGCGCGCGCGCCAGCCTTCCTCGATCGTGTCGATCCAGCGCCAGGCATTCTCCGTTTCGTCGCGGCGCACGAACAGGGTCTGGTTTCCCCGCAGCACGTCGAGGAGAAGCCGCTCGTAGGCGATGCGCCGGCGCGATCTCTTGTACGCGTCGATGAGATTGAGATTGAGCGACAGGGGCTTCAGCTGCATACCGTCCTGATCCAGACTCGGCGTCTTGTTCATCAGCGACAGCGAGATTTCCTCCTCCGGCTGCAGCCGGATGGTGAGGCGGTTCGCCATCAGGTCGCGGCGCGAGAAGATGTAGTGGGGCACCTCGCGGAACTGCACCACGATCTGCGTCGAACGTGCCGCCATGCGCTTGCCGGTGCGCAGATAGAAGGGAACGCCGGCCCAGCGCCAATTGTCCACATGGGCGGTCAGCGCCACGAAGGTCTCGGTCTCGCTCGGTCCGCCGTCCTTTTCCCCGGTGTATCCGGGGACGGGACCCGCCTGCGAGAAGCCCTTGGCGTACTGGCCGCGGACCGTGTCGCGCTCCACCTCGTTCGCGGTGATGGGTCTGAGCGAGCGGACGACCTTCACCTTTTCGTTGCGGACCGAATCCGGCTCGAGATTGGCCGGAGGCTCCATCGCCACCAGGCAGAGGAGCTGGAGCAGGTGATTCTGGACGATGTCGCGCAGTGCGCCGTAGTGATCGTAATAGGACCATCGGCCCTCGACACCGATCGTTTCGGCGACGGTGATCTGGACGTGCTCGATCGAATCCTTGTTCCACAGCGGCTCGAACAGCGTGTTGGCGAAGCGCAGCGCAAGCAGGTTCTGCACCGTCTCCTTGCCGAGATAGTGATCGACGCGGAAGATGCGGTCCTCCGTGAACGCCTTGGCGAGGTCGTTCTCGATCTGGAGGCAGGACTTCAGATCGTGGCCGAGCGGCTTCTCGACGCAGACGCGCGCGCCCCCATGCGCCAGGCCTGCCGATTTCAGGTGCTGCGCGATCGTGCCGAAGAAGTCCGGCGAGGTTGCGAGGTAGAATATGATTTCGTCATGGTGGCGCAGCTGCGCCGCAATTTCGCCGTAAACGGCCTGCTCCCGCGCGTCGCCGCCGCAATAGCGGATGCGCTCCGCAAAGCGCGCCCACACGTCCTCCCGGAAGAATTCGCCCGCCCGATCGGCAACCGTCTCGCGAATCCGCCGCGCGAAACCGGCGTCGTCGAATTCGCTGCGGCCGCTGCCGATAACCGCAAGACCGCCGGGGAGACACCCGTCCGCGTCCAGGAAATACAGGGACGGGAACAGCATCGTCCGGGCCAGATCGCCGGTTGCGCCGAAGATCACGATCGATTTCCTGCCGTTCATCGCCCGTTCCGATTCGTCCTTGCGTTCCGTTGTATAACGCCCGAGCCCGCGCCGGGCGCCGCCGTTTTGTCCAGCAGGGGCCCGGGCGGGGCAAACCGTCGCGCCGGGGGGCCCTGCTCCGGGGGTAGGTTGTCAACCGGCGCCCCAATGAATAAGTGCGGGCCGGAACCGTGCGGCGCGCCGGCGGCAGCATTGGGAAGGCCGGATGCAATCCAGGGGCATTGATGCCATGATGCCGGAGCCGTTTTCGAGGGCGGCGAGAGGGGTCTATGTCCGCTGAGCTGGAATGGGCAGGCTGGGCCGCGACGGCAATCGCGCTTGTGGGCGCGGCCTATGCCCTTGCCTCCGTCTGGTTCGCGCGGCGCCTGCGCGCCTGCCAGCACCAGAGCCTTGCCAAATATCCCCCGGTCACGCTGCTCAAGCCCCTCCATCTCGACGAACCCGGCCTGAGGGAGAATCTGAACAGCTTCTGCCTCCAGAACTATCCCGGCGTGCTGCAGATCGTGTTCGGCGTGCAGGACCCGCTCGATCCGGCGGTGAAGATCGTCGAGGATCTCAAGCGCGAGCATCCGCACCTCGACATCGAGCTGGTGATCGACACCCGCATCTACGGCACCAACCGCAAGGTCTCGAACCTGATCAACCTGGTGGAGCGGGCGAAGTACGACGTGCTGGTCCTCAGCGACAGCGACATCGAGGCCGCCGCCGGCTATCTTCCCGCCGTGACCGCGTCCCTCGAGGGCGCGGGCGGCGGCGCGGTAACCTGTCTCTACCGCGGTGCGTCGCTTCCCAACATCTGGTCGCGGCTCGTGGCCATGGGCATCAACTACCAGTTCATCCCGAACGTGCTTGTCGGAACGACGCTCGGGCTCGCCACGCCCTGCTTCGGCTCGACCATCGCGCTGCGCAAGGACCTCCTGCGCCGCATCGGCGGGATGCAGGCGTTCTCCAACCTTCTCGCCGACGATTACGAGATCGGCCGCGCGGTGCGCGAGCACGGCTACCGCACGACCCTGGCGCCGGTCGTCGTCGCCCACACATGCACCGAGACGACGGGGCGGGAAATGTTCGCGCACGAGCTGCGCTGGGCGCGCACGATCCGCCTGCTGAACATGCGCGGCCATTTCGGTTCGATCGTCACCCACACGCTCCCGCTGGCGCTTGCGGGGATGATGCTTCTGGGGCCGGGCCCGGTGACGGCCGCGGCCGCCGCGGCGGCCCTGGTCTCGCGGCTATGCGTGAAGTGGCGCATGGACGAGGTTCTTGGTACAAGCGCCGGTCCCGCCTGGCTTCTGCCCGTGCGGGACATGCTGTCCTTCGCGATCTTCCTGGGCTCGCTCTTCGGCGGAAACGTCCGCTGGCGCGGCGCCAGGTTCCTGGTCGCGCCGGACGGCGTTCTTTCGAACTCGTGAGGATCCGAAGCGCGATGCGTACGCTTTTCCTGCAGGCACCTTCCTTCGACGGCTTCGACGGCGGCGCGGGCTCGCGCTACCAGGCCAAGCGCGAGATCAAGAGCTTCTGGTACCCGACCTGGCTGGCGCAGCCGGCGGCGCTGGTGGAGAACTCGAAGCTGATCGACGCCCCGCCGCACCGCACCTCGCTGGAGGAGGTGGTCGCGCAGGCGAAGGATTTCGATCTCGTCGTCGCGCACACCTCCGTTCCGTCGTTCAAGTCCGACGTGCGCGTGATCGAGGCCCTCAAGGCCGCGAATCCGGATCTCAAGGCCGGGCTGATCGGCGCCAAGGTCGCGGTGAACGCCGAAGGTTCGCTGAAGGAGGGGCCGGCCATCGACTTCGTCGCCCGCAACGAATTCGATTTCACCGTCAAGGAAGTCGCCGACGGCAACGACTGGTCCGCGATCAAGGGCCTGTCCTACCGCAATCGCGAGGGCGTCATCGTGCACAACGAGGACCGTCCGATCCTGCACGACATGGACAGCCTTCCCTGGGTCACTCCGGTCTACAAGCGCGACCTTGTGATGGAGAACTACTTCATCGGCTACCTGAAGCATCCCTACATCTCGATCTACACCGGCCGCGGCTGCAAATCGCGCTGCACCTTCTGCCTGTGGCCGCAAACGGTCGGCGGACACAATTACCGCACGCGTTCCGTCCAGCATGTGGTGGACGAGATCAAATGGGCGATGAAGGCGTTCCCGCAGACCAAGGAATTCTTCTTCGACGACGATACATTCACCGATAACCTTCCGCGCGCGGAAGCCATCGCGAAGGAGCTAGGCAAGCTTGGCGTCACCTGGTCGTGCAACGCCAAGGCGAACGTGCCCTACGAATCTCTGAAGAAGTTGAAAGACGGCGGTCTGCGCCTTCTGCTGGTGGGTTATGAATCCGGCAATCAGCAGATACTGCACAACATCAAGAAAGGTATGCGCATCGAAGTGGCCGAAAAGTTCACCAGGGATTGCCACGAACTCGGCATCGCCATCCACGGTACGTTCATCCTGGGCCTGCCCGGCGAAAGCAAGGAAACGATCCGCGAAACGGTGGAATTTGCCAAGCGCATCAATCCGCACACCATTCAGGTGTCGCTGGCCGCGCCCTATCCCGGCACGTTCCTTTACAATCAGGCGCTGCAGAACGGCTGGCTCGATGCCGCGAATGCCGAACTCGTCGACGACAGCGGAATCCAGATCGCGCCGCTGCACTATCCGCATCTCTCGCACAACGAGATCTTCACCTCGCTGGAGTCGTTCTACAAGGAATTCTACTTCCGCCCCAGCAAGATCGCCTCCATCGTCGGCGAAATGCTCACGTCGAGTCAGATGATGAAGCGCCGCCTGCGCGAAGGTGTGGAGTTCTTCCAGTTCCTGAGGGAGCGCCGGGAACACGCCGCTTGAAACGATTGGTCGTCACCGCCGACGATTTCGGCGCGGCGCGCGAAGTCAACGAAGCGGTCGAAATCGCGCACACGCGCGGCATTCTCACCGCGACGAGCCTGATGGTGGCGGCACCCGCCGCTGCCCAAGCCGTCGCACTCGCCAAACGCTTGCCGTCATTGCGCGTGGGTTTGCATGTGGTGCTGGTCGAGGGCCGCCCCATGCTGCCGCCATCTCAAATCCCCGATCTTGTCGATGCGAACGGCATGTTCCGCACCAATATGGCGGCCAGCGGTGCGAAGATGTTTTTCTTCTCCGAAGTCCGTCGCCAGCTCGAACACGAAATCGAAGCGCAGTTTGAAGCCTTCCGCGCCACAGGGCTGACGCTCGATCACGTCAACGCGCACAAACATTTCCACCTGCATCCGACCATCGCATCCGCCATCCTGCGCATCGGCAAGAAACACGGAATGCGCGCCTTGCGCGTGCCGCGTGAACCCGGCGCGGATCGCCTGGTTGGTGTATTTGCATCACGTCTCATGAACCGCGTCCGCCGCGAAGGCATCGCTACGCCGGATCGCGTCTACGGTCTGCGCTGGTCCGGCGCGATGACGAAGGAGCGTGTGCTGTCGCTGGTGCAGGGCCTTCCCGATGGCCTGAGCGAGATCTATCTCCATCCCGCCACGGGTCCATATCCGGGCTCCGCACCCGGCTATCGCTATGCCGATGAACTCGCCGCGCTGACCGACGCGGAGGTCGCCGAAGCCGCCCGCGATCCCCACATAAAGCTCGGCGGCTTCGTCGATTTCCGCTGACTTATCGAACACCTTCCAGCCTGGGTTATAATGAGTCTGAAACAGAGGTACGTGCCGCCAGTGATATCCCCCCCACCCCTCATATCGAAAAATCGCAAAACAATTAGATGTGGTTTGGCCGCGCCCCACCCGCTACAGGTTGTGGTATGACCGTCGCAGCCCTCGTCCTTCCCGATCTTTCCATCCCGCTGCCGCCGATCCCCGGCGGCCCGATCAGGCTCGGCAGCGACGAACACAAGGCGCTGTTCTGCAAGACGCTGCTGACGACCTTCGATCCTTACCGCCCCGCCGTCATCGACTGGCCGAAGCTCACCCCCGACACGCAGGAGAAGATCACTTCACTGCCCATCTGGGACATTGCCGTGCAGACCGAAGGCAAGGCAGGCCTGCGCGTGGCGACCTATGGCGATCTGATCAAGGATCCGCTGCTCAAACGCGCGACCGAACTCAACGCCTATGAAGAACGCCGCCACAAACATGTGCTGCATCACATGGTGCAGGCCTACGGCATCAAGCTCGAACCCGAACCCGAATATGTCGTGCCGAAAGACCCTGAATGGGCGTTCATGGTCACAGGCTACAGCGAATGCATCGACAGCTTCTTTGCCTTCGGCTTGTTCGACATTGCGAAGAAGTCCGGTTTTTTCCCGCCCGAACTGGTCGACACGTTCGAACCGGTGATGCGCGAGGAAGGTCGCCACATCCTGTTTTTCGTGAACTGGGTCGCCTGGCACCGCCGCAACATGCCGCTATGGCGCAGGCCCTGGTTCGCGCTGAAAATTGCGGCGGTTTGGGCGTTTCTCGTGTGGGAACGCATCGGAATCGCAGGCGACCTCGATGGCGGCGGCAAGAACCAGGACAACAATTTCACCGTCAACGGTGCCAAAGAACTGGGCGTCGAAATCACCATCCCGCAACTGATGGACACGTGCCTGGCCGAAAACGACCGCCGTCTTGGCATCTACGACAAGCGCCTGCTGCGCCCCATGTTCGTGCCGCGCATGGTGCGGTTCGCGCGCAAGTTCATGCGTGGCTGAAATGGCCGATCGCGTCGTCGTCACCGGAGCATCGGGATTCGTCGGCTCGTCCGTCGCGCGCGCGCTCGTTGCGCGCGGCTTCGATGTGCGCGCGGTTTTGCGCAGCACAAGCCCCCGCGCCAATGTCGAGAACATCGGCTGCGAAATTGTCGAAGGCGACATGCGCGACAAGCCGTCGATGGCGCGCGCGCTGCAAGGAGCGCGTTACCTGTTTCATGTCGCCGCCGATTACCGCCTGTGGGCGCGCGATCCCAACGAGATCGTCCGCAACAATCTCGAAGGCACCCGCGCCACGATGGAAGCAGCAGCCGAGGCTGGCGTCGAAAAAATCGTCTACACGTCGAGCGTCGCCACGCTGAAACCGATTGAGGGCGCAAGCGCCGACGAAACCTCCCGCCACGACGAACACACTGTCATCGGCACCTACAAACTCAGCAAAGTGGTGGCCGAACGGCTGGTGGAAAAGATGGTGGCCGAACAGGGCCTTCCCGCCATCATCGTCAGCCCGTCCACGCCCATCGGCCCGCGCGACATCCGCCCCACGCCCACGGGCCGCATCATCGTCGAAGCCGCCACGGGAAAAATCCCCGCGTTTGTCGATACCGGATTGAATCTCGTTCACGTCGATGATGTGGCGGAAGGCCATCTTCTCGCGCTCGACAAAGGCGAAATCGGCGAACGCTATATCCTTGGCGGCGAAGACGTGACGCTTCAGCAAATGCTCGCCGTAATCGCCGGCTTGGCCAACCGCCGCCCGCCGCGCGTCAAACTCCCACGTGGCCCGCTTTATCCGCTGGCTTACGCCGCAGAAGCGGTGGCGCGCATCACGAACAGGGAACCGTTCATCACCGCCGATGCGTTGAACATGTCGAAATACCGCATGTTCTTTTCATCCGCGAAAGCCACTCGCGCCTTGGGCTATAAGGCACGCCCCTATCGCGAAGGCTTGGCCGACGCGATGGAATGGTTCGGCAATCACGGCTATCTGCAATGATCGCGCTCGCCTTCCTTCCGCTCGCGATTTGGATATTCCTGCTGCTCGGACGCGGCATGTTCTGGCTCGCCCGCGAACGCGATGACCGGAATGAACCTACCGAACCGAAAGCGTGGCCTTCCGTCACCGCTGTCGTTCCTGCCCGCGACGAAGCCGATGTGATTGCGCGTTCCATCGGAAGCCTTCTTGCGCAGGATTATCCCGGCACCTTCAACGTCATCCTCGTCGACGACCAAAGCAGCGACGGCACATCGGACGTTGCACGCGCGCTTCCGTCGCAAGAGCGCCTCACGATCATCGGCGGCTCTTCGCGGCCCGCAGGCTGGACCGGAAAATTGTGGACCGTCCGCCAAGGCATCGCGCAGGCAGGTTCGCCAGATTATCTCTGGCTCACCGACGCCGACATCGCGCACGCGCCGGAAAACTTGCGCAAACTCGTCGCCCGCGCCGAAAGCAACAAACTCGTCCTCGTCTCGCTTATGGCAAAGCTCCATTGCAAGAGTTTCGCGGAAAAACTGATGATCCCCGCGTTCGTATTTTTTTTCGACATGTTGTTCCCCTTCGCGCTGGTGAATCGCCCGAAGAATTCTCTCGCCGCTGCCGCCGGCGGTTGTATGCTGGTCAAACGCGATGCACTCGAACGCGCAGGCAATATCGACGCCATCAAGCACGAAATCATCGACGATTGCGCGCTCGGCCGCGCGATGAAGCGTCAAGGCCCTATCTGGCTAGGCCTCACCAATCGCTCCGTCAGCATCCGCCCCTATGAAGGCTTGGGCGAAATCCGCCGCATGATCGCGCGTTCGGCTTACGCACAGCTGCACTATTCGCCGCTTGAACTTGCGGGCACTGTGTTCGGTATGTCGCTGTTGTTCATCGCGCCACCCGTCGCAACAATCTTCGCAAATGGCCTTGCGCAAATCGCGGGCGCACTCGCATGGCTCGCAATGGCCATCGCTTTTGTGCCGATGTTGCGCTTCTACAAACTCTCTCCGCTCTGGGCCATCGCGCTTCCCGTCATCGGTGTGCTCTACACGGCCTTCACTTTCGACTCCGCTATCCAGTTCTGGCGCGGCCGCGGCGGCATGTGGAAGGGCAGGGCACAGGCGATCCGCGCATGACCACGGCAACCGATCTCGCATCCGGCAAAGGTCACACCGACGAGAACTTTCCCGTCGCCTCGGTGTTGATCCATCCGCGCCACCGCCCGGTCATTCTCGCGTTCTATCGCTTCGCGCGCGCCGCCGATGACATCGCCGACAACGAAACCGCCAACGCAGACGATAAGCTGCGGCTGCTCGACCAGATGCATCGCGGCCTTTCCGGTCTCGACAACGGTGCGCCGGAAGCAAGCGCATTGCGCGCCGCACTCGCCGAGAAAAATCTCACCACGCAACACGCAAGCGACCTGCTCGAAGCCTTCCGCCGCGACGTCACCAAATTGCGTTACGCGAATTGGGACGAATTGATGGACTATTGCCGGTATTCGGCGATGCCCGTCGGCCGTTTTGTGCTCGATGTTCATGGCGAGAACCACAACACCTGGCCCGCCTCCGATGCGCTCTGCGCCGGGCTTCAGGTGATCAACCACCTCCAGGATTGCGGCAAGGACTATCGCACGCTGAACCGCGTCTATATCCCGCTCGATTCTCTGGCCGCCGCAAACACCGGCCCGGAAGCTTTGGGCGAAAGCAAATCATCCCCAGCTTTGCGCGGTATCATCGAAAGCCTTGCTCGCCGCAACGCCGATCTGCTGGCCCGCTCCGCGAGCTTCGAAGGCCAGATCGCCGATACGCGGCTGGCGTTGGAAGTGGCTGTGATTCAACGCCTTGCCGAAAGCCTCAACCGGCGCCTTCTGTCGCGCGATCCGCTGTCGGAACGTGTCCACCACGCAAAGCCGGAAGCGTTGGGGTTGGCGCTGCTCACCGCCGCCCGCTTTCTTGTGGCCCGCAAGCGCATTAATAAGGCGGGCCTTCAACCCGCAGCCCATCCATGAATGCAGCCACCGACATGATGCGCGAAGTGCCCGAAACCGAACTGGCACAGAAGAAGGCAACCACCAGTTCCTTCTACACGGCGATGCGCATTCTGCCGAAGCTCGAACGCGACGCCATGTTCGCGATTTATGCCTTTTGCCGCGCGGTGGACGACATCGCCGACGACGGCATAGGCACCCGCGAAAGTCGCCACAAGGCGCTTGAAGGCTGGCGCGCAGATCTCGCCAAGCTTTATCATGGCGGCACGGTCCCGGAGCGCGTCGCGTTCCTGCGCGAGCCGATCGTCCGCTTCCATCTGCGCGAAGAAGATTTTCTCGCGGTGATCGACGGTATGGACATGGACGTGGCCGCAGACATCTGTGCCCCCAGTTTCGAAACGCTCGATCTCTATTGCGATCGCGTCGCCAGCGCCGTCGGCCGCCTGTCGATAAAGGTGTTCGGCATGGAAGAGAAGCCGGGTTTCGCGCTTGCCTTCCATCTCGGCCGCGCCCTGCAACTCACGAACATCCTGCGCGATCTCGATGAGGATGCCGGAATTAATCGCCTTTATCTGCCGCGCGAAGCCTTGAACGAAGCGGGCATTCAAACCATCGAACCGCGCCTGGCGGTTTCATCGCCGTTGGTCGACAAGGCGTGCCGGGTCGTCGCCGCGCGTGCGCACGAACATTATCGCAATGCTGAAACGATTCTGGCCCGCCATCCAAAAGGGCGTATCGCGGCGCCGCGTTTGATGGCCGCGGTGTATTCCAAAATTCTCACAAAGATGGAGCGCGCGGGTTGGGCGCCGCCGCGGGAGCGTGCGCGTCTCGGCAAGGCCGAACTGCTTCTGCTGGTATCCCGCCACGGATTGTTCGGATGAATCAGGGCACGGTCTATGTCATCGGCGCCGGATTGTCGGGATTGAGCGCCGCGGTTGCGATTGCGGGCAAAGGCCGCAAAGTCGAAGTGATCGAAGCCGCCAATCAGGCGGGCGGCCGATGCCGTTCCTATTTCGACAGCACGCTCGGCCGCACCATCGACAACGGCAATCACCTCGTCCTTTCCGGCAACCACGCGACGTTCGATTACCTGCGCGCCATTGGCGCCGAGAATGGATTGACCGGCCCCAATCGCGCCGAATTCAACTTCGCCGATCTCTCGACTGGCAAGCGATGGACAATCACACCCAATGACGGTCCGCTCGCCTGGTGGGTGTTGTCGAAATCGCGCCGCGTGCCCGACACCACGCCGTCCGATTACCTCGGCATGGCGGGATTGATGTTCGCGAACAAACGCCAGCGTGTGCAGGACGCAATGACATGCAAAGGCGTGTTGTGGGATCGCCTGCTCGATCCGTTCCTGCTTGCGGCGCTGAACATCAAACCGGAAATCGGTTCGGCCGCATTGGCGGGTGCCATCGTGCGCGAAACGCTTGCCAAGGGCGGGCGGCACTATTATCCGCGCATCGCCGAACCGCACCTCGCATCGGCGCTTGTCGAACCGGCGCTCGCATATTTGAAGTCCAAGGGTGCTGCCGTCCGCTTCGGCCAGCGTGTGCGGAAGTTGACGCTTGCGAATGGCCGTGTTGCCTCTTTCGATGTGGGCGAGGAGACACAGTTGGGTCCAAAAGATTCGGTTGTGCTGGCCGTGCCTCCGTGGGTTGCGGCGGAGCTTTTGCCCGGTCTCAAAGCCCCTACAGAACACAGCGCGATCGTCAACGCACACTATCTGATCGCGCCTCCCAAAGGCGTGCCCGCCATCATCGGGCTCATAGGGGGAACCGCCCAATGGGTTTTCGCGTTTCCCGACAGGGTTTCTGTGACCGTCAGCGGTGCCGACCAACTCGTTGATTTAGACCGTGAATCCCTGGCCAGGACGCTGTGGCGCGATGTGGCCGCAGTCCATGGCCTGACCCCGGAGATGCCTCCTTGGCAAATCGTAAAGGAAAAGCGGGCCACCTTCGCAGCGACCCCGGAGCAGGATGCCTTGCGCCCCAATGCTGCCACGGAATACGCCAATCTTGTGCTCGCAGGCGATTGGACCCAGACCGGTTTGCCCGCAACAATCGAAGGGGCAATTCGCTCCGGCCACAAAGCCGCGGAATTGGCACTTCGCGGCCAGTCTCTATAATCCGCAGATTCGTTCTTAGATAAGCTCCAATGAACAAAATGATCGTCGATAGCAGCCTGTTGGAATTGGAGGACGTGATCCAAAACGCCTCCAATGCGCTGCTTGATCAACAGCAAGAGGACGGTCATTGGGTCTTCGAACTCGAAGCTGACGCTACGATCCCTTCCGAATACATTTTGCTCGTTCACTATCTCGCGGAAACGCCGAACCTCGAGCTCGAACGCAAGATCGGTAATTACCTGCGTCGCATTCAAGGGGAGCACGGCGGTTGGCCGCTGTTCCACAACGGTGCATTCGATATCAGTGCGACCGTAAAAGCCTATTTCGCGCTCAAGATGATCGGTGACGATATCGACGCGCCGCACATGAAGCGCGCTCGCGAGGCAATTCTGGCGCATGGCGGCGCAGAGCACGCCAATGTGTTCACGCGCATTCTTCTCGCGCTGTATGGCGAATTGTCCTGGAAGAGCGTGCCGACCATTCCCGCCGAACTCATTCTTCTGCCGCGCTGGTTCCCGATTCATCTCTCCAAAATGTCTTATTGGGCGCGCACTGTAATGGTGCCGTTGTTGGTGCTTGCCTCGCTGAAGCCGGTGGCGCGCAACCCGCGCAACATCCACGTGCCCGAGTTGTTCAAGTCCAAACGCGTACCCGCACAACGCCGTGCTCCGCATCAGAACCGCTACTGGGCGTGGTTCTTCATCAGTCTCGACCGTGTGCTGAAGCTCATTGAGCCGTTATGGCCGCGGAAGTTACACCAGCGCGCCATCGATCGCTGTGTGGCCTTCGTCACCGAACGCCTGAACGGCGAGGATGGTCTGGGCGCGATCTATCCCGCCATGACCAACAGCGTGATGATGTTCGACGTGTTGGGCTACAAGCCCGATCATCCGGATCGTGCCATTGCGCGGCAATCGGTGGAGAAGCTGCTGATCGTCAAGGACGATGAAGCCTATTGCCAACCTTGCGTATCGCCGGTTTGGGACACTGCGCTTGCCTGTCATGCGCTGATGGAAGTGCGCGGCGAGGACGCCAATGAAAAGGTTGTGCGCGGTCTTGAGTGGCTCAAGGAACGCCAGGTGCTGGATGTCAAAGGGGACTGGGCGGATGAACGCCCCGACGTACGTCCCGGCGGCTGGGCGTTTCAATACAACAATGCACACTATCCCGATCTCGACGATACCGCCGTCGTCGTGATGGCGCTCGATCGCGCGCGTGAAACGATTGCTCCTCAGGCAGACTATAACGAATCCATCGAACGCGGACGCGAGTGGGTCGAAGGTCTGCAAAGCAAGAATGGCGGTTGGGGCGCCTTCGATGCCGACAACGGCTACTACTATCTCAACAACATTCCATTCGCAGACCATGGCGCGTTGCTCGACCCGCCAACCGAGGACGTGACGGGCCGTTGTCTCGGCATGCTCGCGCAACTGGGCGAGGCGCCTGACACTCCGCGCATGAAAGAGGCTATCGCCTATTTGGAACGCGTGCAGATGAAGGACGGAAGCTGGTTCGGTCGGTGGGGCGTGAATTACATCTACGGCACTTGGTCGGTTCTTGCCGGCTTGAACGCAGCGAAAGTGGATTCCAATTCGCCGATGATCCGTCGCGCAGCCGCATGGCTCATCTCGATTCAGAACGAAGACGGCGGCTGGGGTGAAGATTGCGATAGTTACCGGCTCGATTACGCCGGTTACGAACGCGCGCCCTCCACGGCGTCGCAAACAGCATGGGCATTGCTCGGATTGATGGCATCGGGCGACGTCAATCATCCCGCCGTGGCGCGCGGCATCCGCTATTTGCAGGAGACGCAAGGCGAAGACGGATTGTGGCCGCAGGAGGAATATACCGGCGGTGGCTTTCCGCGTGTGTTCTACCTTCGCTATCACGGTTATCCGAAGTTCTTTCCGTTATGGGCGGTTGCGCGTTACCGCAATCTGAAGCTCGGCAATTCCCGTCGCGTCGCCTACGGGCTCTAGATGATCGTTGCTGTCACGGGGCTGGTTCGAGAAGCCCGCATCGTCAGAGGCGAGCGTGTCGTAACGCTAGTCGGCGGCGGCGACGCTGGCGGTTTGAAAAAGCAACTCGATACGATTTTGCCTGAAAAAGGTGTTTCCGGCGTCATCAGTATCGGCCTCGCTGGAGGGCTTTCCCCTGACTTGCGCCCTGGCGGTATCGTCCTCGGCTCAGAAGTCGTCAGCGGCACCGAACGCTACGAGGCGGATTCAGATTGGCTGCAACGGATGTGGCGCGCCATTCCGCGCTCCAAGCCGGGCATCGTTGCGGGAAGCGATACCATCATCATGCATCGCCCCGACAAGACCGCACTTTACGAACGTACGGGCGCCGTTTCCGTTGACATGGAATCGCATATTGCCGCGCGTGCCGCCCATCAATTCAATAAACCGTTCGCTGTGTTGCGAGTGGTGTGCGATCCGGGCGACCGCACTTTGCCGCCTGCTGCGCTGATCGCGATGAAGGCCGACGGCTCGGTCGACATACAAGCCATCCTGCGCTCGGTAGCGGCGCATCCGCGGCAGATACCTGACCTGCTTTATCTAGCCCGGGCCTCTGCGGCAGCTTTCCGCACGTTACTCCGCTGCCGCAACTTCCTCGGGGACGGACTTGCGGGCCCTGATCTCCGCTAGTTTGTGCTCAACGTGGCGGGAAAACACGAACTCCGCCGGGCGTTGATTGGCCAGGGAAATCTCCGGCGCCATCGGCCCGTCGGTCTTCACGCCGCGCATCTGCAGTGGAATGAGCTTCCAGGGCTTCTTCACGGAGTCGGTAACGGCCGTACCTTCGAAGCCGCAATGCACCATGCAATTGGCGCATTTTTCGTAATTGCCGACACCGTACTTTTCCCACTCGGTGCCTTCCATCAGCTCTTTGAAGGTCTTGGCGTAGCCTTCACCCAGCAGGTAGCAAGGCTTCTGCCAGCCAAACACTGTACGCGCTGGCATCGACCATGGCGTGCATTCGTATGTCTGGTTGCCTGCAAGGAAGTCGAGAAATAGATCGGACTGTGTGAACGCCCACTTCTTGCCGCCATTGCCACGGGCAAGGATGTCGCGGAATAGTTTCTTGGTGCGTTCCCGATTCAGGAAGTGCTCCTGGTCCGGCGCGCGCTCGTAGGCGTAGCCGGGCGATACAGTGATGCCGTCCAGCCCCATCGCCATCATCTCGTCGAAGAACTTCGCGACGCGTTCCGGCTCGGCGCCGTGGAAGAGGGTGCAGTTGATCTGGGTACGGAAGCCCCGCGTCTTGGCAATCTTGATCGCCTCGACAGCTTTCTCGTAGGTGCCTTCCAGACACACCGATTTGTCGTGCATCTCCTTGTCGCCGTCGAGATGGATCGACCAAGTGAAATTCTCATGCGGTTTGTATTGATCGATCTTTTTGGCCAGCAGCAGCGCGTTGGTGCAGAGGATCACGAACTTGCCGCGTGCAAGATACCCCTCGACGATCTGGGGCATCTCACGATGAAGCAGCGGTTCGCCGCCCGCGATGGAGACAGCCGGTGCGCCGCATTCGTCGATCGCTTCCATGCAATCTTCGTAAGACAGACGCTGGTTCAGGATCTCATCCGGATAATCGATCTTGCCGCAACCCGCGCAAGCGAGGTTGCAACGAAACAACGGCTCTAGCATCAGCACCAGCGGATATCGCGAGCGGCCGAGCAAGTGTTGCTTGAGAACATAGGCGCCAATGCGCGCTGCCTGTTTTGCTGGAATACCCACGAACGCTCCGTTCAGTTACGCAATGCCGCCGGCAGGCGGAACTCGATGTGTTCCTTGATACCGTCCATGCCGGAAACTTCCACGTCGTCGATCTTGCGAAGGGCGGCAATCACATTTTCGACCAGGCTTTCGGGAGCGGACGCGCCGGCGGTGAGGCCTACACGTTGCTTTCCCGCGAGCCACGCCGGATCGAGTTCGCCCGCATCCGCGATCAAATAGCTGGGCACGCCTTCCTCCAGGCCGATTTCGCGCAGCCGATTGGAGTTCGAGCTGTTCTGCGCGCCGACCACAAGGATAACGTCCGCCACCTTGCAAAGGTCTCGCACCGCCGTCTGACGGTTCTGCGTGGCGTAGCAGATGTCGGAGGTTTCGGGTCCCACGATGTCAGTGAAGCGTTTCTTCAACGCATTGATGATCCCGCGCGTGTCGTCGATGGACAGCGTGGTCTGGGTCACATAGGCGACGGGCGTATCGGTCGGAATATCGAGTTTGTCGACGTCCTTTTCCGACTGCACCAGATCCACCGGCGCACCGACCTGACCCATGGTGCCTTCCACTTCGGGATGGCCTGCATGGCCGATCAGGATCAGGCGGTGACCTTGGCTCACATAACGCTTGCCTTGCATGTGGACCTTGGAAACAAGCGGACAGGTCGCATCGAGCACGGGCAGGCCCCGATCAGCCGCTTCCTTCACCACCGCCAAAGGAACGCCATGGGCGCTGAATACCGTGACGGCTCCTTCTGGAACCTCGTTTAGTTCCTCGACAAACCGCGCGCCCTTATTCTTGAGCGTCTCCACAACGTGCTTGTTGTGCACGATTTCA
>DASZRY010000003.1:0-8935 GCA_035548975.1 Rhizomicrobium sp.
CCGATGATGGTGGCGATGATGATCGTGGTGGGCAGCCGCAAGCTGATGGGCCAGTTCCGCGCAGGCATCGGCTTGAGCCTGCTCGGCTGGCTTTCCACCGCCGTAATGGCGGGAGCGACCGCGGCGATGGTCTGGCTGTCGATCTAGGACTTGCAGGAAGGGCAGAACGACACCATGTTTGGGAAAATTCGGGAGGGCGCCGCATGTCGATTCTGGGCTGGATCGTTTTCGGACTGATAACGGGTTTTGTCGCCTCTAGAATCGTCAACCGGCGCGGCGAGGGCTGCTTTCTCAACATCGCGCTGGGCATGGTTGGCGCGCTGGTTGGCGGCGCGCTGTTTCGCGCGCTGACCCCGTTCAGCGTATTCCACTTCAACCTGACGTCAATGTTCGTTGCGGTGACCGGCGCGATCATCGTGCTTTTGATCTATCACGCGATCACGGGGAGAAGGGGATTGAGGTAGGTTCGCCAATTGGCGCAACAGTCAGTCCCTTCGCCTTTAGGTACTCGAAAATCCCTGATTTGGTGACGCCGCCTTTATTGTCCGACGACATGTATTAACTACTCCGCCGCATTCTTCGGCAGATAAATCTCCCCGCCGTGTTCGCGAAATTCCTCGGCCTTCTTCGCCATAGCCGCGCGGATTTCCGCAGTCGAGAGCGTATCGTTTTGCCCTTTGGCGGCGTCGCGTACTTCCTGGCTGATCTTCATCGAGCAAAATTTCGGGCCGCACATCGAACAGAAATGGGCGACCTTTGCGCCATCGGCAGGCAACGTTTCGTCATGATAGAGCTGTGCGGTTTCCGGGTCGAGCGCGAGCGCAAACTGATCGCGCCAGCGGAATTCGAAGCGCGCCTTGCTCATCGCATCGTCCCAGATGCGCGCTGCCGGATGGCCTTTCGCAAGATCTGCGGCATGAGCCGCAATCTTGTAGGCGATGACGCCCTGTTTCACGTCGTCGCGATCCGGCAGACCCAGATGTTCCTTCGGCGTGACGTAACAGAGCATCGCCGTGCCGAACCAGCCGATCATCGCCGCGCCAATGGCCGAAGTGATATGATCGTAACCTGGCGCCACGTCGGTCGTGAGCGGTCCGAGCGTGTAGAACGGGGCTTCGTCGCAAGCCTTGAGCTGGCGATCCATGTTCTCCTTTATCTTGTGCATCGGCACATGACCGGGGCCCTCGATCATCACCTGCACATCGTGCCTCTGCGCAATTCTGTTGAGTTCGCCCAGAGTCTCCAGTTCCGCAAATTGCGCGGCGTCGTTGGCGTCGGCCGTGGAGCCGGGGCGCAATCCATCGCCCAGCGAGAACGACACGTCATACCGTTTCAGGATTTCGCAGATCTCCTCGAAATGCGTGTAGAGGAAATTCTCCTTGTGATGGGCAAGGCACCATTTGGCGAGTATGGACCCGCCGCGACTGACGATGCCCGTTACGCGATCCGCCGTCAGCGGAATATGGGCAAGGCGCACGCCCGCATGCACGGTGAAATAGTCCACGCCCTGCTCGCATTGTTCGATCAGCGTATCGCGATAGATGTCCCAGGTCAGTTCCTCGGCGACACCACCCACTTTCTCCAACGCCTGATAGATCGGCACGGTTCCGATGGGCACGGGCGAATTCCGGATGATCCATTCGCGAATGGTGTGAATGTGGCGGCCGGTAGAGAGATCCATCACCGTGTCCGCACCCCAGCGGATCGCCCAGACGAGTTTTTCCACCTCTTCCGCCACCCCCGACGTGACGATGGAATTGCCGATATTGGCGTTCACCTTGGTGAGGAAATTCCGCCCGATAATCATCGGCTCGGTTTCCGGATGGTTGATGTTGGAGGGAATGATGGCGCGGCCGCGCGCAATCTCGTCGCGCACGAATTCGGGTGTGATCTCATCTGGGATTGCCGCGCCGAACGAATTACCGTCGCGCAATTTCGCGCGGCCCAGATTTTCGCGTACCGCGATGAACTTCATTTCTTCGGTGACGACGCCCTGACGCGCATAGTGAAGCTGAGTAACATTCCGGCCCGCCTTCGCCCGCAACGGCCTGAGCCTGCCGCGATCGAATTGCGGCACCGAAAGAAGCTCGCCGCGCTTCAGCCCGTCGTCTTCCGGCTTGCGCGCACGGCCTTCATAGACCTCCACGTCGCCGCGCGCGAGAATCCATTCGCGCCTGCGCGGCGGAAGCCCCTTTTCGATGTCAATCTCAGCCGCATCGTCGGTATATGGCCCGGAGGTATCGTAAAGCCGCACTGACGGCTCGCCACCCGAGAGCATCACCTCGCGGAACGGCACACCCTCTATCGCTATCTTGCGCGAACCGGGAAGCGGGCCTCGCGTGATTTCAACAGATTTGGGGTTCAGAATGGGCTTGTTCATTCGCCTCTCCCTACGCCGGTTCTAACCGGATCAGGTTCTAAGGGACCCGCACGATCGCGATCTCAGCCCGGTTAAGGGCGCCCCTGGGATGAGTCGAAACTAGAACAAACGCCCCGGCTTGTCATGGGTTGCATGTGCGGAAAGTTTTTGCGGAGCTATTCGTTCAAGTCGAGGCGAACTGTTGAAATTCCCGGATCACGCCTTTCACCGCGGCGGCAACGATCTTTTCGCCAGCTTCGGGGCTCGCCTGAGAGGGGTCCGAGCCGATGCGCCCGTCCGGGAACCTGCGGCGATAATCTTCCGCGTCGTAGATCGGCCCGGTAGGAGCGATGCGCGGTGTCATCGTCACGCGCTTTTGCGCTTCGGGATAGGCGAAGTAAGTGACCGAAACTTCCGATGGCGTGGCGTGACTGCCCTCGCCCACCGGGAACAATTGGCGGCAGATATCCATCACTCCCGGCAGTTCCCACCAGTTGCGCAACATGCAGCGTAGAGTTCCGCTGTTGGTACCCGCGCGGTTCAAGCTGACGGAATGATAAATCTCGGCAAACGCCGCATTTATGGTCGCAATGTTCCCGCCGTGACCGTTCAGCCAGTACAGCCTTTCGAATCCATGATGCGAAAGACTCTGCGCCCAGTCGGTCATTGCGGCGACCATCGTGGTCGGACGCAGAGTGATCGTGCCCGGGAAGCTCATATGGTGCTGCGCCTGTCCGACATTGAAGGTCGGGCCGACAAGAATGTTCGCTTCATCGCCTGCGCGTTTGCCGATGATCTCCGGGCACAGCGCATCGGTGCCCAAAAGTCCGTTGGGGCCGTGCTGTTCTGTCGAGCCGATGGGAATCAGAATGGCCTTCGATTTTTCGAGCTGTCTTTCGATCTCCTGCCATGTCGAGAGCTGGAGCTGCATTCAATTTCCCAGGTTTGAAGATGGTCTCATGAAAACCTTTTTCCATAACACGCGTTCGCACTCAACCTCCGCGATACCATTATGCTCGTCAATTTGCGGCGCTATGCGGGTTTTGCGCGGAGTCTGCAGCACAAACCCGAAATCCATTAGATACCTAAGTTTCCGTGAGTCGCACGCAGTCTTGCCCCTTGTTTACGAAGAGGTTTCGAAATCGTTCGTAGGGAACCCCCCTACACGGCAGCCAGCGGTCACAACGGCGCGATGGCGCGCTGCCGAGTGCGGCAACGATTTTAAAATGCCGTCAGAAAAATTGCCCCCAGCATTTCAATGCGCCACGCGCAGAACGGGAAGAGCGCACCGTTCTACTACCAGCCAAGCGATGCGCATTCGGCTTAGCGAGGCCGTCTCGGGCCGGCCGGGCTCGGCCAGCCTCCCCCGGGACCGCAATGCTTGCTCCTTGGCCGACATGGCTTAATCTGCGCGTCACTCGCTATTCTAGGGATACATTCATGACGGACAACACGGGCCCGCTCAAAGGGGTACGCATCATCGACCTCACCGAATTCATCTTCGGGCCGTATGCCACCCAGACCTTGGGGGACATGGGCGCGGAAGTCATCAAGATTGAAAACCCCGGCGGCGACCGTCAGCGCCATTCCGGCAAATACGGCAAGCATGACGATATGGGCTCCGTCTACATGGCGCTCA
This sequence comes from Rhizomicrobium sp., assembly GCA_035548975.1. Lineage (GTDB taxonomy): Bacteria > Pseudomonadota > Alphaproteobacteria > Micropepsales > Micropepsaceae > Rhizomicrobium. Next base: position 3,999 of record DASZRY010000003.1, read on the forward strand.
ACCGGAACAAGAAAAGCATCATTCTCGATCTGAAGGATGAAACGGCGCGAGAGAAGCTGCGGGCCCTCATCCCCACCGCGCAGGTGTTCATCCACAATGTGCGCTCGGATGCGATGGCCCGGCTGGGCTTCGGCTACGAAGAAGTCTCCAAGCTCAACCCTTCCATCGTGTATGTGCATTGCGTGGGCTACGGCTCCGATGGCCCTTATGCGGGACGCCAGGCGTTCGACGATCTGGTGCAGGCGGCATCGGGCGCGTCCGACCTGTTGCCGCGTGTGGATGGCAATGACGACATGCGCCTCTTGCCCTCCTTCGTGGCCGACAAAGTTTCGAGCCTGCACGCGACCTACGCCGTGCTTGCCGCCCTCTTCCATCGTGAGCGGACAGGTGAAGGCCAGTTCGTGGAAGTTCCGATGCTGGAATCATTCACGCACTTTCTGATGGTCGAACATCTTTACGGCGCATCGTTCGAACCGCCTTCAGGCCGCATCGGACATACGCCCGCGCTTGCCAACGACCGTCGTCCTCTGAAGACAAAGGACGGGCACATTGCCATACAGCCGGTGAGCCGGGCGGCATCGGCCAAATTCTTCGAACTCGGCGGCATTCCAAACGCCTATGAGAGCGAGAGATTCGTGAATGCGCCGAAAGGTTCGAAGGTGGCCGTCTATTATGAAATGCTGCGCGAAGCCGCGTTGACGCACACGACGGAAGAATGGATGAAGCTGGGCGATGAGCACCGCATTCCGATCATGCGAGCCAATACGTTGGACGAAGTGTTGGAAGATCCGCATTTGAAGGCTGTGAACTTCTTCCAGCTCCGCGATCATCCGACCGAAGGCAAATGGCGAGCCATGAAGCCGCCGGTGAAATTCTCCAAGACTCCCTCCTCGATCCGGCTCGATCCGCCGCGCCCGGGACAGGATGGAGAAAACATCAAATAGGAAACGCCATGTCCGACACATTGTTGTCCGTTCCTGACGAATGGAAACGCCGCGCGCTGATCGATCGTGCGAAATATGAAGAAATGTATGCACGTTCGGTGAAAGATCCGGACGGATTTTGGGCCGAGCAGGCGAGGCGCATCGATTGGATCAAACCGTTCGCGAAGGTGAAGAATGTTTCGTGGGATCCGGATAATCTCTTCATCAAATGGTTCGAAGACGGTTCGCTGAATGTCTCGGCCAATTGCGTCGACCGTCACCTGGCAAAACGCGCCAAACAGACGGCGATCCTCTGGGAAGGCGATGACCCTTCGCAATCGAAAGCGATCACCTACGAAGAACTGCACCGCGAAGTCTGCCGTTTCGCCAATGTGCTCAAGGCACACGGTGTCAAGAAGGGCGATCGCGTCACCATCTACTTGCCGATGATCCCGGAAGCCGCATACGCAATGCTCGCCTGTGCGCGGATCGGCGCAGTGCATTCGGTTGTGTTCGCAGGCTTTTCTCCCGACAGCCTGGCGGGCCGCATTCTGGATTGCGCCAGCACGATCGTTCTCACATCGGACGAAGGTCTGCGCGGCGGCAAGCCCATTCCCCTCAAAATGAATACCGACATCGCTCTGACCCAATGTCCGGGCGTCAAGACGGTGATTGTCGTCAAACGGACCGGCGGCACGGTTCAGATGCGTGCCGGCCGCGATGTCTGGTATCACGAAGCGGCGGCGAAAGTTTCGGCCGATTGCCCGCCGGTGGAGATCAACGCCGAAGATCCGCTGTTCATTCTCTACACCTCAGGATCGACGGGCAAACCGAAGGGCGTGCTGCACACCAGCGGCGGCTATCTGATGTATGCCGCGTTCACGCATGAATACGTGTTCGATTATCACGACGGCGACATATACTGGTGCACGGCGGATGTGGGCTGGGTAACCGGCCATAGCTATATCGTCTACGGTCCGCTGGCCAACGGCGCGACGACGCTGATGTTTGAAGGCGTGCCGAATTATCCCACCACATCGCGTTTTTGGGAGGTGATCGACAAGCACAAGGTCAACATCTTCTACACCGCGCCCACCGCCATCCGCGCGCTGATGCGCGAGGGCGAAGCGCCGGTGAAGAAAACCTCGCGCAAATCGCTGCGTCTGCTTGGCAGCGTGGGCGAGCCGATCAATCCCGAAGCGTGGCTCTGGTATTATCGCACGGTGGGCGACAGCCGTTGCCCGATCGTGGATACCTGGTGGCAAACCGAAACCGGCGGCATTCTGATTTCGCCACTGCCGGGCGCCACCGACCTAAAACCCGGTTCGGCGACCAAGCCGTTGTTCGGCATCCAGCCGCAACTCGTCGATGCGGATGGAAAGGTTCTGGAAGGAGCGGCGACCGGCAATCTTGTACTGACAGATTCCTGGCCCGGCCAGATGCGCACGGTCTATGGGGATCACCAGCGCTTCATCGACACCTATTTCAAAACCTATCGCGGCAAGTATTTCACCGGCGACGGATGCCGCCGCGACGAAGACGGCTATTACTGGATCACAGGCCGGGTGGACGACGTGATCAATGTATCCGGCCACAGGCTCGGCACGGCGGAAATCGAAAGCGCGCTTGTAGAACACCATGCCGTGGCCGAAGCCGCGGTCGTGGGCTTTCCGCACGACATCAAGGGGCAGGGCATCTACGCCTATGTCACGCTGACGCTGGAGGCAACGCCGAGCGAGGCTCTGAGCGAAGAATTGAAGACCTTTGTCTCCAAGCACCTTTCGCCCATCGCCAAGCCGGACGCGATCCAGTTCGCGCCCGGTCTGCCGAAGACGCGATCGGGAAAGATCATGCGCCGCATTCTGCGCAAGATTGCCGAGGGCGACACTTCGAATCTGGGCGATACGTCAACCCTGGCCGATCCTGCCGTGGTGAGCGACCTGGTGAAAAACGCGAAACGCTAAATCCTCAACGAATTCTGTTCGGTGGATGACATCCCGTCACTGCACTGGCCTTTGTGGCGGGAACCCGGCATTGTCTGGCTACGAATATCGACGCCGGAGCGGTAAATGCTGAGTTGGAAGATCGGCGATGTGACGATCACACGAATCGTCGAGATGGAAGTGCCTGTTCCATATAGCGAAAGGTCGCCGTTCATCCGCTATGCCTCGCCCCAGGCGCTGAAGGCCATCCCCTGGCTGAGCCCGCATTTCATCACGCCCGACGGGATGCTGATTCTCTCGATTCACGCCCTGCTGGTGGAAGCGCCCGGCATCAAGCTGATCGTCGACACCTGCATCGGCAACGACAAGCCGCGCGGCCTCACCTTGCACAGTCCGTTGCAAACAGCGTTTCTACAGCATCTGGCGGAGGCCGGTTCGCCACGCGAATCCATCGATTATGTCATCTGCACGCATCTGCACGTCGATCATGTCGGCTGGAACACCATGCTCGTAGACGGCAAGTGGCAACCGACCTTTCCAAACGCGCGCTATCTGATCGGCCGGGCGGAATTCGAGCACTGGCAGACGTTCGACGCCGACGAGGAACAGACCCAGGTGATGGCGGATTCGGTCAAGCCGATATTCGATTCAGGATTGGCCGACATGGTGGAAATGGACCACCGCATTTCGCAAGAAGTCAGATTGACGCCGACCACCGGACACACGCCAGGTCATGTGAGCGTGATCATCGAGTCCAGGGGGGAAACGGCGATCATCACCGGCGACATGATCCATCATCCCATCCAGATGGCGCATCCCAACTGGGCTACTCCCTATGACAGCGACCGCCGCGCCGCGGAAGCCACACGCCGCGCGATGCTGAAGGAATGGTCGGAGAAGCCCGTGCTCGTCATCGGCACCCATTTCGCAACGCCGACGGCCGGCCGTGTCGAGCGCGACGGAGAGGCGTTCAAGTTCGCGGTGTAACGGCGTCTGCGAATGCCCGAAGCGCCGAACGGATCATTTGCGCGATCGTCAGGTTGCCTGCAATTTCTTCCGGCGTCTGCGTTTTGCCGAGGAGATGAACAGTTATCGTCGCCGCGTCCACCATCCGGCCCGACATCGTTTCAAGCGTTAGGCGCAAAGCTGCCTGTGCATTGACGCTGCGATCCGACGCATTGAAAAGCGCCACAGGTTTGTCCGGAAATTCCGGGCCGCTGACCAGCCAATCGAGCGCGTTTTTCAACGATCCAGGAACACCGCGCGCATATTCCGGCGACGAAATCAATAGTCCGTCCGCCGCCGCGATGCATGAGCGCAAATCCGCGACCGCTGCAGGCAACGGTTCGACATCGAGATCCGGATTGAAATGCGGCAGCATGCCGAGCCCCTCATAGAGCTCTATCTCGATCCCATTTGGCGCAAGCATCTGCGCCGCCTTGAGCAGCGATGTGTTGGAAGATGCGTTGCGCAAGCTCCCCGAAATCGCGAGCAGCCGCATCAATGTCTCGCGTAGGCATCCATCGCGAGCGCCATTTGAATGTCATTGCCGGTCACGCCGCCAGCATCGTGCGTGGCGAGTGTCACATCCACCGTTCTGTAGACGTTAAACCACTCCGGATGGTGATCCATCTTCTCCGCGAGCAGCGCAACGCGCGTCATGAATCCGAACGCCTCGCTGAAATCGGCGAATTCGAATTTTCGCGCAATGGCATCGCGGCCCGGCACCTCCGACCATGCGGGAATTTTCGCAAGGGCCGACCTGCGCGCCTCGCCTTCGAGTTTTTTCATCGCACATTCTCCTGTCGCAGCGGATAAACGCGTTCGGGCGTGTAGATGCTCCCGTTCGGCGAAAGATGACTTGAAAACAGCGTGAACGCACGCACTTCGAAAGGACCGCTGGTATAAAGGCCGTGATCGGCGAGAAAATCCATCACCGCACCGGGGGGCGTGCTGCGCAGGCGGGCCAGCGTCACATGCGGCGTGAATTTGCGTTCATCGGGTGGCGCGCCCAGCCGCTGCAACACGCTTTCGATTTTCCGTTGCAGGAGAAACAGCGGTTCGCTCTGCG
>DASZRY010000004.1:0-53446 GCA_035548975.1 Rhizomicrobium sp.
ACCGTCTCATGTTCTCGCAGCAATGGGTGTGGGCGAAGACATCGCTCGCTGTGCATTGCGCGTGAGCTTTGGCTGGGATTCCACCGAAGCCGATGCCGATGCGGCAATCGCCTCACTTTCCAAACTTCTCGCGCGCGCCAAGTCGCGTGCCGCTGCGTGAGGCAAGCCATGGCCATCTTGCAGGAAACCAAAGACAAGGTTGCCGCCATCGGCGAGAAGTACAAATACGGCTTCGTCACCGACATTGAGATGGAACGCGCTCCCCGCGGTCTCGATGAAAACACCGTGCGCTATATCTCCGCCAAGAAGGACGAACCGGAATGGATGTTGGATTGGCGTCTGGGCGCTTTCCGACGCTGGCGGGAGATGAGCGAGCCAACCTGGGCGCGGGTGCATTATCCGAAGATCGACTATCAGAACGCTTACTATTATGCAGCCCCCAAGAACACGCCGAAAAAGCAGAGTCTCGATGAAGTCGATCCAAAGTTGCTCGAAACATACAAGAAGCTGGGCATTCCTCTGCACGAGCAGATGGCGCTGGCCGGCGTCGCCGTGGATGCGGTATTCGATTCCGTGTCGGTCGCTACCACCTTCAAGGAAAAGCTGAACGAAGCGGGTGTGATCTTCTGCCCGATTTCCGAAGCGATCCGCGACTATCCCGACCTCGTGAAGAAATATCTCGGCACCGTCGTTCCCGTGACCGACAATTTCTTCGCCACGCTCAATTCGGCGGTCTTCTCCGACGGCACGTTCGTTTATGTGCCGAAGGGCGTGCGCTGCCCGATGGAGCTTTCCACCTATTTCCGCATCAACGCGAGCGAAACGGGTCAGTTCGAACGCACGCTCATCATCGCGGATGAAGGGTCTTATGTTTCCTATCTCGAGGGCTGCACGGCGCCCAAGCGCGACGAAAACCAATTACACGCTGCTGTTGTGGAGCTCATTGCGCTCGACGACGCCGAAATTAAATACTCGACCGTGCAAAATTGGTATCCCGGCGACGAAAACGGCCTGGGCGGGATCTACAATTTCGTTACAAAACGCGGCGATTGCCGCGGGCATCGCTCCAAGATTTCGTGGACACAAGTCGAAACCGGCTCTGCCATCACCTGGAAATACCCAAGCTGCATCCTGCGCGGCGACGAGACAGTGGGCGAGTTCTATTCCATCGCCATCGCCAACAATTTCCAGCAGGCCGATACCGGCACCAAGATGATCCACTTGGGCAAGAACACCCGCTCGCGCATCATCTCCAAAGGCATCAGCGCCGGCAAAGCGCAGAATACCTATCGCGGCCTTGTCAGCGTGCACCCGAAGGCGGCGAACGCCCGCAACTACACCCAATGCGACTCGCTTCTGATCGGCCGCAAATGCGGCGCCCATACCGTGCCCTATATCGAAAGCCGCAACTCGAGCGCCAAGATCGAACACGAAGCGACGACTTCAAAGATCGCCGACGACCAGCTTTTCTACTGCACCCAGCGCGGTATCGGAGAGGAAGAAGCCGTCGCCCTCATCGTCAACGGCTTCTGCAAGGAAGTGTTGCAGCAACTACCAATGGAATTCGCGGTCGAGGCGCAAAAACTCGTCGGTATCAGCCTCGAAGGCAGCGTAGGATGAACATGCTTGAGATCAAAGACTTACACGTCACCGTTGACGGCAAGGAAATCCTCAAAGGCCTGAACCTTTCCATAAAGGCCGGCGAGGTGCATGCCGTCATGGGCCCGAACGGTTCCGGCAAATCCACTTTGTCGTTTACGCTCGCGGGGCGCGCGGGTTACGACGTCACGAAGGGCAGCATCCTCTATCGCGGCGAAGATCTAACCGCGCTTGCGCCGGAAGAACGCGCCGCCAAAGGCATTTTCCTGGCGATGCAGTATCCGGTCGAAATCCCGGGCGTCACCACGTTGACTTTCCTCAAGGCCTCGTTGAATGCCCAACGCCGTGCCCGTGGCGAGAGCGAGCTGGATGCGATGAGCGTCCTCAAACTGGTCCGCGAAAAGGCAAAGTTGCTGAACATTCCCGAAGAGATGCTTCGCCGCGCCTTGAACGTCGGCTTCTCCGGCGGCGAGAAGAAGCGCCTTGAAACCCTTCAGATGGCGCTGTTCGAACCGGCTTTGGCGATCCTCGACGAAACCGACTCCGGCCTCGATATCGACGCACTGAAACTGGTCGCGGAAGGTGTAAATGCCATGCGTTCGCCCGATCGTGCGATGTTGGTCATCACGCACTACCAGCGCCTGCTCAACTACATCGTCCCCGACCGTGTGCACGTTCTCGCCGGTGGCCGCATCGTCGCCGAGGGTGGTAAGGAACTGGCCCACGAACTCGAAGCCAAAGGTTACGCCCAAATCATCAAGGATGCCGCATGAACGCCGCGATGCCATGGCTCGATGCACGCCGCGCGGAAGCTCTCGAAAGCTTCCGCTTGAAAGGCGTTCCGCATCGCCGGATCGAGGAGTGGAAATACAGCGACGTTCGCTCGGTTATCGGTGCGGAAGAAATTGCAGCCGCTGACACTGCGAAATGGCAGATCGAAGGCGAAACGGCGGATGTGGATGTTGTCGATCTGTCGGGCGAGATTCCGCAATGGGCGCGCGATCGTTTCGCAATGCTTGGCTTGCACAATGCGATGGAGTCCGCTTCGCTGGCCTTTGCAAAGGGCGGCATTGCGATGCGCGTCACCGGGAACAAGGCCGCGGGCCCCCTTCGGCTCAACTGGTCTGGCCATGGCCACGCCCGTGTTTTTATCGTTCTGGAAGAGGGTGCATCACTCACGCTGGTCGAAAAGCACGCCAAGGCGCGTGGCCTGCGCAATATCGGCACGGAAATCTTGCTCGCGAACAACGCACAGCTTTCCCACATCGCCGTCGCGGAAAAATCGGATGAAGCCGTCGGCGTCGAAACGATCACCGTCAAGGTCGGCCCCGACGCCCGCTACAATGCTCATTTTGCGAACTTTGGCGCGCGCCTATCGCGTTTCGATATCACGGTAACGCTGGAAGGCGAGGGCAGCGAAGCAAGGCTAAGCGGTGTCAGCGCCCTTGGCGGCGGAACTCATGCCGATGTGACCACGCATATCATTCATGCCGTAAGTCACACCCAAAGCGTGCAACTGTTCAAGAAGGTGGCTGCTGGGAAATCCCGCGCGATCTATCAAGGTCAAATCACCGTTCGCGAGGGCGCCAATGGCTCTGACAGCCGGCAGACCGCCAAAGGAATTCTTTTGGGCGAACGTGCCGAAATCGACCTGAAACCGGAACTCGAAATCTACGCCGACGATGTGAAATGTGCGCACGGCGCGGCAGTGGGAGACCTGGAGGCCGAACAGCTTTTCTATCTGCGCGCCCGCGGCGTGCCGGAAGCAGAGGCGCGCAATCTGCTGATCCGCGCTTTCCTCGAAGAGGCGGTTCTCGAAATTCCGGAAGAAGCGATCCGTGCGGAGGTCTGGCGCGAGGTCGAAGCGGCGTTGGAGCATCTCGTATGACCGCGCCTGCAAATATCACCGCCGCATTCGATCCGGCGATCGTTCGCAAGGATTTCCCGATCCTCGCACGCGAGGTCTATGGCAAGCCGCTTGTCTATCTCGACAATGGCGCATCCGCCCAAAAGCCGAAGGCCGTCCTCGATGCGATGAACGATTTTGCTTCCCGCGAATACGCAAATGTTCATCGCGGCGTGCATTATCTTTCGGCGGTAGCCACAGATCGCTACGAAGCCGCCCGGGAAACCGTTCGCCGGTTCCTCAATGCGGGAAGCGCCGAAGAAATTGTCTTCACCAAAGGCGGCACGGAATCCATCAATCTTGTGTCCTACGCCTTCCTCGCCCCGCGCATCGAGCCGGGCGATGAAATCGTGCTGACGGTGATGGAGCATCACTCCAACATTGTCCCGTGGCATTTCCTGAGGGAACGGCAAGGCGCAGTTTTGAAATGGGTAGATGTCCGTGACGACGGTTCGCTAGATATTGAATCGCTCGACGCCGCGATCAGCGACAAAACCAAACTCGTGGCCGTCACTCACATGTCGAACGTGCTGGGCACGGTTACGCCGTTGAAGGAAATCGTCTCCCGCGCGCATGCCAGGGGCGTTCCCGTCCTCGCCGACGGTTGCCAGGGTGCTGTACACGAGCAGGTCGATGTTCGCGCGCTCGATATCGATTTCTACGCGTTCACCGGCCATAAGCTCTACGGCCCCACCGGTATCGGCGTGCTGTACGCAAAGGCTGCACATCTCGAAACGATGCGCCCATTCAACGGCGGCGGTGAAATGATCCGAGAAGTGAGCCGCGAAAAGATCACTTATGCCGATGCGCCCGCCCGATTCGAGGCCGGTACGCCGCCTATCGTCGAAAGCGTCGGTCTCGCCGCTGCCATCGACTATCTGGGAACCCTGGATCGTGTCGCTGTCGCCGCTCACGAACACGATCTTCTTAGTTACACCCGCGAACGCCTGCGCGAACTGAACTGGGTGCGTGTCATCGGCGATGCGCCGGGAAAGGGTGCGATTGTGTCTTTCGAATCTGAAGGCATGCACGCTCATGATGTCGCCACCATATTGGATCGCGAAGGTATCGCTACCCGCGCCGGCCATCATTGCGCCCAGCCGCTGATGGAACGCTTCGGCGTCACCTCTACAACGCGCGCCTCGTTTGCACTTTACAATACGCGCGCTGAAGCGGATGCGCTGATCGCGGCCCTGCAAAAGGCGCGGAAGATTTTGGGTTGAACGGCCATGGATGATTCATTGCGAGAGCTTTATCAGGAAGTGATCCTCGATCACTCGCGACACCCGCGCCATTTCGGCCCGATGGAACACCCCACTCATTCGGGCGAGGGCTACAATCCGCTTTGCGGAGATCGCGTGAAAATCTATCTGTCCGTGGACAATGACGATCGCATCGCCGATATAAAATTCGAAGGGAAAGGTTGCGCCATCAGCCAGGCATCGGCATCGCTGATGACCGATATGCTGAAGGGCCGCACCGTGGTGGAAGCCGAAAAGCTGATGGGAGGTTTCCTGCATCTGGTGAAAGGCGATGCGCCCATCAATCTGAACGAAGATGATCGAGAACGACTGAATGTGATGGCCGGCGTTTCTGCATTCCCGATGCGCGTGAAATGCGCCACGCTTGCCTGGCACACCATGAAATCGGCCTTGGAGGGCGGTTCTCCCGCCAAAACCGAATGAATTTGGAACCGATAAAAGAACAGATCGCGGCGTCCGCCATTCCGCCCGAAGAGCTTGAAGCCTTTACGCAAAAGCTCATCGCCGCACTCAAGACTGTCTACGATCCGGAGATCCCGGTAGACATTTATGAACTCGGTCTTATCTATAAGGTGGACGTGTCCGACAACAAGGACGTGACGGTGGACATGACGCTCACAGCGCCGGCCTGTCCCGTTGCGGGTGAGATGCCGCAAATGGTGAAAACCGCCCTTGAAGGGGTGGAAGGCATAGGCGAAGTAAAGGTCAACATGGTTTTCGATCCGCCATGGACGCCCGATCGCATGAGCGATGAAGCCAAGCTCGAACTTAACATGTATTGAGTGCCAATATGACAACTGCCGCCACAACAAACCGCCCGCGCCGGGAGCGTCCCAAGCCCATCAAGCTTTCGGATGCCGCCGCGAGACGCATCCATGAAATCATGGCGTCTGCAAACGGCGCCTATCAGGGCGTGCGTGTCGGCGTGACCAACGGCGGGTGCGCGGGCATGAGCTACACGATGGATTATGCCGAAAAAGCAAACCCGCTCGACGAAGTGGTGGAAGACAAGGGCGTGAAGATTTTTATCGATCCCAAGGCCATTCTGTTTCTGCTCGGCACCGAAATGGATTTTGTGCAGGACAAGCTCGCGGCCCGCTTCGTGTTCAACAACCCAAACCAGACCGCGGCCTGTGGCTGCGGTGAATCCGTTGCCATTACGCCCGCGAACGCGGACTGATTACCACAGCTTCACGCGGTCCTCAGGCGCCAAATAGTATTTCTGACCGGGCTTCACATCGAAGGATTCGTACCAATCGTCAATGTTGCGCGTGATGCCGTTCACGCGGAATTCCGGCGGGCTGTGCGGATTGGAAAGAACTTGCGCTCGCATGGCGCCGTCGCGATAGAGACTTCTCCAGATCTGCCCGTAGCTCAGGAAGAAGCGCTGATCGCCGGTAAAGCCGTCAAGTACCGGCGCGGGCTTTCCTTCCAGCGAAATGTGATAGGCCTTGAGCGCGATCGTCAGTCCTGAAAGGTCGCCGATGTTTTCGCCCATGGTGAGCTTGCCGTTCACGTGCAGACCCGGCAGCGGCTCATATTGATCGTATTGCTTGCCGAGCTTGCTCACCCGCTCTTCGAAGTTCTTGCGGTCGGCTTCCGTCCACCAGTTGTTGAAAGACCCGTTGCCGTCCACTTTCGAACCCTGATCGTCGTAGCCGTGGCTCAGCTCGTGCCCTATCACCGCGCCGATGCCGCCATAATTCACTGCATCGTCGGCATTGGGATCGAAGAATGGCGGCTGCAGTATTGCCGCCGGAAACACTACCTCGTTTAGCGAGGGTTGGTAGTAGGCATTGACCGTCGGCGGCGTCATTCCCCATTCGGTCTTGTCCACCGGCTCGTCGATGCGGCCAAGTTCACGGTTCCATTCGAACAACTGCCCGCGCTCCACATCGCCGATGAGATCGTCGCGATTCACGGCATAGGCCGAATAGTCGCGCCACTTGTCAGGATAACCGATATGCGGCGTGAATTTGTGCAGCTTGTCCAGCGCCTTTTCCTTGGTCTCCGGCGTCATCCAGGCAAGCGTGCGAATATCGGCGTCATATGCCTTGCGAAGATTCGCGACCAATGCTTCGGCTTTCGCCTTCGCCTCGGGCGGGAAGTATTTCGCCACGTAAAGCTTGCCCAACGCCTCTCCGATCAGATCGTCCAACAAATGCACGCCGCGCGTCTCGCGAGGAAGCTGCTGCTGATTGCCGTTCAATACCTTTCCGTAGAATGCGAAATCCGCGTCGTCGAATGCTTTGGGCAGATAGGGCGCCATAGCGTGCAGATAGTGCACAGTCAGGTAATCCCGCCACACCGCCACAGGTGTCGCCGCGAATATCTTGGCGATCGGTCCCATCGCCGTTTTCTCACGCACGATGATCTCGCGTTCGCCCTTGGGCCCCTTTTCCGCGATGCCGCCCGCCGCAAAGAAAGCGCTCCACGGGAATTCCGGCGCCAGTTTTTTCAGCTCAGAAATCGGCATTGGATTGTAGACCTTGTCGCGGTCGCGTTTCTCGGCTACCGGCCAGTGCACTTTGGCAATTTGGGTTTCCAGCGCAAACACCTTATCGGCGCGAGCCTGCGCGTCGGGAATTTTGGCCAGCCCCAACATGGTGCCCAGATATTTGCGATAGGCCTCGCGTGTGGCGGCGATGTCCTTGTCGTTGCCCAGATAGTAATCGCGATCCGGCAGCCCCAGTCCGCTTTGCGCCAAGTTCAGCGCGTAGCTATCGGGGTGCTTATCTTCATAACCGATGCCGATTCCAAATGGCGAGGCTGTGGGCAGGGAAGGTTTGCCCATCGCTGCGGCCACATCCTCCAGCGTTTTCAAGCCGGCAAGATATCGAAGATCCTTCCTTGCCGGTTCCAGCCCGCGGGACTCGATCTGTTTCTGATCCATGAAGGCATCGTAGAGATCGCGCAGTTTCTTCTCTTCGGCGGTAAGCTGGTTGTAGGGTCTGGCCTCCAGCTCGTTCACGATTTCTTTCATCCGGTTCTCGCTCAGGATGCGCAGATCCTGAAACGATCCGGTGGAGGAACGATCCGGCGGAATAACGGCGGTCTTTAGCCAATTTCCGTTCACATAGCGGAAAAAGTCGTCACCCGGTTTCACGCTCTTGTCCAAGGCCGACAGGTCGACACCCCACGTACCGATTGCCGTTTTGCCGCCATCCGCGCATGCCGCGCTTGCAAACAGGCAAAGTGCCAGCGCAGTCCCCGCTTTCAGAACCGACATTTGCTTCCCTCTATCGATAACCGTCCGCATAGTCTCGCTCGCGCGGGACTGTGCAAGTCACGGAAACGAGAGCAGAACCTACTTTCCCGTGAATTTCGCCGGTCGCTTTTGCAGGAATGCCTGCACGCCTTCCCAGAAGTCGGCGCTGCGGCCGGCCTGGCTCTGGAACTTGCTTTCCAGATCGATCTGCTCTTCGAAAGAATTGTGCGGGCTCGCCTCATAGAGCTGACGGGTCAGCGTCAAGGCAGTTGTGGGGCCATCCGCAAGACGCTGCGCCAATTTCAGCGCTTCATCCATCAATGCGCCATCGTCGTACACGCGATTGATAAGTCCCCATTGAAGGGCGGTCTCCGCCGGCAGCTTTTCTGCCAGCATCGAAAGTTCTCGCGCCCGCGCCAGACCAACCAGGCGCGGTAGCATCCAGGTTGAGCCGCCGTCCGGCACCAAACCGATGCGCGCGAACGCCTGCAGGAAGTACGCCGACTTTGCTGCCAAAATGATGTCGCCCATCAGCGCGATGCTCATGCCCACGCCGGCAGCCGCTCCGTTTACCGCGGTGATGATCGGCATCCTGAGGTCGCGCAGGCGCCTCAGGAAGGGGTGGAAGATTGTCTGCAACGATTCACCTGGCTCCATGGCCGAGCCCGAACCGCGATCGGAAAGATTGGCACCGGAGCAGAAGCCTTTACCTTCGCCGGTAATCACCAGCGCGCGAAAACCGGAATCCGGCCGCTCGACGGCTTTGAGCGCCTCCGTCGCGCCGCCGACCAGCTTGGCCGAGGCCGCGTTCATAACTTCAGGGTGATTGAAGGTCAGCACGGCTACATTGCCGTGGGCTGTCAGATATGTCCGTTCGAAATCCGTACGCATTTTCTCTCCCAATATTGCCTGGGGTGAGAATAGGCGGGGACCTGTCGGGGGCTCAAGCCGCTGCAGGGCTGGATTTCAGGCCGTGCTCGCCCACAACGCGGTTGCGGCCCGCATGTTTCGCCGAATAGAGGCACTCGTCTGCCCGCCGTATGAGGCTTGCGGCCGTCTCGCCGGGCACGTACTGCGCCACCCCGATGGAAATGGTGATATTGCCCAAAATATCGCCTGTGGATTTCTTGACCAGCTTTTTGCTTTCAACGTGCCCACGGATCTGGTTTGCCAGATTGACTGCGTGTTCAAGCTTGGTTTGTCTCAGAATGACCGCGAACTCCTCGCCGCCATACCGTGCCGCTGTGTCGCGGCCTTTGACGTTCTCGCTGAGGCACGCGCCCACCAACCGTAACACCTGATCTCCGGTCTGATGCCCCCAGGTGTCGTTGAAGTTCTTGAAATGGTCGATATCGCACATGCAGAGTGCGAATTCCTCGCCCGACTCATTGGCGTCCTTGATTGCGTTTTCGAGGGCCAATTCGAACAATTTGCGGTTGGCGATGGCCGTCAGCGGATCGGTGAGGCTTTCCTTCCGCACGTCGTCGAGCTTGGACTTCAGTTCGTTCACTTCGGAGGAAGACTTTTGCAGTTCGTCTTCCAGCATCTTGGTCCGGGCCTCCATCGCATGCGTGGCGCCAAGCAGTCCGTCCATCAATTTGCGCAATGCGGCAGGCGAAGGATCGCCCATCAATTCTGAAATCGCCGAAGACAATGCCTTTCCATAAGAAGCCGCATCTTTGCCCGCCGTTTCGAGCGCGACCATCACCGACCCGAGCGCTGCAGAGACATCTTTGCTCAGCGAGTCCAGTTCGTCGATTGGGTGGTGTTCCTTGGAGACGTGTTGCCGCAAATCCTCCAACACGTCCCGGGTGAATGGCTTTTTCGCCTTAAGAATAGCGTCCACGGCTCGTGACAGGGCCGCGTTTTTGCCGCTCGCATAGCTGAAGAAAAGTTCGTAGTTCGCCGGGCCCGGCGCTATGCGGTGGGTTTCCATCAAGGCCAGCGCTGCCTTCGCCACAGCCTGATCACGCACACTATTCTGCACGGACAGTATTCCCACGGAGTGTGAAGGTGCAGTCTAATATCGGGGTCCGTAAGAAACAGTTAAACAATGCGGATTGAAGCCGGGCAAAGCTGCTGCTCTACTTGTGAATAAGAGGGGAGGCGGCCGTAACGGACCGCCGGGAAGAGGAGAATTTCAATGAGCGTGGCAGAAGCCAGACCAATGTCGCCCGAAACTCGCGAAACAATCCGGATGCGCGAGGTGTTGCAACTTCAGCGCTCGGCGCATGTGAAGAACGGCCCGCCGACTGCCGAGAAACGCATTGAATGGCTTGATAAGGCCATCGCGCTTTTGGTCGACCATCAGAAAGCCATTGCGGAGGCCCTGCGCGAAGACTTCGGTCATCGATCGGTCCATTCCACGCTGCTGACCGACGTGTATGGCTCAATCGGTCCTCTGAAACACGCCAAGGCTAATGTCCGCAAATGGATGCGGCGCGAGAAGCGCGCAGTTTCGCCTTCAATTCTTGGCTTGTTCGGCGCCAAAGCATTCATCGAGTATCAACCGAAGGGTGTTGTGGGAATCATCGCGCCCTGGAATTTCCCGATCAATCTAACCTTTGCGCCGCTTGCGGGAGTATTCGCTGCCGGCAACCGCGCGATGATCAAGCCCAGCGAATTCACGCCACGCACATCCGAGCTGATGGAGCGCATGTTCCGCTCGGCCTATGACGAATCGGAAGTTGCCGTGTTTCAGGGCGGCGCGGAAGTGGGCGGCGCGTTCTCGAAACTGCCGTTCGATCATCTGCTGTTTACGGGTGCCACTTCCATAGCTCACCACGTAATGCGCGCCGCTGCAGACAATCTCGTGCCGACAACCCTTGAACTGGGTGGCAAGTCGCCTGTCATCATCGGCGAGACCGCCGATATGGATCTCACTGCCAAGCGCGTGATGATGGGCAAGACGCTCAATGCGGGTCAGATTTGCCTTGCTCCCGACTATGTCATGGTGCCCGAGGGCAAAGCGAAGGATTTTGCGGTTGCGGCGGAGTCTGCGGTTACGAAGATGTTTCCGACGCTGAAAGACAATCCGGACTACACATCGGTCATCAACCAGCGCCACTATGACCGGCTTCAGGGCTATCTCGCCGACGCCAAAGCCAAGGGCGCGGAGATCATTGAGATCAATCCGGCCAAGGAAAACTTCACCCAGCAGCCCTATCACAAGATTCCGCCGACCCTGGTGATGAATCCCACCGAAGACATGAAGATCATGAAGGAAGAAATCTTCGGTCCGCTATTGCCAGTGAAGACCTACAAGAAGGTCGAGGAAGCCATCGACTATGTGAACAATCACGATCGTCCGCTTGGCCTTTACTATTTCGGTCAGGATGACAAGGAACAGGAACAGGTCTTGACGCGCACGACGTCCGGCGGCGTCACGGTCAATGACGTGATCATGCACATTTCGATGGAAGACTTGCCGTTCGGCGGCATCGGCCCGTCAGGGATGGGCGCGTATCATGGCATCGACGGCTTCAGGACATTCAGCCATGCGAAGTCGGTGTTCAAGCAATCGAACAAGGACTTGGCCGCGATGATGCGTCCGCCATACGGCCCGAAAATCCTGAAGATTCTCGGAACGCAGATTAAACGCTGAGGCTCAAGCCTCGGCGTCTTCAGGTTCCTCGGCCCGGGATTCTTGCTTTGGCAGTTTGATCGGCCGAAGCAAGAATGCCGGCAATTGCGAATGGTCGGGCTTCGTGCCCTGCGGCTTTTGCTGTTGCGGCTGCTTGGCGTTCTGCCTCTGCGGTTGGCGATCCTGGCGCGGTTTCGGCGCTTCTCGCTTGGGCTCTGAAGGTGTCTGCTCGGCAGCTGGTGCCGGCGCGGCAGGCTCCATCGCCGCCACCTGGCCATGGGGAACGACGGGGCGTGGCTTGCGGTCCCTATCGCGGCCGCGCCTGCGATCGCGCCCGTGCCGTTCGCGTGGCTGCGTGTCTTCACGAACTTCAATGCCTTCCATGACGCGGCGATCGATGGACTTGCCGATCAGCTTTTCAATTGCATCGACCGACTTCTGATCGTGACGCGACGCCAGCATGAAGGCATGTCCGGAGCGTCCTGCGCGCCCAGTCCGCCCGATGCGATGTATATAGTCGTCGGCGTGGAACGGCACATCGAAATTGATAACATGGCTCACTGCAGGAATATCCAGTCCGCGAGCCGCAACGTCGCTCGCCACGAGCAACTGAATCTCGCCGCTTTTGAATGAATCCAGCGTTTTCGTTCGCACCGATTGGTCCAGATCGCCGTGCAATGCTGCCGCCGAGAATCCATGTTTGGACAACGACCGCGCCACCACATCGACATCGCGCTTGCGATTGCAAAACACGATGGCGTTCTTGACCGAATTTTCGCGGATCAGGCGTCGCAGCGCCTCACGCTTGGCCCAATCGTTGTGAGGAATCTCCACAATCTCTTGAGTTATTGTGCTGGCAGCGGTCGCGGGCCGCGCGACTTCCACACGCACCGGCGTATGCAGGAACTGCTCCGTTAACCGCTGAATTTCCGGCGGCATGGTCGCGGAATAGAACAAGGTCTGCCGCGTGAAGGGAATCAATTTGCAGATGCGCTCCACGTCGGGAATGAAGCCCATGTCGAGCATCCGGTCCGCCTCGTCGACTACCAGGATCTGCACCTGGCTCAACATCAGCTTGCCGCGTTCGAAGTGATCGAGCAGCCGTCCCGGCGTTGCGATCAGAACGTCGACACCGCGATCGAGTTTCTTCTCCTGATCTTCGAACGACACGCCGCCGATCAGAAGCGCCATCGAAAGTTTGTTGTATTTGCCGTAGCGCTCGAAGCTTTCGGAGACTTGTGCCGCCAATTCCCGCGTCGGCTCCAGGATTAGCGAGCGGGGCATGCGCGCTTTTGCCCGGCCCCGGGCAAGAAGTTCGATCATCGGCAGCGTAAACGAGGCCGTTTTGCCGGTCCCCGTTTGGGCGATTCCGATGATATCCTTGCGCTTCAGGACGTGGGGTATGCCCTGCGCCTGAATGGGGGTAGGGGTGGTGTAACCGCTTTCGCTGACCGCCTTCAGCACCTCAGGCGACAGTCCGAGAGACTCAAACGTGGACTGATCCGGCGTGGAAGTGGTCTCGGAAGTTATTGAAATGGAAGAGATTTCCTTGGAAATGGCTTCCTTGCCGGCTTCCGCGCCGGCACTCGTCTCACTCGTCATGCGCTCCTAATCGGGCGCAATTTGAGCGCCCATGCCGCCTACCCGGATTGGCTGCGGCTCCGTTATGCACTGCAACATAGGAAGGAAGTCCAAAATGTCAAGAAGGAGCGCTAAACTAATTGAATCGGGACCGGGGAGGGCGGTGTGAGCGGGACAATACGAGTTGCAGGACTGGCAGCTCTGGCCGTGGCGATATGGTTCCTGTGTCGCTACGCCAGTGAGCCGCATACGGTGCGCGGAATTGAAGCGCCCGCCACTGAATTCTCTGCAGTGCGCGCTGCAAACACGCTCGGCCGTATTCTTGGCGCCGAACGTCCTCATCCTGCAGGTACAATCGAAAACGCAAATGTGCGGGCGCGTATCATCCGCGAATTCGAGCAGCTCGGCATCGAAGCCAAGCCTTATCGCGCGATGGGATGCAACTATGGCGAACGCTACGGCGCCATTGAATGCGCGACCGTCACGGATCTCATTGCGGAGGTGAAGAAGGGCCAGGGCAAAGCCATAGTTTTGCTTGCTCACTACGACTCTGTTCCCGCGGGCCCGGGCGCGGCGGACGATGAATCCGGGGTCGCGAGCATTCTTGAAGCCGTGCGCGCCATGAAAGCACGCGGTTTCCCAGGTCCGCACCCGATCATCGCACTCATCACTGATGGCGAAGAATACGGATTGCTTGGCGCCGCGTCATTCCTCCACAACCCGAAACTCAAATCCCGCGTCGGCGCAGTGGTGAATGTGGAAGCTCGCGGCAATCGCGGGCCAAGTCTTCTGTTTCAGACAAGCGACGGCAACGCACCGCTCATCGATCTCTATGCACGCAGCGCTCAGCGCTATGCGACAAGCTCTTTGTTCGTCGAAATCTACAAGCTTCTTCCGAACGACACCGACCTCACGCTGTTTATTCGCGAAGGCATTCCCTCATTCAACTACGCCTTTTCGGAGAACGTCGCGCACTATCACACTCCGCGCGATACCCGCGCCAATTTGAGCCGCGCCACTTTGCAAAATCAGGGCGAGAACCTGCTCGATACCGCGTTGGGCCTCGAGCGGACGGATCTTTCTGCGCTCAAGGGTGCCAATGCGGTCTATCTGTCCATTCTTGGCGTCATGCTTCCCCGAATGCCGCAATGGCTCGCCTTTCCGCTGGCATTGCTTTTGTTCGTCGCGCTGGCGTTTGCTTCATTTATGGCGCGCGAGCAACGCAAGATGCGCTGGGATCAGCAATTTCTATCCTTTGCCATGCCTGTGATGCTGGTCGCCGGCTGCGGTCTTGTTGGCTGGGGCCTTTACTTGATTGCGCAGCTCGTTTCCGGCATGCCGGACCCGACTTATGCCTATCCGGTGACGTTCCGTATCGCATTATCGTTTGCCGTTGCGGGGATGACACTTGCGGTATCGTCCATCGCTCCGGCACATGGGCTGGCGCGCGGTGCATGGTTGTGGCTTGCTGGTTTGGGCATCGTTACGGCGGCCTTTCTTCCCGGCCTCAGTCCCTATTTTCTCATCCCCTGCCTGATTGCAGCCATTCTGCTGCTGTTGGCGGCGCGTTCGCGCAACCGCTGGCTCGGCCGCTTCGGCCAGATCGCGCTGCTGATGGCTGCAACACTTACTCTCATTGTTTGGTTGGCATTGGTGGCCGCTGGGGAAACGCTGATGGGCCTCAAACTCCATCTGCTGTTTACGATCCCTGCAGCTCTTGGCCTTGTCACGATTGTACCGCTTCTTGCGATCGAACCGCTGCACCGCCGCGTGCGCAGGGTTTATGTGTCGATCTGTTTCTTCATCGCCGTCATGGCGGCGGCAGCCGCGGGACTGCTTCCGTCCTACAGCGAAGCGGCGCCGCAACGCCTGAATCTCAACTACGTCGAGGATCATGTCGGCAACCGCGCCATCTGGACAGCCGACGCCGGTGCGCCGCTGCCGGATTCGCTCGCTGCTGCCGCCAAGTTTTCGGGCAATCCGCAACAGGCATACCCCGTAGCATTTCAAAAGGCATACATCGCAACCGCCGGAAAATTCCGGTTTCCGGCGCCGGCTGCCACAGCAAATGCAACCTCTCCACATCGAGTGACGATTACGCTTCAAGGCTCCGGCAAGGCGCAGCAGATGTTTCTCGTCGTTCCTGGCACCGCGGGACTTAGGGCTGTTCGAATCGGTGATTGGCGTTTCGCCACCAAACCCGGCGAGTTCAATGCCGGCAACACGATCATCGGGTGCTTGACGCCGGATTGCCGAAACATGGCGATCACGCTTGACATCGATCAGCCAAAACCGTTCGACCTGATTGTCGGGGAGCGCCGTTTCGGATTGCCGCCCGAAGGTGAGAAGCTCTTGAAAGCGCGGCCTGCCACGGCGGTACCGTCTCAGATGGGCGATGGGACGGTTCTGATATCGAGGCTTCGAATAGCCGGCTAGACATCCACGTCCGCAGCAGCGAAGTGGGCATTCTCCTGAATGAACTGGAAGCGCAGCTCCGGCTTCTTGCCCATCAGACGTTCCACGATGTCATTGGTCTCTTCGCGCGCGTCGTCTGCAATTTCGACCTTGATCAGCGTGCGATTGCCCGGACGCATCGTCGTTTCCTTTAACTGCGCCGGAAGCATTTCGCCCAGACCTTTGAAGCGCGAAACTTCCACCTTCGAACTCGATTTGAAGATGGTTTTCAGCAGTTCCTGCCGGTGCGCGTCGTCGCGCGCATAAACCGTCTTGCCGCCCTGCGCGAGCCGGTATAGCGGCGGCATCGCGAGGAACAAGTGTCCGCCGGAAATTAGCCGTGGCATCTCGCGATAGAAAAAGGTCAGGAGAAGCGAGGCGATATGCGCCCCGTCAACGTCAGCGTCCGTCATGATGATGATGCGCTCGTAACGCAAATCTTCTTCGCGATATTTCGTGCCTGTCCCGCAGCCCAGCGCCTGAACCAGATCGCTCAGTTCCTGGTTTTGCGCCAGCTTGCCCGCGCCCGCGCTTGCCACATTCAATATTTTACCGCGCAGGGGCAGCACCGCCTGTTTCGCCCGATCGCGCGCCTGTTTTGCGGAGCCTCCGGCGGAATCGCCTTCCACCAGAAAGATTTCCGTTCCGGTCGGTGAATCGCTCGTGCAATCGGCTAGTTTTCCCGGCAGCCGCAACTTGCGTGTCGCCGATTTTCGGCTGATTTCCTTTTCTTGCTTGCGCTTCAGCCGGTCTTCCGCCTGATCGATTACAAAGTTCAGAAGCTTGTCCGCTTCCTGCGGGCTTTCGGCAAGCCAATGATCGAAGTGATCGCGCACCACATTTTCCACCAGCCGTTGAGCGTCCGGCGTCGAAAGCTTGTCCTTCGTCTGTCCCTGGAATTCCGGCTCGCGAATGAAGACAGACAACACCGCGCAGGCAGACGACATGAGATCGTCCGGCGTGATGAGCGCGGTCTTGCGGTTGTTCACGCGCTCGCCATGCGCGCGCAGTGCCTTGGTCAGGGCGTTACGGAAGCCCTGTTCGTGCGTGCCGCCTTGTGGCGTCGGTATGGTGTTGCAATAGGAACTGACAAACGGATCTGCCTCCGGCGCCCAGGCCACAGCCCATTCAACCGCTCCCTTGCCGTCTCGATTTTCGGTACGACCGGAAAATTCGCGTGGCGTGACGGTCGTACGTCCCTCGATTTCGCTGCGCAGAAAATCAAGCAAACCGCCGGGAAATTTCAGTGTATCTTCCGCCGGAGTGGTTCCTGCCGATTTGATAAGCGAAGGATCGCATTTCCATCTAATTTCAACGCCTCGGAACAGATAGGCCTTGGATCGCGCCATCCGGTATAGTTGGGCGGGTGAAAAATGCGTGTCTTTGCCGAAGATCTGTGTGTCGGGTTTGAACGATACGATCGTGCCTCGCCGGTTGACGGCGCCAAGAGTTTTCAACTTTCCAATGGCATGTCCGCGCTCGAAGCGCATCTTGTGCGCTTGCTTGTCACGCGCGACTTCAACTTCCATCCACTCCGAGAGAGCATTTACGACCGAGGCGCCGACGCCGTGCAGGCCTCCGGATGTGTCGTAGACCTTGCCGCCGAATTTTCCGCCGGCGTGAAGCGTCGTCATGATCACTTCGAGTGCGGGTTTCTTGTATTTGGGATGTGGATCGACGGGAATTCCGCGGCCGTTGTCGCGAATGGTCAGGATGTCGCCTGGTTCCAGGTCGATCTCGATACGAGACGCATGGCCCGCTACCGCCTCATCCATCGAGTTATCCAGGATCTCGGCAGCCAGGTGATGCAACGCGCGCTCGTCCGTGCCGCCGATATACATGCCGGGACGGCGGCGGACGGGCTCCAGGCCCTCTAGGACCTCAATGTCCTTGGCGGTGTAGCCCTTGGCAGAAGCGGGCGCAGCATCGAAAAGATCGGGCGATTTGGCCATGTTTGCAGCGTATGAATCAGTGATTTGAGACGAAGCAAGGCTTAGCACAGGCTGCCGCCCACGCCATAAGTTCCTTTAAAAGCCGCACTTTTTTAACGTTGGCGATCCAACTTCCTAAGCGGTGCGGGGGGTGAGGCCGAAGCCGCCCTTATTGGCGGTAGCGGGTTGACTGACGCAAGTCGCGATCCGCGTTCTTTCCAAAGCAACAAGCTCTATTGCGATCGCCCTCGGCACCGGCGTCGGCCTGGCGCTTGTCAGAGGAGCTTGCCGAACTGCATGGGGGTGTGCTTGCTCGAAGGCCAAGAGGGCGTTGGCGCGGGTCTTTGTTTACTTCCCGTTAGCCATCAATCCGCCCTTTGGCTTGCATTCGCAAGCGAGAGCTTTCTCGTTCTCAGTAAATTTTAAGAGACGCTCCCTATGGTCTGCCCGTCTGCAAAGGCAGTGGGGTTCGGGGTTATCGCCGTGGGCTACGGACAGCGGCTCAAAGTTCAGCACACCGCGGACGGGCGCGTCGTCAAGGCGCAGCTCGATTTTTTCTGCGAGGACGATCGCTTTACACGTTACACTGCTCCGGTTTGGTCGGCGGCGGTGGCATATCTTGCTTCCGATGATTTCGGCCTCCTTGGAAATGCATCGTTGGAGCGCTGTGCGGTTGTGGTAGCAGTCATCACGGCTGCCACTTTCGCCGCGACAAGACTCGTTCACAGCTATTCCACGGCGTCCAGGCGCAGTCAGGACTACGACGTGATGCAATCCTGGTTTCGCCGCTTCATGGCGATGCAGGCCGTTATCAGTTCCGCCTGGGGGCTCGTTCCATGGATCCTGTGGCAACAGGGAAGCCCGCTCAATCATCTCTTCATTGCAGGTGTGATGGCCGGCGTCATCGCCACGCAGTCGATCATGCGGATCAATCACGTTGATATGTTTCTGGCGAGCTTCCTTCCGGTTTCCGGCTTCACGGTGGCCCGCTTTCTTTTCGGCGAAACGCTTATCGACTACACCGTTGCGGCCACACTCGTTCTTTACGCAATCCAGTTCAACCTCGATGGCCGCCGGTTGACGCGCCGCGTGGGCGAAGACGCGCGCCTGCGTTTCCAGGTCGAAGATTTGGCGCGCGAACTGGAAGAAACACGCGATGAGGCTCTACGCAAACGCTTCGAAGCGGAAACAGCAAACGCTTCGAAAACCGCATTTCTCGCCAACATGAGTCACGAATTGCGAACGCCACTGAATGCCATTCTTGGCTTCTCCGAAATCATTGCGCAGGAATGTTTCGGACCAACAGGCTCGCCGCGCTACAAGGAATATGCAGGAGACATCCATTCTTCCGGGGCGCATCTGCTGTCGCTGATCAACGATCTTCTCGACGTGGCCAAGATTGAGGCGGGCAAGATGGATATCGATCCAAATCCGCTTGAAGCCCGGGTCGCAATGGAAAGCGCGCTCAAGATCATGGTGCCCAAGACGCGTGAGAAGCGTCAGCAGCTTATCATCGACGTCGAGGCGGACGCGCCTCCGCTCTATGCCGATGAGCGCGCATTGAAGCAGATTCTCATCAATCTTGTTTCCAACGCCTGCAAGTTCACGCCGGAAGGCGGGCGTATCGCGGTAATTGCCGGTAGAGCGCCGGGCGGTCAGTTCCAGATCATGGTGGAAGACAACGGTCCAGGCATACCCCGCGAGAAACTCGATCGCATATTCACGCCGTTCAGTCAGGTCGATAACCGCTACGACCGTCAGGCGGGCGGCACCGGCCTCGGGCTTGCACTTGTTCGCGGCCTTGCGGAACTGCACGGTGGCCGCGCGTGGATCGAAAGCGAGTTCGGCCGCGGCTGCAAAGTGTTCGTCGTTCTTCCTGTAGAGCCGGTTTCGCGCCGCGAGGTCGATTCCGAAGCTGCATGAAAAAAGCGCGGAGATTGACCTCCGCGCCCCTTTTGCACTGTCGCCGGGGTTGCGCCAAAGGCGATCCGGCCGGCCGTTCTCAGACCGAATAATACATCTTGAACTCGATCGGATGCGGCGTGTGTTCGAAGGCGTACACTTCCTGCATCTTGAGTTCGATGTAGCTGTCGATGAAGTCGTCGCTGAACACTCCACCTTTCTTAAGGAATGCGCGATCGCGGTCGAGGTTGTCGAGAGCGTCACGCAAGCTGCCGCAAACCTGCGGCACCTCCTTCAGTTCTTCCGGGGGCAGCGCATAGAGATCCTTGTCCATCGGGTCGCCCGGATGGATTTTGTTCTCGATGCCGTCAAGGCCCGCCATCAACATCGATGCATAAGCAAGATAAGGATTCGCGCCCGGATCGGGGAAACGAACCTCGACGCGCTTGCCCTTCGGCGAAGCGGAGAATGGAATGCGGCAAGACGCCGAACGGTTACGCGACGAATAGGCGAGCAGCACCGGGGCTTCGAAGCCCGGAATCAGCCGCTTGTAGGAATTCGTCAACGGGTTGGTGAAGGCGTTGAGAGCCTTGGCATGCTTGATGATGCCGCCGATGTAATAGAGGCAGGTGTCCGATAGATCGGCATAGCCCGAACCTGCGAACAACGGTTTACCGCCCTTCCAAATCGACTGATGAACATGCATGCCCGATCCGTTGTCGCCGTAGATCGGCTTGGGCATGAACGTCGCCGTCTTGCCATAGGCCGCCGCAACCTGGTGGATCACGTATTTGTAGATTTGCATGTTGTCGCCGCACTTGGTCAGCGTGTTGAACTTGAAGCCGAGTTCGTGCTGCGCAGTGGCAACTTCGTGATGGTGCTTTTCCGGCTGGATGCCCATGTCACCCATAATGGCGAGCATTTCCGAGCGAATGTCCTGGGCGCTGTCCACGGGCGGAACCGGGAAGTAGCCGCCTTTGACCTGCGGACGATGGCCGAGGTTGCCGCTCTCATATTCGGTGCCCGTATTGTAGGCGCCTTCCATCGCATCGACGTAGTAAAATCCTTTGTTCATTCCGGTGTCGAAACGTACGTCGTCGAAAATGAAGAATTCCGCTTCGGGACCGAAATAGGTCGTATCGCCGATGCCTGAGGAGTTCACATACTTCTCGGCAGCTTTGGCAATGGAGCGCGGGCAGCGATTGTAGGGCTGACCCGTGGAGGGTTCGGCCACGTCGCAGAAGATTGCCAGCGTCGTCTGCGCGAAGAACGGATCGATGACGGCCGAATTGCAGTCGGGCATCAGCGTCATGTCGGATTCGTTGATGGCCTTCCAGCCCGCAATCGAGGAACCGTCGAACATCGTGCCGTTGGTCAGGAAATCCTCATCGACGAGTGAAAGATCGAACGTGACGTGCTGCCACTTGCCGCGCGGGTCGGTGAAGCGCAAGTCGACGAATTTGACTTCCTTTTCCTTGATGAGATTCAAAATTGTTTTTGCGTCAGCCATGATTGGGTACACCCCTTCGTTGAACGTTTTGCGATGGACAATCGGCAGCAGGCATCAGATCGCGTCTGCGCCGGTCTCTCCCGTGCGAATGCGAATGGCCTCTTCTACATTGAGGACGAAAATCTTTCCGTCGCCGATGCGGCCCGTTCGCGCAGCCTTTTGAATGGCCTCGATGGAGGCGGCGAGTTGTTCGTCGGGAATGACGATTTCGATTTTCACCTTCGGCAGGAAGTCCACGACATATTCGGCGCCGCGATAGAGTTCAGTATGACCCTTCTGGCGGCCGAAGCCCTTTGCTTCCGTTACCGTAATGCCTTGGACGCCGACTTCCTGCAGCGCTTCTTTCACCTCATCGAGTTTGAACGGTTTGATGATCGCTTCGATTTTTTTCATATGGTTGCTCCTTCGCGGACCAAGCACTCGGCCCGCGCTACGCTTCAATCTGCAGGGCGCATGCCATCCCTGTTTCGGTTGTCCACAAGCAGAATCAACGGGTTAGAAATTGCATACGGGTCAGCCTGCCCAAATACTAGGCACTTAGCTCAAAAAATGACCTGCCGGCCATTGCGGCGTCCGGGATAGGTGAAAACCGCGGCTGGATTTGCAAGGTTGGCGACGATGGCATCGGCGTCCCCATTCAATCCGGTTTTCGCGAACCTGCCCACCACCATCTTCACGGTGATGTCGGCGCTCGCCACTGACTATGACGCGGTCAACCTCGGTCAGGGATTTCCGGACGAAGACGGCCCCGAACCAATTCGAGCCGCAGCCGCAAAAGCCCTCATCGAGGGACCAAACCAGTATCCACCCATGCGCGGCCGCCCGGAGCTGCGCCGCGCCATCGCCTCACACGCCAGGCGATTTTATGGGCTCGAATTCAATCCAGACACTGAAGTGCTCGTGACATCCGGCGCGACCGAGGCACTGACAGCCTGCATTTTGGGACTGGTGGGGCAGGGAGGTGAGATCGTGCTCATTGATCCTGCCTACGATTCCTATCGCCCCATTGCCGAAGCAGTGGGTGCAACTGTTCGCACAGTCTCCTTGTCTCCCCCGAAATGGAGATTGACCGAAGAATCGTTGTCGGCTGCCATCACGTCCAATACGCGTGCCTTGGTCGTCAACACGCCGATGAATCCTGTCGGGCGCGTATTCGACCGCGAGGAGTTGGAAATCATCGCAAAGGTGATTGCACAAACGGATGCCACTGTCATCTGCGACGAAGTCTATGAACATCTCGTCTTCGATGATCGAGAGCACATTCCGTTGATGAGTCTGCCCGGTATGCAAAATCGAGTCGTGCGTTGCGGGTCGGCGGGGAAGATGTTCTCATTGACGGGATGGAAGGTCGGCTGGGCGATGGGCGCGGCTGAGCCGATAGACGCGATCGCCAAAACGCATCAGTTTCTCACCTTCACAACGCCGCCCGGATTGCAGCTGGGCGTCGCGCATGGCCTGAACAGCGAAATCGATTTCACCCTGAACCTCACAAAGGACCTTCAGAAAAATCGTGACATCCTCGCCCAAGGGTTGACGCGATTGGGCTTCGAAGTCCTGCCCAGCGAGGGTACTTATTTTCTGACAGCAGGAATTTCAGGTCTGACCAATGAACCCGACCGTGCTTTTTGCGAGCGATTGGTGCGCGAAGCGGGCGTGGCGGCAATTCCATTGAGCGCATTCTTCACTGGCGGCAAGCCGGATAGCTTTGTGCGCTTTGCGTTTTGCAAGCGCCGTGCTGTGATTGAGGAAGCGCTATCCAGGCTACAACGCCATTTCACGACATAAGGAACAAAGATGACGAATCCCAGGACCCCCATTCTCGTTTCCGGCGCCCAGTTCACCCAGCGAACGGTCAAGGAGAAGAAGATTCAGGAAAGCCTTTCGCCTATCGAAATGCTGGCAAAGGTCTCTCGCGCGGCCATCGCCGGCAGCGGCGCGGCCGACAAACTCACGCGCGCCATCGACACTATTTCGGTGGTTCGCTTCACCGCGGATTCGCCGGGCGATCAAGGACGCCTGCCCAAACGCATGTTCCGTAATCCACCGCTGTCGGTCGCGAAACATCTGGGTATTTCTCCGCGCCGGACGATCTACACCGCAACGGGCGGAAACACGCCGCAATGGCTTGTCAACCGCACGGCGGAAGAAATCTCTCGCGGGGAAAGCGAGGTGGCTTTGCTCGCAGGCGCCGAATATATCGCGACGCTTCTGGGCGCCATGAAGAATGGCATCGACCTTGGATGGGGCAACAGTCCTGACGTGGATCCCGGCAGCGATCCGGAAGAAATCGGCGACATGCGTGCGGGTGTCAACGATTACGAGCGTGCTTACGGCCTTCATTTCCCGGTCAACACCTATCCGCTGTTCGAAAATGCAATTCGCGCCGTCAAGCGCCGCACACCGCAGGAACATCTGAAATGGCTGGGAAAGTTCTTCTCGCCGTTCTCGAAGGTCGCTTCGGAAAATCCGTATGCATGGTTTCCGACCTTTCGTTCGCCGGAAGAAATCTCAACGCCGTCAGAAAAGAACCGCTTCGTGGGTTTTCCCTACACCAAATATCTCAACGCCGTGATTGAGGTGGACATGGCCGCGGCCGTCGTGATGACAAGCGTCGGTAAGGCCCGTGAACTAGGCATCCCGGAGTCCAAATGGATTTACCTGCACGGATGCGCCGATGCCTCCGATATCTGGAACGTCACAGAGCGCGTCAATTTCCATTCTTCCCCGGCGATTCATATGATCGGCAAAAAGGCGTTTGCCATGGCGAAGCTCGATGTCGGCGATGTCTCGTTCATCGATCTCTATTCGTGTTTCCCCAGCGCAGTCGAGCTGGGTTGTCAGGAATTGGGAATTTCGGAAGACGATCCGCGCGGTCTCACCGTTACGGGCGGTCTGCCTTATTTTGGCGGTCCCGGAAACAATTACGTCATGCATTCCATTGTAACGATGACGGAGAAACTGCGCTCAAACCCCGGCAAATTCGGGCTTTGCACTGGCAACGGTTGGTACATCACCAAACATTCCGCCGGCATTTATTCCACCAAACCGACAGACGGCGAATGGCGGCGTGAAGATCCGAAAACCTATCAGGTCGAAATCGACTCGATGCCGCATCCAATTGTCGAGCAGAAACCAAATGGCCATGCCAGGGTGGAGACTTACAGCGTCATAACGGACCGCAAGGGCAAGCGTTTCGGCCTGATCGTCGGCAGGTTGGACAACAACAATCGCTTCCTTGCAAACACGCCGGATGACGATACAACGCTCGACCGCATGATGCGCGAAGAAATGATCGGTCGCGACGGGCGGGTCAGTGTCGAAGGCCCGCACAATCTGTTCCGGTTCGCCTGATGCCGCGCCTGTATTTGGTGCGTCACGGCCGCGCATCGGCCTCGTTCGGGGAGGCGCACGATCCGGGTCTGGGAGAGTTGGGCCGCGAGCAGGCCGAACAGGTTGCCGCTGAACTTGCCCCGAAGGGCCCGCTTCCTATCGTCTCCAGTCCGCTTGCCAGAGCGCGCCAAACAGCGCTGCCGTTGGCAAGGATGTGGAAATGCGAACCGGTAATTGAAATGGCGGTTGCTGAAGTTCCGTCTTCCAGCCAGGATCTTGCCGAGCGCGCGCGTTGGCTGGGGAATTTTCTGGCGTCGTCCTGGCGAGATGTAGCGCCCGAACTTGCCCGTTGGCGGGAAGATGCTGTTGCCGCACTGTCCACGATTGACGAAGATACCGTAATTTTTTCTCATTTTGTCGTTCTGAACGTCGCGATGGGCGCCGCAATCGGCGATGACCGTGTAACTGTTTTTTCGCCGGACAATTGTTCGGTCACAATATTTGAGAATACCGGCGGCAGGCTCTCGCTGATTGAAAGGGGTAGGGAAGCGCCGCTTACGAAAGTGAATTGAATCGGAGGAACGCATGGCGCTCGAGCCATATGAGATGAACGCTGCCGAATTGTCTGCCGCCTTCGAATCCAGGGAGCTTTCGCCCGTCGAGGTGGTCGAAGCCTGCCTTGGACGCATTGAAGCACTGGATTCGATCATCAATTCGTTCTGCCACATCGACGTACCGGCCACTGAGAAGATGGCGGAGGAATCCGAGAAACGTTGGCTCGAAGGCGAGCCCCTTTCTCCGCTCGATGGTGTGCCTGTCGCGATCAAGGATCTGCTCGTCACCAAGGGGTGGCCGACCCGGCGCGGGTCGCTCACGATCGATGCGAAGGGTCCGTGGACGGATGATGCTCCATCAGTTGCGCGTCTGCGCGAAGCCGGTGCGGTATTGATCGGAAAAACCACCACACCGGAATTTGGCTGGAAAGGCTCGACCGACAGCCCGCTCACCGGCACCACACGCAATCCGTGGAACACGGAAAAGACGCCTGGCGGTTCTTCCGGCGGTTCGGCCGCGGCAGTGTCCGCACGTTTCGCGCCGCTGGCCTTGGGTACGGATGGCGGTGGCTCGATCCGTATTCCGGCGAGTTTCACTGGTACGTTCGGACTGAAGCCGAGTTTCGGCCGCGTGCCCGCCTATCCGCTGTCGCCGTTCGGCACCGTCGCCCATGTCGGACCAATGAGCCGCGATGTCCGTTCCAGTGCGATGCTAATGAACATTATCACCAAGCCCGACGCACGCGATTGGTATTCTCTCCCCTACGAGCCGATGGACTATGCTGCCGAGCTCGAAGCGCCGCTGCGGGGAAAGCGCATCGCCTTCAGCCCTCGCATGGGATACGTCACGCGAATTGACAGCGAAGTGGAATCACTCGTCGAGGCTGCCGTTAAGCGCCTCGCGGATCTGGGCGCGCATATCGAGCTTGTCGATCCGCCGGGCGGCGATCCCAGCGACATTTTCCAAAAAATCTGGTGGTCGGGTGCGGGATATCTGCTCGGCGACCTTCCGGAAGAAAAACGTGCCCAACTCGACCCTGGTCTTCGCCACATGGCGGATGTCGGCAATGGCTATACCAAGAAACAGTTCATTGATGCCAATGCCTCGCGCGGCGTTTATGGCACCCAGATGCGCGTGTTCATGGAAAAGTACGACTTTCTCGTCACGCCTGCGCTTGCCACGACCGCGTTCAACGTGAACCAGCTTTCGCCGCTCGATGACGATGGCAAAGCGTGGATGGCGTGGACGCCATTCAGCTTCCCCTTTAATCTCACGCAGCAACCGGCCGCTAGCGTACCGTGCGGATTTGCGTCCAATGGGCTGCCTGTCGGCCTGCAGATTGTCGGCCGGATGTTCGACGACAAGGGCGTGCTGGCGGCGGCATATGCTTATGAGACAACCGATCCGCTTTACGGGCGCACACCCCCCGGTTTTTAAATGGCGTTGGGGGAATCGATGCCGAACGAAATCCTCACTGTCGAACAAAGCTACGCGGCGGACCGCTATGCCGCGAAGAATGGCGTACCTTTTCTTACCTTGATGGAAAATGCCGGCCGCGCCGTAGCAGACGAAGCGGTCAAACGTTGGAGCCCGCGCAAGACGCTTGTGCTTTGCGGTCCTGGCAACAATGGCGGCGATGGCCTCGTTGCAGCGCGATACCTGAAAAAGTATGGATGGGAAGTGCGTGTCGCTGTCCTGGGAAGCCGGGCCAATCTGAAGGGCGATGTCGCCGCCATGGCGAAGCTGTGGGACGGCAGTTTTGAAACGATTGAAAAGGGGATTTTCCGCGACGCCGAATTGGTCATCGACGCGGTGTTCGGCGCTGGTTTCTCCCGCCAGCTCGATGGTGAATCGAAAGACATTGCCGTCGAACTCAACTCGCTCGATACACCGGTTCTTGCCGTTGATGTTCCCACCGGCCTCTATGGCGATACCGGCCGCATCCTGGGCGATGTTTGCATCGAAGCTGATGTCACCGTCACTTTTTTTCGCAAGAAACCCGGTCACGTTCTTATGCCCGGCCGCGCGAAATGTGGCGAGGTGGTAGTGGCCGATATCGGCATCCCCGAATCCGTCATCGATGTTCTCAAGCCGAAGCTTTTCGAAAACACGCCGGAACTATGGGCCGCCGATTTTCCCTGGCCGAGGACGGAGGAACACAAATATGATCGCGGTCACTGCGTCGTGGTCAGCGGCCCGCCGCATGCGACCGGTGCTGCGCGTCTTGCAGCCCGCGGCGCGCTGCGCGTAGGTGCCGGCCTTGTCAGCGTCGCCAGTCCGCCCAATGCGGTGGAGGTCAACGCCGTAGAACTCACCGCCATCATGGTTAAACCATTCGACGGGGTAGAAGGATTGGCCCGCCTCCTCGAAGATAGGCGGTTCAATTCCGTAGTTCTGGGCCCGGGTGTAGGGGTGGGCGCGGTTACCATGGCAATGGTCCAGCGCCTGCTCGCAACGCAGGCCGCCGCCGTTCTTGATGCGGACGCGCTAACCTCCTTTCAGGACGATCCCAAAGCGCTTTACCAGTTGTTGCGCGAGCCTTGTGTGCTCACGCCCCACGAAGGCGAATTTGAGAGGGTATTTCCAGGTCTTCTGCGCCGGTCCTCAACCAGAATCGAAGCTGCACGCGCCGCGGCCGCGACCGCCCGGTGTACAGTTCTGTTGAAGGGGCCAGACACCGTCATCGCCGCCCTGGATGGCCGCGCCGCCGTCAACAGCCATGCGCCGCCGGAATTGGCGACCGCCGGTTCGGGGGACGTGCTCGCCGGCATGATCGGTGGTCTGATGGCTCAGGGAGTTGATTCATTTAAGGCGGCAGCAATGGCTGCATGGCTCCACGGAGAGGCAGCTTACAGGTTCGGGCCGGGACTCATCTCCGAGGATCTGCCGGAGCAACTTCCGCACGTTCTCGCCGCGTTGAAGGAATCCACTCATGGACATCCGTCACGCTGAGCAGACCGATCTCCCGATCCTGCTCGACATCTATAACCACTACGTTGTCCACACGCCGGTGACGTTTGACATCGAGCCGCGCACGCTTGCGCAGCGCCAGCAATGGTTCGACGAATTCTCGCGCACGGGCCGCTATCAATGTTTCGTAGCGGTGAAGGACGGTCAGCCCGTGGGCTATGCCTGTTCTCATCGCTTCAAGGAGAAGGCTGCCTATGATCCTACGGTCTCGACCAGCATCTACCTCGCCCCGTCAGCCGTCCGTCAGGGCATCGGCCGCGCGCTTTACACGCGCCTGTTTGAGGCCTTGAAGGGCCAAGACGTTCACCGCGCTTATGGGGGCATCACCCAACCGAACGAAGCGTCCGTCGGCCTCCATTTGGCCATGGGCTTCCGCCACATAGGTACGGAAAAGGAAGTTGGCCGAAAGTTCGGGCGCTACTGGGATGTGGCGCTTTATGAGCGGGAAATGCCCTAGCCACCCCCTTAAACCCCTGTTATAGGGGGCGCCCTCCGGCGGGGCGGATTTCCCGTTCCACCGGCTGCCCGGACGCGGGCGTGGCGGAACGGTAGACGCGCTGGATTTAGGTTCCAGTGACGAAAGTCGTGGGGGTTCAAGTCCCTCCGCCCGCACCAGTCCCAGTCAAAAGAGAACGACATGCAGATCACCGAGACCGTTAACGAAGGCCTCCGCCGCGAATTCAAGATCGTCATTCCTGCGAATGACCTGGATGAGCGCCTGACCGGCAAGCTCACCGAAATGGCCCCGCGCGTTCATCTGCGCGGCTTCCGGCCCGGCAAGGCCCCTGTTTCCTTCCTCAAGAAGCAGTACGGCAAGTCCATGATGGGCGAGGTCGTGGAAGAAGCGGTTTCACAGTCGAGCCAGCAGGCCATCAAGGACAATGAGTTGAAGCCGGCGTTTCCCCCGCGCGTCGATCTCGTCAGCGAGCTGCAACAGGTGGTGGACGGCAACGCCGACCTCGAATTCACCGTGAAGGTGGACCTGATGCCGGAATTCGAGCTGGCCGACATCGCCTCCCTGAAGGTCGAACGCCTCACGGCCGAAGTCACCGATGAAGAAGTCGAAGACGCCACCAAGCGTCTGGCTGAACAGGCCCGGACCTATTCGATGCGCCAGGGCGGCGCCGAGGACGGCGATGTTCTCGTGATCGATTTCGTGGGCAAGATCGACGGCGAGGAATTCGAATACGGCAAGGCGACCGATTTCAACCTCACAATCGGCCAGCATCAACTGATCCCCGGCTTCGAAGACCAATTGAAGGGATCGAAGGCCGGTGAAGATCGCATCGTGAAGGCGCGCTTCCCCGACGACTACCCGAACCAGAAGCTCGCCG
Source organism: Rhizomicrobium sp. (assembly GCA_035548975.1). GTDB lineage: Bacteria > Pseudomonadota > Alphaproteobacteria > Micropepsales > Micropepsaceae > Rhizomicrobium. The sequence goes on from DASZRY010000004.1 coordinate 29,126, forward strand.
GCAAGGATGCCGAATTCGACGTAAAGGTGAAGGAAGTCAAGCAACCGGACGAACTCATCATTGACGACGAATTGGCCAAGCGCTTTGGCGTCGACTCACTGGCTTCGCTGAAGGATCGCGTTCGCGATCAGCTGAAGAGCGATTTCGCCCGCGCGAGCCGTCTCCATCTGAAGCGCCGCATACTGGATGCGTTGGACGCCGCGCACAGTTTCTCCCTGCCGCCAACCATGGTGGAAGGCGAGTTTGAAGGCATCTGGAAACAGGTGCAGGCGGAAATGGCGCGCGAAGGCAAAACTGCCGCCGACGAAGGCAAGACCGAAGAAGAATTGAAAAAGGAATATCACGATATCGCCGAACGCCGCGTGCGCTTGGGCCTCGTGCTCGCCCGCATCGGCGAGATGAACGGCATCGTCGTGCAACCTGACGAAGTGCAGCGGGCTATCGCCGCGCGCGCTCGCCAGTTCCCCGGCCAGGAAGCGCAGGTGTTCGATTTCTATGCCTCGAACCAGCAGGCCATGAACGAGGTCCGCGCGCCGATCTTCGAAGACAAGGTTGTCGATTTCATTGCCGAACTCGCCGAGGTGACGGACCGCCCGGTGGATCGTGAAACGCTGTTCCTCGACCCCGACGAGGCGGCCGAAAGGCTCGCAGGCGCGAAAACCGAACCCGAGAAGAAAGAAACAAAAGCCAAGAAGGCGAAGAAGGAAGAGTAGTCCTACCTTCTGGCACGTCCGGCAGTTGCTGTTGCACTGCGCGGCAGAAAGCGCGCCTACTTCAGGACGGCAAAACCAGCTTTCTCGAATACTGCGCGCGCCTCTGGCCCGGAAAGATACAGCAGAAAGCCCTTTGCCTCTTGCTTTGAATCTTTGGTCAGCGCCGCGGGATAGACGATCGGCTGATGAGAGCCAGTGGGAAATGTTCCAACGATCTTGACCTTGGGTTCGGACAGCGCGTCTGTTTTGTACACAATTCCAAGCGGCGCTTCGCCTCGCGCAACATAAGCTAACGCGACCCGCACGTTTTCCGCAGAGACGATATGGTCCTTGACCGAGGGCCAAACTCCCAGCGCAATTAAGGCCGCGCGGCCGTACTTTCCGGCTGGCACGCTGTCTGGATCGGCCATCGAAAGACGGCCGCCATGCAACTCCTGCAGCAGTGGAAAATGATCGCCGATTTCGATCGTTGTCCCAGTGCCGGCAGGCGCGATCAAAACAAGCGTGTTGCCGACGAGATTTTTGCGCGACTGGCGATCGATCAAATCCTTCGAATCCAGATAATTCATCCAATCAGTGTCGGCCGACAGAAAGACGTCTGCCCCGGCCGAAGACTCGATCTGCTTTGCCAGCGTCGAAGAAGCGCCGAAAGAGAACACAACTCGATTGTGCGTTTTCGCCTCATAACTATTGCCGATCTCGTTCAATACATCTGTCAGAGAAGCCGCGGCGAAGACGGTGATATCGGCCGCACCTGCGGGTGCAAATGAGAGAAGTATCGCAATCAGCGCCAGCGCGAAGGGGCGGACGATATTCATGAAACTCCCCCTGCTCGAATATTCGTCGGAAGTGCCGACTGTATGTCAGAGTGCATGCCCATGCAGCGCGCAATCCGCTTCCTCAGTTTCGATCTGAATGGTTGCGTGCGGGATCGAGAACCTCTCGCGCAGCTGATCGGTAATCTTTCGCAATGCCGCATCTCCAGGGTGCCCCTCCGGAATGATTAGATGACAGGTCAGAGCGGTCTCCGTCGTGCTCATCGGCCAGATGTGAAGATCGTGCAGCCCGCAAACACCGGGACACGATTCCAAAAATCGGCGAACTGCACGTTCATCAATGCCTGGTGGCACGCCGTGAAGAGTCATCTTCATGGAGTCGCGCAACAGGCTCCAAGTCCCCGCTACGATCACCGCCGAGATCGCCAAGCTTACGATTGGGTCTATCCAGTTAAGACCGGTCCGCAAAATCGCGAAACCGGCGATCACCACGCCCAGCGAAACTGCTGCGTCGGAAATCATGTGCTGGAAAGCGCCGCGTATATTCAGATCATCCTTGCGCCCGCGGGCAAACAGGAGTGCCGTCGCGAAGTTAATCGCAATACCGATGGCGGCCACGACAATCATCGTTCGGCCCGCCACCGGCTGCGGTTCGAAAATACGCTGGATGGCTTCCACGGCGATCGCGCCTGTCGCGATCAACAAGAATACCGCGTTGAACAGGGCCGCCAGGATGGATGACGATCGCAGCCCATAAGTGAATCGTGGCGATGGCGCGCGCCGCGTGAGGCGATTTGCGATCCATGCAATGACCAGTCCCAGCACGTCACCGAGGTTGTGACCCGCATCCGCCACCAGAGCCATGGAATGACTGATGATTCCGTATCCGGCTTCAACGCCGACCATGATGAGGTTCAGCGCAATCCCAATAGCGAAAGCCGAACCGAAATCCGACGGTGCATGGCTATGGCCGTTGTGGTGTAGATGATCGTGGTCGTGAACGTGAGCTGTCATCTCAACTCTCCAGCACGACAAAGGCTATGCCGAGAAGAATTAAAACGCACCCTAAAATGATGCCTTCGTACTTTTCCAGCGCATTGAGCCGGAATCGTTCCAACCCTGCTAGCGTCAACGCCGTGAAGGTCACCATTCCGGCAATGGTTGCGACCGCAAGCACCACACTCGCAATCGCAAATCCGCTCCAACCGTAGCGCACGGCCGACACGTACACAGGCAAGAATGCCTCACACGGCGAAAGCGTCAGAAGCGTAAATAGACTCACGATTGCCGCTCGGTCCGATGTCCGCCGTGGCGCGTGGGCGATAATGCTCTCTACGTCAGGGGCGTTGTGCTCGTGACTATGGTGGCCGTGATCATGATGATGGCCGTGATCGTGGTGGTAATGATCATGTGAATGGTCGTGATCGTGTTGGTGTTCGTGCCCGTGCGCACCGGGTATCAAATGAACATGCCCGCCGGATGCGCCACGATAGACGTAGATCAAACCGACCGCCGCCAGCAGGCCCCCGCCCAGCAGCGGAAAGATGCTACCTGTCAGCCGGTCCACATTCATGCCCAACCACACCACCAGTACACCGAGAAGGGTGGTGATGAAGATGTGCCCCAACCCCGCAAAGGCCGTAATGGAAAGCGTCTTCGCCCGATCCCAGCGCTGCGCGCGCGAGGTCACCACGAAGGGCAGCCAATGGGTCGGCAGTGCCGCATGGAAGAAGGCCACGGTAAACCCCGCAGCCACAATGGACAGGATAAGCGCTTGGTTCATCGGCCTTACCTAAAGCAGCGGGCAAAAAAAGCAAAAGCGGTGTAGAATAGGCAAAACGGGAAGGGGGTCTCTTGATCTTCGAACAAATCACAACCGGCGGCTGCCAGTCTTATCTTATCGGCTGTGGCGACACGTGTTCTGCCGCATTGATCGACCCAGAGGTCCGCCAGATCGACCGCTATCAGGCGCTCGCCAATCGCGACGGCTTGCGGATTAAATTTGTTATAGACACCCATACCCACGCCGATCACTTCTCCGCCACTCGCCAATTGGGGGAGGTGTTCAACGCCCCGGTGGTCATGCACCGTGAAAGCCATGCGCCGTTTGCGGATATGCGACTGGATGATGGCGATATGCTCGCCATCGGCAACCTGCGTTTGCAGGCCCTTCATACGCCCGGCCACACCCGCGACTCCATGTGTTTCACCGTGGAAGATCGCATTTTTACAGGAGACACGCTTCTGATAGGCGCTACGGGCCGTACCGATCTGCCGACCGGCAATCCGGAACAGCTCTACGACAGCCTGTTCAACAAGGTGCTCAAGCTCGATCCCAAGCTGCTTGTCTACCCCGCCCACGATTACAAAGGCCGCAGTCACTCGACGATCGCAGATGAAATCGCCACCAATCCGCGCCTGCAGCAACGCGATCGCGCTGCCTTCGTCGAAATGATGCAACATTTGAATCTCGGTGCGCCCACCCATCTCACCGAAGCCTTGCGCACCAATATGAGCGGAGGGAAAACGGTCGTGCAGCTGCTCTCCGAGGCGTCGAGCATCGTGCCCTTTGTGTCGCTCGCTGAATTGCAATCTCGGATCGGCGCGCGTTCGAATGATTTCGTGATCCTCGACGTGCGTGAGAAGGATGCATTCTCCGCCGGCCATATTCCCGGCGCACGCCATCTGCCGCGTGGCCAATTGGAACTGAGAGTGAACGATGAATTCCCCGATCCCACTATGCGAATTGTGGTCTATTGTGAGTTCGGAAAGATCTCGACCTTGGCAGCCGCCACGCTGCGGCAATTGGGATTCCAGCGTGCGGCCGCCCTCGATGGCGGCATGAAAGCATGGCGGGATGGCGGTTTCCCCGTCGAAACGGCAGCCAATTAACCCCAGACTGGGCAGGGCGTTAACACAAGCCTCGACGGCAGCGTTGACAGTTCACCAACGCATCCTATGTTCGATAGTCCTGTTTCGAACGGCTGAAGCTGATGAAAGACCCCCGCGACGTCTACATGAACACGCTGGTCCCGATGGTTGTGGAGCAATCCTCCCGCGGCGAGCGCGCCTACGACATCTATTCGCGCCTTTTGAAGGAACGGATCATCTTCGTGACCGGTCCGATTGAGGAATACGGCGCGAGCCTCATCACAGCCCAGCTTCTCTTTCTCGAGGCCGAGAACCCCAAAAAAGAGATCGCGATGTACATCAACTCGCCAGGCGGCGTGGTCACCGCCGGTCTGGCCATTTATGACACCATGCAGTACATCCGCCCCGGCATTCAGACCCTGTGCGTCGGCCAAGCCTCCTCGGCCGCGACACTTTTGCTTTGCGCCGGAAAGAAGGGCGAACGCTTTACCCTACCGAATTCAAGGGTATTGGTGCATCAGCCGTCTGCCTCTTATTACGGTCAGGCTGCGGATATAGCCCGCCATGCCCAGGAGATACTGAAGCTCAAGCGCCGGCTGAACGAAATCTACGCCAAGCATACCGGCCAAGCCATTGAAGCGGTTGAAAAAGCCCTGGACCGCGATACCTATATGACCGCAGAGGAGGCAAAGGCCTTCGGGCTTGTCGATCAAGTCCTTGTGAGCCGTCCGGAAGTGCCGGATCAGGCCAAGCTTAACGCCTAGTTCCTGAGCAGGGACAGGCACTTGGAGCTTACTTAAACAAATCTTGATCCGCCCGCTTCTATCGTGGTCGTATGTGAGGGGTGCTTCGAATTCCGACTTGGCGTGGTTCGTGCACATAAACTGTCCAAGAGCCCTTTCGAAGGGGCAGGTGTCTCAGGAGAGACCATAAGACATGAGTAAAGCCAGCGGCGGAGACTCGAAGAACACTCTCTATTGCTCGTTCTGCGGCAAGAGTCAGCACGAGGTCCGCAAGCTTATCGCCGGTCCGACCGTGTTCATCTGCGATGAATGCGTCGAGCTCTGCATGGAAATCATCAAGGAGGAGAACAAGACCTCCTTCATGAAGTCCAAGGAGGGTGTGCCGACCCCGCAGGAGATCTTCAAGGTTCTGGACGATTACGTCGTCGGCCAGCAGCACGCCAAGAAGGTGCTCTCGGTCGCCGTGCACAATCACTACAAGCGAATTAACGCGACCGGCAAAAATCAGGACGTTGAGCTCGCGAAGTCCAACATCATGCTCATCGGCCCCACCGGCTGCGGCAAAACACTGCTCGCGCAGACACTCGCTCGCATCCTCGATGTGCCGTTCACGATGGCGGATGCCACGACGCTGACCGAAGCCGGATATGTCGGGGAGGATGTCGAGAACATCATCCTCAAACTGCTTCAGAATGCCGATTACAACGTCGAGCGGGCGCAGCGCGGCATCGTCTATATCGATGAAGTCGACAAGATCAGCCGCAAGTCCGACAATCCGTCGATAACGCGCGACGTGTCGGGCGAAGGCGTTCAACAAGCGCTTCTGAAGATAATGGAAGGCACGATCGCTTCTGTGCCCCCACAAGGCGGCCGCAAGCATCCGCAGCAGGAATTCCTGCAGGTCGACACCACCAACATCCTTTTCATTGTCGGCGGTGCGTTTGCCGGTCTCGACAAGATCATCTCTCAGCGCACCCACGGAACATCGATGGGCTTCGGCGCGACGGTTCGTTCGCCGGACGAACGCCTTACAGGGGAAATTCTGCGCGAGGTCGAGCCGGAAGACCTTCTCAAGTTCGGTCTGATACCGGAATTCATTGGACGTCTGCCGGTGCTTGCCACCCTGGGCGACCTGTCGGAAACGGCGCTGATCGAAATCCTGACCCGCCCGAAGAACGCACTCGCCAAGCAGTATCAGCGCATGTTCGAGATGGAAGGCGTGAAGCTGCGCTTTCAGGAAGAAGCGCTGCACGCTATCGCGCGCAAAGCGATCGCTCGCCGCACCGGTGCCCGTGGATTGCGTTCGATCATGGAAGGCATTCTGCTCGAGACGATGTTCGAACTTCCGACGCTCAACGGCGTGCAGGAAGTCGTCATCACGGCCGATGTGGTGGAGGGACGCTCCCGCCCGCTTTACACCTATGCCGACAAGCCCGAAGCGGCGCAAAAGACCGCTTCGTAAGTTCGACGAGTTCTTTTCGATCCAGAGTGACACGGAGTCACCGAGATGATGCGCTTGAAATGCGGCGCCGGGTTCCCATTTCGCTGATGCGCGGCAAGCAAATAGCCGTGCTGCGTTTGCGGCTTCCGTTGAAAATAGGCCTGTTCCGGCCGGAACCGCCTACATCTTGAAACTTACTGTTATCAAACCCACTTTTGTTCTCAGTTGGCCGCCTTTTGGGGGCCTTTGCAGCCCTTTTGTCACAGCCTGTTAGGGGGTGATGGGGGCATAATCCGGGCACCGGGATTCGGGCCCGGCAGGAGAAGTAGATGTCTGAGCAAGACCTGAAGAAGGAATCGGAAGAGACAGGCGGCCTGTTGGCGCCGGTTTTGCCGCTCCGCGATATTGTTGTCTTTCCCCACATGATCGTTCCGCTCTTCGTAGGCCGCGAAAAGTCTGTGCGCGCGCTCGAAGAGGTGATGAGCGAAGAAAAGCAAATCCTGCTGCTGACGCAGAAGAACGCCGCCGATGACGATCCGTCGCCGGATGGTCTGCACCGCATCGGCACGCTGGCAACCGTCCTCCAGCTACTGAAGCTGCCCGACCAAACCGTTCGAGTCCTTGTCGAGGGCAAGGGCCGCGCGCGCGTTACCGGCTTCACAGGCCGCACGGATTTCTTCCAGGCGACTATCGAGAAGATTCCGGAAGGCGAAGCCAACACGAAGGAAGTCGAGGCGTTGATTCGCACCGCCAAGTCGAATTTCGAGCAGTACATCAAGCTGAACAAGAAGGTGCCGGCGGAAACACTGGCATCGGTCGCGCAGATCGAAGATCCGGCTAAGCTCGCCGATACGATCGCTTCGCATCTTTCGGTGAAGATTGCCGACCGTCAGGCACTTCTCGAGACGCTCGACACCGCCCAGCGTCTTGAAAAGGTGCTGTCGTTGATCGAATCCGAAGTAAGCGTTTTGCAGGTGGAACGGAAGATCCGTAGCCGCGTAAAACGTCAGATGGAGAAGACGCAGCGCGAGTACTATCTAAACGAACAGCTCAAGGCGATCCAGAAAGAGCTCGGCGAAGGCGAAGAAGGCCGCGACGAGATGAATGAGATCGAGGAGCGCATTCGCAAGACAAAGCTCTCGAAAGAGGCCCGCGAAAAGGCACAGGCCGAAGTGAAAAAACTTCGCTCGATGTCGCCCATGAGTGCGGAAGCAACCGTTGTGCGCAACTATCTCGACTGGCTGCTCTCATTGCCGTGGGGCAAGAAGAGCAAGGTCAAGAAAGATATCGTGCACGCCGAGGAAATCTTGGCGAACGACCACTACGGCTTGGAGAAGGTCAAGGAACGCATCCTCGAGTATCTGGCGGTGCAGCAGCGCGCGGGCAAGATGAAAGGCCCGATCCTGTGCCTCGTCGGCCCTCCTGGTGTGGGCAAGACCTCTCTTGCGAAGTCGATCGCCAAGGCCACGGGACGCGAATATGTTCGCATGTCGCTCGGCGGCGTGCGAGACGAAGCGGAAATTCGCGGTCACCGGCGCACCTATATCGGCTCCATGCCCGGCAAGATCATCCAATCGATGAAAAAGGCGAAGACGGCCAATCCGCTCTTCCTGCTCGATGAGATCGACAAGCTTGGTGCGGACTGGCGCGGGGACCCGTCGTCGGCTTTGCTCGAGGTGTTGGATCCCGAACAGAACCACACTTTCAACGACCATTATCTTGAGGTCGATTTCGATCTCTCGGACGTGATGTTCATCACCACGGCCAACTCGTTGCGCATGCCCCAACCGCTGATGGACCGCATGGAGATCATCCGCATTCCCGGCTACACGGAGGATGAGAAGGTTGAGATCGCCAAGCGCCACCTGATCCCGAAAGAGGTAAAGGCGCATGGCCTGCGGGAAGGCGAGTGGTCGATTACCGATGCAGGGCTGCGAGATCTCATCCGCTATCACACGCGTGAGGCGGGGGTTCGCAATCTTGAGCGTGAGATTGCAAATCTCGCACGCAAGGCCGTGAAGGAGATCGTTTCCAACAAGGCCAAGGCAATCGAGGTCACGCCGGAAAATCTCGGCACTTATTCGGGTGTGCGGAAATTCCGCTACGGCGAGGTCGAAGGCGAAGATCAGGTTGGCGTGGTGACCGGTTTGGCCTGGACCGAAGTGGGTGGCGAAACGCTGCAGATCGAAGCCGTGATGCTTCCGGGCAAGGGCCGGATGCAGACCACCGGCAAACTCGGCGAAGTGATGAAGGAATCCATCGACGCGGCGCGGTCCTATGTGCGTTCGAAGGCGACGACTTTCGGTATCAAACCGCCAACCTTCGACAAGGTGGACATCCACGTTCACGTGCCGGAAGGCGCGACACCCAAAGATGGTCCGTCTGCTGGTGTCGCAATGGCGACGTCGATCATCTCGGTGCTCACCGGCATTCCGGTGCGCCGCGATGTGGCGATGACCGGCGAGGTTACGTTGCGTGGCCGTGTGCTGCCGATCGGTGGCCTGAAGGAGAAGCTGCTGGCCGCTCTGCGCGCGGGCATTAAGACGGTGCTGATCCCTGACGAAAACGAAAAGGATCTGGCCGAGATTCCCGACAACGTGAAATCCGGCTTGACCATCGTACCGGTGAAGACCGTCGGCGAAGTGCTCAAGGTGGCGCTTACCCGCCAGCCCGAGCCGATCGACTGGTCAGAGACGGAAATCGTTCCTCCGGCCATCGATACCGCGGCGGACGACGCAGTCGTCACCCATTAACCATTTGATACAGGCCCGGTTCTTCGGAACCGGGCCATTTTCTATGAATATTGGCGGAAAAGTGAGCTTTTCTGCTTTGACCGTCCCTTGGGGGCCCCCTAAAGTCCGGCCCGCCGGGACGCAGAACCAAGGAGCCAGCCTCGTGAACAAGAACGACCTGATCCAGCAGCTTTCCGAACGTACGGGGCTTGCCAAGCATGACGCGGCCAAGGCCGTGGACGGCGTCTTCGATCTCATCCAGGACGCGTTGAAATCGGGCGACGAAGTGCGCCTCACCGGTTTCGGTGTGTTCGTGGTCGCCACGCGCGCGGGCGGCAAAGGCCGCAACCCGCAGACAGGCGAAGAAATTACGATCAAACCGTCCAAACAGCCTCGGTTCCGTCCGGGCAAGCAACTCAAGGACGCGCTCAACTGATTTCGTGACCGCGAAATCATCCCCGGCGAGCGCGGGCAAATTGCACGCGTGAGATAAGGGGAACCAGGCTATATATTTCTGGGGCGGTTAGCTCAGCTGGTAGAGCATATCGTTTACACCGATAGGGTCGGCGGTTCGATCCCGTCACCGCCCACCATTTTCCGCTGCTGCACAGCGGAAAATGGTACGATCTGGTGTGACAGCGCGAAGCCAGGATGGTTCCATGTCCGTGCAGCTCCGTCTCGACAAGACTTTCCGTTTCGTAGCAAGCGGCTCATGATCGCATTCGCTCCTTGAGGACACATACATATGGCCACGAAAAGATTTCTCGCGCTCTACATGGGCTCTCCTTCTATGGAGAGGTCCGCGCCGCCCGATCAGGCGACGATCGCAAAAGGCATGGCTGCCTGGCACAAATGGATGGCCGACCATGCCAGTATCGTTCGCGACAATGGCGGGCCGCTCGGCAAAACGAAACGCACCGGCAAAAATGGAATCTCGGATATCCGCAATGCCGTCACCGGTTATGTGATTATGGAAGCTGAATCGCACGAAGCCGCGGCAAAGCTTTTTGAAAACCATCCGCATTTCTCGATTTTCCCGGGCGACAGTGTGGAGATCATGGAAGTCCTGCCGATACCGGGACAATAATTGTCCGTTCGCCACGACATTTTGCGACAACTCTCATATTCGCGGGAACCTGAGCGCGGCCTAATATGGGCCGCACCGCAATCCGGTTTTCCCAAATGAAGCGTAATCTGCCCGTCCTGCTGCTTGCCGTTGTGCTGTCCGCATGCGCGTCTTCGCATGACCGCCGCATTCCGGAAAATGAACGGCCCAAAGAATGGCATCCATCGCGCGAGCAACTTTTGAAATACGATGCCAATCACGATGGCACCGTGACCAAAGCGGAAATGGACGCCGGCCTCAAGGCGGAATTCAATGCTGCGGATACCGATGACGACGGTTGCCTGAAAAGCGATCAAGTGCGTGCCATCAATGAGAGGCGCATCCGGGAGCTGGGCTCCACCGCCACGCCGCTGATCGACTGGAATCAGGACGGTTGTGTGGATTTCAACGAATTCGCAGGCCCAGCGCGCTCGCTGTTCACCGCGATGGACCGCAACGAAGACGGCAAGCTGGACCCCAAGGAACTCAATCCAACCGGAGCTGCCCGGGGCAAACGGCGTGGCGGCGAAGAAGGCGGAGGCGACGCAGGCCAGGGCGGCGGCTCATATCCCGGTCCCGATGGCAATTGAACCCTTGCTTGACACTCCCCGGTCCCGGCCCTACATCGGCCCCCTTTCGCGGGACGCCGCTCAGGCGCAACGCGGGGGCGTAGCTCAGTTGGTTAGAGTGTCGGCCTGTCACGCCGAAGGTCGCGGGTTCGAGCCCCGTCGCTCCCGCCATTTCGCCGCGAAGCGGCGAAATGGCCTTTTAGCCACCTCAAATTGCTTGCGACTCATTCGCAACTATCTCCATTTCTCCCGCAAACATCCCCTCCTGCATCCTATTGTGAAAACAGCCGTTTTCGACGCTGAAATTCCCTTGGAAACGCGGCGAATCTTGCGGTAAACCCGCATCGCGCGCGCGGTTCGCCAGCTTTCCTGCACCTGCGAAATCCCCGCCAGTCCTTCGCCGCTCGCGCCCGGCGGAGAACAGGAACTTCGATGAACGGCCTGCTTCTCGAATACCTGCCGATCCTGATCTTCATCGGCCTCGCGCTTGTGATCGGTATCGCGCTTCTGATTGCGCCGCTGCTGCTCGCGCCAAAGGATCCCAATCCCGAAAAGCTTTCCGCCTATGAATGCGGCTTCAATGCGTTCAGCGATGCGCGCATGAAGTTTGACGTACGGTTTTATCTCGTCGCGATCCTGTTCATCATTTTCGATCTTGAGGTCGCGTTCCTGTTCCCCTGGGCAATTACGCTCAAGGAAACCGGCGCCTTCGCATTCTGGTCGATGGTGACGTTTCTTGGCGTTTTGACGATCGGCTTCATCTACGAATGGAAGAAGGGAGCGCTCGAATGGGAGTGATCCCGGCCGGTCAGGCGGGCAGGGCAGGCGTAGAGGGCGCGTCTCCCGTCGTTGACAACGATCCTTATTTTAAAGCGATGAATCTTGAGCTGCAGGACAAAGGTTTCCTGCTGGCCAGCGCTGACGCTCTGATCAATTGGGCGCGCACAGGTTCCTTGCACTGGATGACTTTCGGCCTGGCATGTTGCGCAGTGGAGATGATGCAAACGTCGATGCCGCGGTACGACATTGAACGTTTCGGCGCGGCGCCACGCGCCTCGCCCCGGCAGAGCGACGTCATGATTGTTGCCGGTACGCTCACCAACAAAATGGCTCCCGCGCTCCGCAAGGTCTATGACCAGATGCCAGAGCCGCGTTACGTCATCTCGATGGGAAGCTGCGCCAATGGCGGCGGCTACTATCACTATTCCTACGCAGTGGTTCGCGGTTGCGACCGCATCGTGCCCGTTGATATCTATGTGCCTGGCTGTCCTCCCACTGCCGAAGCATTACTTTACGGCATCATGCTGTTGCAGCGGAAAATCCGCCGCACCGGCACGATCTATCGTTGAGGGCGCCAACGCATGACGCTCGACGAACTCGGCCAGCATATCGCACGCGCGGTTCCTGCTACTGCAAGCGTTACACGTGGCGAACTCACGCTTGCTTGCGAGGCGGAGCAAATCCTCCCCGTACTGCATTTTCTGCGCGACGATTCCGAATGTGCCTTCAGCATACTGATCGACATCTGCGGCGTTGACTGGCCGCAACGGGCCAAGCGTTTCGACGTTGTGTATCATCTGCTGTCGATTACCAGGAATCAGCGCGTCCGCATCAAGACGCAGCTCGACGAAAACGAGCCGATTTCATCGGCCGTTGGCGTGTATCCCGCCGCCAACTGGTTCGAGCGCGAAACTTACGACATGTATGGCATCCAGTTCGTCGATCATCCGGACATGCGCCGCCTGCTTACCGACTACGGCTTCTCCGGTTACCCGTTGCGCAAGGATTTTCCGCTCACCGGCTATACCGAAGTCCGCTACGACGATGAATTGAAGCGCGTTGTCTATCAGCCTGTGCAACTGGTTCAGGAATTCCGCGACTTCGATTTCATGAGTCCATGGGAAGGCGCGCCCTTCATTATTCCCGGCGACGAGAAGGCAACCAAATGAGTTCGGCCGCGGAAAATTTCGACGATCGCAAGATCACCATGAACTTCGGGCCGCAGCACCCCGCTGCCCACGGCGTATTGCGTCTGGTGATGGACCTCGACGGCGAAATCGTCGAACGTATCGATGCGCATATCGGCCTGCTGCATCGCGGCACCGAAAAGCTGATCGAACACAAGACCTATCTTCAGGCCATCGGCTATTTCGACCGGCTCGATTACGTCGCCCCGATGAATCAGGAACACGCATTCTGTCTGGCGATGGAAAAGCTGCTCGGTCTCGAAGTGCCCAAACGCGGCTCCTACATCCGGGTGCTCTACAGCGAAATAGGCCGCCTTCTGAATCACCTGTTGCAAGTCACCACTCAGGCTATGGATGTCGGCGCGCTCACACCGCCGCTCTGGGGATTCGAGGAACGCGAAAAGCTTATGGTGTTCTATGAGCGTGCTTCCGGTAGCCGCATGCACGCAAAGTACTTCCGCCCCGGCGGTGTGCACCAAGACCTGCCGCCCGCGCTGCTTGAGGACATCTATGCATTTTGCGGCACCTTTCCGAAAGTGTTGGACGATCTGGAAGGTCTACTCACCGAAAGCCGGATATTCAAACAGCGCAATGTCGACATCGGGGTCGTCAGCCGCGCGGATGCCGAAGCGTTGGGCTTCTCAGGTGTGATGCTGCGATCCACCGGCGTTGCATGGGATTTGCGCCGCGCGCAACCTTACGAGTGCTACAACGACTTCGAGTTCCAGATTCCCGTCGGCAAGAATGGCGACAACTACGACCGCTACCTGATGCGCGTCGAAGAAATGCGCCAGTCGGTGAAGATCATGAAACAATGCATCGAAAAGATGCCCGCTGGCCCAGTCGTGGCGGACAACAACAAGATCGTGCCGCCTCGCCGCAGCGAAATGAAGAAGTCGATGGAAGCTCTGATCCATCACTTCAAGCTGTATACTGAAGGTTTTCACATTCCGGCGGGTGAAATATATGCCGCGGTCGAAGCGCCGAAGGGTGAGTTCGGGGTCTATCTGGTAGCCGACGGCTCGAACAAACCCTATCGCTGCAAGATTCGCGCGCCTTCCTATCCGCACCTCGCGGCGCTCGAACATCTCTGCAAAGGACACCTGCTTGCCGATGTGCCGGCGGTCATTGGCTCGCTCGACATCGTTTTCGGGGAGATCGACCGTTGAGTATTCGCCGTCTTGCAGAACATCAGCCCGCAAGTTTTGCCTTCACGTCCGAAAACAAGGCATGGGCCGAAAAGGAAATGCGCAAATATCCGCCCGGCCGTCAGGCCAGCGCGGTGATTTCGCTTCTGTGGCGCGGACAGGAACAGGAAGGCTGGGTATCCAAGCCGATGATCGAAGAAGTCGCGCGCATGCTCTCGATGCCTTACATCCGTGTACTGGAAGTGGCGACTTTCTACACGATGTTCAATCTCGAGCCTGTGGGCGATCATCTGGTCCAGGTCTGCACGACGACGCCCTGCTGGCTGCGCGGCTCCGATGCCGTCGTCGCCGCGTGCAAGAAGCACATTGCGCCCACGCCGCACACTGTCTCCAAAGACGGCAAGTTCTCGTGGATGGAGGTTGAATGTCTCGGTGCCTGCGTGAATGCGCCGATGATGCAAATCGGCAAGGATTTCTACGAAGATCTTGACGGCCCAACGACCGAGAAAATCCTCGAAGCGTTCCGTCGCGGCGAAACGCCAAAGCCCGGCCCGCAGAATGGCCGCCGCTCCTCGGAACCCGAAGGCGGCCCTACGACGTTGAAAGAGACCGCCTGATGCTCGCCGATAAAGATAGAATTTTCACGAATCTCTACGGCTTCGGCGATCCTGGTCTCAAAGGCGCGATGAAGCGCGGCGCGTGGGATGGCACGAAAGCCATTCTCGAACGCGGTCCCGAAGCCATCGTCGATGAGATGAAGAAGTCCGGCCTGCGCGGCCGCGGCGGCGCGGGCTTCCCGACCGGTCTGAAATGGTCGTTCATGCCGAAGGAAGTAAAGGAACGTCCGCACTATCTCGTCGTCAACGCGGATGAGTCCGAACCCGGTACCTGCAAGGATCGGGACATTCTGCGCCACGATCCGCATACGCTGGTCGAAGGCTGCCTGATCGCCAGTTTCGCGATGCGCGCACACACCTGCTACGTCTATGTGCGCGGCGAATTCATTCGCGAACGCGAAGCCCTGCAACGCGCGGTCGATGAAGCCTATGAAGCCAAGCTCATCGGGAAGAACAACATCCACGGTTGGGATTTCGACCTTTTCGTGCATCATGGCGCGGGTGCCTATATTTGCGGCGAAGAAACCGCCTTGCTCGAAAGCCTGGAAGGCAAGAAGGGCCAGCCGCGCCTCAAGCCGCCGTTTCCAGCCAATGTCGGACTCTACGGCTGCCCAACGACCGTGAATAATGTCGAATCCATCGCTGTAGCACCCACCATATTGCGCCGCGGCGCGGATTGGTTCGCTGGCATCGGCCGCCCCAACAACACGGGCACGAAAGTTTTCTGCATATCTGGCCATGTGAACAAGCCATGCAACGTCGAAGAAGCCATGGGCATTCCGCTGCGCGAGCTGATCGACAAACACGCCGGCGGCGTGCGCGGCGGATGGGACAATCTGTTGGCCGTCATACCGGGCGGCGCGTCCGTTCCGCTTATTCCTAAATCGATTTGCGACGACGTGCTGATGGATTTCGACTCGCTGAAGAATGTGCAGTCCGGTCTCGGCACCGCGGCGGTAATCGTGATGGACAAGTCGACCGATATCGTGAAGGCGATCTCGCGGCTATCCTACTTCTACAAACACGAAAGCTGCGGCCAATGCACGCCGTGCCGCGAAGGCACTGGTTGGATGTGGCGCGTGATGAAGCGTCTCGAAGTGGGTAACGCGCAAGTGCCGGAAATCGACTTGTTGCAGGAGGTGACCAAAGAGATCGAAGGCCACACGATCTGCGCTTTGGGCGATGCCGCGGCTTGGCCGATTCAAGGCCTGATCCGCCATTTCCGTCCAGAGCTTGAGCGCCGTATTGCCGAGCGCAAGGGCGCAACACCGATGGCGGCGGAGTAGCATATGGCCCGCAAGCTCATCATTGACGGCAAGGAAATCGAGGCGGACGACAACCTCACGCTGCTGCAGGCGTGCGAGCAGGCCGGCGCCGAGATCCCGCGCTTCTGCTATCACGAACGCCTATCGGTGGCGGGCAACTGCCGCATGTGCCTTGTCGAATGGGTTGGCGCACCGAAGCCGCAGGCCTCCTGCGCGCTGCAGGTGAAAGACATATTCCCCAATAAGGACGGCACGCCCGCGCGCATCAATACCAACTCGCCTTATGTGCGCAAAGCGCGCGAAGGCGTGATGGAGTTTCTGCTGATCAACCACCCGCTCGATTGCCCGATTTGCGATCAGGGCGGCGAGTGCGATTTGCAGGACCAGGCGATGGGCTATGGCCGCGCCGCGTTCCACCGCTTCAACGAGAACAAGCGCGCCGTCGAAGACAAATATATGGGCCCGCTGATAAAGACGATCATGACCCGCTGCATCCAGTGCACGCGCTGCGTGCGCTTCGCGACCGAAGTGGCCGGCGTCCCCGACCTCGGCGCCACCGGTCGCGGCGAGGATATGGAGATCACGACTTATCTGGAAAAAGCGTTCTCGTCCGAGCTTTCCGGCAACGTCGTCGATCTCTGCCCAGTCGGCGCGCTCACATCGAAGCCCTACGCGTTCAACGCGAGGCCGTGGGAATTGCGCAAAACCGAATCCATCGACGTGATGGATGCACAGGGCTGCAACATCCGAGTCGATACGCGCGGTTCTGAGGTGTTGCGCGTGCTTCCGCGCGTGAACGACGCCGTGAACGAAGAATGGATTTCGGATAAAACGCGCCACGCATGCGACGGTCTGCGCCGCCAGCGTCTCGATCGCCCCTATATCCGCAGAAACGGAAAGCTCGTACCCGCTACATGGGGTGAAGCCTTCGCCGCCATCGCCGCGCGAGCGAACGCCACGAAGCCCGAAGCAATGGCTGCCATTGTGGGCGATCTCGCGGCAGCCGAGGAAATCAAGGCGCTGAAAGATCTGATGACGTCGCTCGGCGTCGCCAATCTCGAATGCCGCCAGGATGGTTCGAAAGTCGGCGGCGCACGCCCGGCCTATCTCTTCAATTCCTCCATCGCGGGTGTCGATGCTGCCGATGCATTGCTGCTGATCGGCACAAATCCGCGTTGGGAAGCACCGGTTCTCAACGCCCGCATCCGCAAGGCATGGTTGAACGGTTTGAAGATCGCCAATATCGGCGAGGCCGTCGATCTCACCTTTCCGGTGACGCAATTGGGCGAAAGCGTCTCGGCATTGCAAGACCTCTTGAACGGCAAGGGCGACTTTGTTGACGTTCTGAAAAATGCGAAGCGCCCCATGATTATCGTGGGCCCCGGCGCGCACGCTCGCAGCGATGGCGCAGCGATTCTCAACCTCGCCGCCAAACTCGCGGGCGAGGTAGGAGCCATTGGGCCGGCCGGCACGGCGGAAGAGGGCGGCTGGATAGGCTTCAATGTGCTGCACACGGCGGCCTCGCGTGTGGCGGCACTCGATCTCGGTTTTGCGACCGGGGATATCGCAGCGATCCTCAATGGCGCCTCAAAGGGCGACATCGATTTCGTCTATCTCCTCGGTGCCGATGAATTGGACATGTCGAAATTGCGCAATGCCTTCGTCGTCTATCAGGGAACGCATGGCGATGCCGGTGCGCATCGTGCCGATGTCATCCTGCCGGGCGCGGCCTATACGGAGAAGGAAGGTCTCTACGCCAATTTCGAAGGCAGGGTGCAACGCGCCAGACGGGCTACCTTCCCGCCGGGAGAGGCAAAGGAAGACTGGGCGATATTGCGTGCCCTTTCCGAAGTCCTTGGCAAGAAACTGCCTTACGACAATCTGGACGCCCTGCGTGCGGCCATCATCGCCGACGCGCCGCATTTCGCAGCCGAGCTTCGCAACGAAGCTCCAGTTTATGGTGGCGCAAACCCCGCCATTTGGAACAACGTCGGCAAGCCAGGCGAAGTCGATTTGTCCGCGCCTTTGCGTTCGCCCATTCGCGATTTCTATCTCACTAACCCCATCGCACGCGCCAGCGCCGTGATGGCCGAATGCAGCCGCATCTTCGTGAAATCGGCTCAACAGATGGCGGCGGAGTAGGGCATGGCTCTGATCGGTTTCTGGACTTGGCTGTTTGCAAAGCTGGGCATTGTGCTGCCTTATGGCTGGGCGTGGTTCCTGAGCCAGGTTACGCTGATCCTCATATTCGACGTGATCCTGCTCGTTATGATCGCGTTCTTTCTTTTGGCGGATCGCAAAATCTTTGCCGCTGTGCAAATGCGCCGTGGCCCCAATGTTGTGGGCGCGTTCGGCCTGCTTCAAAGCTTTGCCGACCTCATCAAATTCGTTCTGAAGGAATCGATCATTCCAGCCGGCGCCAATCGGGTGATCTTCATTCTTGCGCCACTCATCACCTCCACCCTGGCGCTTGCGAGCTATGCGGTGATTCCGCTCGACGATGGCTGGGTAATTTCCGACATCAATGTCGGCATTCTCTATCTTTTCGCCATTTCGTCGCTGGGCGTGTATGGCATCATCATGGGCGGATGGGCCTCGAACTCGAAATATCCCTTTCTCTCAGCATTGCGGTCCGCAGCCCAGATGGTTTCCTACGAAGTTTCCATCGGGTTTGTCCTGATCACTGTGCTTCTGTTTGCGGGCTCGCTGAATTTGTCAGACATCGTTCGGGCGCAGACGCATGGATGGTTCGCCTTCTCCATCCTGTTCCCGATGATGATGATCTTTTTCGTGTCCGCAATTGCGGAAACGAACCGGCCCCCGTTCGACCTCGTCGAAGCCGAATCGGAACTCGTGGCGGGCTATTTCGTGGAATATTCCTCCACGCCGTTTCTGCTGTTCTTCCTTGGCGAGTTCCTGAACATTGTGCTGATGAGCGCGATGCTCTCGATCCTGTTCTTTGGCGGCTGGTTGCCTCCATTGCAGATTTGGCCGTTCACGGCGGTTCCCGGTATCGTCTGGCTCCTTTTGAAGGTCATTTTCTTTTTCTTTTGTTTTGCGATGGTGCGCGCAATCGTCCCGCGCTATCGCTACGATCAGCTGATGCGTCTCGGTTGGAAGGTGTTCCTGCCGACCTCGCTTTTATGGGTGGTGTTGACGGCGGGCTGGGTGCTCGTCTTCCACCATAAGGTGATGTAATGGCCTTCATCGATCAGACTGCGCGCTCGATCTTTTTCTGGGAATTCGTGAAGGGCATGTGGCTGGGCCTGCGCTACTTTTTCGGGCCGAAAGCCACGGTCAACTATCCCTTCGAGAAAGGTCCGCTTTCGCCACGCTTCCGGGGCGAGCATGCGCTGCGCCGCTATCCGAACGGAGAGGAACGCTGTATTGCCTGCAAGCTGTGCGAGGCTATCTGCCCCGCGCAGGCCATCACCATCGAAGCCGAGCCGCGCGAAGATGGAAGCCGCCGCACCACGCGCTACGATATCGACATGGTGAAGTGCATCTATTGCGGCTTGTGCCAGGAAGCCTGCCCGGTGGATGCCATCGTGGAAGGTCCCAATTTCGAATTCGCTACCGAAACACGCGAAGAGCTTTATTACGACAAGGCAAAGCTGCTCGCGAACGGGGACCGGTGGGAACGCGAAATCGCACGCAACCTCGAACTTGATGCGCCCTACAGATGAACGGCTTGTCCAAATACTTGAGGAGGATCGGCTGATGTCTCTGGCAGAAGCCCAGGCACGCGCGCAGGCTCGAATGAGCTACGCCGATCCGCGCCGCAGGGCGAAGCGTTTTGCAGAAAGTCAGAAGGCCCGCAAGATCGCCGATCTGAAGGCGGCCGGGTATGTGCTGCCGCTGTCGGAATGGCTGGGTCACAATAACGGCCCGGCATGGGATGAAGATTTGCTCTTCCGCGAGTTCTGCTGGAGAAAAGCTCATCGCGAAGCCTGGACGCCGCCGACACAGGAAATAGGCATCCGCCGCGCAAGAAAGGCGGAGGCGCTCGGGCTTACTTATCGCGAATATACGCTCGAAATCATGGAACGCGGCCGTTACCTCGATGAGGATACGGCGGCGCTGCTCAAGGGGGCGGAGCACTGATGCTGATCGCTCTTGCCTTCTATCTGTTCGCCGTCATTTTGGTGGGCGCGGCCTTCATGGTTGTGGCAGGCCGCAATCCCGTTCACTCGGTCCTGTTCCTGATCCTCGCCTTTTTCAATGCGGCGGCGCTCTTTGTGCTGCTCGGTGCAGAATTCCTCGCGATGATCCTGGCTGTCGTCTATGTTGGCGCGGTCGCGGTGCTGTTCCTCTTTGTCGTGATGATGCTCGACATCGACTTTGCCGAGTTGAAGAAAGGTGCGCTGCAGTATCTGCCTATCAGTGCCTTGATCGGCATTGTGCTGGTAATCGAATTGCTGATGGTTGCCAGTGTCTGGGCAGTTTCGCCCGCCGCACCGCAAGCCAAAGCTGCTGCCACGCCCACGAATCTCACCAATACAGCCGCTCTCGGCCACATCCTCTACACGGACTACATATTTTATTTTCAAACCGCTGGCGTGATCCTTCTTGTCGCCATGATCGGGGCCATTGTGTTGACCTTGCGTCATCGTCCGGATGTGCGCCGTCAGTCGATACCGGCGCAGAATCGCCGCACACGCGCAGAAGCGATTGAAATAAAGAATCCCGCGCCGGGGCAGGGGGTGTGACATGACGATCGGCTTGAACTCCTATCTTGCGGTCGCCGCCATTGTTTTCACGATCGGCGTGTTCGGCATCTTCATGAACCGCAAGAATGTCATCGTCATGCTGATGTCGATCGAGCTGATCCTGCTCGCGGTCAACATTAATCTTGTGGCGTTCTCTTCCTATTTGGGCGATCTGGTGGGGCAGGTGTTTGCGCTATTTGTGCTCACGGTCGCCGCCGCCGAAGCGGCCATCGGTCTTGCCATTCTTGTCGTCTATTTCCGCAACCGCGGCACAATCGCGGTTGAAGACGTCAACCTGATGAAAGGCTGAAGCGTGTACAGCGCCATCGTCTTCCTTCCGCTCCTTGGTTCCGCAATCGCGGGCTTGCTCGGCCGCATCATCGGAGCCCGTCCGTCCGAATTGATAACGACCGTTCTGCTGTTCGTATCTGCTGCGCTCTCCTGTTACGCATTCTATGACGTGGCCATCCTGGGTCATTCTCAGATTGTCACAATCATTCAATGGATTCACTCCGGCGACTTCGCCGCTGATTGGGCGATCCGTGTCGATACGCTCACCGCTGTCATGCTAGTGGTGGTGACGGGTGTCTCCTCGCTCGTGCACCTCTATTCCGTCGGCTATATGCATGAAGATCCGCATCGCCCGCGTTTTTTCAGCTATCTCTCGCTATTCACCTTCGCCATGCTGATGCTGGTGACGGCGAATAACTTTCTCCAGCTTTTCTTTGGCTGGGAAGGCGTAGGCCTCGCCTCCTATCTTCTGATCGGCTTCTGGTACACAAGGCCCTCTGCAAATGCCGCAGCCATAAAGGCCTTCGTCGTCAACCGCGTAGGCGATTTCGGTTTTGCCCTCGGCATTTTCGGTGTTTTCTACATTTTCAAAACGCTCGATTTCGATGCGGTGTTCGCCGCCGCACCCGGCCAGGTCGGTCACACCTTCCTCTTTGCCGGTTACCAGGTCGACGTGCTGACCACGCTCTGCCTTCTCCTGTTTGTCGGCGCGATGGGCAAATCTGCCCAGCTGGGCTTGCACACGTGGCTGCCGGACGCGATGGAAGGCCCCACGCCGGTCTCTGCCCTGATCCATGCCGCCACCATGGTGACCGCAGGCGTGTTTCTTGTCTGCCGCTGCTCGCCGATGTTCGAGCTCGCACCCGATGCGCTTTGGTTTGTCACCTTTATCGGTGCATCTACAGCATTCTTTGCCGCCTCCGTCGGCCTTTTCCAGAACGACATTAAGCGCGTCATAGCCTATTCGACATGTTCGCAACTGGGATACATGTTTGCCGCAGCTGGCGTGTCGGCCTATGGCGGCGCAATGTTCCATCTGTTCACGCATGCCTTCTTCAAGGCGTTGCTGTTCTTGGGCGCTGGCTCCGTCATTCATGCCATGCATCACGAACAGGATATGCGGAGGATGGGCGGGCTTGCGCGCGCCATTCCTGTCACCTGGGCGATGATGCTGATCGGCAATCTCGCGCTGACGGGCGTGGGTATTCCTCTATTGGGCGTCGGTGCCGCGGGATTTTATTCGAAAGACAGCATTATCAACGCCACATTCGCCGCACACACCGGCATTGGAACGTACGCATTCATTCTGACCGTTCTCGCCGCCGGAATGACGTCGTTCTATTCCTGGCGCCAGTTCCTGATGACCTTTCATGGCCGCTTCCGCGGCGAAGAAAGGATCGAAGTCGAACATGATGCCAATGCGCATGATGAACCCGATGCGGGCCACGACGATCACGCGCATGGCGTGAAACTGGCAGACGTTCACGAGTCTCCCTGGGTAATGCTTGTCCCGCTACTTGCGCTCGCAGCCGGCGCGCTGTTCGCAGGCGCGATCTTCGAACACTGGTTCATCGGGGAAGGCGCAGACGGTTTTTGGCGCGGCGCCGTTGCCGCCTTCGCGGGTCATGGCGAACATGGCGAATTGCCGCTCTGGGTTGAATTTGCACCGTTCGTGATGACGATCCTGGGCTTCCTTGTCGCCTATTACTATTACATCCTGAAACCGGACCTGCCGCGTCAACTCGCAGCCAAGCGGGGCATGCTGTACCTGTTCCTTTACAACAAATGGTATTTCGACGAGCTGTACGATTACATCTTCGTGCGCCCTGCAAAATGGATTGGCCGTACGCTGTGGAAAGTGGGCGACGGCATGATCATCGATGGCCTTGGGCCCGACGGCGTCTCCGCCCGTGTTCTTGACATGACGCGCGCAGCCGTGCGCCTGCAGTCGGGTTACATCTACCGCTACGCGCTTGCGATGCTGCTCGGTGTCGTCGCTCTGGCCACTTGGTTCCTTGCCACATGGGGGCCGAAATGAGCTGGCCCATTCTCTCTGTCACCACATTTCTGCCGCTTCTGGGCGTGGCTGCAATTCTCGCCGTGCCGAAGGCCGCTCGCCAGATCGCGCTCGTCACCACAATTGCCGATTTTATTCTTTCGCTCGTCATTTGGGCGAATTTCGACGGGTCGTCCTCTGCGTTCCAGTTTCTGGAGCAGGCTCAATGGCTCGGCGGCAATATCACCTACCGCATGGGAGTGGATGGCATTTCGATGCTGTTCGTCGTTCTCACCGCGGGATTGATGCCGTTCTGCATTCTCGCAAGCTGGGAATCCATCGAGAACCGCGTGCCGGAATACATGATCGCATTTCTGGCGCTCGAAACCCTGATGATCGGCGTGTTCTGCGCGCTCGATCTGGTCCTGTTCTATGTCTTCTTCGAAGGCGGCCTGATACCGATGTATCTCATCATCGGCATCTGGGGCGGAAAGCGCCGCGTCTATGCGAGCTTCAAGTTCTTTCTCTATACCTTGCTAGGCTCGGTGTTGATGCTGCTCGCCATCCTCTGGATGTATCTCTACGCAGGCACCACAGACATTGTGACTCTGCTCGACACCGCCCATTTCCCGGTTGGCATGCAGACCTTCCTCTGGTTTGCATTCTTTGCGTCTTTTGCCGTGAAAATGCCCATGTGGCCGGTCCACACATGGTTGCCCGATGCGCATGTCGAAGCGCCGACTGCGGGATCCGTCATCCTGGCGGGCATTCTGCTGAAAATGGGCGGTTATGGCTTCCTGCGTTTCTCGCTGCCCATGTTCGCCAGCGCTTCCGACACGTTTGCACCGTTCATTTTTACGCTCTCCATCGTCGCAATCATCTACACCTCGCTGGTTGCGCTCGCGCAGGAGGACATGAAGAAGCTGATTGCCTACTCGTCAGTCGCACATATGGGCTTTGTGACCATGGGCATTTTCACGTTGACGCATCAAGGCATTGAGGGGGGCATCTACCAGATGCTCTCGCACGGCGTGGTTTCGGGCGCACTCTTCCTCTGCGTCGGCGTGGTATACGATCGCATGCACACCCGCGAGATTGCGGCCTATGGCGGTTTGGTCGAGCGTATGCCGTTCTATGCCGCCTTTTTCATGGTGTTTACGCTCGCCAATGTCGGGCTGCCGGGGACCGGTGGCTTCATTGGCGAATTTTTGACCATGCTGGGCGCATTCCGTGTGAACACCCGGGTCGCCATATTCGCCGCCACTGGCGTCATCCTGTCGGCGGCCTACGCGCTTTATCTTTATCGACGCATCATTTTCGGCGCGCTGGTAAAGCCCACGCTTCGGAACATTGCCGATCTCAGCCCGCGCGAAATTGC
>DASZRY010000005.1:0-1643 GCA_035548975.1 Rhizomicrobium sp.
TGATTTCTGATGAACGGAATGTCGTTGAGCGCAACCGCCACTGCTGGATCGGTTGTGACGGAGATAGCTTGCGTGCCGATGCCGCGAATTTGAATGGAATAACCGCTGAAATTCGTTTTGGTGAAGGTGAGATTAGGCACCTGTTTCACCAGATCGGGGCCACCCGCTGTTTGCGTTGACGTGAGCTGCTCCTGCGAAAGTGCAGTAATCGCAATCGGAATGCTTTGCACATCTGCCCCACCGAGCTTGGACGAGGTGACCGTCACCGTTTCCACCGCGGCACGGGGCGAGGGTGTGGCCTGCGCAAGTTGCAGCGAGAAACCGTTCAGGTTGAGCTGCGAGGATTCCCTGCCCGGCACGATGCCCACCGCGCCGTTCGGCTGGGTGTGGATCACAAAGCCGGTTCCCTCCAGGATCTTCGATAACGCCGCGCCATCGGTGAAATCGCCCACCACGCTGTGGCTGCGGATGCCCCGTATCTGGTCATCGGAAACGATCAGCGAAACGCCGGTCTGCGTCGTGTAAAGATCGAGCGCGCGTTCCAGATCGGTGACCGGAATGTTGAAATTCCGCGCTGCGGCGGATGAAACGCATATCGCGGCCATTGCCGCGCCCGAGAGCAGATATCTGTTCAACCTGTTCATATACCCCCCTTGCCGCCCCTGTTCGGAGCAAATGAGTTCCGTTCCCATTCGCGCTCAGCGCGACATCACCGTCTTCTTGCCGATCTTCTGCACGCGAAGGTGCAGCACGTCCTTGGCCACTTCCGCGAACGTCTCCACGTCATGCGTCTGGAATTTGCCGTCGATTTTCAGGCTTCCCGCGCGGTCGCCGACCACCACCAGCTGTGCATCGTTGTAGCGGTTGAATTCCGCCACAGCGTCGGCAAGCGTTGTGTGGCGGAAAACGAGCATGCCCTGGCGCCAGCTTGCGGCATCCGCGATGGCAGGGCCGGGCTCTTTCGTTATCACCGTGCTCGTGTTTGTCGCCACGGCAACATCGCCTGCCGTCAATTTCGACGGCTTGTCGCCGGAGTTCTTCGGCGCGCTGAGCGTGACTTCGCCTTCCAGCATGGAGACTTCCAGCCTCTCCTGACCGCTGCGCACAAGGAATTTCGTGCCGATATCCACGATGCGCCGTCCACGCGCTTCGATGGTAAAGGGGTGCACGGCATCGTGTCTGATATCGAAAAAGGCTTCGCCGCGATCGAGAAACGCGATCCGCGCGCCGCGATCGCGCGAAAGGCGCAACACCGTGTCAGTGTTGAGTTCGATGCGCGAACCGTCTCCGAGGCTCAGTATCTTTCGCCCGCCGACGGGCGTCGAATAGATTGTGTAATCCGGGGCCTTGTTCATCTCCATGGCCGCGACGCCCAGAACGGCGAGACCGCAGGCCACGGCCGCCATGCGAAACAGGCCCGAACGATTTACGCGAGTTTGCGGCTGCGCGCCCCGTTGCATCGGCGCTTTCAGCGCAACAACGCGATCGGCTTTCTCCCACGCATGTTTCGCGCGCCAATAGGCCACCTCGTGCGCCGTCGCTTCCTTGAGCCAGGCATCGAGGCGATGCTGATCGTCTAGCGACCAGGCTTCGCTCGCGCGATCGACCACCCATTGCGCCGCGCGCAATTGGATTTCGCCGGC
>DASZRY010000006.1:0-55030 GCA_035548975.1 Rhizomicrobium sp.
CTGGAGCCTTCGGGCGAGATGCGGGCGCGCGCGGCAAAGCGCGTGGCCGCTTCGCCGCTGGCCATCGAATTTCTCGATCTGCCGGGTGAGGAGATTCCGCTGGAAGACGATGCCGCCGATACGGTCCTCGTCACCTACACGCTTTGCACCATTCCCGACGTGATGAAGGCACTTTCCGGCATGCGGCGCGTGTTGAAACCGTCGGGCAAACTTATCTTCTGCGAACATGGTGCAGCGCCCGATGCCGGCGTGAAACGCTGGCAGGACCGGCTCGATCCGATGTGGGGGAAGATCGCTGGCGGATGTCATCTGGGGCGCGCGGTGCCCAAACTGATCGGCGACGCCGGTTTCCGCGTAGAAGAGATGCAAACGATGTATCTGCCGGGAACGCCGCGCTTTGCGGGATTCAACTATTGGGGCAGCGCCACCAAGGGGTGAAGGATGGAGCGATCGAATCTTGTCGTGCCGGGGCGCATGACGGCGCAACCGGAAAAGCCGGTCGTTCTTTTCCTGATCGGAATGCGGATCAACAAATTCTCGACCTTGCCGCGCTGGTTGTGGTTCCTGCGCACCATGCCGAACATGCTGGCAGAACTGGAAAAGGATCCGGAGGCCGGACTTCTCTGGTATCGCCAATATGTTTCGGGGCGGGTGATCATGGTGCAGCAATATTGGGAAAGTTTCGACAAGCTCCTCGCCTATTCGAGCGACAGGAATGCCCGACACTTTCCGGCCTGGGGACGATACATGCGCGAATTGATGAAGGACGGGTCGGTGGGCATCTGGCACGAGACCTATCTGGTGGAACCGGGCAAGTTCGAGTGCGTCTATGGCAACATGCCGCCTTTCGGCCTTGCGGCGGCGACAAACATCGTTAAGGCCGAAGGAAGACTTGCAGCAGCCCGGGATCGGTTTGCGGCGAGTTGAAGCACCCTGCTGCAAGCAGGGCTTCCCCAATCCACGGTTGATTCAAATCAGAGCAGGGCAAGTGCGTGCAGCTAGGATGGCATTGCAACCGAAGGCCCATTGCATCGATGGTCGATATTTCGAGTCACCCCGAACTCGTGCGGCACTATATGAAGCTTGCCGACGAACTCGATGAGACCGCCGATCAAATCCGCCGGCGGCCGGGAATGGATTACGATCTGTCGCTGAAGCTGCAAAATATCGCCGACGAAATCCGGCAGAATATCGGACTAATGCCTTCCGGCCTGCGGCCGAAAGGAATGACGAATTAACGGCTCATCAGCTGATACGGCCCGCCTTTTTCGATGCCGCGCTTGTAGGCGGGGCGCGCGTGCATGCGATCGCGATAGGCCACCAGCGATGGATAGGGCGCAAGACGCGCGCCGGCCGCTTCTGTTACGAAAAGAAGCATGATGTCGGCACCGGTGAGTTCGTTTCCGACGAAAAAATCGCGGCCCTTGATCGCGCTTTCCATGTAGGAAAGATGGTTGGCGATTTCGCTGTCGACGCGCGGTTTGAGTGGGGCTGCTGCATCGCCCAACATGCCGGTGTAAAGGGCCATCAACAGCGGCAGCATCGCCGAGCCTTCGGCGAAGTGCATCCATTCGATATACTTCCAATGTTCGTCGCTGCCTTCGGCGGGTTTGAATTTGCCCTTGCCATAAGTATCGATCAGATATTCCACGATGGCGCCGGATTCGGCGATTTTGCGCTTGCCGTCTTCGATCACCGGCGATTTGCCGAGCGGATGCACCGCCTTCAGTTCCGGCGGGGCGAGCGGCACCGGCGACATGCGTTGGTATTTCACGATCTCGTATGGCGTGCCCATTTCCTCGAGCAGCCACAGGATGCGCTGGGAGCGGGAATTGTTGAGGTGGTGGACTTTGAGCATTTCCGTCTCCTTCAGGGCTTGCTTCGTTCGCGCCTCAGGACGGCGGCGAACCTTCCGTCATGCCGAGGAGCGCCGCACCGGCGGCGCCTCGAAGCACTATCTGTTCAATTCCCGCATCGCCTGATCCAGGCCGCCCAGCGTCAGCGGGAACATGCGGTTGTTCACGATCTGATTGATGAGACCGATGGAGGGCGTGTATTCCCAGTGCTTTTGCGCGACGGGATTGAGCCAGACCGTGTGCGGATAAATCTGCACCACGCGGTCGAGCCAGACCGCGCCCGCTTCTTCGTTCCAATGTTCGACGCTGCCGCCCGGATAGGTGATTTCGTAAGGGCTCATCGTCGCGTCACCCACGAAGATCACCTTGTAGTCGTGCGGAAACTTGTGCAGCACGTCCCAGGTGTTGGTCTTTTCGTTGTGGCGGCGTCGATTGTCCTTCCACACGCTCTCATAGAGGCAGTTGTGGAAATAGAAGAACTCCATGTGCTTGAACTCGGCCTTGGCGGCTGAGAACAGTTCTTCGCAAAGCTTGATGTAGGCATCCATCGAGCCGCCTATATCGAAGAACAAAAGCACCTTCACCGTGTTGTGGCGCTCCGGGATCAGGCGCAGATCGAGATAGCCCTTGTTTGCGGTGTCCTGGATCGTGCCGGGAAGATCGAGCTCGACGTCTGCGCCTTCGCGCGCCCATTTGCGCAACCGGCGCAACGCCACCTTAATGTTGCGCGTGCCCAGTTCGACGGAATCGTCCAGGTTCTTGTATTCGCGCTGGTCCCAGACTTTCACCGCCTTGCCGTGACGCGATTTGTCCTGGCCGATGCGCACGCCTTCCGGATTGTAGCCGGAATTCCCGAACGGCGAGGTGCCGCCGGAACCGATCATCTTGTTGCCGCCTTCGTGGCGCTTCTTCTGTTCTTCGAGCCGCTGTTTGAGCGTCTCCATCAGCTTTTCCCAGCCGCCCAGCGCCTCGATCTGCTTCTTCTCTTCCTCGCTGAGGAATTTTTCGGTCAGCGCCTTGAGCCATTCTTCGGGCAGTTGCGCGAGCAAAGACGGATCGAGCGATTCGAGGCCCTTGAAGACATGGCCGAAAACGCGGTCGAACTTGTCGAGATTCTTTTCGTCCTTCACCAGCACGGTGCGCGAGAGAAAATAGAAATCGTCGACCTTCAGGTCGATGACGTCTTTGGACAGCGCGTCCATCAGCGCCAGATATTCCTTGAGCGTGACCGGCACCTTGGCCGCGCGCAGCTCGTCGAAGAATTGGAAGAACATGGGTCAGTTCCGATAGCGATGGGGGGATATTAGGGCGGGGCCGGCTCTCTGTCCAAACGCGCTCATTTGCCGATTTCGGCCAGCGCCGCTTCGTAGACCCCGTTGAGAAACATATTCTTTTCCGCCGCGTCGCGCGGATCGGCATATTCGATGGTGGTTTCCACCGCCCAGTTCTTCACCACGCTTCCCGAATAGAGCACGGTGTATTTCAGTTCTTCGAGTTTGGCCGTCTGGTAGAGACGGATATAGACGGCGAGCGGCGGTTTTCCGATGTTGACCGTGCCCTGCCACACCATTTTGCCGCCGGTGGCCTCCTGCTGCTCGAATTGCGGCGCCAGAGAGGATTTGGGCTGATAGCCGTCTCTCAACGGGACGAGAGTGACGCTCCCATAAACGCCATCGAGCGTGGAATAGCTGCAGGAGGCCGTCTGCATTTCCGGATCGGCTTCGCCCGCCGCATCGCGCACGAAGGTGCCGATGGCGCGCGGACAAACGAATCCGGACGCGGTATGGACCTTGTCGCCGTTCTTGGCTTCGGTGAATACATCCATGCCGGCGGGTTGGGCTTGCGCGGCGCTTGCCAGAATCACTGCGCCGAGAAGTGCAATACCAACCTTCATCGAAGTGCTCAGTTCCTCTCGCGGCGCGCCAGGAACGCCAGGCGTTCGAACAGGTGCACGTCCTGTTCGTTCTTGAGCAGCGCGCCATGCAGCGGCGGGATCAGCTTGGTCGGGTCTTTTTCCTTCAATGCTTCCGGCGGCACGTCTTCGTTCAAAAGAAGTTTCAGCCAGTCGAGCAGTTCGCTTGTTGAAGGCTTCTTCTTCAGTCCCGGCACATCGCGGATCTGGTAGAAGACGTTGAGGGCCTCGCTCACCAGCTTCTGCTTGATGCCGGGATAGTGCACGTCGACGATCTTCTGCATCGTCTCGCGATCCGGGAATTTGATGTAGTGGAAGAAGCAGCGGCGCAAGAACGCATCCGGCAATTCCTTCTCGTTGTTGGACGTGATCATCACGATCGGACGGTGCTTTGCCTTGATCGTTTCGCCCGTTTCGTAGACGAAGAATTCCATGCGATCGAGTTCGAGCAGAAGATCGTTGGGGAATTCGATGTCGGCCTTGTCGATTTCGTCGATCAGAAGGATGCTGCGGCCCGCGCCCTCGAAAGCTTCCCAAAGCTTTCCCTTCTTGATGTAGTTCTTCACATCCTTGACGCGTTCGTCGCCGAGCTGGGAATCGCGCAGCCGCGTCACCGCGTCGTACTCATAAAGGCCCTGTTGCGCCTTGGTGGTGGACTTCACATGCCAGGTGATGAGGGGCGTCTTCAGCGCATCGGCAACCTGGAAAGCGAGTTCCGTCTTTCCGGTACCCGGCTCGCCCTTGATGAGCAGAGGGCGCTCCAGCGCGATGGCCGCATTGACGGCGACCCTGAGGTCCTCCGTTGCGACATATTTGTCAGTACCCTCGAAGCGCTGCGATGTCATCTTGTCTCTCTCGGTTCAATAGCGAAGCTTCCGAGGGTAGGGGTGGCGGGAAACCTTCGCAAGTGCGGCAGTTCCGCCCCCAAACCGGTATCGGACGGACAGCTGCATGACCACGACGATCACACGAAAACCAGGGGCCAAGCGCACGCAAGCGCTCCTGGCTGAGGCCGTCGAGAAGCTGCAGCGCAATGAGGCGGCCGAGGGCGAGGCCCTGCTCCAGCAGGTGCTTGGGCTGGCTCCCGACGATCCCGAAATCCTGCATGCGGTGGGCACCCTGCGCGCAACGCAAGGCCGCTTTTCCGAAGCCGAGGAGCTCTACCGGCAGTCTTTGGCCGTCAATCCCGACCAGCCGCAGGTCCTGAATTCGCTGGGACAGGCGCTGAACCGGCTGAACCGCAATTCCGAAGCGATCGATGCGTTCCGGCAGGCCGTTCTGCTGAAGCCCAATTTTGCGGAAGGCCATCTCAATCTCGGACTTGCGCTTTCCTTCGAGCGCCGCCACGCGGAAGCGGAGAAAAGTTTCCGCGATGCGCTGCGCCTGCAGCCGAATCTGATGCTCGCCAAGCAGAGCCTGGTCGCCAGCCTGAACGAACAACACCGGTATCGCGAAGCCGAGGCCTTGGCCGTGATCACGATCCGGCAAAATCGCCTCGATCCGCGCCAGGCATCGGCGCTTTACTACAATCTCGGCGTCGCCGTGGCCGCGCAAAAGCGCGATATGGAAGCGCTGGGACTTCTCAACACCGCGCAGGGCTTCGCTCCGGACATGCCCTATGTCGACTGCGTGCGCGGATCGGTGCTGCATCGCCTGGGCAAATTCGAGGAAGCGATCGATGCCTATCGCCGCGCCATCATGCGCAATCCGCTGGATTTGATGGCGCATCGCGAACTCAATCACCTGCTCTACCGGCTGGAGCGCAACGACGAGTTTCTGAGCTCTTATGACGCCGCCATCGATGCCGTTCCGGGCGTGCCGGCGCTGGAATTCGACCGTGCGAGCCTGCTGTTGCGCGCGGAACGTTTTGAAGAAGCCAGGGCCGGATTTGAAAAAGGCAACGCAGCGGGCGCGAACAATATCGTGGGCCACGACGGCATCGGCCGAGCGTTGGCGCGGCTTGGCGATTTCGAGGGCGCGATTGCCGCGCATGAGCGCGCGGTCGGTATCGAGCCGGGCAATGCGGCGGCGTGGTGCAATTTCGCCGAGACCTTGCTGCGCGCGGGCGATGCAAAGCGCGCGCTGGAAGCAGCCGTGAAATCGCTTGAGATTCAGCCGGGCAATCCGCTGGGCGTAGCGTTTCAGTCGCTTGCCATGCGCAAGCTGGGCGACGAGCGCGAAGCCGCGATCAACGACTATGCGCGTCTGATCCAGACCTTCGACCTGGAGGCGCCGGACGGCTTTGCGGATATGGAAACCTTCAACCGCACGCTGAACGAAGCGCTCAATCCGCTGCATGCCGTGGGGCGCGAATATCTCGACCAGAATGTGCGCGGCGGCACGCAAACCATCGAAGATCTGTTCGCAAGCAACCATCCGCTGATCGTGGGACTTCGCGCCCGCTTCGACGATGCGGTGAATGCCTATATCGCGCGGATGAAGGACGATCCGGAACATCCGCTGTTCGGGCGAAAGGCCAACGGTTTCGGCTATCTGGGCGCGTGGACGACGCGGCTCAAATCCGGCGGACAGCATTTGAATCACGTTCACAAGACGGGATGGATCAGTTCGGCCTACTACGTGGCGCTGCCAGGAGCAGAAGGCGAAGCGGGCTGGCTGAAATTCGGCGAGCCGCCTTTCGACATGGGGCTCGGGAATTCCATCAAGCGCATGGTGGAACCGAAGGTCGGGCGGCTGGTGCTGTTTCCCTCCTACATGTGGCATGGCACCACGCCGTTCCAATCGGATGAGACGCGCACCGCCATCGCATTCGACGTTCTGCCGCGGGCGTAAAAACTTGCGCCGCGTGGGCTATCTGTGATTGCGGCGGAAGCGCGAGTAATATACGCGCGGTGCAATGTACACGTGGTCACTGAATGGTCATCTCTCCTTCTCAAATCGATCTTTGGCGTGGTGCGCCCACAGAAACTCAGAATTTGGAATTCAAAGAAGCAAAAGAAAATTTCGACTGGGGTAAGCTGTGTTCGTATTGTGTTGCAATTGCAAATGAAGGCGGTGGAAATCTTATACTGGGCATCGGGGATAAGATTCCGCGGGCGATAGTCGGGACCAATGCATTTTTAAATGTGGTCGAAACGGCAGATAGACTATTCCATAAAATCGGATTTCGGGTGGATGTGGAAGATGTTCATCATCCGGATGGACGCGTTGTCGTCTTTCAAATTCCTTCACGGCCCAAAGGAACCGCATACGATCTTGAGGGGAAATATCTGATGCGCGCGGGCGCCTCGCTCGTTCCGATGAGCGAGGACCGGCTACGAGCCATTTTTGCAGAAGGCAAGCCCGATTGGCTGGAAGAAGCCGCTTTGGGAGGTCTCTCAGATGCGCAGGTTGTGGACCTTCTCGATACTCAGGCTTTTTTTGATTTGATGGGTGTTGCTTATCCGACGAATAGAACTGCCGTTCTCGAGCGACTCGCCGCCGAACGTTTGATCGACGAAAGAAACGGCAGTTTTTCGATCCGGCGCTTAGGTGCGTTGCTTATTGCCAAAAAATTGTCGAGTTTCCCCGACGTCGCTCGAAAAGCTGCGCGAGTGATCGTCTACTCGGGAAAAAACAAACTTCAGACGCGTATAGATCAATCGGGCACGATGGGGTATGCGGCCGGTTTCAAAGGCCTCGTTGAATTCGTGGTTAGCCAGCTACCACAGAACGAAGTTATCGAAAATGCGTTACGTGAGAAAGTAAATCTCGTACCTGACGACGTTGCGCGCGAGCTAATAGCCAACGCGCTCGTGCACCAGGACTTCAGTATATCGGGCGCCGGGCCCATGATTGAAATTTACGAAAATCGGATGGAAGTATCCAATCCCGGCGAACCAATCGTGCCGCCCGAACGCTTCATAGATGGATACCAATCGCGCAATGAAAGATTGGCCGATCTGATGCGCCGAATGAAAATTTGTGAAGAGAAAAGTAGTGGAATAGATCGCGTTGTACATGCAGCCGAGGTGTATCAACTTCCAGCACCGCATTTTGCATCACTTAACGGGCGAACCGTCGCGAGTGTCTTTGGTCCGCGGGATTTTGAAGATATGGATCGAAATGATCGTGTTCGAGCCTGCTATCAGCATTGCGCCCTGAAGTGGGTGATGGCAGAAGCAATGACCAATCAGTCGCTACGACAACGATTTGGATTAAGTGAGGCGAAGGCGGCCACGGCATCTCAGATCATTGCCGCAACAATGGAGGCCGGCCTGATAAAGGCGGATTCATCGATCGGTGGCTCCCGGAAATATGCTCGATATTTGCCGTTTTGGGCTTAGTTCCTCTTTTAAGGCTGAGCCGCGCCGATTCGCGAATCTGGAAAAAAGTGCTTATTTTTCAATATCTTGTTATTTAAGGCTTTCCGAATCGCCCACAATTGGCGCGGCTGCGCCGGAGCTCTTAAAGTTAGCCGTAACACTGCTTCATAAAACCTGGCCTTTGCGACAAACCGCGACAAACCCTGATTGCGCAATCGCAGGGAGCGCGCGCTAATCCCGCCGCCAGCGGGGATGGCGCATGACGGTTGCTCATATCTATACGGTCGCCTTTCAGGGGATCGAAGCGCGCGAAGTGGATGTGCAGGTCCATATCGGCAGCAACGCCAACGCCAACAACAACTTCAACATCGTGGGACTGGCCGACAAGGCCGTGGGCGAAAGCCGCGAGCGCGTGCGCGCAGCACTTTCGGCGATCGGGCTCGCCATGCCGTACCAGAAGGTGACGGTGAATCTGGCGCCCGCCGATTTGCCGAAGGAAGGAAGCCATTACGATCTGCCAATTGCGCTGGGGCTGCTGGCCGCCATGGGCGTTCTGCCGGCAAGCGAAATGGCGCGTTACACAGCGCTCGGCGAGCTTTCGCTCGATGCACAGGTGACGGCCGTTGCGGGCGTCCTTCCAGCCGCGCTTGCCGCGAGCGAAGCGGGGCGCGGGCTGATTTGCCCTGCATCGTGCGGCGCGGAAGCGGCATGGGCGGGAGACGTGGAGATCATCGCGACGCCTTCGCTCATCGCGCTCGTCAATCATGTAAAGGGAGTGCAGGTTCTCAATCCGCCGAGCGCGAAACTGGCGAACGACGCAGGCGGCCTTCCCGACCTCAAGGATGTGAAGGGGCAGGAAAGCGCCAAGCGCGCGCTCGAAATCGCTGCCGCAGGCGGGCACAACATGCTGATGATCGGTCCGCCGGGCGCCGGAAAATCCATGCTCGCCGCGCGCCTTCCGGGACTTTTGCCGCCGCTCGATGCGCGCGAGGCGCTGGAAGTGTCCATGGTTCAGTCGCTGGCGGGCGAATTGCGCGATGGAGCGATCTCCAGACGGCGGCCGTTCCGTTCGCCGCACCACTCCGCATCGATGGCCGCGCTCATAGGCGGAGGTCTGCGGGTGAAGCCCGGAGAAGTGAGCCTGGCCCATCTGGGCGTGCTTTTTCTCGACGAGCTGCCGGAATTCCAGCGGCAGGTTCTCGATTCCCTTCGCCAGCCCATCGAAACGGGCGAAGCCGTGATTGCGCGGGCAAATGCCCATGTGCGCTTTCCGGCCCGGTTCCAACTGGTGGCGGCGATGAATCCGTGCCGCTGCGGGCATCTGAACGATCCGGCGCAATCCTGCGGCCGCGTTCCCAAATGCGGGATCGACTACCAGGCGCGGATTTCGGGACCGTTGCTCGACCGCATCGACATCGCCATCGAAGTGAACAATGTCTCGGCGCAGGATCTTTCGCTGCCACCGCCCGCGGAAGGCTCTGCGGAAGTTGCGGCAAGGGTGGCGAAGGCGCGCAGCATCCAGCGCGCAAGATACGAAAACGAAAACGTGCGCACCAACGCCGAAATCGAAGGCGAACTGCTTGATCGCGTGGCGAAGCCGGACGATCGCGGGCTTCAGTTGCTCGCCGCGGCTGCGGAAAGCATGAAGCTCACCGCACGCGGCTATCACCGCAGCTTGCGCGTGGCGCGCACCATTGCCGATCTCGAAGGCGCCGATGGCGTGAGACGGCCGCATGTGGCCGAGGCCCTTTCCTATCGGCGGCGCATCGCCGCGCAGTAGACAGGAAAGGTTCGATCGAGTGTCAGGCAGCGTTGCGTTTCAACGTCGCGGCAATCGCAAGGCCCGCCGCGAAATATCCCACCAGCTGGATCGCGATGTATCCGATCGTGTAGTTGCACGGAAATCCGTACCAGATCCAATAGGAGACGTTGGTGCCGATGGCGACCGCTGCGCCGATGCCGGTAACGAAGACCACGCGCCGTGAAAATCCCGCAATGGCAGTCTGCGCAAGCAGCCACGCCGCTATCAGCGCCTGCAAGAGTTCGCTCGCGAATTCGAGCGCCATGGGCCTGCCCATCGACACGCTGGCCGTGCCCGGCGCGCGATAGACGAGAAGGCCCATGCCATCCGCATCGAGCCGCGCCTGCTGCGCCTTCTGTCCGGCTTCGCTCATGTCCGTGCTCCACGGGAAGAGGTAGAGGCCGGACTTTTCGCCATGCACGGCTGCGATTACCGATTGTTCGTTCGAAAGCTGGCTGACACCCATCTCGCCCAACGGCGTCGCCACATGGGCGATGGTCGACCAGATATACATGGCCACGCCGCCCAGAATTCCCGCAATGACGATGCGCATGAAATGCCCCATCTTCGATCCCCGCACGGACGCTAGCAGCCTCGCCTCCTGCAGCCGAGATGAATTTCGCTCTGTTGCGCTGCGAAAATTCGTTGACGCTTGCGCCAGATTCAATCCTCGGCATGATGCGGCCGAACAAGAGGGGCGAAACGTGAAGAAAAACGGATCGAACGGGGCGCGGCTGCGGCCGATCCATCTCCTCCTGGCTTTGCCGTTCATCTCTATTCTGTGGGTTGGCTTCTATAACCGCGCCGAACCGAGCGTTGCCGGCATCCCCTTCTTCTACTGGTTTCAGCTTTTGTGGATACCGCTGGGGGCATTGCTGCTCTGGCAGGTTTATCGCGCCGAAGACCGCGGCAGGGGCGGCCCATCGCTATGAACGGTGGAGTGAACATTGCGGCGCTTTCGGTTTTTGTGCTGCTTTTTGTCTTTGTCACGGTGCTTGGATTTGTCGCTGCGCGCTGGCGCAAGGGCGATCTTACGCAGCTGACCGAATGGGGACTGGGTGGACGCCGCTTCGGCACCGTCGTGACGTGGTTCCTGCTGGGGGGCGATCTTTATACGGCCTACACCTTTATCGCCGTGCCCGCTCTCATGTTCGGCGCAGGCGCGACCGGGTTCTTCGCCGTGCCCTATACGATATTGGTCTATCCGATCCTGTTTCTCTGCTATCCCCGGCTATGGTCGGTAGCGCATGCCAGGGGATATGTGACGGCCGCCGATTTCGTGCGCGGCCGGTTTGGCAATCGCGCGCTGGCGCTCGCGATTGCGCTGACGGGCATCGTCGCCACCATGCCCTATATCGCGCTGCAGCTTGTGGGCATAGAGGTGGTGATTGCCGCATTGGGCGTGCAAGGCGAATGGGCGCTGTTCATCGCCTTTGCGGTACTGGCCGCCTATACCTATACGAGCGGCTTGCGCGCGCCGGCGATGATCGCAGTGGTAAAGGACGTGTTGATCTATGTGACGGTGATCGCTGCAATTGTCTTCATTCCCGCGGAACTCGGCGGCTATGCGAAGATTTTTGCAAGCGTGGGCGCCGGCAAGCTGTTGCTTGCGCCTGCCACGCACACCAATTGGGGAGCGGAGAGCGCCTATGCGACTTTGGCGCTCGGATCGGCGCTCGCGCTGTTTCTCTATCCCCATGCGATGACCGCAATTCTGAGTTCGTCGAGCCGCCATGTGATACGGCGCAACGCAGTGGTGCTTCCCGCCTATTCCTTCGCTC
The DNA here is from genome assembly GCA_035548975.1 of Rhizomicrobium sp. GTDB lineage: Bacteria > Pseudomonadota > Alphaproteobacteria > Micropepsales > Micropepsaceae > Rhizomicrobium. The sequence goes on from DASZRY010000006.1 coordinate 11,616, forward strand.
TCGGCCTGATCGCCCTGATCGGCTTCATGGCGATTGCGGCCGGCGTGAAGGACAATCCCGCCTTCGCCGAGGGCTTCAGACAGTATGGCAACAATTTTGCGGTGCCGGCTCTTTTTCTGCAGATGTTCCCATCGTGGTTTGTGGGCGTTGCGTTTTCAGCTGTGGCCATCGGCGCGCTGGTGCCTGCGGCCATCATGTCCATCGCAACCGCCAATCTCTTCACCCGCAACATCTATCGCGAGTACATGGCCCCCGATTGCGAACCGGCGCGGGAAAGCCAGGTCGCGAAAATCGCCTCGCTGATGGTGAAGGTAGGCGCGCTGTTCTTCATCGTGGCGCTGCCGCAATCCTATGCGATCCAGCTTCAACTGCTGGGCGGCATCTGGATCATCCAGACCCTGCCGGCCGTGCTGATCGGGCTTTACACGCGCTGGTTCCATCCCTGGGCGCTCCTTGCCGGATGGGCAACGGGCATCGCATCGGGGACGGCGATGGCGGCAAGCCTGAATTTCGCCAAGTCGATCTATGCGGTGACGATTTTCGGAGTCACCATTCCGTGCTACGCGGCGCTGAGTTCGCTGTTGCTCAATCTGATCGTGAGCGTGGCGTTGAGCGCGGCCTTCAACGCAATAAGTTCATCGCGCAAGGATGAGACGCTTGCTTCGGATTACGTCTAGCCGAAGCGGCCCGTGATGTAGTCTTCGGTGCGCTTGTTTTCGGGCGCGGTGAACATCTTTTCGGTGTCGCCGAACTCGATGAGTTCGCCCAGATACATAAACGCCGTGTAGTCGGACGTTCGGCTGGCTTGCTGCATGTTATGCGTGACGATGGCGATTGTGTAATCGTTCGACAGTTCGTCGATCAGTTCCTCAATCTTGGCGGTCGAGATCGGATCGAGAGCGGAACAGGGCTCGTCGAGCAGGATCACTTCCGGCTTGATCGCGACCGTGCGCGCGATGCAGAGCCGCTGCTGCTGGCCGCCGGAAAGACTGAGACCGGAGGCATTGAGTTTGTCTTTCACCTCGGTCCAGAGCGCCGCACGTTCCAACGCGGAATGCACGCGGTCATCCATCTCCGATTTCGGGACCCGTTCGTAGAGTTTGATACCGAAGGCAACGTTGTCGTAGATCGACATCGGAAACGGCGTTGGCTTCTGGAACACCATGCCGATGCGCGAGCGCAGAAGATTCAAATCCATTCGGGAATCGAGCAGATTTTCGCCGTCCAGCAGCACTTCGCCTTCGGCGCGCTGGCCGGGATAGAGCGAATACATGCGATTTAGAACGCGCAGGAGCGTGGACTTGCCGCAGCCGGAAGGCCCGATAAAGGCGGTCACCTTGCGGTCGTATAGCGGAAGCGAGATCCCTTTCAGCGCCTTGGTCTCGCCATAGAAGAAATCGAGGTTCTTCACGTCGACGCGGATTTTTCCGTTTGAGTGACCGTTGGCTTCGCTCATCTTAGTTTCTCTTCGAGGTTTCCAGAACGCGCGCGGCGATGCTGAGGCCCAGCACCGCCAACGTCACCAAAAGCGCGCCTGCCCAGGCAAGGCGGTGCCAGTCTTCATAAGGCGACATCGCGAACTGGAAGATCACCGCGGGCAGACTTGCCATCGGCGCGTTGAGATTGGAACTCCAGAACTGATTGTTTAGAGCTGTAAACAGCAAGGGCGCGGTTTCTCCCGAAATGCGTGCGACCGCCAGCAGGGCGCCCGTCACAATGCCCGCGCGCGCCGCGCGCCAGGTGACCGAGCGGATGACGAAACTCATCGGCGCGCCGAGCGCCGTTCCTGCTTCCCGCAGCGTATTGGGCACCAGAAGCAGCATGTTTTCCGTCGTCCGCACCACGACCGGAATCACGATCACGGCAAGCGAGGCCGCCCCCGCGATGGCCGAGAAATGCCCCATCCGGATGACGAACAATTCGTAGATGAAGAGGCCGATGACGATGGAGGGCGCGCTCAGCAGGATGTCGTTGAAGAAGCGGATGACGCCCGCAAGCCGCGTGTGACGGCCATATTCGGCAAGGTAGGTGCCCGCGAGAATGCCAATCGGCGTGCCCACCGCCACCGCCAGCACGCTCATGATCATACTGCCCGCAATCGCGTTGAGCAGACCGCCGTCCGACCCGGGAGGCGGCGTCATTTCGGTGAATACTTTGAGCGACAGACCGCCGAAGCCTTGCACGATCAGGGTGTAGAGAATGAGCGCAAGGAACATCAGGCCGAATCCGGCCGCCGCGATCGACAGCACCAAAAACATGCGGTCGGTAAATCTGCGCCGGGTGTAGAGCACTGAGTTCATTTCTTGCCGCCGCCGGCTTCGAGGCGGCGCAGCATCAATTGCGCGGCCGCCAATACGAGGAAGGTGATGAAGAAAAGAATCAGGCCAAGTTCGATAAGCGACGGAACATAGAGATCGCCCAGGGCCTCGGTGAATTCATTGGCGATGGCGGCCGAGATCGTGGTTCCCGGAGCCAGCAGCGAGGACGAAATGCGGTGTGCGTTGCCGATGACGAAGGTGATGGCCATCGTTTCGCCGAGCGCGCGGCCGAGCGCCAGCATTGCGCCGCCCACCACGCCTGTTCGCGAATAGGGAAGAACCACATGCCACACCACTTCCCAGCGCGTGCATCCGAGCCCGTATGCCGCTTCCTTCAGCATGGGCGGTACGGTGTCGAACACATCGCGCGTCACCGCCGAAATAAAGGGAAGGATCATGATGGAAAGAATCAGCGAAGCGGTGAGCACGCCGATGCCGTAAGGCGGGCCTTCGAACAGCGTGGAAAGCACAGGCACGTTGGCGAACGTTTCGATCAGCCACGGCTGGATTGTGGATTGCAGGAACGGCGCGAAAACGAACAGGCCCCAGATTCCGTAGATGATCGAGGGGATGCCTGCGAGCAATTCGATGGCGATGCTGATGGGACGCTTGAAAGCGTTGGGGCAGATCTCGGTCAGGAAAATCGCGATGCCGATGCCCGTGGGCACGGCGATCAGCATGGCGATGAAAGAGGTGACGAGCGTGCCGTACATGGGCGCCAGCGCACCGAACTTTTCGGTGACGGGATTCCACTTTTCGGTCCACAGAAAGGGCAGGCCGAAGGCCTTGATCGCAGGCCAGGCGCCGTCCACCAGGGCCGCAAGGACACCAAGAAATATCGCCACCACGAGAAGGGCGGCGGCCAGAGTCAAGAGACGGAAGCGCGTGTCGCCGCGTCCGAACCGCCGCACCATGTTTATGCGGTCGTAAGTTCCATAATTTTCCAAGGCGATGCCGGCCATGCGAGGGTACTGCCGTGTTTTAGACGAAAAGGGGCCGAAGCGGAGCCTCGGCCCCCGTTTCCGTCACACGAACGTGGGGATTACATGTCCACGCCCTGAATGTTGTCGTGCCAGCTCTTTGCAATTACCTGCACCGTCGAGTCCGGCAGCGGGACGTAGTCGAGATCCGCTGCCATCTTGTCGCCTTCGGCATAAGCCCATTTGAAAAACTTGAGCACTTCGCTCGTCTTCGCCGGGTCCGGCGGGTTCTTGTAGACTAGGATGAAGGTGGCGCCCGCGATCGGCCAGGCATTGGCGCCGGGCTGGTCGGTCAGGACCACATAGAAGCCCTTGGAATGCGCCCAATCGGCTTTTGCCGCCGCGGCCTGGAAGGCTTCCGCCGTCGGCGAGACGGCCTTGCCGTCCTTGTTGATCATGCGGACATAAGCGAGAGCGTTTTGCTTGGCATAGGCATATTCGACATAGCCGAGCGCGCCGCTCGTCTGCTTCACGTTTCCGGCCACGCCTTCGTTACCCTTCGCGCCGATGCCCGTGGGCCATTCGACGGAAGTTGCAGCACCGACATTGCTGGCCCAGGCCGGGCTCTTCTTCGACAGGTAGTTGGTGAAGATGAAGTTGGTGCCTGAACCGTCCGAACGATGAACGCCGACGACTGCCAGATGCGGCAGGTTAACGGTCGGGTTCAGCTTCTTTATCGCCGCATCGTCCCAATACTTGATGGTGCCCATGCAGATGTCGGCCAGTGTCTTGCCGTCCAGAACCAGGTCGCCCGCCTTGATGCCCGGAATATTGACCACCGGGACCACGCCGCCGATCACGGTCGGGAATTGGGTCAGGCCCGCCTGATCCAGATCGCCGGGCGCCAGCGGCTTGTCGGAGGCGCCGAAATCCACCGTCTTGGCCTTGATCTGGGCGATGCCGCCGCCGGAGCCAATCGACTGATAATTCAGGCCGATTCCGGTCTTGGCCTTATAGGCCTCGGCCCATTTGGCGTAGATCGGGTAGGGAAAAGTCGCGCCCGCGCCGGTCATGTCGGCAGCGAGCGCCTGTGCGGCGAACATGCCCGCAGCCACACCCACCGAGAGTGCGGTCAGGCGACGGAAAATCGGTTTCATGGAAGTCCTTTCGGATAGTGCCCTTCGGGCCGGATTGCCCCACTGGGACCGGCGCTTTCCGCCAGTCGGGGGCGATCAAGCGGGGCCGGCATGCAAGCCACATCACAGTTCTGCAAAGCTTTTGTGACGGTGCGGGGTCAACCCCAAAAAGCATCGGTTTTCCAAGGGTTAGCGCGGGCGCCACCGCCCTGGTTAAGCCTTTCGCAAGGGGAAATGCGCTTTAGTTGCCGGGGTCGGTGGGAAAGGTTTTCGCTTGGCAGCCGTCCGTATCGTCCGGCTTATCTTCGGCGTGATCGCCCTCGCCATCTCGGTGGCGGCGCTGGGCGACATCATGCAACACAACCGGCTCACCATCATCGAGCCGTTCACGCTGGTGGCGCTCATCAGCGTGGGTATCGCCATGGTGCTGCACGGCTTCCTCGCCATCCGCGAGAAGGCGGACGCGCTGCGCAAGAAATCCGAAGAACTCGCAGCCGCCTCCGCCAAGCTGGAGAATTCGCTGAAGAACGCCTCGGCGATGAACGCGCGGTTGCACGAAAGCGAGCAGCGCTATCGCGGGCTGGTGGACAGCCAGGGCGACGCCATTTTCCGCAGGGCTGCCGACAGCCGCCTGACCTATGCCAATGACGCATTCTTCAAATTGTTCGGCCTTGCGCCCAAGGACGCCATCGGTTTTCCCTTCGCACCGGAGCTTCATCCCGACAGCCGCGCGCCGGTGTTCGGCAGTTTCGCCGGGCTCGAAAGCGGCAAGGGGCGCGTGCGCTACGACCAGCACGTGCGTACCGCCTATGGCTGGCGCTGGATTTCGTGGGAAGACTACGCAATCCGCGACGCGTTCGGCCGGCTTGTGGAAGTGCAAAGCGTCGGTCGCGACATCACCGAGCGCAAAGCGCTGGAAGATGCGCTGACCGAAGCGCGCGACCGCGCCGAAGCCGGCAGCCGCGCCAAATCGGGCTTTCTTGCCACGATGAGCCACGAGATTCGCACGCCGATGAACGGCGTGCTTGGCATGGCGCGGCTTCTTCTCGAAACCGATTTGAAGCCCGAACAGCGCACCTATGCAGAGGCGATCCGTCAATCGGGGGAGGCGCTGCTTTCGCTGATCGGCGACATACTCGATTTTTCCAAGATCGAGTCGGGCATGATGACGCTCGAAGAAGAAGAGGTCGATGTCAGAAGCCTGGTCGAAGGTGTGGTCGAGCTCCTCGGCACGCGCGCGCATTCCAAGGGCATCGAAATTCTTTCGGTCATCGCGGCATCTGTGCCGCGTTCGATTCGCACCGACGGGATGAGGCTGCGCCAGGTGCTGACCAATCTCGTGGGCAATGCGATCAAGTTCACCGAAAAGGGCGGGGTCTGCATCGACGTGAAGCTGATCCAGGCGAACGAACGGCGAAGCCTGCGCTTCGATGTGCGCGATACGGGCGTGGGTGTTCCAGACGACAAGCGCGACGAGATTTTCAGCGAGTTCGTTCAGGCCGATTCGAGCCACGCGCGGCGCTTCGGCGGATCGGGTCTGGGCCTTGCGATCTCCAAGCGGCTCGTGGATGCGATGGGCGGTGAGATCGGCGTGGAGCCTGCCCAGGGAACCGGCAGTTCGTTCTGGTTCACGGTACCGGCCTATATCGTCAAACCGGCACTGCCCGGATTCGAACATTCACTGGCCGATCTCACCATCGCCATCGTCACGCGCAATGCTGTGTTGCGCGAAGGGCTGACGGCCCAAATCCGCGCGGCCGGCGGAGAGATTTCCGATCTGGACAGTGGCCGGAACATTGACGTCATGCTGGTGGACGCGGGTACCAATGAGCCCTCGCCGCCGACGGGACCGCGCCAGGACATTCCGGCGATCGTCCTGATCACGCCGCAGATGCGGCCGAAACTGGACAAGCTAAAAGAGCAGGGCTTCACCAGCTATCTCGTCAAGCCGGTGCGCCACGCTTCGCTGGTTGAGCGGCTCCACGATTCTTTCGGCACCATCTCTACCGAGCCGCCGCCCGTGGAAGCGGTCTATGCGGCGGCGGCCGAGCTTCAGCCCAAGGTCCATCGCGACGGGCGGACGGGGCTGAAAATACTTCTGGCAGAAGACAATCCGATCAACGCGCTTCTCACGCGCGAGCTGCTGCGGCGGCGCGGGCATATCGTCAGCGAAGTGGTTTCCGGAGAGGAAGCCGTGCTCGCAATGCAGCAGAATGCATTCGACCTGCTTCTGACCGACATCCACATGCCGGGCCTCGACGGGGTGGAGGCGACGAAACTCATCCGCGCCGAGGAACGCCAGTCGGGCCGTCCGCGCACGCCCATCGTGGCGCTGACCGCCGACGTGCTCGAGACCGGCAAGCGTGCCTGCCGTGAAGCGGGCATGGACGGCTTCCTTCCCAAGCCCGTCGATCCCGATGAGCTTGACGCGATGCTGGCAAGTCTCTTTCCCTCTGAGGGAGAGGATTCGGAACTGCGTCACGCCGCGGCCTGACGCAAGGTCCGCAGAGGTGAGACTTGAACGCGTCTCAGCGCACGGCCGAAGCATTCAAAGCCTATCTCGAACCGCGTTCGCTTCTGATGCTGGCGCTGGGATTTTCGTCGGGACTGCCGTTTCTTCTGACCGGCAACACTTTTGGTTACTGGTTGCGCGATGAAGGCATCACGCTGACGGCCATCGGGTTCCTGTCATGGGTCGGAATCGTCTATTCGTTGAAATTTCTCTGGGCGCCGATTGTCGACCGCGTGCGCGCGCCATTGTTCGGTTGGCTCGGACACCGGCGCGGCTGGATGGCGCTGGCGCAGATCGCGGTCGGTGCCGGCCTCACCGGCATGGCCGCCCTCGGCACGCAGCACGGCTTGATTGCGGCAGGCATATTGGCCCTTCTGGTGGCGTTTGCGTCCGCGACCCAGGACATCGCGGTCGATGCGTTACGCATCGAATCGGCGCGCAACAGCGAGGAGCTTGGGCTTCTCTCTGCGCAGTTCCAGCTTGGCTACCGCATTGCGCTGATTGCGGCGGACGCATTGATCCTGATCGTGGCGGCAGGATTCGGCTGGCCCGTTTCCTACTCGTTGTTCGGACTTCTGATGGGCGTTGGAATTGTCGCGACATTGCTTGCGCCCGAGCCCGCGCGCGCGGACGCCGCAATCGACGAACGCGCGCCATTATGGAATGCGCGCGGATTTTTCGATGCGGTAGTCGGGCCATTTGCGGAGTTTTTTCGCGCCCACGGCGTGATGGCGATCCTGATGCTCATCGCGATCAGCCTGTATCGGCTGCCCGATTTCGTGATGGGTCCGATGGCCAATCCCTTCTATCACGACATCGGACTCTCCAAGGAAATCGTCGGCGCCGTGCGCGGGTCCGTCGGGCTGATCGCGTCATTTGCGGGCATAGCGGCGGGCGGGTTTTTCGTGTTGCGATTCGGCCTTCTGCGCGCGCTGATCGTGGGCGGCATCCTGCAGGCGCTCGCCATCGGACTCTATGCAACTCTTGCGAAAGAAAACGTCGATCTTGAACTGTTTTCCGCGGTGATGGCCGGTGACAATTTTGCAATCAGTTTTGCCGGTGTCGCACTTGTGTCGTATCTCTCCAGCCTGACACGCCTGGGCTACACCGCGACACAATATGCTCTTTTGACCTCCTGTTACGCATGGATCGGCAAGATTTCGAAGGGCTTCTCGGGCCAGATCGTGGATGGGCTGGCGCAAACCTATGGAGATCTTGGCGCTTATGCCATTTTTTTCGTGGGTGCAGGAATTGTGGGCATTCCGGCAATCCTGCTGTTTGCATGGATCGGTAACCGCCAGCAACGTTTGCCGCGCCCACCGACATTCGGGTAAACTCCGCCCGTTCAAGGTTAAGGCGCACAGATTGGTCAATATCCACGAGCCCGGTCCGTCAGAGAGCCGTTTTGCACAATGGCCGGTACTTTCGACCTCGGCCGCGCTCGAAGTGCGTCTGGCCGAAACCGAAGAAGAGGTCGAACAGGCGCAGCGGTTGCGTTATCGCGTATTCTACGAAGAGATGTCGGCCACGCCGTCGCCCGAAATGCGCGCGGTGCGCCGCGATTACGACCGCTTCGATTCGGTCTGCGACCATCTTCTGGTGGTGGACCGTGCCAATGTTGATGAAGACGGTCAGCCTTCCGTGGTGGGAACCTATCGGCTGATGCGCGACGAGGACGCTTCGCGCGCCGGCGGATTCTATAGCGCGGGCGAATATGACCTGACGCCAATGCTGAGGGGTTTACCGGCGGGCACACGGCATCTGGAACTTGGACGCTCGTGCATCTTGAAGGATTACCGCACCAAGCCGGGCACCATGCAGCTTCTGTGGCGCGGGGTGATGGCCTATGTGGCGCGATTCAATATCGACTTGATGTTCGGTTGCGCCTCGCTCGCCGGAACCGATCCCGATGCGCTGGCACTGCCTCTGTCCTACCTCTATCACTATCATCTGCTTCCGCCGGAACTTCGCGTGCGTGCGCGGCCCGAGCTATATGTCGAAATGAATCGCATGCCCAAGGAGACGATCGATCCGAAGGAAGCGCTGCGGGCGCTGCCGCCGCTGATCAAGGGCTATGCGCGCGCGGGTGCATTGATCGGCGACGGGGCTGTGATCGACCGGCAATTCGGAACCACGGATGTGTTCATCTATCTGCCGGTCTCCAAGATCGACACCCGCTATAGGAGCCGCTTCGGAAAAGCCGCTTAAGATCAAGGCAGATCGAACAGCAATACTTCCGAGTGTGTGCGCGAGCGCACAACAATGCGGTCTTCGTCCGTGACCGCAATCGCATCTCCCGCCTCCAACCGGTGTTCGAGGACGTCGACGGTGCCCCGTGCAATCTGCAGCCAGGCCCTTCGGCCCTTTCGGAGCGTGTGCACGGCTTCCGCATCGGGATCGAATTTGCCGGCCCAGATTTCTGCGTCCTGCACGAGTGTCACTTCACTGTCGCGCGGGTCGGGCGCGGCGATGCGCGCCAGATGATTTTTCACCGCATCGGGATCGACGATCTTCTGTTCGTAGGCCGGCTTGATGCCGTTTCTGGACGGCTCGATCCAGATCTGCAGCAGATGACAGTTGCGCTCGCGGGAGGCGTTGAATTCGCTATGCACGATGCCCGTGCCCGCGCTCATCTTCTGTATTTCGCCGGGACGGATGACGGATCCGGTGCCCAGCGAATCGCGATGCTGCAGCGCGCCCGAAAGAATGTAGGTCACGATCTCCATATCGCGATGCGGATGGGGCGGAAAACCGCTGCCGCCGGCGATGACGTCCTCGTTGATGACGCGCAAGGGGCCGAAACCCATATGCTGGGGATCGAAGTAGTCGCCGAACGAAAACGAGTGTCTGGAATCGAGCCAGGAGATCTTGGTGGCGCCGCGATCGCCGGACTTGCGGACGGTGAGCATGGAATCCTCTGGAGCTTCGATTGACGCTCATATAGGAACGCTCAAGGCCGCAAAAAAGCTCCGCCTTTCAGCGGCGAATTTTCACTTTCCTTTCAATGGCATCCCATACCAGCGCGGCGATATCGGCGCCGCCGAAACGTTTCACTTCCCAGATTCCGGTCGGCGAGGTGACGTTCACCTCGGTCAGGTAGCCGCCGATCACGTCGATACCGGTGAAGATGAGGCCGCGCTTTTTCAGTTCGGGACCGAGTGCAGCACAAATCTGCATTTCGCGTTCGGTCAGTGTCGTGGCTTCGGGCCGCCCGCCGACATGCATGTTCGACCGCGCTTCGCCTTCCGCCGGAACGCGGTTGATGGCGCCGGCAAATTCGCCGTCGACCAGAATAATGCGCTTGTCGCCCTTTCGCACTTCGGGGACATAGCGCTGCACGATCACCGGCTCGCGATAGAACTGCGTGAACATCTCAAGCAGGCTTCCGAGATTTTCGTCATCCCGCTTCACGCGAAAAACGCCCGCGCCGCCATTGCCATAGAGCGGTTTCAGGATGATGTCATCGTGCTTTTCGCGAAAGCGGCGGATTTCGGCCCGATCCGACGTGATCAGCGTCGGAGGCATCAGGTCCCTGAACAGTGTGACGAACAATTTTTCCGGGGCGTTTCGCACCTGGGCCGGATCGTTCACCACGAGAGTCCTGGGATGAATGCGTTCAAGAATGTGGGTGGCCGTGATGTAGGCCATGTCGAAGGGCGGATCCTGGCGCATCAGCACGACATCCGTCTTCGACAGGTCGACGACTGCGGCGTCGCCCAGGGTGAAATGATCGCCTTTCACGTTGCGCACGGCGAGCGGGCGCACATTCGCGATCACTTCTCCATCGGAAAAGGAAAGATCGCGCGGGCCGTAATAGAGAAGCCGGTGTCCGCGCGCCTGGGCTTCGAGCGCCAGTGCGAAAGTGGAATCCCCGCCGATGTCAATGCGTTCGATGGGATCCATCTGGATGGCGACGTTGAGGGTCATGACGATTCCTAGTTCAACCGGCGTTTCAGGGCATGCAGCGCCAGCGCTGCCTCGTTGAGAGAAGCTTCGCCGGGCTTGCTGAGCGCCAGCGCCGCTTCATAGGCCTGTTTGGCCGCGCCGAGCGAGCCGGCGCCTTCCTGCAGCCGCGCCAGTTCCAGCCACAGATCGACACGGCGCGGGCCGATCAGCACCATGCGCTTGGCGATATCGAGCGCGCGGGCGCGATCGCCCGATTGCGACGCGCGCTGCTTGAGATTGTTCTGCAGCCGCAGAAGCACTTCGGTGTCGCTCACGGGATCGGCGACACGCTGATCGTCGACCGCAATACCCCCCATGCGCGGCGGCGTGCCAAGTTTTTCGCGGTCGAGCGTGACGCCGCCGTTGAAAGGATCGAGCAGGGCCTCGCCGCCGCGAAATATCAGGCGCATCAGGAAATGGCCCGGTGAATTCAAGCCCTCCGCCCCGCATCCCGCAGCCCGCGCCGCATGGATATAAAGGATGCCCAGCGCGACAGGCAGGCCCCGGCGGCGGTCGATCACCTGCAACAGATCGGCGTTCTGCGGATCGTCATAGGTGAGACGATCGCCATCGTAACCGTAACGTCCCGCCATCAGAGCGGAAAGCGCGCGCGCCATGCCCTCCGCCGTCGTCGCCAACTTTGCCTCCGCCCGTGCGTAATGCGCGATTTCGTCCAGATGCGCACGGTAGGGCGCAAGTGCGGCACGCGGATGGTCGAGCAATGACAGCATGAGTGCGGCCTCGGCGAGATTGTGCGGACCCTCGCCCGACTCTCCGAGCGCCTTGAGGTAGATTGCCGGATCTTCCGCCGTTTCGGACATGGCTTGCAGTCTAGCGCCCTTCGTCGCGCCACGCATCGCGCAGATGGTGCGGCATCCGCCCGGGCGCAAGGGCGATCACGTCATACCTGACCGCCTTGGGACGCAGGCCGGGGCGGGATGCAAGCCACAATTGCGCGGCCTGCCCGATGCGTCCGCGCTGGCGCCAGCCGACCGAGTCCAACGCGGCGTCCGCCGCGTCCCTTGCCTTGACTTCGATGAAGCAGATGACACCGCCCGGCGCGCGCGCGACGAGATCGATTTCGCCCGCGCGCGTGCGCACGCGGCGGCCGAGGATGCGATAACCTTTCAGTATCAAAAGAGCGGCGGCCAGCATTTCGCCACGGCGTCCGCGTTTTTCTGCGACGCGGCCGCGCACGACGCGCTTTTCATTCATGGTCACGTTTCCGCTGCAGCGCGCGCTCATAGATCCGCTTGCGCGGCCGATCGAGGGCGGATGAGAGAAGATCCGCCGCCGCGCGCACGGGCATGAATTCCAGCGCCTTGTCGAGCAGATTGTCGAGCTTTTCCAGATCGAGCGCGGCTTGGGCGGCGCCTTCCACGACGAGCGTTATCTCGCCTTTCGGCGTGCCCGCGTTTGCATAGTGCGCACAGAGTTCGCGCAACGACCCGCGCCGCGTTTCCTCGAACAGCTTGGTCATTTCGCGTGTGACGGCGGCGGCGCGGTCTCCGAACACGTCTGCCATTTCCGACAATGCCTCGCAGAGCCGCTGTCCGCTTTCGAAAAAGATGAGCGTTGCGAATTCATTCTTGAGTTCTTCGAGCGCGCTGCGCCTCTCGCCGGCCTTCGCCGGAAGAAAGCCTGCGAACAGGAAACGGTCGCTGGGCAGGCCGGAGAGCACAAGCGCGGCAAGAACCGCCGACGGGCCGGGGATCGCCTGGACCCGGATGTTTTCGGCCAGCGCGGCCCGCACGAGCTTGAAGCCGGGATCCGAGACCAGCGGCGTACCCGCATCGCTGACGAGCGCTATTCGTGCGCCTTCTTTCAGCCGGGCCAGAATCCGGGGGCGTTCGCGCTCGCCGTTGTGGTCGTTGTAGGGTGTAAGCGGCTTCGAGATACCGTGGATGGCCAGAAGCCTGGCGGTGACCCTGGTGTCCTCGGCGGCGATCGAGTCACAGGCATCCAGGACGTCCAGCGCCCTTAGGGTAATGTCCCGGGCGTTGCCGATAGGCGTCGCCGTTACATAAAGGCCGGGTGAAAGCTCTGTCTCGTCTGGCGATTTGGGGCCCGAAGCCCTAGGGTGACCCAAGACCTTTTCGCCCCCTTTGCGTTTCTCCCATGCGTCCTTTTCCCGTGAAGTCCCGCTGGCCATCTAAACCCTTCGCGCGCCTGAAGCGTCAAGTTTGCGCCATCGCCGGCGCGGTTGCGATAGCGGCACTGGCGGGCTGCCAGACCGGCGGTCCGCAGACCGCAGCACCGAAGGCGCCTGCGGCCGCGCCCGAAGAAGCCGCTCCGCACCAGCTGCTTGGCGAAAGCCCGCAATTCCTGCGTCTGAGCAATACGCCGAAGGACCGCCCGCCGGTCCGTATCGGGCTGATGCTGCCGTTCTCCAACGGGTCGCCCGCCACCCGCGCGCTGGCCAACGCGATGCTCAACGCCGCGGAAATGGCTGTAACCGACACAGAAAACGGCGACCTGTTGCTGATGCCGGCCGATGAGGGAACCAGTCCCGCCGATGCGGCCAAGGCGGCGCAGAAACTGCTGGCGCAAGGCGCCGAAGTGATCGTAGGGCCATTGTTCGCAGGTTCGGTCACGGCGGTGACGCCGATCGCGCGCGACCGCGGTGTGCCGGTGCTCGCCTTTTCCACGGACCGCTCGGTGGCAAGCAAAGGCATCTACCTTTTGAGCTTCCAGCCCGAAAACGAAGTCCGCCATATCGTCGCCTATGCCGCCTCAAAAGGCCGCAAGAATTTCGCCGCACTCATTCCGCAGAATCCCTACGGCAACAAGGTCGCGCAGGCATTCACCCAAATTGTTCCGGAAAATCACGGTACGATAACCGGCATCGAACGCTTTGCGCCCAACGCGCCGAATGTCGATGCGTTGGCGCAGAAGATCGCCAAGACCAATCCCGACGCCCTTCTCATTGCGCAGGGCGGCGTCACCTTGCGCGGCATCGCGTCGATGCTGGCGACGAACGGAATCGACACATCTAAGGTGAAACTGCTGGGAACCGGTCTTTGGTACGACCCCTCCATCACCAAGGAAGGCGCGCTGACGGGCGGCTGGTTCGCGGCGCCCGCGCCGCACGCGCAGGATGCGTTCGACGCCAAATATCGCAGCGTATTCGATTCCCAGCCGCCGCAGCTTGCCACTCTTGCCTATGATGCGATTTCACTGGTTGCGCTGCTTGCACCGGGCGAGCCCTACCACCGGTTTACGCGCGCCGCCCTGACCGACCCGAACGGCTTCGCCGGAGTCGACGGCATCTTCCGTTTCAAGCCGGACGGGACTGCCGATCGCGGACTTGCGATCCTGCAAGTCGAGCCTGACGGATTTCAGGTGATCGAGCCCGCGCCGGCGACCTTTCAGGCCATCAGCGGCTGAGCGTCAGGCCGATTGGGGTTGTACGCCGCCGCGGGCCTGCTGCAGTTCGGCCTGCTTGGCCTGATAGAGACCCGCAAAATCGATCGGCTCGATCATCAATGGCGGCATGCCGCCGTCGCGTATGGCGTCGGCGACGATGCGGCGCGCAAAAGGAAAGAGCAGGGTCGGCCCCTCGATCAACAATGTCCGCTCCAGCGCATCCTCCGGGATGTTGTGGAGCGCGAACATGCCCGCATAGACCAGTTCCAGAAGGAAGATCGGCCGTTCCTCGGCCTTGGCCGAGACGCGCAGCTTCAGTTCGACCTCGAACTGCTCGTTTTCCATCCGGCGAGCCTGAAGATCGACGCCGAAATCGATCTGGGGGCGGCCCTGGACATTGCCCGGCGCGCCGGGATTTTCGAACGACAGGTCACGAACATACTGGGCCACGACCTGAACGCGCGGTGCGGTTCCCTCGCCGTTCCCGGAGCCATTGCCGGCGCCATTGCCTTGTTCGCTCATTCCATCCCCCTCGTTTCTTGGGGCTCGCGCGCTACCACGGATCGCGCCGATGTGACAAGCCAAGGGCCGGTCATAGCGGCCTTTCACCTCACATTCGCCCGAATGATCCGATCTGCTGGACCCGTACCTCCCTTGGGGGGTAACCTCTCTTCGGAAGGTTCTTGATGCCCGACACGCAGCTTTTCGAGATTCTGCTGGCCGCCGTGGTGGCCGGTATCGTGCTGTTCCGGCTCTATACGGTTCTGGGCCGGCGGACCGGACACGAAAACCCGCCGCCGGAACAATACCGCCGCCAGACCGCGCCTTCGGGCGACAGCGTGGTGGCAATTCCTGACCGCACGGCCATCAAGCCCGGTGCTGCAGGCGACAAGCCCGCAGACGCGGTGGCGCGCGGGCTGCTCGACATCAAGTTGGCGGATCGCAAATTCGAGACCGAGCATTTCCTGCAGGGCGCACGGTCGGCCTATGAGATGATCGTCACGGCGTTCGCCGCCGGCGACCGGAAAACGCTCCGGCCGCTTTTGAGCGAAGAAGTCTATGCGGCGTTCGACGCGGTGATCCGCGGTCACGAAGAGCGCAAGGAAAAAGTCGATTTCACATTCGTCAGCTTTTCGGACGTGCGCATCACCCATGCGGAAGTGAAAAATCGCATGGCGGAAATCACCGTCAGCTTCGAGGCGAAGTACATTTCGACGACCGCCAAACAGGACGGTGCGATCATCGATGGCGACCCCAAGGCCGTACGCGACGTGACGGACGTGTGGACATTTGCCCGCGACACCGCCTCGCGCGATCCGAACTGGACACTCATCGCCACTTCCGGTGAGCACAGCTGACAGGCCGCGCGCCATGACCCGGCGCGTGCTTCTTTTCCTGATTGCGCTATTTCTTTTCGCCGCTGCCGCCGTCTGGTTTCTGCAGCGGCCGAAACCTGTGCCGGCGGGAATGCAGATTTCCGCCGTGCCGTTCGCCGACCTTCCCGGTTGGGACAACAACAACGCCCAATCCGCGTTTGCCGCGTTTCGGCTTTCCTGCGGCGCGCTTGCAAAAAAACCGGCCTCCGAAAGCATGGGAGGCGCAGGCTATGCCGGAACTGTCGGCGACTGGATTGCGGCCTGCAACAGATTGCCGGAAGCAAAGGGCCCGCGGGAATTTTTCGAAAAAAACTTCAAGCCCTTCGCAATTTCCGCAGCAGGCGAAACGGCGGGGTTGTTCACGGGCTATTACGAACCGGAGCTTCGCGCGAGCCGCGCCAGGCATGGCGTTTATAAGACGCCCGTTTACGGCGTGCCCGACGACTTGATCGGCGTCGATCTGGGCGCGTTTCGCGAAAAGCTGAAGGGCGAATCCATTTTCGGCCGCATCGAAGGCCGCAGGCTTGTTCCTTATGCCTCGCGCGCCGAAATCGATGCGCGCGGCTTGCCGAATGCGCAGGTGCTCTTTTATGCCGCCGATCCCATAGATGTGTTCTTCCTGCAGATTCAGGGATCGGGGCGGATCCTGTTCGACGACGGCACGCGAGCGCGCGCAGCCTATGCAGGCAAGAACGGGCGGGCCTACACCGCCATCGGACGCACGCTGATTTCGCGCGGCGCGCTCACCAAGAACAACGTCTCGATGCAAACGATCCGGGCCTGGCTGAAGGCGCATCCGAAAGACTCGGCGGCAGTGATGCAGACGAACGAAGCCTATACGTTCTTCACGCTGTTGCCCGCAGGCGATCCCGCACTCGGCAGCAAAGGTACAGAAGGCGTGCCGTTGACGGCGGGGGCGAGCCTGGCGGTCGACAACCGCATTCATCCGCTTGGCGCACCATTCTTTCTTGCAGCCGATTTGCCGGGAAAGAAGGGAAACCGGCCGTTTCACAGGCTTCTGATCGCCCAGGACACAGGCGGCGCCATTCGCGGTGCCGTGCGCGGCGATGTCTATTGGGGGACGGGCATGACAGCCGAATGGCTTGCCGGCGCGATGAAATCGCGGGGCGAACTCTTTGTGCTTCTGCCGAACAAGGTTGCAGCGGCGATTGGCGGCAGCAAAACGTTCAGGGTGACTACGCCATGACGCGCAAACGTGTCGTCTCCGAGGACGAGCGCAGGCTTTTCGAGGAACAGTTCAAGGAAGCGCGGCCACTGGCCGAAACGCCCGCGGCCCACAAAACGCGCGGCAAGACGCGATCCAAGGCCGCGTTGACCGGGATAGACGGACGGACCGCAAAGCGGCTGCGTCGCGGAACGATGGAGCCGGAGGCGCGGCTCGATCTGCATGGTTTTACCGAGGCGGCTGCGCATTCGGCATTGATCGCCTTTTTGCGTTCCGCGCAGATGCGCGGACACAGGCTTGTGCTGGTGGTGACGGGAAAAGGCATGAAAGAGCAAGACCCTTATGCGCCGTTCGATCTGGAACTGGCCGCGCGCTCGCGCGGCGTGCTGAAATCGATGGTGCCGCGATGGCTTGCCGAGCCTTCGCTCGGCGGGATCGTCGCCGATTCGCGAACCGCACACCGCAAACATGGCGGCGCGGGCGCGTTGTATATCTATCTGCGGAAGCCGCCGCGATGAAGCAGCGCTCCGGCACATTGCGGATAACAACCAAAGGCCCCGGACTCTACGATTTCACCGGGGATGCCAGACGGTTTGTTGGCGGCACAAATCTTTCGAATGGTCTTCTGACCTGTTTCATCCGGCACACTTCGGCGTCGCTGCTCATTCAGGAGAATGCCGATCCCGGCGTTCTCGCCGATCTCGAAAATTTCATGCGGCGGATCGTTTCCCGCGACCCGAAACTATATCGGCATACGGCCGAAGGGCCGGACGACATGCCTTCGCATATCCGTTCGGCGCTGACGGCTGCCTCGATTTCCATTCCTTTGCGCGATGGAGAGCTGGCGCTTGGAACGTGGCAAGGGATTTATGTGTTCGAGCATCGCGATGCGCCGCATATGCGCGAGGTGTTGCTGCATCTGATCGGCGAATAGTCAGATTTTCGCCGCCAGGTCTGCGAGTTTGACTTCGGGCCGCGCGCCGTAATGCGAAATCACCTCGGCTGCGGCGACGGCGCCCAGGCGTCCGCAATGATCCAATCGTCTGCCGTGCGTGAGGCCATAGAGGAACCCGGCTGCGAACTGATCGCCTGCGCCCGTGGTATCGACGACCTTGGGCACAGGCTCGGCGTCCAGCACATGCATTTCATTGCCGCTGGCGACGACGCAGCCCTTTTCCGAGCGCGTCAGCGCGAGAATGCCGCCGGTCCGGCGCGCGGCCTGAAGCGCTGCATCGAAACTCTCGACCTCGAACAGCGCTTTTGCTTCTTCCTCATTGGCGAACAGGATGTCGAGATCGTTCTTCCACAGACCGAGGAATTCATCGCGCCAGCGCCCGACGCAGAACGGATCGGACAATGTGAACGCCACCTTGTTGCCGGCGCGCTTGGCCACGGCGATGGCCATGGCGATGGCGGCCTTGGCAGCCGGCGCATCCCACAGATAGCCCTCGATATACAGCACTTTGGCGCGGGCGATCTTTTCTTCGTCTATATCGCTCGAATCGAGTTCGCGGCTCGCGCCCAGATAGGTGTTCATGCTGCGATGACCATCGGGCGTCACGGCGATCAGGCAACAGGCGGTTGCCGCGCCGCTTGTGGCCATCTTTGTGCTGTAGTCTATGCCGGTCTGCGCCATGCTTGCGGCAAACCTTTCGCCCAGACGGTCGTCCTTCACGCGGCCGACAAACAATCCGCTGCCGCCGAACGATGCCACTCCCGCCATCGTATTGGCGGCCGATCCGCCGGCGATTTCGCGCGACGGCGGCAGCGCTTCATAGAGCGTGAGCGCGCGGAATTCGTCGATGAGCGTCATGACGCCCTTGGCAATATTGTGCTTCAGCAGAAACGCATCGTCTGTGGGCGCGATGACATCCACGATGGCGTTGCCGATGGCTGCGACGTCGAATGGCTTCAAGCGAAACTCCTATTTCCTCTTCTTTGGCCCGGTCTTCGCGGGCGGCGGGCCCTCCGGCGTCTTGTGCCGATAGAGACAGATGTCCCGCACGACGCAGACCGGACATTTGGGCTTTCGCGCTACGCAGGTGTAGCGGCCGTGCAGGATGAGCCAGTGATGGGCATGAAGCCTGTATTTGTCCGGAACGCGTCTGTCGAGCGCAAGTTCGACATCGCGCACCGTCTTGCCCGGCGCAAGACCCGTACGGTTGGAGACGCGGAAGACATGGGTGTCGACGGCAATCGTTCCTTCGCCAAAGATCACGTTGAGGATCACATTGGCCGTCTTGCGTCCCACGCCGGGCAGCGCCTCCAGCTCCTCGCGCGTATGGGGGACCTGGCTACCGTGATTTGCAATGAGCGCTTTCGACAGCGCGATCACGTTCTTCGCCTTCATGCGAAAGAAGCCGATCGATTTGATATGATCAATGAGCTTCTTCTCGCCCAGCGCCACCATCTTTTCCGGCGTATCGGCGATCCTGAACAGGTTTTCCGTCGCTCGATTGACACCTTTGTCGGTCGCTTGCGCGCTCATCACCACCGCAACGAGCAGCGTATATGGATTGACGTAATTCAACTCCGTTCCCGGTTCAGGAGTCGACTTTTGCAGCCGCGCGAAAAACGCATTTATTTGTTCAGGCGTTAATTTGCGTGGCATTTTATGGAAATCGTTCCGGGTCCCCGCCGCAGAAATGCCTGAATTTTGGATAGCTTGGAAGTGCATTGAGACGGCATTTGTGGAACAATCCCAATGTGCAGCCGTTATCGGCAAACTGCACAACCAAGGAGGCAGTGATGAATTTCGGAAAATTCGCGGCCGGCATTGCTCTGGCATCGGCGCTCGGCCTTTCGGCCTGCGGCACCGATCCGGGGGATCGCGCAGTTTCCGGCGCGGCAATAGGCGCAGGCGCCGGCGCGATCATCGGCGCCGCGACGGGTACGGCGGCAACCGGTGCCGCCATCGGCGCACTGACAGGAGCAGCCGTGGGCGGACTCACCGATCCTTGCACGCTGAATCTGGGCGATCCCTATTGGAAAGATCACGGAGGCCGGCGCGAATATGACCGCCGCTGCGGACGCCACCATCACCATCATCATGACGATGACGACCGGTATCCCGACTGAAGAAGAGAGGCCCGCTTGGCGGGCCTCTTTTTTTGACTTGATCCGGAGCCTTGCGCCCTCGAAGCTTGGCGCATGAGCAACGTCCTGCTGGATATCATATTGCGGCCAAATCCGCCCATGCCGCGGAAGGCTTTGCTCATCGTCTTGATCGTTGTCGCGCTCTTCAATTTCGTTTTCGCGTTGAGCTTTGTGCTGAGGGGTGCCTGGCCGATTGCCCCGTTCATGGGTGCCGATGTGGCGTTGCTCGCCTGGGCTTTCCGTTCGAGCAGACGCGCGGCCCGGCGCTATGAACACCTCACCTTGACGGCGGACAATCTTCGCATCCTGCGCCAGCCCGCGAAGGGCGATGCAGACGAAGTGGCGCTCAATCCTTATTGGGTGCGGGTGGAGATGGACGACCCGCCGGAGCCCTGGAGCCAGCTCACGCTCTGGAGTCATGGGAAAGGCTTGCAGATCGGCAGCTTCCTGCCGCCGGATGCGCGGGCGGGGTTTGCGGGCGTTCTGCGCTCGGCGCTCAGGCGTGCGCGGGAAACCGTGCCTGCATAGCCGAAGCAAGAATCAGGTCGAAATGGGGCTTGGGAAGGCCCATCTTTCCTGCATGAGCAACGAACCCCGTATCGGCACTGCCGAAACGCCCGCCTGGCGCAAGATGGGCCGGGCGATCCGCTATCTTTCCGAGCACTATCAGGAGCAGCCCGATCTGGAAGAGGCGGCATCCGTGGCGGGGCTTTCGCCCTATCACTTCCAGCGGCTGTTCACCCGCCATGTCGGCGTGAGTCCGAAAGCCTTCGTTTCGCACCTGACGCTCAACCACGCCAAAACCGAATTGCAGCATGGCGCGAGCGTCTTGGACGCAGCCCTCGATGCCGGACTTTCCGGCCCGTCGCGCCTGCACGATCTCTGTCTGAAGATCGAGGCGATGACGCCGGGCGATTATGCCAAAGGCGGCGAAGGCCTGCTGATCGAATACGGTTTCCACGATTGCCCGTTCGGCGTGGCCTTGATCATGGTGACGGACAAGGGCGTGTGCGGAATGGCTTTCGGCGACGAAGGCGAAGAAGAAGATATGCTGGACGACATGAAAAGCCGCTGGCCGCGGGCCCGCTATCGCGAGGCAGTGGCACGCACTGCCCCGCTGGTGCGCCGGATCTTTGCACTGGAGCGCAAGCAGGGCGATGAGATCCGGCTGCATCTTTTGGGAACGCCGTGGCAGATCAAGGTCTGGCAGGCGCTGCTTGAGATACCATCGGGAACGGTGACGACCTACCGAAATGTGGCCTCGAAGGTCTGCACGCCGAAGGCCTCGCGCGCGGTGGGCGCTGCTGTGGGACGCAATCCGATTTCGCTTCTGATCCCGTGTCACCGCGTTCTGGGAACGGACGGCAATCTGCACGGCTATCATTGGGGTCTGCCGCGCAAACGCGCGATGCTGGCGCTCGAGGCCGCGCGTCAGTCCGAAAGTCCCAGAACGTCGGTCATCGTGTAGAGGCCGGGCTTCTTGCCCTGGCCCCAGCGCATGGCGGCGAGCGCACCGGTGGCGAATATCGAACGGTCTTCGGCGACGTGCTTGAAGACGATGCGTTCGTGCTCGCCTGCGAAAATCACATCGTGTTCGCCCACGACCGTGCCGCCGCGAAGGGCCGCAAAACCGATGGCGCCGCGTTCGCGCGCGCCGGTGTGGCCGTCGCGGGCGCGCACGGCTTTTTCTTCCAGCGAGACATTGCTTCCGGCGGCCGCGGCCTGACCCAACAACAGCGCGGTGCCGGACGGCGCATCGACTTTCATGCGGTGGTGCATTTCGACGATTTCGATATCGAAACCGGGAAGCGCTTTTGCGGTTTTCTTCACAAGCGCTGCGAGCAGGTTCACGCCCAAACTCATATTGCCGGATTTGACGATTACGGCGTGACGGGCGGCGGCGCGGATTTTGGCGTCGTCATCGGCGGAACAGCCTGTGGTGCCGATGACGTCGACGATGCGGGCCTGCGCGGCCAGGCCCGCCAGCTCGACGGAGACCTTTGGCGTCGTGAAATCGACAATCGCATCGGCTTTCGCGATGACGGGGAGCGCATCCTCGGTGATCGGGATGCCCAGCGGCTTGACGCCCGCCAGCGTTCCCGCATCGGCGCCAAGATCGGGATGGCCATGGGCTTCCAGCGCGCCTTCCAGTTTCAGATCGCCGCTTTCGGCGATCATTTTCACGAGCGTCTTGCCCATGCGCCCGCCCGCCCCGGCAACGACTACGCGAATGGACATCTATCTCTCCCCTCAATGCGCCAGGCGCTCGACGAAATATTGCGCGATCGCCTGCCCGAACCACGGGATCGCAGGTATCAGTAAATAGGCGGAAAGCCGCAAGGCCGTTGTCTGATCGAACGGCCATTCGCGCACATCTTCGATGCGCCTTTCGTATAGCAAAAGACCGTGCAGGCGCTGGGCCGCATCGGCGTGGGCGGGGGCGTGCTCGCGCAAATCCGCGATCGTGTGACGGAGCCTTTCAAGCTCCGCCTCCTTGGCCGCGCGGATGCGTTGATGCACCTGCATCATCGGTTGCATGAAAATCCAAAAACCCATGCCTGCCGCAAACAGCATGGTGAGAAAGGTGGAAAACGCCATGTTGTCGCCGACGAAGAAGAGGCAAATCACGGCGGCCACGCCGAACCAGATGAAGGCCGTGCGCGCGCCGTTGCGTCCGATCACGGACAGCCGGTCGATCCTGAGAAGATCGATTACGAGATCGTTCCTGATGGCCTCGGAGAACAGCTGCGCGCTGCGCGTGCTCATGACGAAGCCGCGCGCGAACAGCATCGAGACAAGACTTTCGGCAAGAAAGAACCAGGAAGTGATGAGAGGATAATTCGCCAGCGCATCCTTGGGCAGAGTGAGCCGCGCAAGCACTGTGCCCGCGGCTATTCCCGCCAGACTGGCGATCGCCAGACGCAGTTTCACCTTGGGCGTGAGAAACGCTTGCGCCGTCCGCCGTCCGCCGGGATAGCCGAAGACATGCGCATAGTCTTTGGCGTCGGCCAGGTCTTTCTGGCGCGCATAACGCTGCACGCCGAGCACCGCGCCGATCATCAGGCTGAGCACGAAAGCAGGCCAGACCGTGCCGCTCAATCCCAGTACACGCCCCGAGGGATCGAAGAAGGCAACATGATCCAATGCAAGCGCAGCCAGATAGGCCCCGAAAACCACAAGAAAGATAACGGCGGTGGTGATGAAGATGCCGGCAGGCGAAATGTCATAAATCCACTGTTCCGCATTGGCGCGCGGGACGGATGCGGGCCGGATGAGGGCGGGCGCTTCGGTCATGGCCTGCCGAATTGAATATTCGTTTTTGAAAAAAGGGGGGTGGGGGATACCCCCTCCAGCATCTCCGTCATCAAGCACCTCAATTGCGGCCCGCATTGTACCGCAGGCCGGGAGGCGTTCGATAGCTTCAGGCGCCCAATTCTAGACTTGAGTATCCACCTTCGGCGGCGGCGGGGCATCGCCTTTGGCGACCGTGACCATGGCGGGGCGTAAAAGGCGGTCGCCGATCATGTAGCCCGCCTGCACCGTGGTCACGATGGCGCCTTTGGCTTTGCCTTCGGCAGGAACCTCCGCAATCGCCTGATGCAGGTTGGGATCGAATTTCGCATCGGCGGTGTCGATCCGCTTGACGCCGTGGCGCTCCAGGGTCGCCAGCAACTGACGTTCGGTGGCTTCGACGCCGTCGATCACCGCTTTCACCTGCGGGCTTGCGCTTGCGCGGGCCTCCGGGGGGCAGGCTTCGATGGCGCGCTGGAAATTGTCGGCGACTGCCAGCACGTCGCGGGCGAATCTCGTCACCGCATATTGGGAGGCATCGAGCTTTTCGCGCTCGCTGCGGCGGCGGATGTTTTCGACATCGGCCAGCGCACGCAACAGGCGGTCCTTCAGCTCCGCCACTTCGCCGCGAAGCATTTCAGCTTCGTCGAGCGGCGCATTGTCCTGCGCGGAGGCGTTCTGGTTTTCGGTTTCGTCGGTCATGTCGTTTCCTGTTGACGCGTCAGCCGAGCAATCGGCCCACCACTTTGGCGGTATGATCGACCATCGGGATGATGCGGGCATAGTTGAGACGGGTGGGGCCCAGAACGCCGATCACGCCGATAACCTTGCCCTGCGCATTGGCGTAAGGGGCGGCCACGATGGAGGAACCGGAGAGGCTGAACAAGCGATTTTCCGAGCCGATGAAGATGCGCACGCCGTCGCCCTCGGCGGCCAGTTCAAGCAGGCGGATCAGGTCGTTCTTGCGCTCGATATCGTCGAAGAGCGTACGGATGCGTTCGAGATCGGTCTGCGCTTCGACGCTTTCGAGCAGATGCGACGTGCCGCGCACGATCAGCACTTTTTCTTCCGAGCCGCGCGAAACGCCGGAGGGCGTCGCCAGGGTCGCCAGTCCTTCGGCCACGATCTTGGCCGTGAGCATGTCGAGTTCGGCGCGTTCCGATTCGAGTTCGCTCAAGATTTCCTCGCGCGCGGAATCGAGCGTGCGTCCGCGCAGCCGCGCATTGAGATAGTTCGATGCTTCCGCCAGAGCCGAAGCGGGCAAGCCCGCCGGTACCTCGATCACGCGGTTTTCCACCGTTCCGTCTTCTGTGACGATCACCACCAGCGCCCTGCCCGGGCCGATACTCACGAACTCGATGTGCTTGAGCGTGGCGGCGTCCTGCTTGGCGGCGACCATCAAGCCGGCGCAACGCGAAAGCCCCGAAAGAAGGGTGACGGCTTGCGTGAGCACGTCTTCCAGACGGCGCTCGGAACCGGAAATGCGCTGCTCGATGGTGGTGCGTTCTTCCGGCGCCAGCTCGCCAATCTGCAGCATGCCGTCGACGAAAAGACGCAAGCCCCGTTCGGTCGGCACGCGGCCCGCACTCGTATGCGGGGCATAGAGAAGGCCCATGGCTTCCAGATCGGCCATCACGTTGCGGATGGAGGCCGGCGAAAGCGCAATCGGCAGACGCTGGGAGAGCGTGCGCGACCCCACCGGCTCGCCGGAAGCCAGGAAGGCTTCCACCAGACTGCGGAACACCTCCCGCGGCCGGTCGCCGAGAGTGCCGATCTGATTGCGCGACGAAGGACCTTCCAACTTAACCCTTTGCTTTCTTTAAGGATTTCTTGTCCGCGGCGCGCCTTGTTTGCGCCTTGGACCCAATGTCGCTAGGTAGCCCCTGAAACCCCGGACTTCAAGAGATTACGACATGCGCCCATCCAACCGCGCACCCGACCAGATGCGCCGCGTGACACTCGAAAAGGGCGTGGCCAAACATGCCGAAGGTTCGTGCCTGGTGAGATTCGGCGACACCCATGTGCTGGTGACGGCAAGCCTGGAGGAAGGCGCGCCCTCCTTTCTCAAGGGGACCGGCAAGGGATGGGTGACGGCGGAATACGGAATGCTGCCGCGTTCCACCGGCAGCCGGATGCGGCGCGAGGCGGCGCAGGGCAAACAATCGGGACGCACGCAGGAGATCCAGCGGCTGGTGGGACGTTCGCTTCGCGCCGTGACCGACCTTGCGGCACTGGGCGAGAAGCAGATCGTGATCGACTGCGATGTGCTGCAGGCCGATGGCGGTACGCGCACCGCTTCCATTACCGGCGGCTATGTGGCGCTCGCCCAATGCATAGAGTTCATGAAGAAAGTCGGCATGATCTCCAAGCCCGTGCTGAAGGATCACGTCGCCGCCGTGTCGTGCGGCATCTACAAGGGCACGCCGGTGCTCGACCTCGACTACGACGAAGATTCGGCCGCCGAGACCGACGCCAATTTCGTGCTGACAGGTTCGGGCGGACTGGTTGAAATTCAAGGCACGGCGGAAGGCGCGCCGTTCAGCGAAGACGAACTCGCACAATTGTTGCGCCTGGCGCGCAAAGGAATTGGCGAGCTCGTCGATTTGCAGAGGCAGGCGCTTTGGTGAACCTGCAGCGCGGCAGCACGCTGATCGTTGCGAGCCACAATCCGGGCAAGGTGCGCGAGATCGGGGCTCTGCTGGCACCGTTCGGCATTGCGGCCAAAGGCGCTGCCGAGCTCGGGCTTGCCGAACCCGAGGAAACCGAAACGACATTTGCGGGCAATGCGGCGCTGAAAGCCCGCGCGGCGGCCGGCGCGAGCGGCTTGACCGCATTGGCGGACGATTCCGGATTGTCGGTCGCCGCATTGGGCGGCGCGCCGGGGATCTACTCGGCGCGCTGGGCAGGCGAGACGAAAGACTTTTCGCTTGCGATGCAGCGCGTGGAACGCGAACTGAAAGAAAAGGGCGCGGCCGACTTCTCCGCCAAATTCATTTGCGCGCTGGCGCTCGCCGAACCCGGGAAAGAGCCGGAAATCTTCGAAGGCGAAGTGCAAGGGCATCTCGTTTTTCCGCCGCGCGGGACGCACGGATTCGGCTACGATCCGATCTTCGTGGCAGATGGCATGAGCAAGACCTTCGGCGAAATGGATCCGGCAGAAAAACATGCGATGAGCCATCGCGCGCGCGCCTTTGCCAAGCTGGCGGCCGCGCTGAAATGAGCGGCTTCGGCATTTACGTGCATTGGCCGTTCTGCGCGGCCAAGTGCCCCTATTGCGATTTCAACAGCCACGTCCGTTCCGAAATCGACGAAGCGGGCTGGGTGGACGCGATTGCGCGCGAGCTTGCGCATGTGGCGGCGTTGCAGGGCGATGAGCGGCCGGATGTCGAAACCGTGTTCTTCGGCGGCGGTACGCCGTCTTTGATGCACGGCCGTTCGGCAGGTGCAACGCTGGAGGCAATCGCAAGACATTGGACGCTTTTGCCCGACGCGGAAATCACGCTGGAAGCCAATCCGGCAAGCGCGGACGCTGGGCGTTTCCGCGATTACAAGGCGGCGGGCATCAATCGCCTGTCGCTTGGCATTCAGGCGCTGAATGACGCCGATCTTGAGATGCTGGGCCGCCTGCACAATACCGCGGAGGCAAAATCGGCGATCCGCATGGCTCTTGCGACATTCGAACGGACGTCGTTCGATCTGATTTACGCCCGGCCCGGACAGACGGTTGCGCAATGGCGCGCCGAATTGCGCGAAGCGCTGGATTTCGGCACGGAGCATCTTTCCCTTTATCAACTTACCATCGAACCGGCGACGCCCTTTGCGGCGCTGGCGCGGACCGGCGCGTTGCGGATTCCGGGCGAGGATCTGGCGGCCGATCTGTATGAAGCGACGCAGGATGCGAGCGAAGCGGCAGGTCTTCCCGCTTACGAGATTTCCAATCACGCGCGGATGGGCGCGCAGTCGCGGCACAATCTCATTTACTGGCGCTATGGCGAATATGCAGGCGTGGGGCCCGGCGCGCACGGAAGGCTTGCGCTCAATCGTCAGCGTGTCGCAACCGCCTGCGAGCGGTTGCCGGAACGCTGGCGGGAGATGGTTTTGCGCGACGGATGCGGGTTTTCACAAACACCCGTGACCGATGACGAAGCCGCGCGCGAGCATTTGCTGATGAACCTCCGTTTGACGGAGGGGCTGGACGCGGCGGCCTATGAGAAGCGCTGGAACGTCGCATTGAACGAATTCCAAATCCGTTCCCTGAGCGAAGAGGGACTCATCGAACGCGACGGCTCGCGCATTCGCGCGACACGTCACGGACGGCTGCTGCTCAACACTGTGATTGCCCGATTGGCGCCTTAAGCCAAATTCCAGATGGCATCCTCGCCCAGTTCGGCGATGAATTTGGCGTGCGCTTCCAGTTCGGCATCGGTCAGACGCGGGGCCAGGGGCGCCGGGCGGGCGCGTGCGGCCTGTTGGACAGTCTCCCTGATCGCGGTTTCGGCATCGGACGGCGCCAGCATCAATCTGGTCTGCCTGCCCCCGACCAGTTCGAGATAGACTTGCGCGAGCAGCGAGGCGTCGAGCAGCGCGCCATGCTTTGTGCGCGTGGTGAGATCTATGCTGAAGCGCTTGCACAATTCGTCGAGCGAATAGCGCGCGCCTGGGATCTTCGCTTTCGCTATATCGATGGTGTCGATGGCGCGGGCGAACGGAATGGGCGGGCGCGCAACCCGATGCAGTTCCGCGTTGAGGAATTTGAGGTCGAAGCCCGCATTGTGGATGACAAGCGGCGCTTCGCCCAGGAATTCGAGCATCTCGTCCACCACATGGGCGAACAGCGGCTTGTCGGCAAGAAATTCTTCCGTAATGCCGTGGACCCGCTGCGAATCCAGCGGGATGTCGCGTTCCGGATTCAGATAACGGTGGAACGTGTCGCCCGTCGGCACATGATCGTAAAGCTCCACGCAACCGATTTCGATGATGCGGTGGCCGTCGGCCGGATCGAGGCCCGTTGTTTCGGTGTCGAGAACGATTTCACGCATGATTCAGTTCTGGCCCGAAAGACGCCGCTTGTGAAGGGCGGCAACCACTTCTTCCACCTGTTTGAAGGCGTGATCCAGGCCCTTGCCGGTTTCGACCACGAAATGGGCGCGTGCGCGCTTTTCGGCGTCGGGCATCTGGCGCGACAGGATCTGGTCGAGTTTTTCGGCGGTCATGCCCGGGCGTCTCAGCACGCGCTCGCGCTGAATGCCGGCCGGCGCGGAGACCACCACCACCGCGTCCATGCGCTTGTCGCCGCCGGTCTCGAACAGGAGAGGGATGTCGAGCACCACCATCTCCGCGCCCTTTGCTGCGGCATCGGCCAGAAATTGCATCTGTTCGCGCCCGACCAGCGGGTGCACGATGGCCTCGAGTTTCTTGAAGCCGTCGGGAATCGCGGCGATTTCTCTGGCGAGCTTGTCCCGATTGACGCGGCCGTCTTCGATTGCCTGCGGGAAAAGTTTTTCGATTTCCGGCACCGCCGCTCCGCCCTTTTCATAAAGACGGTGAACGGCGGCATCGGCGTCGTAAACGGGTACGCCCAGGCGCGCGAACATCTTCGCGGTTTCCGTTTTGCCCATGCCGATGGAGCCGGTGAGTCCGATGAGATAGGGACGCGCGTTCATTTCTGCATCGCAAGTTCGAGTTCGACGCGCAGTTCGGGCGTGACCGCCGGCGTCACGCCATAGAATGCGGCGAAAGAGGGAACTGCCTGATACATCAACATGCCAAGGCCATCGACCGTTTTGTGTCCGCGCGCTGTGGCGCGCGCGAGGAGGCCGGTTTGCAGGGGATTGTAGACGAGATCGCAGACGGCTGCGTTATTCGGCAGCGGATCGAGCGGCAGATCCAGAGGGGGCTGGCCTTTCATGCCCGCGCTTGTTGCGTTGACGAGAAGTCTTGCATCTGCGGCCGCCTTGGGCCAGGCGCTTGCCGCAATGAGTTTGGCCTTCGCGAAAGGTGCAAGCTGGGTTGCCAGGGCCGCCGCGCGTTCGCCATGACGGTTGAGGATGCGAATCTCGCCTGCGCCGATCCTGTCGAGCGCCAGAATGGCGGCGCGCGCGGCTCCGCCTGCGCCCAGCAGGACCGCCGGCGCCCCGTTCAGCGAGACTTTCGCGGCCTTCAGGCTTTCGGCCAGTCCTTCGGCGTCGGTGTTGCGGCCTTCAAGCGTTCCGTCATCGCGGAAAACCAGAAGATTGACCGCGCCCGCCGCATGCGCGGCATCGTCGAGGCGATGAGCGAGCGCGAAGGCGGCTTCCTTGTGGGGGATGGTGAGGTTGACGCCTCTGAAACCCGCCAGCCGGAGCCCCTTCAGGACTTCGGCAAGGGATTCGCGCGGAATGGGAAGGGGGACATAAGCGCCGTCGATTCCATGCGCCCGAAGCCAGTGGTTGTGCAGCCGCGGCGACAGGGAATGGGCCACCGGCCATCCCGCCACGCCCGCGCATCTGGCTTTTCCGCTGATCATGCCGCGACCATACCATGCAGCCGCAAGACACCGAGCAGCGGCACCAGCGGCAATCCCAATATGGTGAAATAATCGCCTTCGATGCGGTCGAACAATTGCAGCCCGCGGCCTTCCAGCCGGTAGCAGCCCACGCCTTTCAAGAGTCCCTCGCCTTCGGCGTCCAGATAATCCTCAAGAAACCGATCGCTGAAACCGCGCATCGTCAGATGCGCGCTTTCCACATGCCGCCAAATGGCGCCGCCGCCTTTCGCAAGCACCAGTGCGCTGATGAGCTCGTGGCTCCTGCCGCGCAGCCGCCGCAGCAAATTGCGGGCCTCGCCGAGATTTCCACATTTGCTCACAAGCTCGCCTTCAATTGTCAGTATTTGATCGGCGCCCAGCACCAGCGCATCCGGCGCCGAGCCGGAAACGCGAACGGCTTTCAATTCTGCCAGCGCGCCGGCAACCTCGCGCGGCGGAGCGCCCGCTGCAAGAAGCGATTCCTTCACCGCATCTTCATCCACATGAGCGGGACGGATATCGAATGCAACGCCGGCATTGCGCAGAAGGCGCGCGCGCGTTTCACTGGCAGATGCCAGAAGCAGGGACGTCACGCCGTCGTCTCCTGCCGCTCGGCGAGAAGATTGAGGATGGCGGCCGCGGTTTCTTCCACTGAGCGGCGAGAAACATCGATGGTGGGCCAATCGCGTTGTTCGAACAGCTTGCGGGTGTCGGAGACTTCCGCGCGCACGGTTTCGAGATCGACATAGCTCGTGTCGCGGACTTCGCCCAAGGTATTGAGCCTGTTGCGGCGCACCTGCACCAAACGATCGGGGGACGCCCAAAGGCCCACGATCAACGGCTTTTTTGCGCGCAGCAATTGCACCGGCAACGGCATGCCCGGCACGATGGGAACATTGGCGGCGCGCACGCCGCGGATGGCCAGATATACGCAGGTCGGCGTTTTGGATGTGCGGCTTGCGCCGGCAAGCACCACTTCCGCATCGTCGAGCGTATCCAGTGCCTGACCGTCATCGTGCTGGATGGTGAAATTCAATGCTTCGATGCGCTGCAGATATTTCTGATCGACATCGTGTTGTCCGCCCGGTCTGTGAGTGGTTTCCGCCGCGCCGAGGAACTGGCGCATCACGGCGATGGGCGCTTCCAGCACGTCATAGGTCGGCACCCCCAATTGTCCACATTGTGCCAACAAGTCTTTGCGAAGATCCGGATTGACCAGTGTGAAGAACACCAGGCCCGGCTCCTCGCGGATGTGCTCCAATGCGCGATCGAGCTGGCGCTTGCTGCGAACGAGCGCATAGAAATGCTCGTTTACCGCCACGCCTTCGAATTGTGCAAGCGCTGCGCGTGCAATCGCATTGAGCGTTTCGCCGGTCGCATCCGATACCAGATGGACATGGAATTCCCTGCTCACAGATTCATCCTCGATTCCGTTCCCAGCTGCGCCGGATCGTCCACAAAAACGGGATTGCCATAAGGCAATGTGCATTCCGTTGCCAATCCCTATAATGGATTGGGTGTAGTCCGGCCGCCCCTTCCAGCCCCATGCAAATTGCCAAGCTCTTGAGCCAAATGGCTTTAGGGCCTAGATCGAACCTTACACACCGAAGCTTCCACAGTTCACAGCCCTAACATCATCTCCAACAACTCTTCTTAGGAGTCTTGTTTGAAGGAAGAGAAGAAAATTCTGAGTGTCCTGAAAGGGGATGCCGTTTGGCCGCCTCCGGTATGGCTGATGCGGCAGGCAGGCCGTTATCTGCCGGAATACAGAGAGCTTCGTGCCAAAGCCGGATCGTTCCTGGCGATGGCGATGAACCCGGAGATTGCTACGGAGATCACGCTGCAGCCTGTCCGGCGCTACGGTTTCGACGCGGCGATCCTGTTTTCGGACATTCTGACGGTGCCGATGGCATTGGGCTTTGACGTCGTATTCGACGAAGGCAAGGGGCCGCGGGTTGTTCTGGGCGACAAGGAAGAAGGCAAGGGTCTGGAGATCCGGCCAAAGAAATGGGCCGGCACATTCGAGCCGGTCTATGAGGCTGTGCGCCAGGTGCGCTCCAAACTCGACGGCCGGACGGCACTGTTGGGCTTTGCGGGCGGACCCTGGACGCTGGCGACGTACATGGTGAAAGGGGCCGGCAGCGAGGATCAACGGGCAGCCAAGCTTTGGGGCTACCGCGATCCCGAAGGCTTTGCGAAATTTCTGGCGGTCATTGGGGAATGCGTGGCCTTTCACCTGGTCCGGCAAATCGAGGCTGGCGCAGAAGCGGTGCAGATCTTCGATAGCTGGGCGGGCAGCCTGACGGCGGAAACTTTCGAACAGTGGGTGGTCGTGCCGGCCAAGCGGATCGTGCAACGGATACGCGAAACCTATCCCGATGTGCCGGTTATCGGTTTTCCGCGGGCAACCTCTTTGCCCGGTTACGAACGCTATGCGAAGGAAACCGGCGTGACCGCCATATCCGTAGATAGCGGCGCCCCGATCGACTGGGCCGCCGGATTCGCAAAAAGCGTTGCCGTGCAGGGCAATCTCGATCCCGTTGCGTTGATCGCCGGCGGCAGCGCTCTTGCCGAGGCGACAGATCGCATTCTCGAGACGATGCGCGGCAAACCGTTCATCTTCAATCTTGGTCACGGCGTTTTGCCGCCGACGCCGGTTGAGCATGTGGCCGAACTCGTCAACCGCATCCGGACGGCCAGGTGAGACTGGCTGTTGTCCTCTTCAATCTCGGAGGACCGGATTCACCCGGCGAAATCGAATCTTTCCTGCGAAATCTGTTTTCGGACCCGGCGATTCTCTCCGTTCCGGGGTTTGTGCGCGCACCGCTCGGCCGCTTTATCGCCCGCAGACGCGCACCGATTGCGCGGGAGATTTACGCCAAGATCGGCGGGCGCTCTCCCATCCTCGAAGAAACGCAGGCGCAGGCCAGCGCAGTTGAAAGCATTCTTCAGGCACGAGGCCATGATGCGCGAAGTTTCATTGCGATGCGCTATTCGCGGCCTTCCAGCAAGGACTGTGCGGGCGATGTCGCAGCCTGGAAGCCCGGCAAGATCGTGCTCCTGCCGCTCTATCCGCAATATTCCACGACGACAACGGCGTCCTCATTCGAGGCCTGGAACGGGGCCGCACGCGGAATCGACGTCCCGACATCGCGTGTCTGTTGCTATCCGCAGGAGAAAGGTTTCGTTGCGGCGGTGGCGGAGCTGATCGGCGAAGCCTGGAGCCGGCGCAAGAGCGGCATCGGCTACCGGCTGCTGTTTTCCGCGCATGGGCTTCCTGAGCGGATCGTATCCCGCGGCGATCCCTATCGGTGGCAAGTTGAACGAAGCGCCGCCGCAATTGTGGATCGGTTGGGGATAAGGGACCTCGACTGGCAGGTCTGCTATCAGAGCCGCGTTGGGCCGCTCAAATGGATCGGGCCGGCGACGGATGCGGAAATCCTCCGTGCCGGCGCGGAAGGCAAGGGCGTGATCGTGGCCCCCATCGCGTTTGTCTCGGAGCATTCCGAAACGCTGGTCGAGCTCGACATCGAGTATGCGCATCTTGCAAGGGGCTGCGGCGTGCCGGACTATCTTCGTGTGCCCACGGTGGGGACGAGGCCCGCGTTTGTCGAAGGGCTGGCCGATCTGGTAGAGCGTGCGGCAGCTGTCACGTGCGGTACGGCAAGCGGCGCAGACGGACGGATCTGTCCTGTCGCATTCCGCGCTTGTCCGATGGGGATTTCGTGATGCTGATGTTTCTTTCCAACTACATCGACTGGATCAAGGTGGTCCACGTCTTCGCGGCGTTCGCCTGGATGGCGGGCATGCTCTATCTGCCGCGATTGTTCGTCTATCACACCGAAACCACGCCCGGCACGGCCGAATATGCGCGCTTCGTGACCATGGAACAGCGCCTTCTCAAGGGCATCATCAATCCGGCGATGATCACGGTGTGGATCTTGGGATTGACGTTGGCGGCCGTCACCGGCGCCTACGAAGACACCTGGCTGCAGGTGAAGTTCTCGCTTGTCGTCGTCATGAGCGGGCTCCACGGTTTCTTCGTTCGCTGGGTGAAGGCGTTCGCCCGCGGCGAGAACCGGCACAGCGCCCGTTTCTACAAAATATGGAACGAGGCGCCAGCGGTTCTGCTGATCGGCATCCTGATCATGGTTTTGGTGCAACCATTTTAAGCAATCTTTGACAGGAATGTAGCCAAACCCCCTTGACCCGCTTTGCATCGATACCAAATACGGGTATATAGCGTTCGTTCCCCATCACCGCCGAGGTGGCCCCCGCGCTCGTAATCGCGTGTGGATGCCAGAAGCCCGAAGGGCGTCACGGCGGCCGATCTTATTAACCAGTCTTTGGTTCGCGGGCTTTGCGGAAGGCGGGCCAGCGGCTGGAAGCAAATCCTCCCACGACGTACCCAGGTGTGTTTATGACTGTGCAATCCGGCCTGCAGACCATGAAGCTGCAGGATCTCAAGTCGAAATCCCCGACCGATCTCCTGGCCTTTGCCGAGGAACTCGAGATCGAGAACGCTTCCTCCATGCGCAAGCAGGACATGCTGTTCGCAATCCTCAAGGAGCTTGCCGAACGCAATGTGGAGATCATGGGCCAGGGGGTGGTGGAAACCCTGCAGGACGGTTTCGGCTTTTTGCGGTCCCCGGAATCGAACTATCTCGCCGGGCCCGACGATATCTATGTCAGCCCTTCGCAAATCCGCCGCTTCGGCCTGCGCACGGGCGATACGGTCGAAGGACCGATCCGCGCGCCCAAGGACGGCGAACGCTATTTTGCGCTCCTGAAGGTTTCCTCGATCAATTTCGAGGACCCGGAGGCGATCAAGCACAAGGTCCATTTCGACAATCTGACGCCGCTTTACCCCACCAAGCAGCTCAAGATGGAAATCGAGGACCCGACCATCAAGGATCGTACGGGCCGGGTGATCGACATCGTGGCGCCGCAGGGCATGGGCCAGCGCGCGCTCATCACCGCGCCGCCGCGCACGGGCAAGACCGTCATCCTCCAGAACATCGCCAAGGCGATCAGCGCCAATCATCCCGATGTCTATCTGATCGTGCTTCTGATCGACGAACGCCCGGAAGAAGTGACCGATATGCAGCGAACGGTGAAGGGCGAGGTGATTTCCTCCACCTTCGACGAACCGGCGACGCGCCACGTTCAGGTGGCCGAAATGGTGATCGAGAAGGCCAAGCGCCTGGTCGAACACAAGCGCGACGTGGTGATCCTGCTCGATTCCATCACGCGCCTCGGCCGCGCCTACAACACCGTTGTTCCTTCATCGGGCAAGGTGCTGACGGGCGGTGTGGACGCCAACGCATTGCAGCGCCCGAAGCGGTTCTTCGGCGCGGCGCGCAACATCGAGGAAGGCGGATCGCTCACCATCATCGCGACCGCGCTGATCGATACGGGCAGCCGCATGGACGAAGTGATCTTCGAAGAATTCAAGGGCACCGGCAACTCGGAAATCATTCTCGACCGCAAGGTCGCCGACAAGCGCGTGTTTCCGGCTATCGACATTCTCAAATCCGGCACGCGCAAGGACGAGCTGCTGGTCGACAAGGGCACGCTCTCGAAGATGTATGTGCTGCGCCGCATCCTGGCGCCGATGGGCACCATCGATGCGATCGAATTCCTGCTCGACAAGCTGCGCTCGGCCAAGAACAACGCCGATTTCTTCGAAAGCATGAACACCTGAGGATTCAGGCCAGCTTCAATCCGCAGTGCTTGGCAAAATGCCGGAAATCGGTGTCGCGCGTAATGAGCGCGACATCGTGATCGATGCAGGATTGCGCTATGAGTGCATCGGCGGTTTTCGCCTTGAGGCCCTCTTGCCGCAAGATGCGCCGTGCAGCTCCGGCGCGTGCCCAAAAACCATCGATCAAATCCAGCGGAAGTATTTCGGGCAGCAGACCGCTGAGCAGTTTGGCGGACTGTTCGTCGCTTAGGATTTCCGTGATGACGATTGGGGGCAGTCTCAATTGGCCCGTGGCCGCCGCCTGATCCAACAAATCTATGTCGACGCCATTTTGGCCTTTGAGATAAGCAACCAGCGAGCTGGTGTCGGTCGCGATCATTCCCGGTCGTATCGCATTTCTTCAAGCGTCATCGAAAACTTCACTTTCCCCCGAAGTTTGCGAAGCTTTTCCAGGGCCAGATCGGAACGCAATTTTGCCAGTCCGGCCCGCACCGTTTCCGTCACGCCGCCACCCACATATTCCTGCGCCGCCGCCAGATCGGCTTCCGGAACTTCCACGGTTATTTTGCGCATTTCGCCCATACCAGCCTCGATACCATAGTCGACGCTGGTGATCAAGCTGGGGTTTCGAAATGGGTCACTTTGCAGGGCGTTCGTGTTCGCGCCGGATTTCGGGGACTTCGCCGCGTTCGGTAACCCAATCCATCACGGCGAGAAGCACGCCCGAAAGAACGAATACGACGTGGATGATCACCATCCAGAGGAGATCTTCCTTGGCGTAATCCTTGACCGACATGAACGCCTTCAAAAGCTGGATCGCGGAGATCGCGACGATGGAGGCGATGAGCTTGAGCTTCATGCCGGAGAAATCGACCTTGCCCATCCAGGAAGGCCGGTCGGGATGTTCTGCGATATCCATCTTGGAGACGAAGTTCTCATAGCCGGAGAAAATCACCATCAAGAGCAGATTGGCTGCCAGCGACAGATCGATCAGCGTCAGCACCAGCACGACGACATTGGTCTCGCCGACCGCGAAAATGCTGGGGGCGGCTTCGATGATGTCGTGGACGAAGACTGCCGCCAGCATCATGAGGGCCAGCACAAGGCCCAGATAGAACGGCGCCATCAGCCAGCGGCTGGCAAAAAGCATCTTCTCGAAGCCCTGCTCCAGCGGCTGGCGCACTCTCTTGATCGGCATGAACGTCCCTCGACTTTGGCCCCCGCCGACCTTAACCCCGGCCGCCGCCCGGGCCAATTGACCCGCCGTGGCTGGAGGCGGAAACTGGTCGAAGCAGAACCGGAAAAGGCCCTACGCATGAGCGAACACCCCACCGGCCGCGCCCAATTCCATGCCATGGCGGAAGGCACGCAGGAAGACTGGATGAAAATCGGCAAGGCGGCGGTGGAATTCAACCGCGGCCTGCCCGATCGCGTCATCGCCCATCTGAAGCTGCTCGAAGGCGATTGCGGCGGCTTCGCTGTGGACCGGCTGGAACATTCGCTGCAATCGGCGACGCTCGCCCACCGCGACGGAATGGACGAGGAATACGTCGTCTGCGCGCTGCTTCACGATATCGGCGATACGCTGGCCTCGCAGAACCATGCAGAGCTGGGCGCAACGATCCTCAAGCCTTTCGTATCGGAAGAGAACTGGTGGATGCTGCAGCACCACGGGATTTTTCAGGGTTATTATTTTTTCCACTATCTGGGCCTCGACCGGAACATGCGCGAGCAGTTCCGCGGCCACCCCCATTTCGAGCGCACCGCGATGTTCTGTGCGCGGCACGATCAGAATGCCTTCGATCCCGATTATGACACCATGCCGCTCGAAGCCTTCGTGCCGATGGTGCGGCGGGTGATGGCCAGGCCCAAGCGTTCGATCTATATGCGCAGCGACGGCACGGCGGCCGTGGCGCAGGCCGCCGAATAGATTTTCTTACGGATTCAGTATGGTCGCGCCCGTCGTCTGGCGCGAATGCAATGCCTCGTGCGCGAGGCGCGCATCGGCGAGCTTGAACCGCTGATTGATCTCTATCGTCACCACGCCCTTGGCAATCACGTCGAACAGGTCGTCTGCCGTTTCCTGAAGCTCGGTCCGCGTTGCGATGTAATGACCGAGCGTGGGACGGGTCAGATAAAGCGAGCCTTTGGCGCTCAAGATTCCCGGTTCGAACGCCGGCACGGCGCCGGAGGAATTTCCGAAGCTCACCATCATGCCGCGCGGCTTCAGGCAATCGAGCGAACCGTTCCACGTGTCCTTTCCGACCGAATCGTAGACAACCGGCACGCCGCCGCCTGCGATGTCTCGCACGTCTTTGACCCAATCGCTTTTTCGCAGGTTGATGACGTGATCGTAGCCGCGCGATTTGGCGAGCGCGATCTTGTCGTCCGATCCCACCGTGCCGATGACGGTTGCGCCCAGATGTTTGGCCCATTGGCCTGCAATCAATCCGACGCCGCCGGCCGCGGAATGAAACAGGATGGTCTGGCCCGCTTTGACCGGATAGGTGCGCTTCAACAGATATTGCACCGTCATGCCCTTGAGCATCGAAGCGGCGGCCGCATCGTCCGGCACGGTTGAAGGCAGTTTGATCAGGCGCTCGGCCGGTACGTTGGCCGCCTCCGAATAGGCGCCGATGGGGCCGCCGCAATAGCCCACGCGGTCGCCGATGGAAAGTCCGCTTACGCCTTCGCCAAGGGCATCGACAATTCCGGCCGCTTCCAGGCCGAGGCCGGAAGGCAGCGCCACCGGATAAAGGCCGGAGCGATGATAGGTGTCGATGAAATTGACGCCGATCGCGGTGTGACGCACGCGCGCCTGGCCGCGGCCGGGCGGCGGCAGATCGACGTCTCTGTATTCCAGGACTTCAGGGCCTCCCGTCTTCTCGAACCGGATCGCCTTCATGGTTGCCTCGCTTTCCGTTTTCCGCGGGCAGGCTATAGGATCGGCTGCAGGAGGGGCAAATGATCGTCATCCTCGAGGATCTGCTGAATCCGATTGAAGTGACGCGCGTTCGCGATGCGTTGATCCGCGCGCAATGGCAGGACGGCGCGGGCACGGCGGGACGGCATGCGCGCATGGTGAAAAACAACGAACAGGCCATGGGTCCGGATGTGGATGCGGCGCGCCGCCTGATCGCGGAAGCCTTGTCCCGCAGCGAGCTTTTCAACGCCGCGGCCATGCCGCGCGGCATGACTCCGATCATGTTCAGCCGCTACCGGCCGGGAATGGAATACGGCACTCATATCGACAATGCGATGATGCCTTCCGGCAGCGGGCGGGTCCGCACCGATCTGGCGATGACGGTTTTTCTGAGCGATCCGGAATCTTATTCCGGCGGCGCGCTTTCCATATCCGGCGCAATGGAAAAGGAAATCCGCCTTCCCGCGGGAAGCGCGGTGCTTTATCCGGCGACGACGCTTCATCGCGTGACGCCGGTGGAATCGGGGGAACGGCTGGCCGCCATTCTGTGGGTGCAGAGCGTGGTGCGCGAGGAGGCGGCGCGCGAGACCCTTTACGATCTTTCGCGCGCCCGGCGCATGATCCTCGACTCCGAGGGCAAAACGGAAGCCTTCGACTTGATCGCCAAGAGCCACGCCAATCTCATGCGCCGCTGGGCGGAGATTTGAAACTCAGCTCAGGTGCTGCCGGAAGAACGTCGCCGTGCGCGTGTTGGCGAGATCGGCGCAGGCCTTGTCGTAATGTTCGCCGCCTTCGCGCGCGAAGGCATGATCCATCTCGGCATAGGTATGGATCGTGACGAGCGGATTCGATTTGAGTCCATCGACAATCTGTTTCTGCGCGTCGGGCGGCACAAATTGATCTTTCGCCGCGATATGCAGCATCAGCGGTTTCCTGATGTTCTTCGCTTCTCCGAGCTTGGTGTGGATGTTCACGCCGTAATAGCCGACGGAAGCATCGCTATCGGTGCGCGCGGCCGTCAGATAGGCGAGAAGGCCGCCAAGGCAATAACCGACCGCGCCCACCTTGCCGGTGCAGCCTTGCGTTTTTCGCAACTGGGCGATGGTGGCCTGGATATCTCTGACGCCCGCATCGGGGTCGAACTTGTTCATCAGTGCGAAAGCCTGATCCCATTCCGCCTTGGACTTGTCGGTGAGTTGCACGCCCGGCTTGATGCGCCAGAAAAGATCGGGACAAAGCGCGAGATATCCGCGCGCGGCCAGCGCGTCTGCCACGCCCCGCATCACGGCGTTCACGCCGAAGATTTCCTGAATCACCACCACGCCAGGGCCGGTGCCGGCGCTCGGCGTGGACAGATAGGCCGAGAACGTGCCGTCCGGGCCGGTGATCGCGATGTTCTTGCCGTTCATGTTCTCTCCCCACTTTGAAGTTTGGGGAAATCAAAGCACAGACGGCGGGGCTTGCCACCCCTTTTGACGTCAGGCCTGACCCGGCGGCCGCGCTGGCAATTGCAGCGTCTGGGAGAGCTGCACCGCATTGGTGATCGGCTGCGAACAGCCGTTGCGCACGCAGACATAGGCCGTGGGCTGGCCGTTCTGCATCGTCTTGCCGAAGGCAGGGTGGCCTTCGGGGAGCGAGTCTTCCGGTTCGACCACCATCAGGGTGCGGTGCGCAATGCTGCGTCCATGGACCGCAGCGAGCAGTTCCTGGGTCTTGGAATTTGCCTTGGGTCCGACGATGACGATCTGAAGGCCGGTCATGATCGTTTCGAGACCGTTGATGTAGGAGGCCATCGAGGCGAAGGCGCGGTTGAGCTCGCCCGAAAAGGCGCCGACCAATGCGTTGGAACGATCGCGATAGGCGATATCGGCGGTGGCGAAATAGAGCTTTGCCAGAACGGTCAGCATGGTGCCGTTGGCCGAGGCTACCGCCTGATCGAACACGGTGCGCGGACGGAAGAACAGCACTTCGGAATCGTCGCTGGTCTGGAAATAGCCGCCCGTCTGCATGTCCCAGAAATGCTCGTTCATCGCATGGACCCACGCCTTGGCGCGATCGAGGAAGCGATCGTCCTGCGTCACTTCCCACAATGCGAGCGCCGCGCGGGACATGTGCGCGTAGTCATCTGCAAAGCCTGTGTGATGGCGCTTGCCGTCGCGCCAGGAATGATAGAGTCGGTTGCCGTCTCCCATCGTCTTGACGATGAAATAGAAGGCCCAGACGCCGGCCTCGATCCAGTCGCGGCGGTTGAAGGCGGCGCCCGCATGGGCAAGTGCTGCGATCATCATTCCGTTCCAGTCGGCGAGCACCTTGTCGTCGCGCATGGGCGCAACGCGCTTGGAACGCGCGGCAAGCAGCAATTCGCGCTGGCGCCTGAACAGGGCTTCGTCGGCGTCCGGCAGCGGATAGACCGCGCCGCCGATGCGATGAAGAATGTTCTTGCCTTCCCAATTGCCTTCGCGGCGGACGTTATAGACCTGCTTGAATCTCTGGGAGAACGTGCCGGCGAGCGCCGCATCGATTTCGGCTTCCGTCCAGACGTAATATTTGCCCTCTTCGCCTTCGGAATCGGCATCGAGGCTGGAGGCGAAGGCATCGCCTACCTTCATGTCGCGCAGCGCCCATGAGATCGTTTCGTCGACGCGCTCGCGATAGAGCGGATTGCGGTTGTGCTGCCAGACGAGCGTCAAGACATCGACGAGCTGGGCGTTGTCGTAGAGCATCTTTTCGAAATGCGGGATGAGCCAGCGTTCGTCGGTCGCGTAGCGCGCGAAACCGCCGCCGACATGATCGTAGATGCCGCCCATGCACATATTGTCGAGCGAGGTCTGAACCACCTGGAAGAATTGCGCAGCACCCGTGCGCAGGTAGGCCCGCCACAGAAGTTCGAGCGAGGTGGCGGTGGGAAATTTCGGCGCGCCGACCGGGCCGCCGTAGAAGATATCGAAACGCTGGGCGATGTGGATGGCCGATATATCGAGCACCAGCGGATTGAGATCGCCGCGCATGTCGCGCGCCCAGATATTGGCAAGCGTCTGCTGCACGCGCGCGATGTTGTTGGCGACGGGTTCGGGCTGTTCGCGATAGATGCGGGCGACTTCTTCCAGCACGCGCTTGAAGGAGGGTTGGCCGAAACGGTCTTCCTTCGGGAAATAGGTGCCGGGGAAGAACGGCTCGCCCTTGGGCGTGAGGAACATGGTGAGCGGCCAGCCGCCTTGGGTGCCCATGCTCTGGGCGGCGGTCTGATAGAGCAGGTCGATATCGGGGCGTTCTTCGCGATCGACTTTCACGTTGATGAAAAGCGAATTCATCAGCGCCGCCGTTTCGGGATCGGCGAAGCTCTCGTGGTTCATCACATGGCACCAGTGGCACGCCGTGTAACCTACCGAGAGCAGTATCGGCTTGTTCTCGGCTTCGGCGGCGGCGAAAGCCTCAGGCCCCCAGGGGCGCCAGTGGACGGGGTTGCCGGCATGAAGCAGCAGATAGGGGCTTGTTTCCCGGCTGAGTAGATTCTGGCTCATGGCGTTTTCCGTGCCCCCCAACGATTGATTGCGGCAGTGCCGCCCTTGGTCTTAGCTTCCTTTAGCGCGGTGCCAACTCCTCGAACAAGCGCGCCCAGGACCGCAGGACCATCCCGATGAAAGTGCACATTGAACTGGACATGACGCCCGAAGAGGCCCGGCGGATGATGGGCCTGCCCGACGTCTCGGGCCTGCAGGAGAAGATGCTGGCGGAAATGGAACGCCGGATGAAGGCGGCGCTGGATACCTCCGATCCGGAAGCCATGCTGCGCGCCTGGATGCCCATGGGCGGGCAGGCTTTCGAGCAGTTCCAGAAATTCGTCTGGGACAGCGCCAAGACGGCGGCCGGCATGAAAAAGGACGCGAAATAGCGGGTGGCCGATACGATTTTTGCGCTTTCGACGGCACCGGGACGCGGCGGCGTCGCCATCATCCGTGTTTCCGGGCCTGAGGCCGGAGCGGCTTTGGAACGCCTCACCGGTGAACCGAAGCCCGTGGCGCGGATGGCCGCATTGCGCCGGTTCCGCAACGCGGAAGGCGAGATCGACCGGGGCCTGGCGCTGTGGTTCGAAGGGCCTGCCAGCTTCACCGGCGAGGACAGCGCCGAGTTCCACGTCCATGGAGGCCGCGCCATCGTCGACGCCATGCTGCAGGCGCTTTCGCAGCAAAAAGGGTTGCGCCCCGCCGAACCGGGCGAGTTCACGCGGCGCGCGGTCGAAAACGGCAAGCTCGACCTGACCCGGGCGGAAGCCTTGGCCGATTTGATCGATGCCGAAACCGAGGCCCAGCGGCGGCAGGCGCTCAGGCAGTATGAGGGCGCTCTCTATGAACTCTACGAGGCCTGGCGCACCCGGCTGATCGCGGCGGCGGCCTGGGCGGAAACCGCGATCGATTTCGCCGATGAGGAAATTCCCGAAGATGTTTTCGGCAAGGCCCGAACAGCGATCAGTGAAATTGCGAAGGAAATTCAAAGGCATCTGTCGGACCGGCATCGCGGCGAGCTGGTCAGGGACGGGGTTTACATAACAGTGATCGGTCCGCCGAACGCCGGTAAGAGTTCTCTGGTCAATGCGCTTGCCAGGCGGGATGCCGCCATCGTCTCGGAGACAGCGGGCACGACGCGGGACGTGATCGAGGTACGCCTCAACCTGGGGGGCTATCTGGTGACCCTGGCCGATACGGCGGGACTTCGCGAAACGCCGGATGCCGTCGAAAGCGAAGGCGTGCGCCGCGCGCTGGCCCGGGCGGAATCTGCGGATCTGGTGGTTTTGCTGCAGGATGGGACTGCAGCAAAAGGTGCAGCATTTTCCGGCGCCGACCTCGTGGTGTGGAACAAGGCGGACCTGCCTTGGCCCGTGCCGCATGAAGGTTTGAAGCTCTCCTTGAAGACCGGCGAGGGTCTCGACGCGTTGATTGCAGCATTGACCGGGAAGGTTGCGCAAAAACTGGAGGTTCCGGGCGAGGCTCCGCCCATCACGCGCGCGCGCCATCGCCATGCTCTGGAGGAAGCCTCAGCCGCACTCGCCCGTGCCCAGGCCGCAACCGAACCGGAATTGATGGCCGAAGACATCCGCCTTGCCTTGCGCGCCATTGGCCGGATCACCGGCAAGGTGGAT
>DASZRY010000007.1:0-30890 GCA_035548975.1 Rhizomicrobium sp.
CACCGACGTGGCGATGATCTTCGACACGCTGTCGCTATTTGCGTTCACCGATCAATCCGACATCGAGCTTGAGGGCCGCAAGAAAGGACCGTTCGCAGGCTTCGTGATCGCCACCACCAAGGGAAATACCAAGACCTTCACAATTTCCACGACCTCGGCGCACAAGCTTCTGGGAGTGGTCTATATTCCGAACGGCCTGCTCAACGTCACCGGCAACAACCAGGTCGCCCAGGATTCGGCATGGACGGTTATCGTTGCGAAGGCGATCAACATCACCGGGGGCGCCGACCTTGTGGTGAATGCGAATTACGCCGGCAACGGACTGCCGCCGGTGCCGACCGGCGTGGGACCGTCGGCCGCAACCTCCAGTGTCAGGCTGATAAACTGACCGGCCCTCCCACGAGGCGATCCGGCGGAAATGCGATGCAGACCTGCGTACCCGCGCCGAGTCTGCTGGAGAGCGTGAGCGTTCCCCCATGCAACGCCATGAATTGCTTCGCCATGGGAAGCCCAAGTCCCGCGCCGTTATATTTGCGTGAGAGCCTGCCATCCACCTGACTGAAGCGTTCGAGTGCGCGTGGAATATCTTCGGGAGCAATACCGATACCCGTGTCGCGCACTTCCAGGCACAGATTGCCGCCGCGAACGAAGCCATGCACGCTCACCGCTCCGCCTTCCGGTGTGAAACGCACCGCGTTGGCGAGGATATTGACCAGCACCTGGCGAACGAGTCTGCGATCCGCGGCGAGGCGGGGAATGCCCGCGGCAATATCGGCGGCGAGCGAAAGGCGGCCGGCATGCGCCTGCGGTTCGACCATGCGCAACGCTTCCGCGACGACATCGGCGGGATGGAATTCTTCCTCCTGCAGCGTTGCGCGGTCGGCATCCATGCGCGACAGTTCGAGAATGTCGTTAATCATCGACAGAAGGTGAGCGCCACTGTCGCGGATGTCCTGCGCGTAGCGACGGTAGCGCTCATTGCCGATTGGGCCAAGCGTTTGAGCGGTCAGCAAATCGGCAAAGCCGATGATGGCGTTCAACGGCGTGCGCAATTCGTGACTGATGGCCGCGAGGAATTGCGATTTGGCCTCGCTCGCCTTTTCCGCCTCGCGCGAGGCTTCGAGCAACTCGGACGAAGTGCGTTCGAGTTCGCGCTTGGTCGACTCGACTTCCTTCACGCGATCTACCAATTGGCGTTCGGCGCGATGGGCGCGATCGACAAAGCGGATTTGATAGTTGAGCAGCCGCCAGTTGATGGGCTTTACAATGAACGAAGACGCGCC
Organism: Rhizomicrobium sp.; assembly: GCA_035548975.1. Taxonomy (GTDB): domain Bacteria; phylum Pseudomonadota; class Alphaproteobacteria; order Micropepsales; family Micropepsaceae; genus Rhizomicrobium. The sequence continues at coordinate 1,284 of DASZRY010000007.1, forward strand.
CTTTTCGAAGGCGCGATCGATGGCGATCACATCCTCTCTGCCGGTGATGACAATGACGGGCAGACGCTTCGTGGACTCGTCGGCTCTCAAGGCATCGAGGACCTCAAAGCCATCCAGCTTGGGCATTGCGAGATCGAGCAGCACCAGATCGCAGCCCACATTGCGGATATGTGTTAACGCATCTTCACCATTGTGGGCGACCGACACCCGCCCTTTTTCCGATGCCAGGTGAACCTTCGCGAATTCGCAGAGAATCGGGTCGTCATCGACAAACAGCAGATGAAGCGGTTCATCAAGGACATAGAAGAATTCGCCGGATGGCGGGCTCATGCCCAAATCTCCAATTAGGCCCGTACGTTAAGGTGAGGGTCATTAATCGGCGGTAACTTCGCGTCCGTCTTTTTCGGGAACCTTCCGGCGTGCAGCAGAAGGAGCGCAGGGCCACGCGGCGGCAGACCACCCTGAGGCGCAAGCTCGTGTTGCTTGTCATCTCTTCCGTCGGCCTGGCGGCTTCCCCCATCGCAGGCATTTCTGCCTGGCGCGATGGCGAGCGCGAAGTGGCGCTTGAGACCGCACGCCTCGATGCGGCGGCACGCGTAGTGGCGTCGCTTTCCAGCAACGCTGCCGCCCACAACGATCGCATGGGCGCTTTCCGCGCCATCCGGTCCATTGCACAGATGAGCGATGTCGTTTACGGCCGCGTCGAAGGCGCAAACGGAAAACTGCTGGTCGAAACGGGTGCAGGCGTGCGGCTTCACGGCGATGTGAAATCCTCCGGAGGCAATGCGTCCCTTCTGACAGAACTCTTCAGCCAGACATCGGAGGTCTCCGCGCCTATCCGCTTCGGCAATCGCGATGTCGGCCGCGTCGTGTTGCTGGGCCAAACCGAGGGCATGTTCCAGCGTTTTTTGACAAGCCTCGCCGCAAGCCTGGGCGTGTCGCTGCTCGCGATCCTTGCGGGGCTTGCGATCGCCTGGCGGTTGCAGGAACGCATCGTTCGGCCCATTGCGACACTCACCGATTCGATGCGGCGCGTTCAGGAAACGCATGACTACAGCCAGTCCGTATCGGTGGAAGCCGACGGCGAAACGGCGAGCCTCGTTTCGGGCTTCAATCGCATGCTCTCGGAAATCCGCGCCCGCGACGCGCGCATCGCCGAGCAGATGGCCGGCCTGGAAGACGAAGTGGCTGCGCGCACCGAAGAACTGGTGATAGCAAAGGACGCAGCCGAAGCGGCCAATCAGGCGAAGTCCGATTTCCTTGCCACGATGAGCCATGAAATCCGCACGCCGATGAACGGCGTGATGGTGATGGCCGAGATGCTGGCGGCGGGACAATTGCCCGCACGCGAACGCCGGTTCGCCGAAGTGATAGCGAAGTCGGGCGCAAGCCTCCTCGCCATCATCAATGACATTCTCGACTTCTCGAAGATCGAGGCGGGCAAACTCGAACTCGAGAACGTGGCGGTCGATTTGGACGAAATCGTCGAAGACGTGTTGAGCCTTTTCTGGGACCGCGCGGCGAGCAAAGGGCTGGATCTGGCGGCATTCGTCGACCCCGAAACGCCGCGTCTCATCGCGGGCGATCCCGTGCGTCTGCGGCAGGTGATCTCCAATCTCGTCAACAACGCAATCAAATTCACCGAGAAAGGCGGAGTGTTCGTCGAAGTCGCTCCGGACGGAAATTCGCTGCGCATCGCCGTTCGCGACACCGGCATCGGTATTGCCGCCGACAAGATCGGCTCCGTATTCGGTGCGTTTACGCAGGCCGATCAATCGACCACACGGCGTTTTGGCGGCACCGGCCTTGGTCTTGCGATCTGCAAGAAGCTCGTCGATGCGATGCAGGGACAATTCACAGTGGCTAGCGAACCTGGACAGGGCTCCACCTTTGCCTTCTCGCTGCCGATGACGGTGATCGATGCCGCCGGATCGTGGCCGGTTGCGCCGTCTGGCGCACATGCGTCGGTCGCGCATCACGGCGTGCTGACATCTGAAAGCCTGAAGCGCTATTTCGAACGGTCGGGCTATGCGATCGGAAACGATGGCCAATGCGATATCGCGATTGCAGATGCCCAAAACGCCGGGCGCGTCAACGCCAGGCAGATCGTCTGTCTTGCCGGTTTCGGCGAATCCGAACCGCAGGATCTGTTGCGGCGCGGCGTTGTGACCGCCGTTCTGATGCAGCCGGTCAGACGGCGCGAGCTTGCAGAAATCCTGCACCAGCTTGAAACCGGCTGCGCCGTCCGGAATCCAGGCTCCGAGCTGCAGGCATTAGAGCAGCAATTGCCGAACTTCGCCGGCGCACGCGTGCTGGTGGTCGACGACAGCGCGGTCAATCGCGAAGTCGCTATGGAGGCTCTCAGCCGCTTCGGAATTGAAGCGAAGCTCGTATCGGACGGGCGGGAAGCGGTGGCTGCGCTCAACGAACCATTCGATCTGGTATTGATGGATGGAAGCATGCCGGAGATGGACGGCTTTGAAGCCGCACGCGTCATCCGCAAACGCGAATCCGAAACGGGCACTTCGCGTACACCGATCATCGCGCTGACCGCTCACGTTGTAGGCGATGCTGCGGATGCCTGGCGCGAGGCAGGAATGGATGGTGTGTTGCACAAGCCATTCACGTTGAAAGCTTTGGCCGACATCCTCGCACGCTATTTGGAAGAGACGGCGAACACCGAAGTCTCAGCCATTCAAACCACACCGAAAGCAAAACCGGCAACGGACCTATTGGAAAATCCGCTTTTTGAAGCCGATACCGTGGCGCAGTTGCACGCCTTCGCCGCCAATGGCCGCGGCGAATTCGTCGAACGTGTCCGTGCGCTTTACCGCGCCAACGCTCCGGCGTGCATCCAGAAAATAAAAGATGCGCGGAGCGCCGAAGATGCTGTAGCGGCAGCCCACGCGCTTAAGTCCATGAGTTTCAATATCGGCGCCAAAGGCGTTTCCGGCCTCTGCGGCGCAATGGAAGCGCGCGGACGCGAAGGCGAGATGCCGTCGTCGTCGCAGATCGCCGAACTCTCGAACATGCTGGACGCAACGCTTACCGCCCTCGGAGGGGAAGCCACGCCGGCTCCAATGCCGGAGACGCCTGCCGAAATGCTGCTTGCCGAATTGCAGCATGCGCTTGCGAACGATGGACTTTCTCTTGCCTATCATCCGCAATTCGATCCCGGTACGCGCCATGTCATCGGCTGCGAGGCGCTTGTCCGCTGGTTCCATCCCACCAAGGGAACCATCACACCTTCCGTATTTATTCCCCTGGCCGAGGCGAGCGGAATGATTGGCGCGATCACGCAATGGGTGATGGAACGCGCGATGACCGAAATGCGCGGCCTTCAGATACCGGTTGCGGTCAATGCTTCAGCGATCGATTTCGCGACCGACGACTTCGTGCCTAAGGTACAAGCGCTGCTCGAGAAACACAGCTTCGATCCCGCGCTCCTGGAAATCGAGATTACCGAAACGGCCCTCGTGGAGCACCAGGATCGCGTGAAGGCCAATATGGATCGTTTGCGTGCGCTCGGCGTCAAGATCGCGCTCGACGATTTCGGCGCCGGCTATTCCAGCCTGCAGCACCTGCGCCGCTTTCCTTTCAACAAGCTCAAGATCGACAGGGAATTCATCACCGATTGCACGGCCGAAGTGCAATCGGCAACCGTCATACACGCGGTCGCCAGCATCGGCCGCGCGCTCGGTATGAAGGTGGTGGCCGAGGGCGTGGAATCGGAAGACATAGCGCGCTTCCTGAAAATTGCCGGCGTCCATGCCTTGCAGGGTTATCTGTTCGGCAAGCCGGTATCGTGCGACGAACTGAAGAATCTTGTTTCTCCGCCGACCGTGCTGTCGGCCTGAATCTTTTCATCCAGGTTACCGCACGCGAACGTGATGTCGATTCGGTCTGTTCGCCTTGAAGCGGTTTGAGGCCGGGGCTACCCATTCCGCCGCAATCACGCTGCGAGAAGCCGTCATGATCGACCGCCGGTCCGTTCTCCTGTCCAGCGCGGCTGCGGGGGCCGCGGCGTTCGCCGGCATCCCGCAAGCCTTCGCTTCAACCGAATCCGAATCCGCGAAGATGTACCGCCTGTTCGACTCCTTCGTTGATGAAGGGCTCGACCGCTCGCCCGAGGCAGTGACGACACTTGGCCTCGATACCGGCAAACGCGCCGCCCAGAAAAGCCGCCTCGACGACCGTTCGCTTGCCTCGATCGCGCGAGACCGCGACCGCAACGCCAAAGAGCTTGCGCAACTGAAAGCCATTGACCGCAGCGCGCTCAGTGGAATGGACGCGATCAACTACGACGTTGTGCTGTACGGACTCGCAACAAGGGTCGCCGCGGCTGGCCGTCACAATTATGGCGGAGCGAGTGCGGGCGTTCCCTATGCAGTCAGCAATTTCAACGGTGCCTATCAGGCCATCCCCGATTTTCTGGATAGCCAGCACCGCATCGAAACGAAATCCGATGCCGACGCTTATATCGCGCGGCTGGCGGCGTTCGAGACCGTGCTGGATCAGGAGACCGAAGTCATGCGGCACGATGCGGGCATGGGCGCGGCGCCACCCGACTTCATCCTGTCGCGTACCCTGTCGCTGATCGGCAAACTGCGTGCCCCGGCTGCCGCGGATTCGACGCTTGTGTCTTCCATCGCACGCCGTGCGAAGGAGAAGAAAATCGAGGGCGGCTACGCGGACGAAGCCGCGCGCATCGTGGCAGAAAAAATTTATCCTGCGCTCGACCGGCAAATGGCGCTCCTGAGAAGCCTCCAGCCCAAGGCTGTTCACGACGCAGGCGTGTGGCGGCTGCCGGACGGCGATCAGTACTACGCCGATTCACTTGCCGAATGGGCAACGACCGCCCGGACGCCGGACGACATCCACAAGACAGGTCTTGAACTCGTCGATGATTTCACCGCACGCATCGACACACTCATGCGCGCGAACGGCATGACCAAGGGCACGGTGGGCGAGCGGCTGCGTGGCATGTATGACGAGCCGAAATTCCGTTATCCCAACACCGATGAAGGCAAAGAGAAACTCATCGCCGATCTCAACGTGTTGCTTGCAAAGGTGCGGTCGAGGCTTCCGGGCTGGTTTGGCGTGCTGCCGAAAGCCGACGTCACGATCAAGCGCGTGCCCAAGGAGATCGAGGAAGGACAGGCAGGCGGTTATTATCAGGACCCGTCGCTCGACGGATCGCGGCCCGGCACTTATTATATAAACCTGCGCGACACCGCCGAAGTGCCAAGCTGGACGTTGCCGACCCTCACCTATCACGAAGCGATTCCCGGTCATCATCTTCAGGGCACGATCCAGCATGAGGCCGATCTGCCGCTGATCCGCAAGTTGTCATTCTTTTCTGCCTATATTGAAGGCTGGGCGCTCTATGCCGAACAGCTGGCCGATGAAATGGGTCTTTACGTCGACGACCCGCTCGGAAAGATCGGTTTCCTGCACGATGCGATGTTCCGCGCCGTGCGTCTTGTCGTCGATACCGGCATGCACGCCAAGCGCTGGAGCCGCGAGCAGGCAATCCAGTATTACGTTGAAAAGCTGGGCGACCAGGAAGCCAGCGCCGTGACCGAGGTCGAACGCTATTGTGCGTGGCCCGGACAGGCGTGCTCCTACATGCTTGGCAAGCTCGAGATCCTGAAGCTGCGCGAGAAATCCAAGGCGGCATTGGGCCCGCGATTCAGCATCCGCGACTACCACGATGCCGTGCTCCTGTGCGGGGCGGTGCCTCTTGCAACGCTCGATCCGGTCGTGAATCGTTACATCGCGTCGAAGACCTGACCGGCCCTGCCGTCAACGCGCAAGTGAAACGCCTGCCCGCAGCATGCGCGGCGCATCATTGGTGATCACCGGCGCAGGCGAGCCAGCACTCGACGACGTTGCCACATCGGCATTGAAGAGATTGTCCGCCGCAAGGTAGATCGAAACCTTATCCGTCACGTTATAGGAGAGACGCGCATCCACCGTGGCTGCAGAGCCGAGCGGAAGCGTGTTCTGGTCGTCGGAGAAGCGCTTGCTTTCATAACGCAAATCGACGGACAGAACGACACGATCGAGCGGCATCGCATCGAAGCCCGCTGTTACCGTCCAGCGCGGGGTCTGTGCGGGACGCAGACCCTTCACATGAGCATCGGTGAGAGCAAAGGCGGCGCGAAGGGACAGCGAATCTCCCGCCCGGTATTTCGCGCTCGCTTCGATGCCCGGTGCATTGATATTGCCCGCGTTCTGGCGCTGCAGCGTGTTGGGATTGTTGTTGAGGGTAACGTTGGCGATGGCGGCATGAAGCTGGTTGAAGAAAATATCGCCGTCCCAGGAGAAATCACCCCACCCTCCGCCCGCGCCGATTTCGGCTCCATAGTATTTTTCCGGTGCCAGATCGGGATTTGCGGCGGTTGTGACGTTGCCGACGCGGAAGGGGCGATAGAGTTCGTTCAGCGTGGGCGCTCGGAACCCTGCATAGGCAGCGCTTCGCAAATAAAAACTTTCGGAGAAACCGTAGCGGACGCCCGCGCGCGCGGTCGGCACGATGCCGCTCTTCGATGGATACAACATCGTCGTGGTCGCGCCTGTTGCGAACACCTTCTGTATCAAATGCCCGTCATTGCTCGACCATCTGTCGGCGCGTACACCGAGCGTCAGGAGCCAGTTGTCGAAACGGCTTGCGCCTTCGGTGTATATCCCGGCGACCGAGGTTTTGCCGCCGGAGATGCGGCCCTGCGTAAACTCCTGCAGGCTTTGCGACCAGGAAAACTGCTCGCGGGAATTGCCGCGCGCAAATCGCGCGTCAGCTCCCAATTCCCAATCGAGCCAATCGAACGACCCGCGCACCGCCGCGTTTGCGCCCCAGCCCAGGGCCGGTGTTGCATATTGGTTGTTGGCCGGCGTCGCAACCGAACGATCCGCCGAAACAGACGCCGACGAATTGAAAAGATCGCTGGAGCGCAGCCAAGCCTGCAAGCGCCAGCCAAGCCTGCCGTGTGCTTGCGGATGCGCAAGCGTGAGGCTTGTGGATAGTCCGCTTGCTTCCGAGGCCGTTTGACCGATGCCCGAATGGCGCGCCTCGTCATAAATGCCGACACGAACCGAAAGCAACGTGCCATCGAGGATACCCGTCTGCGCGCGCAATGACGCGCTGCGTGCGTTTAATGTCACCGGATCGTCTGCTGTGCCGCGTTGTTCCGGGCTTACAGGAATCCAGCCTGCCGAAGAATCGATGGCGGCACTCGCGAAGAGATCGATTTGCCCGAGCGATATGCCGCCTGCTGCTGCGGCGTGTCCTGATTGGCGTTCGCCCCACGACGCATCGCCCGCAAAGCCTTTGCCTGCCTCCTCACCCAGTGCGATTACGCCCGTGAGCGCGCCGGCACCGTATGGCCCTGCACCGGCGCCGCGCACGATCTCGGCGCGCGCGACATCCTCGGGCGGCAGCGAACTCCAGATCACCCAGCCGCCGAAAGGATCGTTCTGAGGTACGCCATCCAAAATCACCAGCGCGCGTCCTGCGCCCGACGGTGCAATCGAGCGCAGCGAAACGCCCTGTACCGTCGGATTTGCCGACAGCGACGAATTGCGGCGGAACAGCGACAGGCCGGGGACCTGCGACAGCGAATTGTCGAGCTGGCTGCTGCCGCGCAAATCAGCTGAATCGAGGGTGACGCTCGAGAAGGCGTCATTGCCCACGGGATCCGGCGGGGCGGCAGTGACCACCACGGTTTCCACACTGGCGGCATGTGCAAAGGATGGCAGCGCAACGAACGCGGCCGCCAACAGCCCGCAATGAAGCGTGTTACGAAACAGCAATCAACGGATACCCAGCTCGCTTCTGGCGAATTCGCCGGCTGCTTTGTAATCGGCTTTTCCGTTGGGCGCACGTAAAGAAATCGTACTGGCAAGAACGCGCTTGGGCGCCTTGTAGTCCGCAAGCCGTTCCCTGACGTGCTGGCGCAGCGCGCTTTCATCGAAAGTCCGGCCGGGCGCCACATGCACGATCGCGGTCACGGCCTGGCCCCAGCGTTCGTCCGGCACCCCCACCACCAACGCATCTTCGACAGACGGGTGCGTCTTCAATACCTCCTCGACTTCCTCGGGATAAACCTTCTCGCCTGCCGTATTGATGCAGACGCTGCCGCGGCCAAGAAGCGTGAGCGTGCCGTCGGCTTCGACCCGGCACCAATCGCCGGGGATCGCGTAGCGCACGCCGTTGATGGTGCGGAACGTCTTCGCGGTTTTTTCCGGATCCTTGTAATAACCCAGCGGTATCGGAGGACATTGCGCGATCATGCCCGTCTTGCCCGAACCCGGCTCCACAGGCTGGTCGTTTTCATCGAACACCTTGCAGCGCTCGCCGATGGTGAATTTTGCCGTCTGGATTTCACCGTCCTTCGTCATCTGCGAAGATCCCAGCCCTACGCTTTCCGAAGATCCGAAGCTGTCCATCAACACGATTTGCGGAATATGACGAATAAGGCCGCGCTTGACCTCCACGCTCCACATCACGCCGGAAGACACCATGTTCACGACGCAGGAAAGATCGTATTTGCCCGGATTGGCATCGAGCACTTGCAGCATCGGTTTTGCAAACGCATCGCCAACGATGACAATGGTCGCCACGCGATTGCGATCCACCGCATCCCACAATTCCACCGGATCGAAATGCGCGCTTTCGAGCGTGACGACGCATCCCCCCGCAAGTATCGTCGCCATCGCCATCAACATGCCGGTTCCGTGCATCAGCGGGCAGGCAGGCAGAAGCCGCGCGCCAGGGCCGACCTGCCTGATCGATTCCACCAGCGCGTCCAACGTTTCCGGCACAGGGCCGAGACGGCGCAGCGCGGTGAGATGGGTTTCGCGCAATTCGTTGTGCGTCCATATCACGCCCTTGGGCATGCCGGTGGTGCCGCCGGTGTATATGAAGAATTGATCCTCCGGTGAACGCTGCAATTTCAGCGGCAAACCGTCGCCTTCGCGCACAAGATCGTCGTAACGCGCCGCAAAGGAAGCCGGCCTGTCAGCCGTCACCTCGACGAAGGTTTTCACCTTCGTCAGACGCGGCCTGATCTCTTCGATGACGTGACGGAATTCCTCGCCATAGACAACGGTCTGCGCATCGGAATTGTCGAAGATGTAAAACACCTCGTCGGGCTTGTAGCGGTAGTTGACGTTCACATGCGTCAGCCGCGCCTTGAAGCACGCAGCCATGGTTTCGCAATATTCGGGGCGGTTGCGCATGTAAAAGGCAACCTTGTCGCCCGGTATCGCGCCGCGTTCCACAAACGCACGCGCCAGATTGTTCGCGCGGCGCGAAGCTTCTTTCCAATTGATCGTGCGTGAGCCGTGAATGAACGCAGGCGCGTCGGGCGGCAGGACGGGTTCAATCGCTTCCAGAATATCGCCGAAATTCCAAGGCATTTCCCAACCCAATGTTCTTGATGTCTGAGCGGCAACTTTCGCCTTGTGCGCGCGGCAAAATCAACGGGTGTCAGCGTAAGCATGCGAAAGGACGGCGGCGCGCCACTGGCTTTGCAAGATTTTGCTTACTGACATTGCTCCCAGTAGCCGGGTGTGGATGGTGTATCCAACGCCTGCGGAGGACGCCGTCGAAGCCAAGCACGGCGAAGATGATGCTGTTCGGCAACTTGTCTAGAACCACGTCTTCGACATGACCGAATCTGTCGCCCGTGGTGTCATAGACCGCGGTACGTTTCACTTTCGAGGACGGTATCGCGCGCGTGGCCGCTTGCAGTGGGCATGAAGTGGGCGCCCGTTTCGTTACAGATGGTGAACTGCCGAGCGCAGCGGTTGTTCCGGCGAGTGGCGGCCGGTGATGTCCGCTTCGCTTCGCCGGAGCTGGCCAATCGTGCCGCCGCCGAGCCAATTTGGTCACAATGGCCGTGCCCGGTGGCAACCGGCCCTCCAGAATGAACATCTGAGCCCCTTTGCAGTCAAAAGAGGCAGGCAGGCGCTTGATCGGAATGCAACCCGCCTGTTTACATTCCGGTCAGGCGGACGGGGCGGCCGAATGCAATCCAATGAAGCAAGGAGCACTCAGGGTCCTCCCAGGCCTTGCGTAGCTTTGCGCTTTGGCGTCAGCGGCCACCGCGTGCTGGCCGAAGCCGATGGCAGCCGCATCCGTGACAGTCTTCTGACTCTGTTCCGCGATGCCCGTCAGACTCTGCAGGAATTGAGCGCAAGTCATCGCGAACTCTTTGCGGGCGATGTCCACCTGCGGCTCGTATCGGCGATCGCCGAAGGCGCGGACCGCATCGCCGCCGAGGCGGCGCTCGCTAGCGGTTTCGCGCTCGACTGCCCGCTGCCCTTCGCGCGCGAATTTTACGAAGCCGATTTTGCCACCCCGCAATCGCGCAAAGCGTTTCACGCTCTGCTCGCCAGGGCCGCCAACGTGTTCGAGCTGGAGGAAACGCGCGGAGTCGACGACGACCGCGCCTATGAAGCCGTGGGCCTGATGACGCTTCGACAGTGCGACATCCTTATTGCGGTGTGGAACGGCAAGCCCGCGGAAGGCCGCGGCGGTACGGCGGAAATCGTGTCCCGCGCCATCGATTCCAACATTCCCATCATCTGGATCCATTCCGAAAAGAACGTGCCGCCGAAACTCTTGCGCGCCGATCCGATGGGGCCGCGCGATCCCGCACTGATCCCGGCGGACGATCTGAGCCCGGACATCTATCGCGCGCTTCTGCGCGCGATGATCCTGCCTCCGCCGGATCCGCCATCGCATGTGCACCGGCCGCCGTCGCGGCGGCTGCGCGATTATCGATGCGAAAGGCAGGTCTCGTTCACGTTCACCATCTTCTATGCGCTCTTGCAGGCTTTATTGTTCGTTCGAATGCCGCGCTTATGCGATTTCCGCGTGCCCGACTTTCTGGCTAATGCAAAGGCGCAGTGGCAGACCTACTGGCGGCTGATGCCCGCGGTCTCGCCACATTCGCGCGACGCACTTTCGACCGTGCTGGAGCCTGCCTTCGGTTGGGCCGACGGACTCGCCTCCTATTATGTCCGCGTCTACCGCAGCTCTTATGTGTTGAGTTTCGTATTGGCGGCGGGCGCGGTTTTCGTTTCGCTGCTCGGCCTGTGGGAGGCGATTTCGCATGGCTGGCTTGTGCTGATCGAATTGGCGGTCATGAGCGCAATCATCGCGATCGTATCGGCAGGGGCGCTTCGCGGCTGGCACGAACGGTGGATCGACTACCGCCATCTGGCGGAACTGCTGCGGCACATGCGCGTGCTCACACTCACCGGCTCCAGCACGCTCGAAATCCGCCGGACCGCGCACACAGGCGAAGACGCGCGCGACTCCGGCGCCGCTTGGGTGGGCTGGTACTATCGCGCCATCGTGCGCGAGGTTGGCATGGTGGGGGCACGCGCAGATGCAAAGTACGCATCCGATATCGCGCAACTCGTGCGGCAAACCGAATTGGCCGAACAGATCGCATATCACAAATCTTCTGAAGGCGTGTCGCACAGGATCGACCATCGCCTGGATATGCTGGGAATGGCCTTGTTCGGCGCCACCGCCGCACTTTGCCTCGTCTTCGCGATCGCGCACTTCCTGCTTGGCTGGGATATCGACAAGCACGCGAAGATCGAGACCTTCTTCACCGCATTTTTGCCTGCCCTTGGCGCGGCGGTTTACGGTATCCGCGTGCAGGGTGAATTCGGCCGCATCGCGCGGCGTGCACGGAGCATGGGGGAACAATTGGCACGGATCTCCGCCTCGCTGGAAAGCGAAGCCGTCAAGGGGACGCTCACGCTTTCCCGCGTGTCATTCCTCACCGAAATGGCCGCGCAGGCCATGGCGCTGGACGTCACCGACTGGCGCTTCGTGTTTCGCGAAAAGCCGCTCACCTTGCCCGCGTGATCGCCATGTCCACTTCCATGTTCCGTTCGAGAGATTGGTTCATCATCGGCCCACTTGTCATGGCAGGGCTCGCGCTCGGCTTCTGGGGATTTCAGGTCTGCGCAGCCGAATGCCAGGTCGCGTCTCCGCTGGGCGCATTTTTCAAGGCGTTCGGACTGATCAAGGCCACCGGGAATTTTTCGCTCGGCAAGGATCCCTGGCAGCTCGTTATCGCGCAATTCGTGGTGCCGCTCTCGTTCCTCGCCGGCGGCGTCAAGCTCGTGTTGCAGAACCTGCGCCGCGATGCGCGCGTTGTCATGGCGCGGCGCTCCCGAGGCCATGTGATCGTCTGCGGCCTCGGCGATACGGGACGGCAGGTGATGGAGGGCCTGCGCAACAACAGGCAGCGTGTCGTGGCCATCACGCTCGATTCCGACAGCCCCAACGCGCTCGCCGCCGAAGCGCGCGGCGTTGCCGTCCTCAAGGGCGATGCCGTGCAGCCCAATCTGTTGAAGCTGGCGGGCCTTGCGCATGCGCGCGCGCTCGTCATCGCCACCGGATCTGACGGCACCAATATCGAAATCGGACTGCGCGCCCGCGAATTCCGCGATGCGCTGCCTGGCAATCGCGATGCGCTCACCATCCTGCCCGAACTTTCCAGCGAATGGCTTTACGACGAAGTGCTGACGCATCGTGCAGCCACGCTCGGCTCGCGTGCGGCGGAATTCCGCCTCTTCAATCTCAATGCCGATGCCGCCCGGCTTTTGTTGCAGGCGCCTGCCTTCCGTGCCCGGTCCGATGCCTGCAATCCGAATCTGGTCATTGCCGGCTTTGGACAATTGGCTTCGGAATTCCTGCTGCAGGCCGCTCGCAGCAATTATGCGCTACCCGGCCAGAGGCTTTCCGTCGCGGTTCTCGACAGGCTGGGCGAAGACAGCCTCACCTCGTTCAGAACGCGCTATCCCGGACTTTCCTCTATGCTCGAAATTTCGAGTGCGCCCTGCTCCTTCGTCGCCGGCGATGCAAGTGCGGCCGCCGCGATCGAAAGAATCCTCGACAATCCCAGCCTGCGCGCCGCCGTCGTGACATTGAAAGACGATGACGCGGCTCTTCACACGGCCATCGAGATGCGCAAGATCCTCGACCGCAACGGACGCTATGGCGTTCCGGTGTTCGTGCGGCTGCGTCAGCAGCAGAAGTTGGGCGCCTTCATGGAACGCATCGAAAGCGATTCCTTATTGCCCAACCGCCTCACGCCGTTCGGAAGCCTGGCCGATCTTACCGATCCCAGCCGTTTGTTCGGACAATCGCTCGACAGTCTGGCGCGCGCCGCACACGAAATATACCTGAGGGATGCGCCGCAGGGTCAGCCGTCGTCAGTGCCCTGGGAACAGCTGCCGGAGCGGTTCAAGCAATCAAATCGTGCGTTTACCGATCACATGCAGACCAAGCTCAGTGCACTCGGCATGCGGCTGGTGCCGCTGAAAGGCGGGCGCATCATCTTCAGCGATACCGAAATCGAAAAGCTGGCGGAGATGGAACATTACCGCTGGACCGTCTCGCAGCGCGCGGCGGGCTGGCGCCATGGCGGGATACGCAACGACTATCTGCGCCAGCATCCGTTGCTGGTCGATTGGTCCCAACTGCCGGAAAGCGCGCGCGCGGCCAATCGCCAAATGGTACGCGGCATTCCCGCGATAGCTGAATTGGCGGGATATTCCATCTGCCGGGACCGCATCCTGAAGGCCGGCGCCAATACCATTGCAGCGCTCGACGCCCTGGCGCCAGTTGAGCATGCGGTCATCCTCGCCGATGGCTCTGATGCCGCTTCCTGGGAAATAGCCCAATTGGGACGCGACAAATACGGTGCCACCATCCGCGTCATCTGGCGCGAGGGCACCCCGCCACCGGTCATTCCCGGCGCAGGTGCAGCGGGCGGGGTTGAAGGCTGGATCGGCGAGGCGGAGCTGGCGCGGCTTACCGCGTAGCTTGTCTAACGCGCGTCCCACTTCTAACTTGCGCGCGTTGGGCGGGGGTATTCATGGCGCATGACGTCTTCATTTCGTACTCGTCGAAAGACAAGCCGACGGCGGACGCAACTTGCGCGGTGCTGGAGCAACGCAGCATCCGCTGCTGGATGGCTCCGCGCGACATCACGCCCGGCGCCGACTGGGGCGAATCCATCGTCGAAGCAATTCATTCGAGCCGCGCTCTGGTGCTCGTGTTCTCACAGAACGCCAACCTGTCTCCGCAAATAAAGCGCGAGGTGGAGCGCGCGGTGAACAGGGGATTGCCGGTGATCCCGCTCCGCATCGAAAATGTTATGCCGGCAAAATCATTGGAATACTTCCTTTCCACGCCACATTGGCTCGACGCCTTCACGCCTCCGCTCGAACAGCATCTGAACTATCTGGCTGATGTGATCGGTCACATTCTCGATGGCAAGCCCGCGCCGGAACCGCCCAGACCCCTGCCCGGACCGCTTGAGGGGATCGACAGGCGCGTGTTGATCGGCGGCGGTATTGGCGGTGCAGTGGTGCTGGGCGGGTTGGGCTGGCTTCTGCTCGGCCCCAAAACGCCGCCCACTTTCGTCGGCCATTGGACCATGGAAAAAGCCGCCGCCGATGTTGACGGACCAAGCCCGTTCGGCGCGTTTTCGATCAGCACCTTCTTCAAGGCGGCCGTCCAGGGAGACAAGCTGGATGGACGCTTCGAGGTCAACGATCTTGGCCAATACAAGTATTCGTGGAGCGCGGAAGACCACGGCACGGTGAAGGCCAGCGGCCCCGGCCGGATGATCATGACGTCGGATATCACGCATCAATCGACCGAATTCAGTTATCTCACGACGACGTCCGCCGTTTTCGGCGCGTATGCGGCCTCCCTCGGCGGCAAGCCGACGGACGGCTCCATTGCGCTGTCCTATCCCGGTGGCGCCCAATCGGTACTGGTCGGCAATCCGAGCGGAGCGGCGCCGGACAGTCCCTTGAGCCGCGTGATCGGACACTGGTTCACCGACACGCCTGCCAATGCAGCCATCGGTGCGGTGAAGACCTCGCTCGATATTACGCCCGACGGCCGCTATCGCTACTATTTCCAGATCGCCGAGTCGGGTATGTGGCAGGCCGCCGACGGCAAATGGACCCGTACGCCTTCGGGCAGCGTTCCTGTCACAGGGACCTACAAATTTGACGGTCACGATCGTGTGATATGCGCAAGCAACGGAGGCACCACGATCTGGAAACGGCTCGATTAACATTTTGGTGCGTGACATTCATCGCGAAACATCTTCAAATGGACGGGTGATGGGGCATACCTTACGGAAGCGAGACTGAATGTCCGTTCGCCCCCGGTTGCGTGCGCTGGAAACAGCCGTGCCGCCTTATGTTCTTGAACAAAAAGACGTTGCTCTGCGCGCTGCGAATCTTTTCCGCAACCGCAAGGATATGGATCGCTTGATGCCGGTATTCGCAAACACCGGCATCGAACGGCGATATTCTTGTGTCCCGATCGATTGGTATGCCGAGCCCCATGGATGGAAGGAGCGCAACGAACTTTACATTGTACATTCATTGGCGCTGTTCGAGCGCGTAACCGAAGATTGCCTGAAATCGACCGGACTTCGGCGTGACGATATTGACGCTATCGTGACGGTTTCCACCACGGGAATCGCGACGCCGAGCCTCGATGCGCTTGTCGTCGAGAGATTGGGACTGCGGCGCGATATCGTGCGGCTTCCAATTTTCGGACTCGGCTGCGCAGGCAGCGTGCTCGGCATGGCGCGCGCGGCAGCGCTCGCAAAAGCGATGCCGGGCGCGAATGTATTGTTTCTCGTGGTCGAACTCTGCGCACTCACCTTTCGCAAGGACGACACGAGCAAAAGCAATATCGTGGCAACCGCACTGTTCGGCGACGGCGCGGCGGGCGCGATCATCTCGACCGACGGCGAGGGATTCAGAATCGGCGCGACGGGCGAATACACCTGGCCCAATTCGCTTGACGTCATGGGTTGGGAAATCGAGGAAGACGGGATGAAGGCGCGCTTTGCAACCTCCATTCCGGGCCTTGTCGCAAGCGATTTCCGAAAGATCGCCGGTGAGTTCGCGCGCAGGAACGACATAGATATGAAGGACATCGATGCCTTCGCCTGTCATCCCGGCGGCGCGAAGGTTCTCGACGCACTGGAAGATGCGCTATCGCTCGAACGCGGCGCGCTGCAAGAGAGCCGCACCGTATTGCGCGACTACGGCAATATGTCGGCGGCAACCGCCATGTTCGTGTTGAAGCGCATGGAAGCCAGAAGCCCGCACGAACGCCGCCTGATGACTGCATTGGGGCCGGGATTTTCCTGCGGCTTTGTGATGCTGGAAGGAAGATGAGCTGGGCCTACCTGATCATCGGTTTGGTGGCGTTGCAGCGCCTGATCGAGCTTCCCTATGCCGCGCGCAACGCAAAGCGGCTGCTTGCAAACGGTGCCATTGAATATGGCCGCAAGCACTATCCCCTGTTTGTGGTGCTGCATGCGAGCTGGCTACTGGTCATGGTGCTCGATCTGCCGGCCGATCCGCCGATTCATCTCTGGCCATTGATTGCCTACGCGGTCATTGAAGTCTTGCGAATCTGGGTGCTGCTGTCGCTCGGTCCTTATTGGACGACGCGCATCATCTCGCTGCCGGATGCGCCGTTGGTGCGCAAGGGGCCGTACCGCTTTTTCCGTCATCCGAACTATCTGATCGTGGTATGCGAAATCGCGCTCCTGCCGCTGGTATTTGGAGAGATTGCCGTTTCGGCGGTATTTTCTCTTCTCAATGCGGCGCTGTTGTTCTGGCGCATCCGGGTGGAAAATGCCGCGCTCGCGGAACGCAGAGCGGCTGTTGCTTGAATGAACGGAGGGGGCATGGCCGCCTTGCGCTATTCGGGACCGTTCCTGTTCCTGGCCTCGATTCCGCTACTGCACGGCCTGGCGCCGGCAGCGCCTTTTGCGACGGTCGTCCTGATTCTTTTCTCTCTTGTCGTGGCGGAACGCTTCTCGAGGCCGCAATCGAACAAGACGCACGCTGCGGCCGGTCATCTGTTGCCCATTCTCTACATTCCGGCACAGCTCGGCGTCACACTTTGGGCGGCGCATCGCGCATCGCGGCCGGATGCCGGCGGATGGGAATTCGCAGGCCTTGTGATCTCGGTGGGCGCGACCACCGGAATATTCGGCGTGCTCGCCGCCCATGAGATGGTGCACAGCCGCTCCCGCGCCAAGCAGGCCCTTGGGCGCGTGATGCTGAGCGCGATGACCTATCGCCATTTCGACATCGCTCACGTCTATGGCCACCATCGCTGGGCTGGCACCGAGCGCGATGCCTCCACTGCGAGGCGCGGCGAGAATCTTTACGTCTTCTTCCTGCGTACGCTCGTCCGCCAGATCGCAATGGTCTATGAATTCGAACGCAGGCGATGCGCAAAGAAGTCGTTTGCTTATTTGCGAAACCGCCTCTGGCGCGATGCTGCGATCATGTCTGCCATTTACGCGGCCCTCTGGCTCGGTTGGGGGCGGATGGCGGCCATCTTCTTCGCTCTTGAAAGCCTCGTGGGGATTTTCGTGCTCGAGGTCTTCAACTACACCGCCCATTATGGGCTGATGCGCAGGCGCACCGCATCGGGCGCGCTCGAACCGATGAGTCATCGCCACGCCTGGAATTCAAGCGCGCCCGCAGCCAATCTTCTGATCTTCAACATGGGCCGGCATAGCGATCACCACGCGCGTGCCGCGGCGGTTTTCGACGCCCTTGAGCCCATGGATGGTGCGCCTGAGCTTCCCGCTTCCTATGCGGGCAGCATCGTAATGGCATTGATTCCGCCCTTGTGGCGGCGGGTCATGGATGGCGAACTCGACCGCATTGAAGCGAACAACCCAATTGCGCATCCTGCATGAAACAGGGAGACGTTTCGATCCTGCCCGCATCGACTGACGCGTCCGTCTCTTTTGCGACATGGCTGGGCTTCGTGGCCATGTGCGTGGGCATGTTCATGGCGATCCTGGACATCCAGGTGGTGGCGAGTTCGCTGCCTGCAATGGCCGAGGCGCTCGACATCCCGGAAGACAGGCTTTCCTGGATACAGACGAGTTATCTGATCGCGGAGATCATCGCGATTCCGCTTACGGGCTTTCTCACCCGCGCCATAAGCGTGCGCTGGCTGTTCGCCGGTTCGACTCTTGCCTTCACGCTGGCCAGCATCGGCTGCGCGCTGAGCGACAATTTCGCGGAACTGATTTTCCTGCGCACGGTTCAGGGCTTCTGCGGCGGCGCCCTGATCCCCACCGTCTTTACAACCATCTTCGTGCTGTTCGAAGGCAAGCGCGAAGCGCTGGCCACAACTGTCGCGGGCAGTTTTGCGATGATCGCGCCCACTCTTGGTCCCGCGCTGGGCGGCTGGCTGACGGAGACATATTCGTGGCATGCGATCTTCCTGATCAACGTCGTGCCGGGGATCATCGTCACCGCTATCGTGGCAGGCATTGTGCGTGTCGGCGAGCCGGATTGGAAATTGTTGAGGCACATCGACTATGTCACTGTGATCCTGGCGGCGATCTTTCTGGCCAGTCTCGAACTTGCGCTCAAGGAGGGGCCAAAGCGGCATTGGAGCGGCACTTTTGTTTGGATGCTGCTTGCAGTCTGTGCCGTTTCCTGCGCCTTCACCATCCAGCAATGCCTTGCGCGCAGGGAACCGTTCGTCAACCTTCGCCGCTTCCGCGATCTATCGTTCACCTGTGGCTGCATATTGAGCTTCGTGCTGGGCTTCGGGCTCTTCAGCGCAACCTATATGACGCCGGTGTTCCTGGGCTTTGTACGCGGACACACCGCGCTTGAAATCGGTAAGATCATGATAGTGGCGGGTGCGGCGCAATTGGCGGCGGCCCCCTTCGCCGCCTGGCTCGAAACGCGCATCGACGCCCGAAAGCTTGCTCTTGCCGGTTTTGCGGTGTTCGCGGCGGGGCTCATCGTCAACGGCTTCGAGCATCCGCGCTGGGACTTCGACGAATTCCTGCTGCCGCAGATCCTGCGCGGCGTGGCGATCATGTTCTGCCTTCTGCCGTCCACACGGCTTGCGCTGGACGGCTGGCCGCGCGATCAGCTTTCAGATGCAAGCGCGCTGTTCAACCTGATGAGAAACCTCGGCGGCGCAATCGGCATCGCGCTGGTGGACACCGTGCTGGAACAGCGCACCGAAGGACATGTGAAATATCTGGTCGCGCAGCTCCAGGCCGGTCATCGTGCGACGGCACAATTCGTGGGATTGCCGCTTCGCTATTTCCACGAGAGAACGATTGCACCCGTGGATGAATTCACGAAATCGATCGTCAAGCCCCTCGTTGAAAAAGCGGGCGTTACCATGTCGTTCAACGAGGCATGGCTAATGATAGGCGCATTGTTCGTCCTGGCGCTGCCTGCGCTCCTGCTTGCGACCCGCGCACGGCCGATGCGCAGCCAGCCCCAGAACTAGTCCGCTCGACCGGCGGCACGGCCCGTTGCGGCAAGTCCCATAATCAGCAAGACGACAAATACCGCCAAGAATATGAAGAACAGGAATTTCGCGATCGCAATCGACGCGCCCGCCAGGCTTGTGAAGCCCAGAATTCCGGCAATCAGACCGATTACCAGAAAAACCAACGCCCATCTCAACATGGCCTCCTCCATCCGTTCGTTACCGAGGCAACGCGGGGCCTATGGGGAAGTTCCCGCCAAAACCATGGGAACCTTCTCCGCCGATCCGCCATTAACTTCCCGTCTTGGCTAAAACCGGGGAATTTCAAATGCCGATGCTACTTCTCCTCATTATTGTCGTTTTGCTGCTCGGCGCCTTGCCTGCATGGCCTTACAGCCGAGGTTGGGGGTATGGTCCCTCCGGCGGGCTGGGTCTGATCCTTGTCGTCATACTCATCCTCGTACTGATGGGCCGCATCTAGCGGCAATTCAAAATGAGGCTGCGATGGCTCGACTTTCCGCCTATCACGCCAAGCGCGATTTCGGGCATACGCCCGAACCGCGCGGGCGCATCGGAAAAGGAAAATCGCGCCGCTTCGTGATCCAGCGCCACGATGCAACACGGCTGCATTACGATCTCAGGCTCGAAGTCGACGGCGTGTATAAGTCATGGGCGGTGACGAAGGTCCCCTCGCTCGATCCCGCCACCAAAAGACTGGCGGTGGAAGTGGAAGATCATCCGCTCGATTACGGCACGTTCGAAGGCACCATTCCCGAAGGCGAATATGGCGGCGGAACCGTGCAGCTGTGGGATCGAGGCACATGGAAAAGCCAATCTGAAACGCCGCCTGCACGCGATCTGGAAGACGGCGAGCTCAAATTCGAATTGAATGGCAAGCGCTTGAAAGGCGGGTGGGTATTGGTGCGAATGCGCGACCGAAACTTGAAGCCCGGCCGAACGGTGCGCCACAACTGGCTTCTCATCAAAGAGAAGGATGCAGCAGCCCATCCCGGTCGGCCCGATATGCTGCTGGATGAGGATACATCGGTCAAATCCGGACGCACGCTGGAAGAAATCGCAGGCAAGGCACGCAGAACGCGGCGCACGGGAAAAGCGAAGAGGACGGCAAGAAAGCATGCATCCTTGCGCAAACCGCACTCCGCCTCAAAAAAAAGAAGCGCGTGCGCCAAACCGTAAAGTGAAGATACCGAACTTCATAGCCCCTGAACTTTGCAAGGTGGTCGCAACACCGCCCGGCGGCGAGGAGTGGGTGCATGAAGTGAAATTCGACGGCTACCGCATGCAGGCGCGCGTCGAAGCAGAACGCGCCGTTCTGCGGACACGGAAAAAGCTCGATTGGTCGAAGCGTTTCCCCGAGATCGCAAAGGATTGCGGCGCGCTGCCTGATGGCATCTACGACGGCGAGATCGTGGCGCTCGGCAAGGGCGGCGTATCCGACTTCGCCAAATTGCAGGCTGCACTTTCGGACAAGAAGACGGGCGGCCTCGTTTACTTCGTGTTCGACATCATGAATTTCGAGGGCCGCGATCTGACGCACGAACCGCTCGAGCGGCGGAAGGAAATGCTGCGTCAGATCATGTCTGCGCGCGCAAGGAAGCTCTCCCATCTGCGTTATGTTTCGCACTTCACGGCGAGAGGTGGAGCCGTTCTCCAAGCAGCGTGCAGGATGAATCTGGAAGGCGTCGTCTCCAAGCGGCTTGCCTCGCACTATCGCGGCGAACGCAATGGCGATTGGACCAAGGCCAAATGCCGCGGCGGTCAGGAAGTGGTGATCGGCGGCTGGTGGGGCGACGAAAAGAATCTGCGTTCGCTGCTGGTCGGTGCCTGGCGCGGCAAGGATTTCGTCTATCTGGGCCGCGTGGGAACCGGCTTCAACCGCGAAAATTCCCGCGAAGTGTTGAAACGTCTGCTCGCCTTGCGCCGCAAGACGCCGCCCTTCGCGCGTTCCGCCGACGTGCCGCGCACAAAAGGTATCAACTGGGTCGAGCCCGGACTTGTGGCCGAAACCGAATTCGCCACAATCACGTCCGCAGGACTGTTGCGTCAGGCAAGTTTCAAGGGACTGCGCGAAGACAAAAGTGCGAAGTCGGTGGTGTCTGAAGAACAGCCCGCCGCAAAATGGACGAGACGCTCAAAATGAAGCGTGGCCGGGTTGCAAGCTCCTCACGAGCGGAAAAGCTCGAAATCGCCGGCATCACGATCAGCCATCCGGCGAAGGAATTGTGGCCGGCGGACAACGGTTACGATGCGGTCACCAAGGCCGATCTCGCGGCTTACTACGAACTGGTAGCGCCCCGGCTTCTGCCATTTGTCGAAGGACGGCCGCTCTCGCTTGTGCGTGCACCGGATGGGATCGCTGGACAACGCTTTTTCCAGCGGCATGTCATGGAGGGAATGCAGGGCGTTTCATCCATCAGGATTGGGGGCGAGCCGAAGCCTTATCTGATGATCGAAGGCCTGAAGGGCTTGATCGGGCTTGCGCAAGCCGGTGGAGTGGAATTGCATCCATGGGGTTGCAGGAAGGGCGATCCCGAAACGCCTGAGATTCTGATTTTCGATCTGGATCCGGCAAACGGCTTGAGTTTCAACGACGTGATCGACGCGGCCAAAGATATGCGCGACAGACTTTCCTCCTGCGGCCTCATCCCATACGTGAAAACGACGGGCGGAAAAGGATTGCATGTTGTGACGGCGATCAAAGGCACGCCGAAGAATCCGCTGACATGGCAGGATGCGAAGGCTTTCGCCCGTGGCATATGTGTGTCTCTGGAGCGCGATCGCCGCGACCGCTACACGACAAACATGGCGAAAGCCAACCGCAACGGAAAGATTTTTCTCGATTATCTGCGCAACGACAGATCCTCCACCGCGGTTGCGCCATGGTCGCCGCGCGCGCGACCGCATGCTACCGTTGCGTTTCCGCTTTCATGGGCGCAGGTGAAATACGGACTCGATCCGCAAAACTATACGGTTGCGAATGCAAGAACACTCATCAAACGCGCCGACCCATGGAAGGACTTTGCGAAGAGCGCGGTGTCTCTGGAAAGCGCAAGGAAGAAGCTGAATTTGAGATAGCACTTACCTCCCACAAAGGTGAGATGAGTCTCAGCTTGCCCGCCTTTTCCTTGCCTTGGCGCTGCGCACAGGCGTCTTGCCTTTTTGTTTGAGGCTTTTCTGCAGCGCCGCCATGAGATCGATAACGTTGGTGTCTTCCGGCTCCGGCGCGCTGACGAGTTTCTCGCCCTTCTCCTTCTTGCGGATCAATTCGCGCAGCGCGGTTTCATAACGGTCCTTGAAATCCTTCGCGTGGAACGCACCTTTCTTCTGTTCGATGATCTTTTTGGCGATATCGACCATCTTCCTGTCCGGTTTGGATGCTGGAATAGTGCGAAACACCTGTTCCGGATCACGCACTTCGTCGTGCATGCGCAAGGTATAGGCTACCATGCCCTTTCCACGCGGCTCGATCGCCATCAGCCGTTCGCGCGTGTGCATCACCACGCGGCCGAGCGCGATGCGGCCTTCGCCGGCCATCGCTTCGCGGATCACGGAATAGGCTTCCATCCCCGATTCATCGTCATCCGGCACCAGGAAATAGGGATCGTGCCAATAAAGCCGGTCTATTTCGCCAGCGTCGACGAATCGCTCGATATTGAGAGTGCGCGTCGTCTCCAGGCGCACGTCATTCAACTCCTCGTCTGTGACGATCACGTATTCGTCCTTCGACACTTCGTAACCTCTGACGAGATCGGTGCGTTCGACAGGCCCCGTATCCGGATCTGTGGGGATCATGCGGATGCGATTGTTGGTGTCGGGATTGATTAGGTGAAACGAGATGTCATTGACGCGTGTGATCGCATTGATCAGCGCAACGGGGCAGGACACGAGAGACAGCCGCAAATGCCCCTGCCAAGCGGGCCTTCCATCGCTGTGAACGGGCACGTTGTTGTTGGCGCCGGCGCGCTTGGGCGCGGCCTTCTTCCTGCGGCGGGCAGTCATCTCGGTTCTCCGGACACCATTCCAGGGAACTGGAGACCCCCACGATTGGTTCCGTCAAGCCAGCGCCGCGTCCAGCGCCCTGCCAAATTGGGAAAGCCCTTGTCCCACATCTTCGAAATGGAGCCGGATGGCTCTGCGCCCCCGCTCGTTCAACACCTCGAAATCGCCAAGGGCTTGTGCCTGTTGCACAATGCCGAAGGTCATCTTGCCGCTTGCGAGTTTGATGTCCTGTTTGGGTTCTGCGGTTAGGGTGACGAAGATGCCGCTATTGGGCCCACCCTTATAGGCCTGCCCCGTGGAATGCAGGAAACGCGGCCCGAATTCGGCGCAGGTCGCGATCTTGAACTTGTCGCGCAACCGTGTGCGAATGACCTGCAATTGATCGAAATGCGCTTTCGACTGTTCGATGAAAGCGAGCAGCGCGACGTAATCGCCCGCTTTCGCCCGGCCGAAATGAGCGCGCAGGCAATCGGTCAGCGTATTGCAGCCTTCCAACGCGCGCGCGTTCCTCGCATCGGCATAAAGCGAAATGCCGCCGAAGCGGAAAAATGGCTCTCCAAATGGAAGTTTGCCAGAAACCTCAAAGGCCTTCGTCAATTCGCGCGACTTCACCTTGCTCGTTTCGACATCAGGCTGGTCGAACGGATTGATCCCCAACACAGCACCAGCGATTGCCACAGCGACTTCGCTCATGAAGAAAAGCTGGCCAAGCTCATAAACATCCTGAAGCACGATGCGGATGACAGGCTGATTTGCCTTTGCAAGCGCGTCTAACGCATCCGGTTCATTTTCGCTCGCCAGCTGCACATGCAGGAAAATGCGATCGCTGCCATAGAACGATGGATCTGCCAGCGGTTCCATATCGACGGGAATCAATCCCCTGCCGATCTTGCCGGTCGATTCAGCGATCAACTGTTCGAGCCATCCGCCGACAGAAACAAGCGAGGGCGACGCGGAAATCGTGATCTTGTCGCGCCCGAATTCGGTTGCGAGGACGCCGAGAGACAGCCCCAGCATTGCGCCAGGATTGTTCGCCAGATCGTCCGTCTTGCAGCGCGCCACCATTTCGCCTGCCGATGCCAGCAGCCGCGCAACATCGAGCCCCATCGCGGCCGCAGGCACGAGGCCGAAACGCGACAATACCGAGTAGCGCCCGCCGATCGAAGGCTCGCCGTAAAAGATATGTGCGTAGCCTTTCTCCCTGGCTTCCTTCTCCATCGACGAACCGGGATCGGTGATTGCAATGAAGCGAGGTCCGGTATTGCCGGCGCGCGCGAAAAAATAATCCTTCAGGATATTCGGCTCCAATGTCGAGCCGGATTTCGACGCTACGATGAAGAGCGTTCGCGCGAGATCGAGTTTCGATTCGAGCGTGCCGATCTGGTCCGGGCTGGTGGAATCGAGTGCATGAAATCGGGGCCAGCCCGTCCGGTGCCCGAAACTTTGCGCCAGCACTTCGGAACCCAGGCTCGATCCGCCCATGCCGATCAGCACGACGTCGCGCCAGCCGTCGCGTTTCACGCCGTCTGCGAATGCCCGCAAAGCGTCTAGATCGCGCTTTTCGCGCGCAACGATGTCGAGCCAACCCAGCCATCTGTCTTCGCCGGCGCCCGTCCAGAGCGACTTGTCCTTGGTCCACAATTTGGGAAATTTCGCACGCCAAGCTGCAACCGCCGCTTCGACATCGGCGACGCCATCGGCCAAAGCCGTTTCAAGCGAAATCATCTGCGAATCTCCGCCGTTGCTATCGCACAACAACGCGCGGTTGCGAAGATGGGTCCGTCAATATTCCAGCAGGCTGGCGTAGCGATCCCGATGAAAGGCCGCGCTTCCAAATGTCGCCTCTGCAGCGCGGGCGCGCTTTAAATAGAGGCCTGCATCGTGTGCGTCTGTCATACCGATGCCACCGTGCATCTGTACCATCTCGTTCGACACCAGATGCGCAACTTCGTTGGCCTTTGCCTTGGCAAGCGAGGCGAGCTGCGGCACGTCGTTGGAATTGTTGTCGATGGCCGAAAGGGCTGCCTCCACGCAGGAGCGCGTCAGTTCCAGATCGGTATACATCTTGGCCGCGCGATGCTGCAGCGCCTGAAAAGTTCCGATGACCTGCCCGAACTGCACACGGGTCTTGAGATAGTCGAGCGTGGTTTCGAAGGCCTGCGTGGCGCTGCCCAGCATTTCCGCCGCGAGCCCCGCACGCGCACGATCGAGTGTGGCTTCAAGAACGCCATACCCCTGATCCACCGCGCCGAGCACGGCATCGGCACCCACCTCCACGTTTTCGAAGGTGAGGTTCGCTACGCCGCGGCTATCGACGCTCTTCAGCTTCTGCCGCGTCAGTCCTTTCGCGTCGCCCGGCACAAGGAACAGCGTGATGCCGGCGGTATCCCCACTCTTGCCGCCGGTGCGCGCAGCCACGACCAGCACATCGGCCGTACCGCCATCGAGCACAAACGTCTTCTTGCCCGAAAGCGACCAGCCATTGCCGGATTTCGTCGCCTTGAGCGCGATCCTCGCCGGTGCGTGATGCGCGCCCTCATCCACGGCGAGCGCAGCAATCGCCTTGCCTTCGGCAATCTTCGGCAGCCACTCCTTTTTCTGCGCATCGCTGCCGCCAAGGATCAGCGCGCTCGTCGCGGCAAGTGCGGTCGAGACGAGCGGGGAGGCCGTCAGCGTCCGGCCGGTTTCTTCCAGCACGAGGCCAAGCGTCAGATAACCCATGCCCGACCCGCCATATTCTTCCGGAATGACGATACCGGCCCAGCCCATCTGCGCCATTTCGCGCCAGGCATTGCGATCGAATCCATCCGGATTGCCGCTGTCGCGCAATTTGCGCAACGCGGATACGGGCGATTTCTCGCTCACCCAGGATTTCGCCGCGTCACGCAGCATCGTCTGTTCTTCGCTCAGGACTGCCATGTTCGTGTTCCCAAAGGTTATTGATGATCGAGCAGGCCAAGAATGCGCTTGGCAATGATGTTGTTCTGGATTTCGTAGGTGCCGCCATAAATGGTCACGGCCTTGCCCCCGAGCCAGGCGCGCGTGGATTCTATCTCGTCTCGCGTGAAGCCCTCGCCTTCCCAGCCCAAGCCTTGGGCGCCCATGATCTCCAGAAGAAGTTCGGCGCGCTCCTGCTGCAATTTCGAGCCCGCGTTTTTCATGATGGAGGTCGCTGCACTCGGCCCGTTGCCGGATTTCGCTTCGGCGCGAGCCCGCGCGATGGTGAGCTGAAAGGCCTTGGCATTCATCTGATGACCGGCGATCCGGGCACGCAGATCAGGATCGGCGATGCGGCCCATTTCATCCACGCCCACATAATCCTTGGCGACCTGATCGATGCCGCGCGCATCGCCGCCGCGGCCCGCACTGCCGCCGCCGTCGCCGAGCCCTGCGCGCTCGAATTGCAGGAGGCGCTTGCCGATGGTCCAGCCGCCGTTCAACGGGCCCATGAGGTTTTCCTTGGGCACTTTCACGTCGGTGAAGAAGGTTTCGCAGAAGGGCGAATTGCCGGAAATCAGCCTGATCGGGCGCACCTCGATGCCCGGCGATTTCATGTCGATGAGCAGAAAGGAAATGCCCTCATGCTTTTTGGTATTGTCGGTGCGCACAAGGCAAAAGCACCAATCGGCAAATTGCGCGCCGCTGGTCCAGATCTTCTGGCCGTTGACGAGGAAATGATCGCCCTTGTCCACGGCTTGCGTGCGCAAGGAGGCCAGATCGCTTCCCGCGTTCGGTTCGGAATAGCCCTGGCACCAGCGCACCGTGCCCGTGACAATGCCCGGAATGTGCCGCTGCTTTTGCTCTTCGCTGCCATATTCCAGAAGCGTGGGCCCGAACATCATCACGCCCATGCCGCCGATCGGATTCTTCGCACCGATGCGCGTCATTTCCTGTTGCAGCACGCGCGCCTGGCCTTGCGAAAGTCCGCCGCCGCCATATTGCCTGGGCCAAGTGGGCGTTCCCCAGCCTTTCGCACCCATGCGGTCACGCCAGAGAAGCGCATCGCCGGTAAGCGGAATGCCTGCCATAACTATCATCGCCACGTCGCGATCTTTCAAAGACGGTGGAAAGTTCTCGCAAAGCCAGGCGCGCGCTTCTGCTCGGAAGGACTCCAGATCGGGATCGAGTTTTTCTGCGACCGGCATGTTTTCTCCGCCTTATTGATGATCGAGCAAACCCAATACGCGCTTGGCTACCACGTTCAGATTCACCTCGCTGGTACCGCCTTCGATGGAATTGCCTTTGGAGCGTAACCAACCGCGGGTCGCAGAAATCTCCTCGTCGGAAAACCCTTCGCCTTCCCAGCCCAGGCCCTGATGTCCCAGCGCTTCCACCATCAATTCCATGCGGTCCTGGTTCACCTTCGCTGCCGCATATTTTATGATGGAGACGGCGGGGCTCGGCCCTTTCTTCGCCTTTGCTTCTTCTTCCAGGCGGCGCACCGTCAGCCCGAAAGCGCGCGCTTCCATCTTGTGCTGGGTGATGCGCGCGCGCAGATCGTCATCGGCGACCTTGCCGTTCTCCACGCCAACATAGTCCTTCGCCGCGTCTTCGAGATCGTAACCGCCGCCGCCGCCGAAGCCGCCTGCGGAAATGTTCTGCCGTTCATATTGCAAAAGGCGCTTGGCGATTTCCCAGCCGCCATTCAGCTTGCCCACCAGATTGGCCTTGGGCACTTTCACATCGGTGAAAAAAGTCTCGCAGAACGGCGAGTTGCCTGAAATCAGCTTGATCGGACGAGCCTCCACGCCCGGCGTATCCATGTCGAACAGGATGAAGGAAATGCCTTCGTGCTTTTTCGTCGTGTCGGTGCGAACCAGACAGAAAATCCAGTCGGCGTAATTGGCGTAGGACGTCCAGATCTTCTGGCCGTTAATCAGGAAGTGATCGCCCTTGTCTTCGCATCTGGTCCTCAGGCTTGCGAGGTCTGAACCCGCACCCGGCTCCGAATAGCCCTGGCACCAGCGGATTTCGCCGCGCGCGATTTTGGGCAGGTGTTCGCGCTTCTGTTCCTCATTGCCGTATTCGAGCAGTACCGGCCCCAGCATCCAGATGCCGAACGACATCAGGGGCGGGCGCGCCTTGATGCGCCCCATCTCTTGCTGCAACACACGGGCCTCGGCAGGCGAGAGGCCGCCGCCGCCATACTCCCTGGGCCAGGTGGGAGCCGTCCAACCTTTCTCGGCCATGCGGTCGAGCCAGAGTTTGCCCTCCGGATTGGTCCATTTCGCCTTGCGGCCGCCCCAAATGGGGGAGCTTCCTTCCTCGATCACCCCGGAGCCGGGTCCGCGCATGGAGGGCGGACAGTTCTTCTCCAGCCAAGCCCTTGTTTCTGTGCGAAACGTTTCAAGATCGCTCACGGGCTGTGTCCTCCGGTCTTATCGAATTTCGTAGAGCCGGTATTGTGGCGCGCCGCCTTGGGCCAGCGCAAGCGTGGGGCTCTGCCCCTCAGGAAGGTAAGCAAGTGTCCAGAAAAGACCTGTATTGAGAGAGGCCAAGCCCTAGACCCGGACCATGACGCTGCTGCCGGACATCCGATTTTCGCTTGCCCCGCTCGAAAGCCTGGATGCGCTCGAGCGCGACTGGTGTTCTCTGCAAGACCGCGCCGACATCGATTTCTACATGTCCTGGGGATGGATCGGCACGCTGTTGCGGCTGTCCGGCCTCAAGCCCGCCATCTTGCGCGCGACCGGCAACGGCAAGCCGATTGCACTGGGACTCCTGTTCGCCAATCGCGAAACCCGCCATCGCTGGCTCAAGCTGAACAAGCTCTATCTCAACGAAACCGGCAATTTCGACATCGACATTCTGTTCATCGAACACAACCAGTTCCTCTGCGATCGGGCCTATGGGGCAGAACTGCCGGCGCGCTGCATCGGCCATGTGCTGACGACGCCGGATGCTCGCGGCCTGCTCGGCGATTGGGACGAGTGGCGTTTCGGCGGCATCGGCGAGGATTATCTGAAACTCTTGCAGGCCACCGGGCTTCGCATCCGCTTTCATTCCGCCAAACATAGCGGCGTGATCGATCTCGATTCCTTGCGCGCATCGGACACGGACTACCTGTCGATCCTCAGTTCCAACACGCGCTACCAGATCCGCCGCGCCCTCAAACTGTATGGCGAGCGCGGCCCCGTAACGGTCACGCCCGCCCGCACGAAGGAGGATTTCGCGCGTCACCTTGAAGGCATGATCGCGCTGCACCAGAAATACTGGACCGCGCGCGGCGGCAAGGGCGC
>DASZRY010000008.1:0-34102 GCA_035548975.1 Rhizomicrobium sp.
CCGTTGCGCGCCCCCACAGCCGCACCCACAATGCCGGCCCGGAGGAACCCCAATTGCCCAAATTTCAGTTCACACCTTTTGAGATGCCGGAGGCTGCGCGTGCCCTTCGGCGGGAAGTCCGGGACTTCCTGCGCAAGGAGATGCCCCAGACGGCTTCAGCCACAAAGGCACGTTCTTGGTCCGGCGGGGATGCCGCCTTCAGCCGCAAGCTCGGCGAACGCGGCTGGCTCGGCATGACCCTGCCGAAAAAGTATGGCGGTCAAGAACGCAGCTACGCCGAGCGCTATGTCGTGATCGAGGAAATGCTCGTCGCCGGAGCGCCGGTGGGGCTTCACTGGGTGGCGGACCGTCAAAGCGGTCCGCTGATCCTGCGCTATGGCACCGAAGAGCAGCGCGAGAAAATTCTGCCCCGCATTGCGCGCGGCGAAGCCTTTTTCTGCATCGGCATGAGCGAGCCTGGTTCCGGTTCCGATCTTGCCTCCGTGCGCACCCGCGCGCGTAAGGTCGACGGCGGCTGGCGCATCAACGGCCAGAAGATATGGACCTCGACCGCACAGCATGCGCATTACATGATCGCGCTCGTGCGCACCGGCGAAGGCGAGACCCGTCATGCCGGACTTTCGCAATTCATCGTGGACATGAGAAGCGACGGACTTACCGTGAAGCCCATCGCCAACCTCACCGGCGAAAGCCATTTCAACGAAGTGTTTTTCGACGACGTGTTCGTGCCCGACTCCATGCTGATCGGAAACGAAGGTAGCGGCTGGCAGCAGGTGACCGCCGAACTCGCCTATGAGCGAAGCGGGCCGGAGCGTTATCTTTCGTCCATCCGTTTGTTCCTCGAATTCCTCAGGATCACCGGCGAAAATCCGACCGAATTGGAGAAGCAATTGATCGGCCGCATGACTGCCGAAATGTGGACGCTGCGGAACATGTCGTTATCGGTGATGGGAAAGCTGCAGGCCGGCGAAGATCCGGCCGTCGATGCCGCCGTGGTCAAGGATTTGGGCACATCATTCGAACAGGAATTGCCGCGTCTGGTACAAGCCAATACGCGGTCCGACGTGACGCTGGAAAACGGCGATGCGTTCAACGATACGCTGTCCTATCTGCTGCAAAGCTCGCCGTCATTCTCGCTTCGGGGCGGTACTCGGGAAATCCTGCGCGGCATCATCGCAAGGGAGTTGGGCCTGAGATGAGCGAACTGCGCACATTGCTTGCCGATACCACGGCGAAGGTCCTGGAAGGCGTCAAGGAGAAACCGCTCGACGCGGCGTGGCAGCAAATCCGAGAGGCCGGTCTCGCCAATGTCCTCATTGGCGAAGATGCAGGCGGTTTCGGCGGAAATTGGGAAGACGCGTTGATCGTGGTGAGGGCCTGCGGCCATTACGCCGTCCCTGCCCCGCTGCCCGAGGCCATACTGGCAACGCATCTCGCGAAAGCCGCAAGAGTGTCTTTGCCCGATGGCATCGTCACCGTCTCGCCGAATGCCACCGGCAAACTCAACGGCGGCCGCTTTACCGGCGAACTCAGAAGCGTACCCTGGGGCCGCCATGCCTCGCATGTGGTCGCGGTGCTCGGCGATCAAACAATTCTCGTTTCGAAAACGGACGCGAAGATCGAGCAACATGAAAACCCGGCCGCCGAACCGCGCGACACGTTGCGCTTCGATGATGCACGGGTTGAAACCGGCGCGTGCCGATCGGATACGTTCGCGTTGCTTGCACTCTTGCGCACAGGACAGATCGCTGGGGCGCTGGACCACGCATTGGAGCTTTCCGTCGGCTATACGCGCGAACGCAAACAGTTCGGCCGGCCGCTGGCACAGTTCCAGGCGATACAGCAACAGCTCGCCGTATTGGCGGAAGAAACCGCAGCTGCCGGAATGGCCGCCGCCGCTGCATTCAAAGCCATGGATCGCGGCAACTGCGACTTCGAAATCGCCGCCGCCAAGCTGAGGGCCAACCGGGCCGCGAGAATCTCCACCGGAATCGCCCATCAGGTGCATGGCGCCATGGGCTTCACGGCGGAATATTCCCTCCACCATCTGACTCGCCGCCTGTGGGCATGGCAGACTGAGGCGGGCAACGAGAGATTTTGGGGTGAACGGCTGGGTACACAGGTTGCCGCAAGAGGGGCACAAGCTTTTTGGCCAGACCTTGTGGCACGAAGTGAGGCCTGAAGAGTTTCTCCCTCAGCCTGCGGCAACTTAATTGCCGGATGGCCCCTAGGGCGCGCGCGTAGCTGCGGTTAATGTTGAGGTTGGGATGGTCAGTCTGACAGACGTTCGGCCGGTGGAGGAGCGTGCCTGGTTCAAAACCGAACGGCGCGACAATGTCTTGCGTTTTGTCGTCGGTGGCGAGTGGACTTTGCCCGAAGCACCCAGGCTGGACCCCAAACTTCGTGCGCTCGATCTAGCCCACGTGCGCGAAGCAGAAATCGACGGAAAGAAATTGGACAAACTGGACAGCGCGGGCGCGTGGCTTCTGCTGCGCACCAAGCGTGCCTTGGAAGATGGCGGGGCAAAAGTGCGCTCCTTCATCATCCCGGAAAGCTATGGCCCGCTGTTCGGCACGCTGGAGCGCGAGCACAAGGCGCCGCCGACGCCGGAAACGCAGCGCCTGCCATTTCTCTATCGCGTGGGGCGCGGGTTTATGCATTCGATGACCCAAGGCTACGAGATGCTCGGCTATCTCGGCCGCGTTACGGTCGAGACGGTTGAAACAATCGGCCCGCAAAAGCAGTTGCGCTGGAAGGCATTTATCCATCAGGTGGAAGAAACCGGCATCAACGCCTTGCCGATTGTCGGTCTGCTGTCGTTCCTGATCGGTGTGGTGCTTGCCTATCAGGGCTCCGATCAATTGAGGCGATTCGGAGCGGAGATACTGACGGTCAATCTGCTGGGAATCTCGATCTTGCGTGAACTTGGCGTGCTGATGACCTCGATCATCATCGCCGGCCGTTCGGGTTCCGCGTTTACCGCTCAAATCGGTACGATGCGCGTGAACGAAGAAATCGACGCGATGCAGACCATCGGTTTGAATACCGTTGACGTCCTCGTGCTTCCGAGGGTGGCGGGTCTCGTGGTGGCGTTGCCGTTTCTCACATTTTATTCCGACGTGATGGCCATGATCGGCGGCGCCGTGATGTGTTATTTCGATTTGAATATAACCTTCCCGGCATTCCTGCGGCAGTTGCAAGGCGCAATTTCGCTGAACACATTTCTGGTTGGAATGGTGAAGGCGCCGGTCTTCGCCTTCGTGATCGCATTGGTCGGATGTTTCGAGGGATTGAAGGTTGAACGCAACGCAGAAAGCGTGGGCCGTCTTACAACCCGTTCGGTGGTGGAATCCGTGTTCCTTGTCATCGTTCTCGATGCGGGATTTTCCATCATGTTCTCGATTCTGGGGATTTGACCATGGGCGCGGCCGGTCAAATGAACGGAAGGGACGGTGACATCGTTATCAGGGCGCGTGGAATCGTAAACGGCTTCGGTGACCGCATCATACACGATCGTATCGATCTCGATGTGAAACGCGGCGAAGTGATGGGCCTTGTCGGCGGGTCTGGGACGGGCAAATCGGTATTGTTGCGTACGATCATCGGACTCAACAAGCAAAAAGAAGGCTCGATCAAGGTTTTCGGCAATGAAGTAGGCGATGCCGACAGTGCTTCGATGCGCGCACTGCAAATGCGCTGGGGCGTGCTTTTTCAGGAAGGGGCGCTTTTCAGCTCGCAGACGGTGGCCGAAAACATTCAGGTGCCTTTGCGAGAATACACCAAGATGTCTCAGACCTTGATGAATGAAATCGCATCGATGAAGCTCTCAATGGTCGGGCTGCCCGAAGACACGGCAAAGAAATATCCGTCGGAACTTTCAGGTGGCATGAAAAAACGCGCCGGTCTTGCCCGTGCGCTGGCGCTCGATCCCGAACTTTTGTTCCTCGATGAGCCGACGGCGGGCCTCGATCCGATTTCGGCGGCGAATTTCGATGTCCTGGTGCGGGATCTGCAAAAAAGCCTTGGGCTCACCGTTCTGATGGTGACGCACGACATCGATACGTTGCGCGCCACGACGGACCGCATTGCCGTTCTGGTCAACAAGAAAATCAAGATCGGTACGATCGCAGAACTCAGAAAAGATCCAGATCCCTGGATCAAGGAATATTTTTCCGGCGTACGCGGCCGTGCGGCGCTGGATTCATAGGAAGGGCCGATCATGGAAACCAAAGCCAATTACGCTGCCGTTGGCGCTTTTGTATTGGCCTGCGTGATAGGCATCGTCGTGGCCATCCTGTGGCTGGCGGGCGCGCAGTACAGTCAGGAGTTCGAGACGTATCGCACCTACTTCACGGGCTCAGTCACCGGCCTCGGAAGCGGCACCAAGGTTCGCTACAACGGGATCGATGTGGGGCGGGTGAAAGCCGTTGACTTCGATCCCGACGATCCGAAACGGGTTATCGCCACTTTGGAAATCAATCCCGACGTCCAAATTCATGAAGATTCTCTCGCCAGCATCGCCAGCGAAGGTCTCACCGGCGGCACATATGTGGAAATTGATGGGGGCACCAAGGATTCCCCTCTCGTCACGCGCAAACCCGGCGAACGGTATCCGATTATCAAGTCGAAACCCTCCTCCATTCAACAATTGGTCGAAAGTGCGCCGCAGGTCGTGGCAAAACTCAACAAGATCAGCGACGCACTGATCGACGTGCTGAGCGAACAAAACCGTCGCGCGATATCGAAAACCCTTGCCAACATCAGCGACACCACGAGTGTCATTAAACGCCATTCGGCGGATATCGACGCCACGTTAAGCAACCTCGCTCTCGGAACGCAGAAGCTGAACTCCAGCCTCGACGATCTGCAGAAGACGATGGGCACGGTCGATCTTGCGGTCCGCGATGCAGATGTATCGATCAAACGCATCGGCAAGCTCGCCGATGACAGCGACAAATTCGTAACCGGAGATGGGCTGGCACAATTCGGCCAGCTGGTGGGCGACGCCCGCCGTCTTGTCGAAAGCCTTACCCGTCTCACGGACAAGCTCAATCGTCAGCCGACACAGCTATTATTTGGCGACCGCCACGAAGGATACACACCCAAATGAGTCCGCAATCAATTCCCTTCATCATGCATCGCCGCCGCCTGCTTGCAGGCACGGCTTCGCTTCTTCTTCTGGCCGGATGCGGAGGAGATCTTCTCGGGCCCGGAAAATCTCCCCAGCTTTATCTGCTGAAGCCCGATTTCGGCCCCGTTGAGGGCCCGGCCGTATCGTGGGCGCTCAACGTCGCGGAGCCGGATGCGGCGGACAATCTGGACACATCGCGGATCGCATTGTTCAACCCGCCCGCTCGAATGGACTACTACGCTAATGCATCGTGGCCAGACAGGTTGCCGCAATTGGTTCAGGATGACCTGGTGCAGGCTTTCGAGCGAAGCGGCAGGATTGCCTCCGCCGCTCCGGACAGCGCAGGACTGCGCTCCGACTACATGCTTCAAACCGAAATCAGGGATTTCAATGCGGTTTACGACGCTCCAGATACGGCTCCGAAAGTAAAAATCCGCATTATGGCAAAACTGGTGCATACAAAAGCGCGCGACATCGTGCAGTCGAAGGAATTTTCAGCCGAGGTCGCAGCGGGCGCGAACTCCGTGGACAATGTGGTGATCGCCGCAAGCCAGGGGTTGACGGATGTCTTGAAGCAGGTTGTCGAATGGACGCTGAGCGCTCCTTCGATACCGGCTTCCGACAGCTGAACCGCAACAACTATATACAGTCGCTAAATGATTTTCAGTTCCTATCCCTATCTCATATTTCTCGCCGCTACCGTTCTTGCATTCTGCTTTCTGGAAGACGTCCTGCCGGGTTTTAAGCGGACATTCCTGGTCCTCACTTCGCTCGTATTTTATGCGTGGTGGCGTGTCGATTTCCTGGCACTGCTTATCGGCTCGACAGTCGTAAACTTTTTTATCGGAACGGCCATTACGACGCGCCATTCTGAAGGTAGGAAGACCCGGGCGCTTCTCATCGCAGGACTGTTCTTCAACCTTTCACTCATTGCCTGGTTCAAATATGCAGGCCTTTTGGCCTCCAGTGCCAACGATCTTTTAGCGCTTGGCATTCCGATACCGCACCTGTTTCTTCCGCTTGCGATTTCCTTTTTTACATTCGAACAGATCAGCTACCTCGTCGATGCCTCAGCTGGCCGTGCGCCGCGCTATAGTTTTCTGGACTACGCCCTGTTCGTGAGTTTCTTTCCGCATTTGATTGCGGGGCCGATCATCCGGCACAATGATCTCATTCCGCAGTTTTCCCAATCGCGAGATCGGGAAAAGCGGCAGGACGATATCGCGGTAGGAATGACGCTTTTCACCATTGGGCTCGCGAAGAAAACGCTGATCGCAGACAATCTTGCGCCGTTTTCGGATGCCGTCTTTTCGGCGGCTCACCATGGAGCGGCGATCGGCGCCGCAGATGCCTGGATGGGTACGCTCTTCTTTGCATTTCAGATCTATTTCGATTTCTCCGGTTATAGCGACATGGCACTGGGATCGGCCTGCCTGTTTGGTATCCGGCTTCCGATGAATTTCAACTCTCCCTACAAAGCAGCAAGCGTCATCGAATTCTGGCGTCTTTGGCATATTTCTCTTTCGACATTTCTTCGAGACTATCTCTACATTCCGCTCGGAGGAAACCGGAATGGGCGCTTCCGGCGTTACGTCAACCTCTTTATCACCATGTTGCTCGGCGGGCTGTGGCATGGGGCGAACTGGACATTCGTGATCTGGGGCGGTCTGCATGGCATCTATCTGATCCTCAATCACGCTTGGCGAAGCATTTGCCGGGCATTCGATTTCGCTGCGCCAGAAGTATTGCAACCCATTGCAAGGGCGTTTTCGGTCTTCATCACTTTTGCCTCCGTTGTTTTTGCTTGGACTGTTTTTCGGTCCGAAAGCTTTGCGGGGGCTGCGCGCATGATTGCCGGGTTGGTTGGCGCAGGCGGGCATAGTCATCTTTTGACGTTTGGACCGCTCGCCGGTGGAGCGCTGGCAACGCTTTTTGCGATTGTGTGGTTTGCGCCCAATAGCATGGAGATTACCTGGCGTCTCAAGCCTGCGCTCGAAACACGGTATCGCGATGCGGGGCTGCGTAAGACGCGGTGGCAGTGGAAACCGACTGCGGCCGCTGCCGTCGCTTTTGGCCTTCTATTCGTCGTAAGTGTATTGGCGCTTTCCAATCTCAGTCCCTTCATCTACTTCCAATTCTGATGCAAAGCCGGCGTTATCTTTCCTGGTTTTTCGGCATCGCCGGCGCGATTGTCGCGTTGGCGGTCGCGTTCAATGCCATCGCCGACTCATTCATCCTTCATCACCGGGCGGGCGCAAGCGTTCAGCTCGTTTCAGGTTTCGAGCGCGTCTTGAAGCCGGTGTGGCTTGCTTCTATCAAGCCAACGCTGGTATTTATCGGATCAAGCCGGGCGCGAATAGCGTTCGATCCCACGTTGGTCGATCCGGCGCTCCACCTCAAAAGCTTCAACTATGGCGTTTCCAGCGAATCCGCTTACGAGGCGCGGCGTTACATTCAAGATGCGGCAGCACAGCCCAATGTCAAAGCCATTGTGGTTGCGTTGGATGCGTTTGTTTCCGGCAGCTCCGCACAACCTTTTGGCGGCGGTTTCGACGAATTGCGACTTGCCGTAACGCCGGCTGGGCAGCCTACGCCGCGGCGCAATCTCTGGCTTTTCACGTCGCGATATCTGAGCGGCGGCGCTTTGGGCATGCACGCGCTCGGCGTCTGGCTGTTGGCGCAACTTGGGCCGGGACAATTGGCGCAAGACCGGCCGGACATTTTCACCGAATATGGACAAATGACGCCGGAGAAGTTCCGGCACGAGCTTACGCGGCGCGCCGAACGTACGATGCATCTGACAACGTGGCAGCATGAACAGCTGCTGGATGCGTTGGCTGCAGTTTGTCATTCGAATGCGGTCATCTATTTCTATTTTCCTCCCGACAATATGGCGATAATTGAGCGTTACCTCGCGAACGATGCGAAGGGTTTTGCGGACCTCAAGAAGACGGTCGCTGAGGATGTGATCCGCCACAATTCGTCATGTCCCAACAAAGCCCATCTGTTCGATTTCATGAACCGGAACCGCATCACCGAGGACGACGCCGCGGCACGTGGCAGGCTCAGCACGTACTATCTCGATCCCATCCACATCCGGCCGCCGACCGGGATTTTGTTGTTGCGGCGAATGTTGCTGGGCGAAGACAAATCTCTGGGGATGCAGCTTGTTCCCTCTCCGTAGAATATTGTTGCCCTGCAAGATCGACGGATTGGCCCAGCGCTTATATAAAGGGCCGAGACACGAAATTGCCCAAAGCTGGAAAGCATGAAAGTTGAACGTCTTCCTCCGATCAAAACTTCGCTTCGGCCAAGCAATCATCCCTATCTCAATGGCGCATGGACGCCGCTGCATGAGGAGGTCAATGCCACCGATCTCGATGTGATCGATGGCAGAATTCCGCACGACATCGACGGCATCTATCTGCGCAACACAGAGAACCAGATTCATCAGCCCTTGGGGCGATATCATCCATTCGACGGCGATGGGATGATTCATCGGATCAGCTTTCGAGACGGCCGCGCCGATTATCGCAACCGGTTTGTGCGCACGCGCTGTTTTGCGGCGGAACAGGAGGCGGGGCAATCGCTCTGGGGCGGGTTGGCCGATCCGCCACGGCTTTCGTTGCGTCCGGGTTTCGGCGCGCATGGATCGTTGAAGGACAGTTCGAGCACCGATATTGTCGTTCATGCCGGTGAGGCACTTTCGACCTTCTACCAATGCGGCGAGGGCTACCGGCTGGATCCGGAATCGCTGGAACAGCGCGGACCGGAAATCTGGGTGCCGATTGACGGGATTTCGGCGCATGCGAAAGTCGACGAGCAGACGGGCGAATTGCTGTTTTTCAACTACTCCAAATATTCTCCTTTCCTTCACTACGGGGTCGTCGATCGCGACAACCGGTTGACCAATTACATTCCAATCCCGCTTTCCGGACCGCGCTTGCCGCATGACATGGCGTTCACCGAGCATTATTCCATCCTCAACGACCTCCCGGTTTTCTGGGATGCGGAATTGCTCAAGAGAAACATTCATGCCGTGCGCAAGCATGACGGACTCCCGTCGCGTTTTGCCATCGTGCCGCGTCATGGAACAGCGGAGGACGTGCGTTGGTTCGAGGCGGAGCCGACCTACGTTCTGCATTGGGTGAATGCGTATGAAGAGGACGATGAAATAATCCTCGACGGATATTTCCAGGAGGATCCCACGCCAGGCCCGCACAAGAACGCATTGCCCGGCTTCGAGCACATGATGGCGTTTTTGGACGAATATGCATTCCGGCCGAAGCTGCATCGCTGGCGGTTCGAATTGCGCACGGGCAAGACGCGCGAAGAGCGGCTGGATGAGCGCGTTCTCGAATTCGGCACGATCAACGGCAAGCATGGCGGGCGGAAATATCGCTATGCCTACAGCACGATTGCAGAACCCGGATGGTTTCTGTTCAAGGGCTTCACACGCAACGACGTGAAGACAGGAAAGACCGCCCAATACCTGCTCGGGCCAAACAGGTTCGCCAGCGAGGCGCCATTTGCGCCGCGAATTGGCGCGACGGAAGAGGACGACGGCTATCTGGTGAGCTTCGTGACGGACGAAAACACGGGTACATCGGAATGCATCCTTCTCGATGCGCGCCATCTCGAAGACGGACCGGTGTGCAGAATCGCGCTGCCGCACAAATTGTGCAGCGGCACGCACGCATGTTGGGCCGGACGGGACAGCTTGCGAAATTGAAAGACCGAGAACGCGCGAAAACGGCCGCGGACCCGCAGCTGACGTCCAGACGCAATTCTAGGGATGACGAAAATGTATCCTAGAGCGTTGCGCTGCGCAAGAGGAATTTAAGGACTTCGATCTATTTTCTTATAAGCCATTGGAGTTGGCTGTTTTTTTATAGGATTCCGTACATAAAATGGGGATAAGGAACTTTCGCATAAACTGACATATTGTCATTTCAATCCAAAACGCTTATGTGACGCACACTCAAGAGGGGCGAATTCGCCGATGGAACATTTTGACGTCATCATCGTGGGCGCCGGACTTTCTGGCATCGGCGCGGGCTATCACCTGCAGGCGAACTGCCCTAACAAGCATTACGCGATCCTGGAGGGACGCGACGCAATCGGCGGAACGTGGGACATTTTTCGTTATCCCGGTATCCGTTCGGACTCCGACATGTACACGCTCGGCTACTCGTTCAAGCCGTGGCGCGAGGCGAAAGCAATCGCCGACGGACCTTCGATCCGGAAATATGTGCGCGAGACGGCGGTGGAAAACGGCATCGACAAAAAGATCCGCTATCGCCACATGGTCAAGCGCGCCAACTGGTCCACGCCCGACGCACGCTGGACGGTGGAAGCCGAAGTCGGGCCTGAGAAACGCATCGTGCGTTACACCTGCAACTTTCTCTTCATGTGCAGCGGCTACTACTCCTATGCGGGCGGCTATACGCCGGAGTTCGCCGGCACCGAGAGCTTCAAGGGCCAAATCGTTCATCCCCAGAAATGGCCGGAAGACCTCGATTACAAAAACAAACGCGTTGTGATCATCGGAAGCGGCGCGACCGCGGTCACGCTCGTGCCCGAAATGGCGAGGGACGCTGCGCATGTGACGATGCTGCAGCGTTCGCCGACTTACGTGGTATCCCGCCCTGCCGAGGACAAACTTGCCAACTGGCTGAGAGCCCATCTGCCTGCAATGCTGGCCTATGGGATCACACGCTGGCGCAATGTGCTTCTGGCCATGTTTTTCTTCAAGCTTTCGCGTTCCCGTCCCGAGCAAGTGAAGCGCAATCTCATCGCCATGGTACGCAAGGAACTGGGTCCCGATTATGACGTGACGACGCATTTCACGCCGCGTTACAACCCTTGGGACCAGCGCGTTTGCCTGGTACCGGACAGCGATCTGTTCCTTTCGATCAAGAACGGCAAGGCCTCGGTCGTTACCGACCATATCGAAACGTTCACGCCGAACGGCCTCAAGCTCAAATCCGGCAAGGAATTGGAAGCCGACATCATCGTGACGGCAACCGGGCTTCAGCTCGAGCTACTGGGTGGGATGCAGGTGAGCATCGACGGCGTGCCGAGAAACATCTCGAAGACCATGAGCTACAAGGGCATGATGTACAGCGATGTGCCCAATCTTGCTTCGGCCTTCGGCTATACCAACGCATCGTGGACGCTGAAATGCGATCTCACCTGCGAATATGTCTGCCGCATTCTGAACCACATGGACAAAACGGGCACGGTGCAATGCACCCCGCGGAAAGACCCGGATGTGCAGGAAGCGCCATGGATCGATTTCTCTTCCGGCTACATCCAGCGCGCGGCCAATATTCTGCCCAAACAGGGCACAAGGAAGCCGTGGAAGCTCTATCAGAACTATTTCCTCGACCTGGTTACGCTGAAGTTCAGCGCGGTGGATGACGGTACGCTGGAATTTTCAAGACCCGTGTCCAGGATCGAAACCGCGCGCGTGGTGGAAAGCGTGGCCGCCTAGCGCGCCGTTGTCAGCCTGAAGCCAATATGCCACTTGCCGGGTGAGACGCCTGGCGAGACCGCAGCTATTCCGTTGGCGGCACTAATTTCGAGTTGTGTTTCCGTCCGCAGGCGAATTCGCACGCCGAAACCGGCCGATGCCAGACGAAAATCGCGCGGCGGGGAGCCAGATCGTGCACGATACCATGTGCCGCCTTCCTCGGCGAACCCGAACACCTCGCTGCCGTTCACAATGCCTGGCAAGCCTTGCGGCCGGTAAGCAAGCTCGGCGGAGCCGGCGAGTGCGGAATCCCCAAATGCCGAAGCCGAAGGAAATGCGCGGCCGAAATTTTCGCCGCCCACCGCATAGAGTTCGGAGACCGGAAGACGGCACAAGGCAAGTTGGGTTGCCGCACGCAAGCGGGCGATCCATTCCGTATCCAGCAGGCGATCATAGCTTGCCCGGAGGACAAACTTCTTGAATCCCGTTTCGGCCGTGCGCGGATCGGTGGTGCGCGCGCCGAAGATGTTGAGGCCGAAATTCATGCTGGCGCCGAGCGAGAACGCGGAATTCGCGGCGTCGACGATGTAAGCTGTGGCAAGTCGCAGCGCGCGGATGCGTTCGTTGGCTACGATCTCACCCAATGTGGCATTGGTGCTGTCGATTGCATCGACGCTGCCGCTGACATACAGGCTTTCATCATAGCTGCGCAAAAGAGGATGCGAGACAAGGAATTGCAGTGTCCCCGCATCGCCGGAGGGCGATGGGTGGCGCGGGCGCGTGCGCAGATAGCCGAAGGCGGCTTGGGCTTGCGTGCCATTGTCATCGAGCGGCTGCGCTTCCGAAAGCGCCAGATATTGAAAACGGCCTGCCTCGATCGGAAGCCCCACGACAAGCGATGTTTCCTCGCCTTCGCGCAAAAGGCCGTAAAGGGACGCCTTCGTCTGCGTCTGCACGCGGCCCAGCGGATTGCTGCCCATGTCATCTGCAGAGAGTGCAACGCGCCAGTCTCTCTGTTTGATCACGAGGAGCAGCCTGACCGCTCCCACGGCGCTGCCGCGCATCAGCTTCGCATCGGCGGTGAGGCCGGGGATATCGCGGATCAGCGAGATGTACCGCTGGAAGGTCGAACGCCTGAG
This sequence comes from Rhizomicrobium sp., assembly GCA_035548975.1. GTDB lineage: Bacteria > Pseudomonadota > Alphaproteobacteria > Micropepsales > Micropepsaceae > Rhizomicrobium. Next base: position 12,746 of record DASZRY010000008.1, read on the forward strand.
AGGACGCTCGCTCATCAATTGCGCGGCAAAACCGGTGACAAGTTCCAGGCGGCCGCCCGTATCGCCACCAAGATCGACATGTTCGATATAGCCCTCGGCGACGGAAAGATCGAGCGCGCCATCCGCGAAATCCTGCTTTGGTACGACGACTGTGTAGAACGCGACATCGCCGCGGTCGGCATAGGCCCGCGAAACCGCATTGGCGATCTCTTGCAGATCTTTGGCGGCAACCGTTTTGCCGATGAAAGGCTTGGCGGCAATGCCAAGCACATCGGGCGCAAGACTTGAACCTCTTATTCGAACGCTTTTGAGCACGAAGGGTTCGATCTTCGTCACGCCGACGTCTGCCGGGGGCGGCGCAATATCCGGTTCTTCAGTTGTTGGGCGGGCAGGAGCGCGGTCGGCACGTCCCTGATCGACGATCAACGGCGAAGGTTGCGACCAGGCAGGATGAAACACGCTCAACAGCAATACCGTGAGCGCCGATGCAAGCGGCTTGCGCATGAATCCCCTCATGCGGAAAGTGCGCGGCGATGTGACTTTCGCCGCGCTCCGGTTTACGAAATTAGTTGCTGCTGGTTGGCAGGAGCGAAATATCGCCCACTTTCAATGTCAGCGGCTTGTTGGCGGACTGTGCGCCGACCGTGAGCAAGCTTCCCTGGCTTTGATTTGGCGAAGCCAGGCTTGCGCCGATCAACGGATTATCGCCATTGACGAGCGTGTTTTGTTGCACGGTTGCATTGGCGAGCGACGACGTTCCGTTCAGCAAACCGGAAGTGGCGCCCATTACCGCTGCAACGGCGGTATTGGCCGGATCCGTAACGGTGCCGCTTCCAGGTATTGAGCTGACGCCGTTGCCTAACACCGTGATGCTGGCTGTCTTTCCGGCGCTGCCGAGATTGACGCTCGCAATGGATCCACTGACAGACTTGTCCGAGAGTATTCCAATGCCGATCGGTTGCGTTCCCGTCCCTCCGGAGAGTTGCGTATCGGCAATCGTTGCCGACAGAGGCAGTGACGACGTGGCCGGGGCTATTGCGCCCGCGACCGGTTGCAGCGGCAGTGCAGCATTGCCGGAAGCAATCAAATTATCGGCTGTGGAGACGACGGTACTTGTCAGGCTACCTACTGTGCCGTTGCCGGTCGTTAGTGGAATCGTAGAAACCGTCGTGCCATTTGCCGTTACGGTGATCGATCCGTCGCCCAATCCTGCCTGACCTCCAGTGTCGCCGCCTGATCCGCCACCATTGCCGGAACCGCCGCCGCCTGATCCGCCATTGCTCGAACCGCCTCCGCCGGTAATTCCGGAGCCGGTACCGCCACTGAATGAAATGCCATCCGTCGCGCAGGCCGAAAGCAAAACAGAACAGGTGGCCACGCCAAGTAGAAGTTTGATTGTCGATTGTTTCATCGCAGACTCCCAGTACTTACTGAAGCCCCGACGCGGGGAATATCGCACGCGTATATATGAATGTTGTGTTGCGCGCCGATCCGGAAACGGTACATGCTGCAAAGCGAAATCGGATTTTGGCTTGTCTGTCGCGACGTTATCGCTTTAACCGTTCGTTATCCGGTTTTTAATTCTCCAATTCTGGCGCTGTGTTGACAGCGGCCTTTCCTCAGTCCTCTTATTTGCCCATGGGGCCGACGGTCGACCAAGAGATGGAAAATTCCGCCGCCGGCGAAGTGGGCACGCTCGCGCAGGCGCTTCGGCATACCGAGCGGCTTCTTTCGGCGAATCCGCATGCCGCGGAACAGCAGGCACGGGAGATTCTTCTCGCCGCGCCCGGACATCCCATCGCGCTGCTTTTTTTGGGTATGGCGCTCAGGCGGCAGGGGCGAGCCGACGCGGCGCGGGACGTCTTGCAGCCATTGGCGGCCGCTCAGCCCAAATCCGCCGACGTGCGGTACGAATTGGGTCTGGCACTGAACGAACTGAATGAAACGCGCGAAGCGGCCGAAACGTTCAGGGCCGCGACCATGCTCAATCCGAAATCGCCTCGTGCGTGGCTGGCGCTCGGCGATACGTTGCATCTGCTCGGCGACAGCGCGGGCGCAGACAACGCCTATGCAAGGCACATTCAAGCCTCGGTCAACGAGCCACGATTGATGGAAGCGGCGGCGATGCTCTGCGAAGGACGTCTGGCGATAGCGGAGCGGATGTTACGCGCCTATCTCAAGGAACGTCCCACGGATGTTTCCGCGATACGGATGCTGGCGGAGACCGGAACGCGGCTCGGCCGCTATGACGATGCCGGCAAATTGCTCGCGCGTTGCGTGGAACTGGCCCCGGGATTTGTTGCGGCGCGGCACAATTATGCGACGGTACTCTACCGGCAGGGCAAATCCGCCGAAGCGATTGCGCAGATCGAAATTCTGCTCAAGAGCGATCCGCGCAACGCAAATTACCGCAATCTGATGGCGGCATCGCTGGCGCGGCTGGGCGAGCATGAGCCCGCCATTGCAATGTATGAAGACATTTTGAGGTCCACCCCGAGCCATCCCAAGACCTGGATGAGTTATGGCCACACCTTGCGCGCCGTGGGACGGCAGCAGGACTGCATCGCTGCCTATCGCAAAAGCATTTCGCTTGCGCCCAATCTGGGGGAATCTTACTGGAGCCTCGCAAATCTCAAGACCGTGCGGTTCGAACGAAAGGACATCGCGGCCATGGAGGCGCAATTGGCGCGAACCACGGGCCTGTCAGATGAAGACCGATATCATCTGCATTTCGCGCTGGGCAAGGCATTGGAAGACGAAAAGAACTACGAGGCGTCATTCCGGCACTACGACGAAGGCAATCGCTTGCGGCGAGAAAGTCTCGAATATGACGCGGACGATTTCACCGACAAGGTGGAGCGGGCGAAGAATCTTTTCACGCGCACATTTTTTGAGTCGAGAAAAGATTGGGGCCATCCCTCGGCGGAACCGATCTTCATCGTTGGACTGCCGCGGTCGGGATCGACATTGATCGAGCAAATTCTGGCCAGCCACAGCCAGGTTGAAGGCACCATGGAATTGCCGGATATCATTTCCATCGCTCTGCAAATGGATGGAAAGAAACGCAACAACGAGCCTTCCGCCTATCCCGAAATTCTGAAGACGCTGGATGCGCCGTCGCTGCATGGTTTGGGTGAAAAATATCTCAGTGGCACGAAACTGCAGAGGCGGCTGAAGCGGCCTTACTTCATCGACAAGATGCCGAATAACTTTCTGCATGTCGGACTGATCCAGCTGATACTGCCGAATGCGAAGATCATCGATGCCCGGCGTCATCCAATGGCTGCTTGCTTTTCGGGATTTAAGCAGCATTTCGCACGCGGACAGGGGTTCTCCTACAGCCTTACCGATATCGGCCGGTATTACTTGGATTACATTTCGCTCATGGAGCATTTCGACCGGGAGCTGCCGGGGCGCATTCATCGCGTGCTGTATGAACGGATGGTGGACGACCCGGAACGGGAGGTGCGCCGGCTGCTCGATTATTGCGGGCTTCCATTTGAAGAAAATTGCTTGCGCTTCTACGAAAACGAAAGATCAGTAAGGACGGCGAGCTCGGAACAGGTGCGCCAGCCCATATTCCGGGACGGGCTGGAGCAATGGCGCAATTACGAGCAATGGCTTGCCCCGTTGAAGGGCATTCTGGCGCCGGTTCTGGCGGCCTACCCCGGTGCCCCTGCGACTTAAAAACCACATTCGGTAGTTACTGTTAGCTCAACCTTCCTGCGGCGATTGACCCTGCTTGTGACAAGGTTTCAATTTTGTGTCGGAATCGCGGGGGCGTTTGACCTATGAGTGAAGTTCAGCCGGGCCGAATCGCCCGCGGATTGTTTCCCATTCTTCTAGCATCGACCGCGCTGACGGGCGTAGCACCCGCCTTCGCAGACGATACCCTGGAAACGGTGATCGTGACCGCGGAAAAGCGCGCGGAAGACATTCAATCTGCGCCGCTTGCCGTGCAGGCGCTGGGCACCCAGAAGCTGGAAGACCTGAACATTCAGGATCCACGTGATTTCAGCCAGTTCTTTCCAAGTCTGAGCTTTTCGGTCGGCGGGGGCGGCGGCACCAACGGGCAGCCCGGCACCGACACTTACTACATGCGGGGCGTTTCCAGCGGCGGCGATGGAAACCATTCCGCAGCCTTGCCGAGCGTGGGCGTCTATCTCGACGAACAACCGATCACGACGATCGGCGGCTCGATGGCGGTTCACATCTACGATATTGCGCGCGTCGAAGCGCTGGTGGGGCCGCAAGGCACGCTCTACGGCGCAAGCTCGCAGGCCGGCACGGTCCGCATCATCACGAACAAGCCCGATCCTTCCAAATTCGAGGCCGGGTATGACATCGAAGCCAACAAGATCGATAACGGCGGACTTGGCGACACAGTTGAAGGTTTCGTCAACATTCCGCTGGAAGACAACATCGCCGTCAGGCTTGTGGCGTTTCAGGAACACGACGGCGGCTTCATCGACAACGTGCCCGGCGTGCGCATCTATCCGACTTTCGGTCAGAGGATAAACAATTTCGCCACGGCGAGCGACGATTACAACACGGTGGAGAATTTCGGCGGACGCGCCGCTCTGAAAATCGATCTCGACGAGAACTGGACGATCGAGCCCGCGATTATCGGGCAGGTATCGAACTCCAATGGCGTTTTCGCTTTCGATCCGAGCGTTGGCGACCTGAAGGTCAGCCATTTCAAGCCCGAATGGGCGCATGACCGCTGGTATCAGGCGTCCCTGACGGTGCAAGGCAAGATCGCGGATTTCGATCTGGTCTATTCCGGCGGTTACATGGACCGCACGGTGAAGGCCGCACTGGACTATTCCGACTATACGTTCTGGTACGACACGCTGCACTCTTATGGTTCGTCATGGCTTGACAACAGTTACAATCCGGTCGCCGACCCGACGCAGTATCAGAACAACTATGACCACTTCACGAAGTGGAGCCATGAGCTGCGCGTCTCTACACCGCAAGATTACCGGCTGCGCGCCGTGGCCGGACTGTTCTACGAGCGCCAATCGCACTTCATTCAACAGGACTATCTGATCAACGGCCTTGCAGACAATTTTTCAGTGAACGACCTGCCCGGAACCATCTGGCTGACGGAACAGGAACGCATCGATCGCGACTACGCCGCTTTCGGCGAAGCATCGTTCGACATACTTCCCGACCTCACGCTGACCGGCGGTCTGCGCTATTTCATCGCCGACAACTCGCTCTTCGGATTTTTCGGATTCGGTTCCGGTTTCAGCAGCGGCACCGGCGCATCGACCTGTCCCGGCTGGACTCCGGGAGATCCCACAGACGGGCCTGGGCCCAGCTTCTTCCTGGCACCCTGCGTCAACCTCGACAAGAGCGTTTCGGAACACGGCACAACGTATAAGTGGAACCTCAGTTACAAGATCGACGACGGAAAGATGGTGTACGCCACATGGTCCACCGGTTTCCGGCCCGGCGGCATCAACCGGCGCGGCACGGTTCCGCCCTACAAGCCCGACACGCTGATCAACTATGAAATCGGGTGGAAGACCTCGTGGTTTGACGACACGCTGCGCTTCAACGGCGATTTCTATCTGGACGAATGGAAGAATTTCCAGTTCTCGTTCCTGGGACTGAACTCGTTCACCGAAATTCACAATGCCGCGTCCGCGCGTATCAGCGGTTTCGAAGCGGATGTGAACTGGCTGGCAGCACCGGGTCTGACCGTGACGGCCGGCATGGCCTACACGCATGCAACCTTGAGTGAGGACTTCTGCGGCTTCTCGGTGAACAATGTGAACGTCACCGTTTGCCCCGGACCGCTCGATCCATATGGGCCGCAGGCGCCCAAGGGCACGATGCTGCCCAGCACCCCGCGCTTCAAGGCGAATGCAACCGCACGCTATGAACAAGAATTGGCCGAAGGCCTCCTTGGCCATATCCAGGGCGCGGTGAATTTCCAGACCGAGAGTTTTTCCGATCTGCGCTCAATTGCCCCCGATCCGACAACTATCGGCACAGACTCAAACGGCGTTCCTCTCCCGGGAGCGACCTTGGTCCCTGTGCGATTCCGCCAAGAACCCTACGCAATCTTCGATTTCACGTTCGGGCTGGATAAGGGCGACTGGTCGCTCGATCTGATGCTGCAAAACGCCTTCGACGAACGCGCTCAACGCGCGATTTATGCTGAATGCACAACGCAGATTTGCGGCAACCAGCCCTATATCGTACCGAGCAGGCCGCGGACTTTCGCTATCCGCTTCTCGCAGCGCTACTGATCGGGGATTATGACCGGCCGCGTTCTCCGCCAATTCCTTCGGCGGGTTAGAATTGCGGCTTCACGTGGTTACGTTCGATCGTGGCAGACGCAAGCACGGCCTTGCCATCCGGCGGTTTGACAGCAAAGCCAACGATTGCAAGGCCCGGCTTCACCTCATCGGCTTTGGCCGGAACGATGGCGGCGATCGGCGTGCGCGACGGCACGTCGATGATGGATTTTCCCGTGCATCCCGGCTTATCTGGAACGGCAAGCCCGACGCATTGCCCGTCGACCATTTGCGCCCCGCGATAGCTCACGGTGAGCTGCCGCTTGCCGCCTGTCTCGATCGTGCCGTTGGTCATACTGCCGGCGGTTTGGGGGGCCGTACGGGCCGTCTCGATCTCGCCATTGGTCATGCTGCCCGCGCGCTTGGACGATGTGGAATTGTCCGGATGGTGATCCCACGGATATTGTCCTTCGCCGAGCCCAGCCTGCGGAATGATGTGCACTTCTTCAGCGCGCAGGTGGCCGCGCTTTCCCGGAACGGAGGTGACCCCGATGAAATCAGTAGGTTTCAACTGATCGAACCTGCGCGGCTCGACGGCGGAAAAGGTGGTCTTGTCGATGACAGCAAGCGAAATCACCTCGCCCGTCTTCACGCGAATGCCGATCGATTTGCCGTCGAAGCTCGTCACTGTTCCGCGAAGAATGGTTGGGCGTTGTGCAGGCCCAGCCGGCGGCGCGTCGGCTGCGAAGGCAAAACCACTTAAGGAAACGGCGGCGATGGTTGCGAGCGTCAGCGTGCGCATGAAATTATCCTTTGGCGTGGAATGTCATAGAACCAATTCTACTCGCCAAAGGACGTTGCCGATACCGGTATCAAACTGGCGGACAGGGTGGGATTCGAACCCACGAACCCCGTAAAGGGTCTCCGCATTTCGAGTGCGGTGCCATCAACCACTCGACCACCTGTCCGGAGGGGCCGGACCATACTGTTCCGCCCCCTGCGCTGCAAGCGCTCCTCGGGAGGTCGCAAAATTCAGAGGGATCAGCGGCTTAGCCCTCACCTGCCAGCCAATCGACGCTCCATTTGGCGGGGCTGGCGCCACCCAAAGGCGTTGCAATCGCGGCCAGAGTTTCGCGCATGGCTGCGTCGAAGCCGAAGGGTGGATTGACGGTGAGCAAGCCGGTCTCGGCAAGCCTGCCTTCTTCCTTTGCGCTTACGGCCAGTTGGATCCGGATGAGTTTGGTTGCACCGCGGGCGAGAATCTCGCCGCTGAGGGCTTCAGCATCGCTCTTTGTCTTGATGGGAAACCAAATGAGGTAAATGCCGGTGGCGAAGCGTTTGATCGCCTCGCCGAAGGCCCGAGCGATCTGTTCGAACTCGTTTGCGGCTTCGAAGGGCGGATCGATGAGGATCAGGCCACGGCGCTCTGGTGGCGGCAAAAGCTTGGGAAGCCGGGTGTAACCGTCGGCCGCGATGACGCGCGCCCTATTGAAGGGCTTGAGGGCTTCAGCCAGCGCTTCGGCCTCTTCGGGATGCTTCTCGATGGCGACGAGGCGGTCTTTCCGGCGAATTAGGCGCGCGGCAATCAGGGGAGAGCCGGGATAGCGGTTCGCGCCAAAGCTTTTGGCGACGTGGAGATAGGTGGCGAGCGGTTCAACGGCGGCGGCGGCGGCAAGTTTTGCAATGCCCTGCCCTGCTTCGCCCGTTTTTTGAGCTTCCCGACCGGAAAGATCGTAGAGACCGCGCCCGGCATGGGTGTCGATCACCGCGAAGGGCGCCTCCTTCTTCCGCAAATGCAGCAACACCGCCACGAGGGCGGTGTGCTTCAAAACATCGGCGAAATTTCCGGCGTGGTACGCGTGGCGATAGTTCATGCCGCCATTAAAGCGTACCGCGCCGGTATTTCGCTAGGCCGCTGCCGGTGCGGCCGGGGTGGCCGGCGCCGCGGCGGGAGCCGCCTTCTTCTTGCGACGAGCCTTGCGCTTTTTCGGCGCGGCGGCTTTTTTCGCTTTGCGGGCGCCTTTTCTGGCTTTCTTGGCCTTCGTGGCCCTCTTCGCCTTGCGCTTCGCACCACCCTTTTTCTTCTTCCTTGCAGCCATTGTGATCTCCTTCAAACGGGGCGACCTGCATGATGCAAAGCCCTCGCCCCCAGTTTCCGATACGATGACCGTTCATGCCCCACTCGATGACGCGAGAGAATCAAAGCCCGGTCAAGCGCAACAATAATTGCAATACGGGCTTTCGCCAATCGTGTGATTGACGATTGGCGCGTTCGGTATGCGGGACTAAGCCGTTTACAACAAGTGCCGTGTCTGACGCGCCACGAATTGTCGTGCTCCAGGGACCAGGTCTTCGCGCACGGCGCGCGTCCAGCCGTCCGGAAGGTTTGCGCGCAAGCGGTCACGGGCCGAATTGGAGAGGTCGTTGAAATTCCAGCCGCCCCATTTGCCGCTGCGCCGCGTGGGCTCTGTTGCCAGAAGGGCGATCGCACCGGCACCAACCACGATCAGCATGCCTGCGGCGATCAGCGAACCAAGCGCGATAAAGCGGCCGATCTGGGCGGTGCGGCCGTATGCAGATCGCCCGACCGGCCCTATTTTGCTGGTGCGCGATGAATGCGAGTTTTTGCGAGCAAGCGTCTTGCGTTCGGGTTTGGCAGCCATTTCAGCGATCTCCACGTGCGATGATCCCGATCAGAAATCCCAGGCCAAAGGCCACCAAAAGGCTGGTCCAGGGCCGCTCGTCCAACTGGCGCTCAATGGCCTCTTTGCCGCGGCTGCCCTGCTCGGCGATTGCCTCATAGAGGTCGGAAGCCGTTTCCTCGATCCGGCGCAAGGTGCGTCGCATCGCGTCGGTTGCATTTTCGCCCAACTCGTCCGCAAGCGCCGATACGTCGTCCTTCAGGCCGGCAACGGCCTCGTCGATTTCGTCCAGATCGTCAAATGCATTGCCTTTTTCGCTCACGGTCACTCTCCATCGACAATAAGGGCCAAGCCCGCAGTTCTCCAACTAACGTAGGTGCACCGAGGACAATCCGGTAGGGTCAGGATACGACACTTGCCGGAAGATCGAGATGGGCAGCGGTCCCTGTTTCGCCGCTGACGGTAAGCGTACCCCCAGTCTGCGACACAAATCCCTCGATCAGCCCGGTTCCGAGACCACTCTTACGGTCGGCCTGCGGCAGGCCGATCCCGTCGTCGATCACACTGAGACGCCAGCCGATCTCCGTCGGCCGGAAGCGCACTTTGATCTGACCGTCGCGGTTATCGGGAAACGCGTGCTTGACCGCATTGGTCACCAGTTCGTTGGTGACGAGGCCTATCGACAACGCGATCTCGCGGCTGACCTTGGCGGGTGCGCACTCGCAGCTCAGCGTGATGCCAGCGGGCGGCAGAGTGGCATCCCGCAGGGCTTCGCAAAGGTCATTCAGATAGCGCCCGATGTCGATCATACCGGCCTCGGGGAGCGCGTATACATGGCGGTGGATACGGGCGATGCTGCGCACGCGGCCCATTGCCTGCTCCAGGGCCTCTCGCGTTTCAGGGGCGTTGCTGCGGCGTCGCTGGAGATCCAGAAGGCTGCTGACAATCGTAAAATCGTTGGTCACCCGGTGCTGCAATTCATGGAACAGAAGGTCGCGCTCCTTCAGCTTGGCGTCGCGTTCGGCGACGACACGCTGGGCGGAAATGCGGAATGCCTCAGCGACGAAGACCGTCACGGTCCCGGTGATGGCAACGATCACCGCCGACGCGAATTGGGTGGCGGTATGAAACCCGCCGGCAGTAGGCATGACAAACGACCAGGCAAGAAGCTGCGTCACGTAGAGCGCACCGAGGCCGGATTGCCAGCCGCCTAGCACCGTGGCTACCAGTGCCGTGGGGTAGGCCAGGGCGAACGGCGCGACGCCCGGCACCACAAGATCGAGAGCAAACCGCAGAATCACAGCGAGGCCCACGCCGACAAAAGCGCAGGCGACACGCGCCAGCCATATGGGCACGACGCCTTCAAAGCGGCCCGGAATATCCAGATTGACTATGCGATGGACCAGCCGGCGCTCCCGAGCCCCTGCGACAGGGAACTATGCCAGCACTTTGGAGGCCAAGTATAGCTGAAACGGCCAAACGGATCTTGGAATACCTTTTCGCAAAAAAAGGGAGGGGAAAGGCTCGCACCATCCCCCTCACTTCGACCGTCACTGCTTGGTCAGGCCGCGATGTTCGAGCATCGGTCCGATATCGGGGTCCTTGCCGTAGAAGGCACGAAACATTGTGCCGTAGTCTTCGGTATGCCCTTTGGAGAGGATCATGTCGCGAAAGCGTTGGCCGTTTTCCCGAGTGAGGCCGCCGTGATGCTTGAACCAGTCGAAGGCATCGTCGGCCAGCATGACCGTCCACTGATAGGCGTAGTAGCCGGCGGCATAGCCATTGGCCCAGATGTGCAGGAAGTAACTCGAACGATAGCGCGTCGGGACATTGGGGAAATCGGTGTGTGTGGATGTGAGCGCCTGTTCTTCGAATGTGTCAGCATCTTCCTTCGGCGCACCGGCAGGAAGCCGGTGCCATTGCATGTCGAGTTCGGAAGCGGCGAGCAGTTCGCCCAGCGCATAACCCTGGCCCCATGTTTGCGACTTCTTGATCTTCTCGACCAGCGCTTCCGGGATGGGTTTGCCGGTCTTGTAGTGGATCGCATAGTGCTTGAGCACATTTGGATCGAGCGCCCAGTTCTCGTTGAACTGTGAGGGAAATTCCACGAAATCCCGGGCCACATTCGTTCCCGACAGGGTGGGATATTCCTGATTGGCGAATAGGCCGTGCAGCGCGTGGCCGAATTCATGAAACATGGTGGTCACGTCGTCGAAGCTGATGAGCGCGGGTTGGCCGGGCGCGGGCTTGGTGAAATTGGCGACGTTGTAGACGACCGGCTTGGTGCCAAGCAGCTTTGACTGGCCGACGAAATTGCTCATCCAGGCGCCGCCCGTTTTGTTGTCGCGCTTGAAATAATCGAAATAAATCATGCCGAGCAGCGAGCCGTCTCTGTCAAACACATCGTACACGCGGACGTCGGGCTGATAGACCGGGATGTCATGGCGTTCCTTGAAGGCGATGCCGTAGAGCCGGTTTGCGGCATAGAACACGCCGTCTTGGAGTACCCGATTGAGTTCGAAATAAGGTTTCAACTCGTTCTGGTCGAGATCGTATTTCTCCTTGCGCACCTGTTCCGAATAGCGCGACCAATCCCACGGTTTGAGATCGAAACGCTTGCCGTCCCTGTTGATGGCGTCCTGAATGAGTTGGGCCTCTTCGGAAATCTTGACTGCGGCCGGCGGTACCAGCTGGCCCAGGAATTTTTCAACCGCTTCAGGTGTTTCGGCCATCTGATTGTAGAGCGCATAAGCGGCGTAGTTGGGATAGCCGAGCAGCCTTGCTTTCTCCGCTCGCAATTGCGCAATGCGCGAGATCGTGGCGCGCGTGTCGTTTTCGTCGCCCTTCTCGGCGCGGGTCCATGAATTGTTGAATAGTCGCTCGCGTACGCTTCGGTCGGAAAGCGAGACAAGCGAAGGCTGCTGAGTGGTGTTCTGCAGCGGGATGACATATTTGCCTTCCAGACCTCTGTCCTTTGCGGCCTGGGCAGCCGCGGCAATCTCGGCATCCGTCAGGCCGGCGAGTTCGGATCTGTTGGCCGTAATGAGCGCGCCCGCCTTGGTTGCGGCCACCAGTTTTTGCTGAAAGGTGGTCTCAAGAGCCGCGATTTCCTTGTTTATATTGCGCAGCCTGGCCTTGTCGGCATCAGACAGGTTGGCACCGGCATGGACGAAGTTCAGGTAGTAGACCTTGAGAAGTTGCGCCGATTCCGGGTCGAGCTTCAGTTCATTGCGCTTGTCGTATATCGCCTTGACGCGCGCGAACAATCTGGAATTGAGATAGATCGCATCCTGATGGGCGGCGAGTTTGGGCGCAATATCGGATTGCGTCCTGTCGAGCGTCTCGTTCGTATTGGCCTGCACGATCGCAAAAAAAGTATTGCCTACGCGGTCGAGCATGCGGCCCGATTTCTCCATCGAGACGATTGTGTTTTCGAATGTCGGGGCCGCCGGGTTGTTGGCGATAGCCACAATCTCAGCCATCTGCTCTTTCATTGCCTTCTCGAATGCAGGTCCGTAGTCCGTGTCCTTGATCTTGTCGAACTGGGGAGCTTGCAGGGGAAGCGAGCTCGGGGTGGCGAGCGGATTTTCGTCTGATGCAACGACAGGCGACGGAGCGGCGCTGAGCATCAAAGCAGCAGCTCCAAGAAGAAACGAGCGGACAGTCGACATGCAAATGCCTTCGATATTCGTGTTGCGCGGCGCATAGCTTCAACCCTCTGCAGCGATGTCAATCGGATTCAAAAGAGCGCCAGAATGCTTCGCGAATCCCGGTTATCAGCTAGAAAAATATCGCGGAATGCAAAGTTCTCGAACGGAAATGGCGGGCCGCATGCCATTGAACAATGGGTCCGCACGGAATCGCATTGCCGGAAAGTGGTGCCCCTGGCCGGACTTGAACCAGCACGTTGTCGCCAACAACAGATTTTGAGTCTGCCGCGTCTACCATTCCGCCACAGGGGCATTCAAAGGAGGGAAGCGATAGCGGGGCGGGATCATACTTGCCGCAATGGCCGGGTCAATAAACCCCTACATGCCGTTTGTGGTCGCAATGAACTCGGGGTCGTCCTGCGAGCGGCGCTCGAAGGCCAGGAAGTCGTAGTAGCCGCAGCGAGTCGTTCCCGGATAGAAGCGGCAGACGGCAGGGCGGGCCTTATAGACCGTGCACTGGCGCTTTTCGGTGTCGAAGAAGCGGCAGATGCGGCCGAAATGCGGGTCGGCCTTGCGGCGCATGAGGTATTTGTAACCCCATTTCATAACCGTGAACCTCTTGCGCGCTTTGGTAAAGCTAAGGCCAAAATGCTTCGCCAAGCGTTCGACGTCCCGCTTGTCAAGCTGGATAAGGGGGTAAGAACAGCAATACCCTGGACACTTCATACAATTGTATTGAGCCACGCGAACAACGCCCTGGATCGAGGAGAGCGAAGCTTAGACACCGCCTTGAAGACCGCCGCAAGGGTTCACTCGCAACTGCGGGACAGCATGCGCCAGACGGTGGCGAGTTCCGCGGCACCATCGGTCGGCCGCTTGTGACGCGAGAGCGATGCTATGGGAACATTTGGGGCGAAGCGGCGGATGGCGGCCATTGTCTGAGCAATCGGAATATCTGTCGGGCTCTCGTTTACCACGAGGCCTGCCACACGAAGATTGCGGCGAGCCAGTACATCGAGCGCCGTCAACGTGTGACTAATTGTGCCCAGATAGCTACCGGTTACCACTATCAGCGGAAGGCCGAGTGCAGTCATCCAGTCGAGGACCGTGTGGCGATGGTCGAGCGGGACCATCACGCCGCCAACACCTTCGATGAGCAGCGTTCCGTCATTGGCAGCGATGGCATCGCGGCAAAAGGTCAACACCGCTTCGTAGTCGACGGATTTGCCTTCGTGTTCGGCGGCCATATCCGGCGACAATGGTGCCGCAAAACGCCAGGGCGAAATGCGGTCCAACGCTTCGGGTACGATGGGTTCATCGAGAGCCTCGAGCAACATGCCGGGATCGCTGAGCGCTGCGGTTGCCAGATCGAAGCCGCTGACAATGGGTTTGAGCGCGGTGACCTTTTTGTTGTGGGAGCGCAGGTGGCGGATGAGACCCGCCGCAACGAAGGTCTTGCCGATGTCGGTACCTGTGGCAGTGACAAAAAATGCGGTCATGGAACAAGCGGCATAACGCGTTCGCGAACGGTTTCCGCAAGGCGCGCGATCTCTGCCTCCGGATGACCTGCGGTGAAAGCAAAGCGCAGGCGAGCGGTGCCCGGCGGTACAGTGGGCGGGCGGATGGCGGCTACCAGAAAGTCCTGCTTTTCGAGGATTTGCTGGGCTTCGAGGGCCAGGGTTTCCTCGCCCAATACAATCGGCACGATGGGACTTTGTGCGGTGGGGAGGTTGAGAAGGCGGGTGAAAGTCTGCGCATTGTTCAAGGCACGCGCCGCAAGCGCCGGCTCGGCTTGGATCACATCCAACGCAGCGATCGCGGCAGCGGCGCTCGCAGGCGGAAGGCCCGTGGAATATACGAGCGTCCTGGCGCGCGTTTTGATGAGATCGATCGCCGCTTGAGAGCCACAGAGATAGCCACCGTAGGACCCAACAGCCTTGGACAACGTACCCATTTGCAAGTCGATGCGCGCCTTCGTTCCGTCTGCAAAGGCGGAACCGCGTCCGTCACCAATCACGCCAAGACCGTGTGCGTCGTCAGACATCAACCAGGCGTCGTGTTTGGCGGCCAGCGCCGAGAGATCGTGCAGCGGCGCCAGATCGCCATCCATAGAGAAGACACCGTCGGTCACAATAAGCGCGTGGCGATGACCGGCGCGATGTTGCTCCAGCAAAGAGCGCGCATGAGCGACATTGTTGTGGCGGAAGGCGAACATGCGCGCGCGCGAAAGCTGTGCGCCTGCCCAAATGCAGGAATGCGAAAGCTCGTCGAGCAGCAACAAGTCGCCCTCGCCTGTCAAGGTGGGGATGATGCCGGCATTGGCAAGGTATCCGGAGCCAAACACGCAAGCTGCCTCTGTGCCTTTCAGTTTCGCAAGACGCAGTTCGAGTTCGGTGAGCAGCGGATGATTGCCGGTGACGAGACGCGATGCCCCTGCCCCGGTGCCGTATTTCTCGATGGCCGCAATTGCTGCAGCCTTAACCTTCGGGTGATGGGTGAGATTGAGATAATCGTTGCAAGAGAACGAAATCATTCGCCGCCCATCTCGCGAGAGCCAAATACCTTCTTCGCGCACGGTCTCCGCAAGGGTGCGGCGGCGATTGGCGGCCTCGAGCGCTGCAAGCTTGTCGGCGGCGAATTTGTCCAGTGAGGACATGTACTTCCCTGGTTCCCTTGCGCGGTTTGGCGCTCCGATATAATGGCTTCCCACGTCTTAAGCCAATTTCCGGGAAACGCCCCATGAACGCGCCTTCGCCTTCCTTCGACGCCATGCCGCGCCATGACTGGTCGCGGGAGGAATTGCGGGAGCTATTCGCACTGCCGTTTCCGGAGTTGATCTTTCGTGCACAGAGCGTGCACCGGATGCATTTCGATCCGCGTGAGGTTCAGATATCGACACTCTTGTCCATCAAGACGGGCGGCTGTCCGGAGGACTGTGCCTATTGCCCGCAAAGCGCTTCCTATGAAACAGGCGTGAAGGCCGGCAAGCTGATGGATGTCGACGCGGTGCTGGCGGATGCAAGGGCAGCGCGCGATGCAGGAGCGACGCGCTTCTGCATGGGAGCGGCCTGGAGATCGCCGAAGGATAAGGACCTCGATGCCGTTTGCGAGATGATCGAGGGGGTAAAGGCGCTGGGCATGGAAAGCTGCGTGACACTTGGCATGCTGACCGGCGCCCAGGCCCGGCGGCTCAAGGATGCAGGCCTCGACTACTACAACCACAATATCGACACCTCGCCGGAATATTATGGCGAAATCATCACGACCCGCACTTACGACGATCGCCTGAACACACTCGCAAATGTGCGTGAGGCGGGCATCAATGTTTGCTGCGGCGGCATCATAGGCATGGGCGAGGAATTGGAAGACCGTGTGGGCATGCTGCACACGCTGGCCACTTTGCCGGTGCATCCGGAAAGCGTACCGATCAACATGCTGATGCAGGTGGAAGGCACTCCGGTGTCGAGGGGGCAGCGCCTCGATCCTCTGGATTTCGTGCGCACGATCGCCGTGGCGCGCATTATCATGCCGAAGTCGATGGTGCGGCTGTCGGCGGGACGCGAGAATATGACAGAGGAAGCGCAGACACTGTGTTTCCTCGCGGGCGCAAATTCGATTTTTTATGGTCCGAAACTTCTGACCACCGCAAATCCCAAGCAGGATCAGGATCGCCAGCTGCTCGCCAAGCTCGGCATGAATCCGATGGCGGTCTGAAGCGTTGCCGCTTCGATGAGCAAATATCCCGACTGGTACGAAAACGGCTTCAAGCACATCTGGCTGCCCTACACCCAGATGAAAACAGCCGTGCCGCCATTGGCTGCCGTAAGGACAGAGGGCACACGCATCACACTTGCCGATGGCCGCGAATTGATCGATGGCATCGCATCGTGGTGGACGGCATGTCATGGATACAATCATCCGCACATTCGTGAGGCCGTCGGGCGACAGCTCGAGATTCTGCCGCATGTCATGCTGGGCGGGCTGGTACATGAGCAGGTGCTGACATTGGCGCGCCGGATTTGCCAACTTCTACCCAAGCAGCTGGCGCGCGTATTCTTCAGTGACAGCGGATCGGTGGCGGTGGAAGTCGCCATGAAGATGGCAACGCAATACTGGCTCAATCAAGGCGTGCGGAGCCGGACGAGGTTTCTGGCATTCAAGGGCGGCTATCACGGCGACACCATTGCCACAATGGCGGTGTGCGATCCCGAAGAAGGTATGCATTCGCTCTTCACCGGCGTGCTGCCGGAGCATTACATCGCCGATTTGCCGCGCGACGACGAAAGCACGGCGCGCCTCGACAATTTCCTGGCTTCCCACGCCGATCAGATTGCAGGAATTCTTGTGGAGCCGTTGGTGCAAGGCGCGGGCGGCATGGTGTTTCACGACGAGATGTGCCTGGCGCGGTTACGGCACCTTGCGAACAAGCACGGCACGTTGCTGATCCTCGACGAAATCTTCACGGGCTTCGGACGCACGGGGCCGATGTTCGCCTTTGAAGCGGCAAACATTGCACCCGACATCATCGCGCTCGGCAAGGGTTTGACAGGGGGAACTTTGCCGCTCGCGGCGACCGTGGCCACATCGAAAATATTCGATGCATTCTGGAGCGACGATCCCGCCCACGCGCTTATGCACGGGCCGACCTACATGGGAAACGCCTTGGCATGCGCCGCCGCCAATGCCTCGCTCGATCTGTTCGAGCGCGAACCGCGACTGCTGCAATCGGCCGAAATCGCCAAGAAGCTCACGCATGGGCTGGGGCATTGTCTGGGCCTTCCCGGCGTGACGGATGTGCGGGTGCGTGGCGCCATCGGCGTGGTGGAACTGGATAGAATCAGTGACATGAACACGCTCAAGCGGCGGCTGGTGGACGCAGGTGTGTGGGTGCGGCCGTTTCGCAATATCGTCTATTTGACCCCTGCCCTGACCATCGGCGGCGACGACCTTGCGATGCTAACCACCGCGATCCACAGCGTTCTTCGGGCGAATCGGCCCTGAGGCAACCGGCACCCTTCTCTTTTGGGCACCCCGGACGTAAGACCGGGCGAAACCTCTATTCCTCGCGGCCATGACCCTTCGCCCGATCCGTCGCGCGCTGCTTTCGGTTTTCGACAAAGCAGGGCTTGTTGAGTTTGCCTCCGCGCTCGCCAAACGCGACGTGCAATTGATCTCCACGGGCGGCACTTCAAAGGCGTTGCGCGACGCAGGGCTGAGAGTGACCGATGTTTCGGAGGTCACAGGCTTTCCTGAAATCATGGATGGACGTGTGAAAACACTGCATCCGAAGATTCATGGCGGATTCTTGAGCGTTCGCGACAATCCAGAACATGCGAAGGCGATGAAGGATCATGGAATCGAAGGCATCGACCTTCTGGTTTCAAATCTCTACCCGTTCGAAGCGACGGTCGCCAAAGGCGCCGGCTACAACGAAACCGTGGAGAACATCGACATCGGCGGACCGGCGATGATACGCGCGGCATCGAAGAACCATGATTATGTGACCGTTGTGGTCGACCCCGAAGACTACAGGGCGGTTCTGGCCGAACTCGATGCCAACAACGGCGCGACCACGCTGAATCTTCGACGCAAGCTGGCGCAAATCGCTTTTGCGCGCACCTCGGCCTACGACGCGGAAGTCTCGGACTGGCTCGCACGCGAAATGGCCAAGCACGGCGACAGGGAACCACCGCGCAGGCGAACGCTTGCCGGACATCTGCGCCAGTCGCTGCGCTACGGCGAGAATCCGCATCAGGAAGCCGCGTTCTATGTCACCAGCGAAAGGCGGTTCGGCGTGGCAACGGCCGAACAGGTGCAGGGCAAAGAGCTTTCCTATAACAACATCAACGACACCGATGCCGCATTTGAACTGGTGGCCGAATTCGATCCGAGAGAAAGTGCGGCATGCGCGATCATCAAACATGCCAATCCCTGCGGCGTCGCGATCGGCAAATCGCTCGCGGACGCATACAGGAAAGCGCTTGCGTGCGATCCCGTAAGCGCATTCGGCGGCATACTTGCGTTCAACCGCAAACTTGACGGCACAACCGCTGAAGAGATTTCGAAGCTTTTCACCGAAGTCATCATCGCGCCCGATGCGGATGCGGATGCAAAGCGCATTCTGTCGGCGAAGAAGAATTTGCGCCTGTTGCTGGCGGGTGGGCTGCCGGACCCCCGCGCGGCCGGGTGGACATTCAAGACGGTGGCGGGCGGCTTCCTTGTCCAGACGCGTGACAACGCGCATTCGACACTGAACGATCTCAAGATCGTCTCAAAGCGCGCGCCCACTGAAACAGAGTTGGCCGACATGTTGTTCGCCTTCACCATCGCCAAGCATGTGAAGTCCAACACGATCGTTTACGCAAAGAACGGTGTCACTGCCGGAATCGGGGCGGGTCAGATGAGCCGGGTGGATTCCGCGCGCATCGCAGCCATCAAGGCGAAAGAAGCCGCGCAAGCCGCAGGCTGGGCAGAACCGATGACAAAGGGATCAGCAGCCGCATCGGACGCGTTTTTCCCGTTCGCGGACGGATTGCTTGCGGTAGCAGAAGCCGGCGCAACAGCCGTGATACAACCGGGCGGATCAATCCGCGACGATGAAGTGATCAAGGCGGCTGACGATGCAGGCCTTGCCATGGCTTTCACCGGCGTACGCCACTTCCGCCACTAGCAATCGCCTAGATCGCCTTCGCTCTCTCTTCCCTGACGAAGAACATCAAGAGCAGGCCGATTGTCAGAAACATCGTTTCGCCCAGCAACCCAATGCGCTGGCTGCCGGATGCGAATGTCAACCAACTTACAAATCCGGTGGCGAGAAAACTCGTCGACTGGCCCGAAAGCGAATAAAGCCCAAAAAATTCCGCCATGCGTTCGGTCGGCGCGATGCGTGCCAGCATGGTGCGGCTGTTGGCATAACCGGCCGTGATGAGGACGGCGATGAAATTGACGAGACCCAGAAAAATCAGCTCCGGCCATGTGTTGAAGAATGGAGCCGACCAGAGCTTGGCACTGTTCACGTCGTAATGAATGAACCAGAAGATACGATCAGGCGCCATGGTGAGCGAAGCAAGACCGAAGATCGTGGTGCCGCCGATGCTCACGAATATCGCACGTTTCGATCCCAGATGGTTGTCCAGCCAGCCGCCGAGAAATCCTCCGAGCACGGCGAAGATGCTGAGCTCGATGCCGTAGACCAGCATCGGGATCGGTCCCCAGTGAAAAGTGCTCGATGCATAGATGCCGCCGAATACCAGAACGGCGGTCATTCCGTCGTTGAAGAAAAGTCGTGCCAGCAGATACATGCCGATATTGCGATAGTGTTTCAGGCTGCGGATCGTGCGGATGACGCTCCGAACGCCCGCCATCATCGCCTGGAACAGCGGCGTATTGGAGGACGGCCGATCCGGCGTGAAAAGGAACAGCGGAACGCTGAACACGACCAGCCAGATCGCGCAGACAGGGCCCGCCAACCGTTCCGGTTCGTGCAACGCCTGATCGACACCGAACAAAGTGTGTTCAGGGACGAAACTCCAGTGCACGACGCCGGGAAGCGAAAACGCGATCAACATGAAAAGCAGAAGGATGATCCCCGCAGCATTGCCGAGCGCCAATCCCAATCCAGACAAACCGGCGATGCCGCGCTGTGTGACGATTGTCGGCAACAGCGAATTGTGGAAAACGGCGGAGAATTCGAACGCGACGTTGGTGATCGCAATCAGCGCGCCGATGAAGAACAGATCCCACCCCGTCGAATGCGGCATGGCAAACCACATGGGCAGCATCGCTGCCGCCATGATGACGGTGTAGAGCGCAATCCAGGGCTTGCGCCGGCCTCCGCAATCCGCGATGGCGCCGAGGAAAGGCGCAAGAATCGCAATAACGATGCCGCTATAGGCCTGTATGGCGCCGGAAATGCCCTGCCCGCGCACACCATCGCCGACGACATGGTTCGCGAAATAAGGCGCAAACAGATAGATCGTGATGAGCAGCACATATGGGTTGCGCGCCCATTCGAACATCGCCCACGACACCTGCCCCACGGGACTGGCGACCTTGTCGCCCGTGGCCGACACGCCTTCGGGCGCATGCAGCCAGCGCGAGAGACCTTCTGCCTCCGCGACGGCTGCGATGGCCGGATTTCCCGACGCTTCGCCCCCCGGCGCGTCGAACCCGCGTTCGGCGGGTTCTTCAGAAGGTTTCACTCCTGTCCACTCCCCAGATGTATTTCTTTTCGATCCAGCCGACGGCGCCGGCGGTGACGATTTCGCAGAAGTCTCGCGTACAAGTCTGCACCCGCGCAATCACGCCGGGCGCCATGTAGGCCGAAACATGCGCACCTTTGCGTGTATTGTCCTGCAAGGGCGCGGGTTTGGAACCGGTCACCACCACGGTGCGCTGGGCGGACAGCATGGTGCTTTGCATCCAGCCCGTGGTGCCGTCGGAATCTTCCACACGGCGCCAGACGTCGTATTGCGCCACCACCAGCACGGGTAGGCCCTGGCGGTGATAGACCCATTTGACCTTGTGATCGAAGCTGGGGCCTTCGCGCATGTTCACTTCGCTGCGGGCCAAACTCACATAGCGGCGCACCACCGGGGGAGCGTTTCGATCAAATCCCGAGATGAAAAAGGCAATGCCAAGAACCGCCACACTCCCCCAAACGCGCATACGCCGCATCTTTGAACCGGCTCCCTGGCCCCCTGTTGAAAAAGAACTGTAACCTCAACGTCATAGCCAAGTAAAAGGGCCCCCGCCAACGCCCCACAATCCTTGACCGCCCGGCTTCTTCTGCTAAGACCGGGCCTGAACGGGGCC
>DASZRY010000009.1:0-24045 GCA_035548975.1 Rhizomicrobium sp.
CCGGAAGCCGTGATTTCGCAAATGATCGTGTCGCTGGAACGCTCGCCGGCGGCCATCCGCGATTTTGTGGCGCGGGCCGACGCAAAGGCGCTGGCGGAAAAACGGCCGGTGACGACGGCTCTGATACGGGATTTGCTGGGCCGGTCAGGCGGCTGATTCGAGCGTCGCCAGCACTCTCTTGGGATCGTGCGCAAGCACTATCAGAAGTGAACGTGCCGCCGGATCGATGGCGTTTCGCCCCTGCTCCCAGTTGCGCAGTGTCGCCAGCGGAATGCGCAAGGCGCGCGCGAACTGCTCCTGCGTCATGCCGAGCCGTTTGCGGATAATTTGAGGAGTGTGGATGTCCTCGGCGCGAACGGCGTATCCCGGATCTTCGCCGTCCTCAATCATGTGGCGGCGAATGTCTTTTTCCGACGTCGCATCGAAACGGGCGGCGGAGAATTTGGGTTTGCCCGCCTTGATTTCCTTCAACGATTTGCGAGCGATTGCCATAGTTCAACTTCTTTCTTTCGCGCCCGCCGGGCGGAGATGATGCGGCGAACTTCGTTGCGGTCTGTATAGATCACCGTAAGTATTCTGCCTTCGACAGAGCCCACGGCGGCGATCCGGATTTCGCGCCAGTCCTTGCGTATGTCGCACCACTCGATGACCGGACCATCGAAAATCAGCGCCGCAAAATCGTAGCCGAAACCGCGTTCCCGGAAATTGCGTTCGCTCTTTGCCTCGTCCCACTCGAATTCCATGCGCATACTACGTTATTCGCGTAGCCCCTTCAATGCAACTCCCGGTGGATTGTGCCCGGCGGGCCGGCCCCGGCGCGTCATGACAGCTTAATGAACCTGCGCTAGCGTCGCTTTATGGCTGAGCCGAAGATCGAGTTTGAAGAGGGGCGGGAGCTGCTCGCCGCCGAGGTTCTGGGAACGCCTATTGGCGCCCAACCCATTGATCCGGATACGCCAAATCGCTTTGTGAACCGGGAATTGTCGTGGCTCGCCTTCAACCGCCGGGTGGTGGAGGAAGCCCAGAACATGGCCCATCCGCTGCTGGAGCGGGTGCGGTTTCTCTCCATTTCCGCCTCCAACCTGGACGAGTTTTTCATGGTCCGCGTGGCGGGCCTCAAGGGCATGGTGCGGGCAGGCATCGCTGCACCCAGCGCCGATGGCCTCACCCCTGCGCAACAGCTTTCCCAGGTGGAACAGGTGGCCGGCCGGCTGATCGCCGATCAGCAGACCATCTGGGTCGGCTTGAAGGCGGAATTGCGGGCGGCGGGCATACAGGTGCTGGAACCCGGCGAGCTGACCGCAACCGACCGCGAATGGCTGGAAAAGGAATTCCGCGAACAGATCTTTCCGGTGCTGACGCCGCTGGCCATCGATCCGGCGCATCCCTTTCCGTTCATACCCAATCTCGGATTTGCGCTGGCGCTGCGTTTGAAACGCCGCCGCGACGGGAAATTCGTCAACGCGCTGTTGCCGGTGCCGGCGCAGCTGCAACGGTTCATGCGTCTGCCGGACAAGGAACGCGCCGTGCGCTTCGTTGCGGTGGAAAATGTGATCGAGATGTTTCTCGATCAGCTGTTTCCCGATCACACGCCAACCGGCGTGGGCATGTTCCGCATCCTGCGCGACAGCGATGTGGAAATCGAGGAAGAAGCCGAAGATCTGGTGCTGCTTTTCGAATCGCTTCTCAAGCGGCGGCGGCGCGGTTCCGTCATTCACATGAAGTGCAGTGCGGCGATGCCGGCCGAATTGCGGGAGTTCATAGCCGAACATCTCGATCTCGAGCCGAGCGAACTCGTCATCCAGCATATGATGGGTCTTTCCGACCTCAAGCAGCTTATTCTCGAAGACCGCGCCGATCTTCTGTTCAAGCCTTACAATGCGCGCTTCCCGGAACGCATCCGCGATCATGGCGGAGATTGTTTTGCCGCGATCCGCGCCAAGGATCTGATCGTTCATCACCCCTTCGAAAGCTTCGATGTGGTGGTGCAGTTCATTCGTCAGGCGGCGCTCGATCCCAATGTGGTGGCGATCAAGCAGACGCTCTATCGTACCTCGCAGGATTCGCCCATCGTGAAAGCGCTCATCGAAGCGGCGGAAGCCGGCAAGTCGGTCACCGCGCTGGTCGAGTTGAAGGCGCGTTTCGACGAAGCGGCCAACATCAAATGGGCGCGCGATCTGGAACGCGCGGGCGTTCAGGTCGTCTACGGTTTTATCGAATTGAAGACGCACGCCAAGGTCAGTCTGGTGGTGCGGCGCGAAGGCGGCCATCTGCGCACCTATGTGCATTTCGGCACCGGCAATTATCACCCGCAGACGGCAAAGGTTTATACCGACCTTTCGCTTTTCACCGCCGATCCGGCGCTGGGGCGCGATGCGGCGAAGCTGTTCAATTTCATCACCGGTTATGCGGAGCCAGTCAATCTGGAGAAGATCGCGATTTCGCCGCTGACATTGCGCAAGCAGCTGATCCAGTCCATCGGCGAAGAGATTATTCATGCGCGCGAAGGACGGCCCGCAGCGATCTGGGCGAAGCTCAACTCGCTCGTCGATCCCGAAATCATCGACTGGCTCTACAAGGCGAGCCGCGAGGGCGTGAAGATCGATCTGGTCGTGCGCGGCATCTGCTGTTTGCGTCCGGGCGTTGTGGGCTTGTCGGAGAACATCCGCGTCAAGTCGATCGTCGGCCGCTTCCTCGAACACGGGCGCATCGTCTGTTTCGGCGCGGGCAACGGCCTGCCGTCGCCGCGGTCGAAGGTTTACATCTCGTCGGCGGACTGGATGCCGCGCAATCTCG
Source organism: Rhizomicrobium sp. (assembly GCA_035548975.1). Classification (GTDB taxonomy): domain Bacteria; phylum Pseudomonadota; class Alphaproteobacteria; order Micropepsales; family Micropepsaceae; genus Rhizomicrobium. The sequence continues at coordinate 2,797 of DASZRY010000009.1, forward strand.
ACCGCCGGGTGGAAGCGCTCGTGCCGATCGAAAATCCCACTGTCCACCAGCAGGTGCAGGACCAGATCATGGTCGCCCTCCTCAAGGACACGGCGCAGACCTGGCACATGCACGGAAACGGAACCTATGAGCGCGATCCCGCCGGTTCCGAGCCCAACGCCTTCTCGGCCCACACCTATTTCATGACCAATCCGTCGCTTTCCGGCCGGGGCCGGGCGCTCAAGAAGTAGCAGGTGTGCGCGGTGGCAATCGCTCCCGCCCCCCGGTAAACTTCGAGTCCCGTGAACGCCCTGACGCAAAACGAAGCGAAGCCAACCCCTTCCGCGCGCTCGAGCGCGCGCAAAGGACATGTCGCGATTGTCGATATCGGGTCGAACTCGGTGCGTCTGGCGGTGTTCGACGGGTTCAGCAGAAGCCCAGCCACCCTTCACAACGAAAAGGCCATTTGCGCCATCGGGCGCAACATGGTCACCACGGGCAAGCTCAACGCGGATGGTATGGGCATGGCGCTGGAGGCGCTCAGCCGGTTCAAGATGATTTCCGACGCCCTGGAAGCCCCTGTGCGCGAGGCAGTGGCCACGGCGGCGGCCCGCGACGCCACCAACGGGCAGGATTTCATCCGCAGAGCGGAAGCAGCCTGGGGAAGCCCGATCCGCATACTCTCCGGCGAGGAAGAGGCGCGTCTGGCGGCAGAAGGCGTTCTCTCCGGCACGCCGGAAGCCGATGGTCTCGTCGCCGATCTGGGCGGCGGCAGTCTCGATATGGTGACGGTGAAAGACGGCCGCACCGGTGCTGCGATGACGCTTCCCTATGGTCCCTTGCGGCTGATGGATCTGTCGAAAGACGATCCGGAAAAGGCGCGCAGAATCGTCGATGAAGGACTCGACAAGCTGCGCAAGCTTGGAAATCTCGAAGGCCGCTCGCTCTATGCGGTGGGCGGCATCTGGCGCAGCTTCGCGCGCGTGGACATGGAAGAAGCAGGCTACCCGCTTCACGTGCTGCACCACTATACGATCCCGCGCAGGCGGGCGCTGCGCCTTTGCGAAGTCGTTTCGCAACTGTCGAAGAAATCCGTCGAGCGCATGAAGGTGATTTCCAGGCGGCGCGCGGAAGCGCTTCCCTATGGCGCCATCGTGCTCGAGCGGCTTCTGCTCGAAGGCAATTTCAAGGACATCGTGGTGTCGGCCTTCGGCCTGCGCGAAGGGCTGTTGCATGCGCGGCTGAGCGATGAAGAGCGCGCGAAGGATCCGCTTGTCGAATTCGCCATCGGCATGAACGCACGCGAGGCGCGCGTGCCGGCGCATGCAGCCGAAATCTTTTCGTGGTGCACCGACATCTTCCCCGCAGAGACCGCCGAATTGCGGCGCGTGCGCCGGGTGGCGTGCCTGTTCTCCGACGTGAACTGGCGCCGTCATCCCGACGACCGCGCCTTCGGATCGTTTAACCAGATTCTCACCGCCCCGTTTTCCGGCGCAGACCATCGCGAACGTGCCTTGATAGCGACGGCGATCTATCACCGCTATTCGGGAGATGAAGATTTCCCCCGTCAGCTCAAACAGGCGGGGCTGCTGAACGAGGAAGACGAGATCTACGCGAAGATCCTGGGACTCACGCTCCGGCTCGCCTTCGCGCTCTCTGCCTCGGCGGCGGGCGAGCTGCCGAATTACCGTCTGAGACTCACGCCCAACAGGGTGGTTCTCGATGTCCCCAGGCGGCGTGAGGCCATTGCGTCCGATCCCGTCCAGAAGCGCTTGAACGCGCTGGCCTCCGCCTTGGACCGCAAGGCGGAGATATTGATTGCGTGAGTGGGCAGCCGGGAGGAGGCAGTCGGCAGCGGGCAGTCGCGAAATAGGGGAATAGGCAGTGGGCAGCCGGCAGTCGCGAAATAGGGAGAAGAAAGTAGAAGAATATTCCTACTGCCAACTCCCGATTGCCGGCTGCCGATTGCCGACTGCCTACTCCCGGCTGCCTCGCTTGCATCGCCGCCGGTACAGGGCTTTAACAGTCCGGCTGCGCGGGGGTTGAAGGAGAGTTCCATGGGTGCCTTGAGCATCTGGCACATTTTGATTTTGGCGGTGGTAGGCCTTCTGCTTTTCGGCGGCCGCGGAAAGATTTCCGACCTGATGGGCGATGTGGGCAAAGGCATTCGCAGTTTCCGTCAGGGGCTGAACGATTCCGACGATCAGCGCCATCTTCCCGATCGCCGCGACGAAAAGGACTCCGCCGGAAGATGACTTCACTCTCTCCTTGAGGGACGGTCGAAAAATGCGTGCCGCAAATTTCGACCCTCTCTCCAGGGGAGGGTAAGATGATCCGCCAACTGTGTTTTGACCTGCGATCATGTTCGACCTGAGCTGGGCCCACATCCTCATCCTGCTGATCGTGGCCCTGGTCGTTGTCGGGCCGAAGGATCTGCCGCGGCTGATGCACATGATCGGGCGCTGGATCGGCAAGGCGCGCGCGATGGCGAACGAATTCCGCCGCAGCTTCGACGAAATGGCGCGCCAGACAGAACTCGACGAACTCCGGAAGGAGATCGCCGCGCTGCGCGCCGAACGCCCGCTTGCCAATGTCGAACGCGACATGCAGCGGCATATCGAACACGGCATTCTGCCCGCTGACGAAAAGCCCGGCCCCGATCGGGCGACGATGCCGCAAACCGCAGAGCCTGCGCCGCCTGCGCCCGCCGAGGCGGACCGGACGTGACAAAGCCGACCGCCGAAGACGAAGCCGCCATCGAAGCGACCAAAGCGCCGCTGATGGAGCATCTGATCGAACTGAGAAAGCGCCTGATCTATTCGATGCTGGCGTTTGTGGTCAGTTTCCTGATCTGTTTCTTCTTTGCGAAACACATTTACGCGTTCCTGACCGAGCCGCTCGCCGGCGCACTCAAGGGCCAACCCAATGCGCATCTCATCTATACCGCACTGTACGAGACGTTTTTCACCTATGTGAAAGTCGGCATGTTCGCCGGAATCTGCCTGGCCTTCCCGATCGTCGCCTCGCAGATCTGGATGTTCGTTGCCCCCGGCCTCTACAGGCAGGAGCGCAAGGCATTCCTGCCGTTCCTGATCGCAACGCCCGTTCTGTTCGCGATCGGCGCCGCGTTCGTTTTTTACGTGATGCTTCCGTTCGCGATCCGCTTCTTCGTCGGCTACGAAACGAAAGGCGGCGACGGCACGCTCGGCATCGAATTGCAGGCCAAGGTCAGCGAATATCTCGACTTCGTGATGACCTTGATTTTCGCGTTCGGCCTGACCTTTCAGTTGCCGGTTCTGCTCACGCTCTTGGGCCGGGTTGGAATCGTCTCATCGGCGCAGCTTCGCAGCGCGCAGCGTTATGCGATCGTCGGGATCTTTGCAGTCGCCGCGATCATCACCCCGCCCGATGCGATCAGCATGATCAGCCTCGCCATACCGCTGGTTGCGCTCTACGAAATCTCCATCTGGTGCGTGAAGCTGATCGAGCGCGGACGGAACGCGCAAGCCCCTGCGGGGGGCAATTGACGGCTTTCTGTCAAAAGATATTACGGTTGATCGGCGGCCTTCAGATTAACTCTTTGAAAACCATGGTTTTGCAGGTCCGGCACGGCTTTTGCTCCAGTACCCCCGGGTAGTGAATTTTGTAAGGGGTAATGCCATGTCGATACGTTCGCTTGGGTTTTCGGCTGTTCTGGGCGCAGCGCTTTTCGCTTCCGCGGCGGCTGACGCTTCCGTCGCCACTTACACCGATAAGTCTCAGTGGACCGCGGATGTTTCCGGCCCGATCACCAACACGACCACCGATCCCAATGTCGGGTCGACCACGTCCAGCATCACCTTGGACGATGGCACGGTCATCGGCTTGGACAGGAGCCTTTCGGTCGTGACGATCGGTAGCGGCTGGGCGACCTGGTCGGGCGGCTACACCGGCGTGGTGTATACGGACTACAATTCGACCTCGATCGGGGCCACAGTTACCCCGGTTACGGCCTTGGGCTTTGAAATCGAGCCGGATCCGTTCGATCTGATCGAAATTTCGCTCACGCTGGTGGATGGCAGCGTCATCACCCAGAACGTGCAGGGCGATTCCGGCGCGGCCTTCTACGGCTGGATCGGCACAGGGATAACCTCCTTCACCATCAGCAGCCAGGAGGATTTCGCCTTCGGCAATTTCTACACCGCAGGGGCCGCTGCACCTACGCCCGAACCGCTCACCTTGAGCTTGATGGGTGCCGGATTGGCTGGAATCGGCGCGCTGCGCCGCCGGAAGGCGCGGGCCTAGAACAGCCTCTACCGGGGCGGGATTTCAGAACGGCGGCCTTCGGGCCGCCGTTTTATTTTGTCCATTTTTCAGCAGAAATTCCTTGACTACTCAGAGAAAGAACCTATTATAGGAAAAATGAAGGGAAACGAAGGGTCTATGAACGCAATTTCGATCGTCAAAGGAAGCCGGTCCGCCAAAAAATGCTCCGGAGCAGAGGTTCGAATACCGGCGAAGCGCCGCCGCGGCGGCCAGCCCGGCAATACCAACCGGCTGAAGCACGGCTTCTACAGCGCCCGGTCCGTCGCCCGGCGCCGGGAGTTGCGGCGGCTTGTCCGGCAAAGCCGCTTCCTCCTCGTCCAGTTCCATGCTTGGGCGGATTGCGAGATCGAGAACGGCCTCAAGGGCATACGCTTTACCGCCCTATTCCCGCGTGCCATTACCCGCAAAGCCTCAGGATCGCCCTTCCATGCACGACATCCGCGCCATTCGCGAAGACCCGGAAGCCTTTACCAGGGGATTGAAGCGCCGCGGAATTGCGGATGCGCAGGCCCTGACCAACGATATCTTGGACCGCGATCACGGATTGCGGGCGTTGCTCACGCGCCTTCAGGAAGCACAGGCCCGCCGCAACGAAGCCTCCAGGCTGATCGGACAGGCCAAGGCGAAAAAGGACGAAACGCAGGCGCAAAGCCTTTTGGCCGAGGTCGCAGGGCTGAAGGATGAGATTCAGAAAGGCGAAGAGGAAGAACGCGCGCTGAAAAAGGCGCTCGACGATCTTCTTGCGTCCATTCCCAATCTCCCCGCAAGCGATGTGCCCGATGGCGCGGATGAAAACGGCAATGTCGAAGTCGAGCACCGCCGCTTCGGTTCCCGGCCCGGAAAAAACGCTGCGAAAGAGCATTTCGATCTGGGCGAAAAACTGGGGCTGATGGATTTCGAACGTGCGGCGAAAGTTTCGGGCGCGCGTTTCGTGTTCTTGAAGGCGGGGCTTGCGCGGCTCGAACGTGCGCTGGGCAATTTCATGCTCGATCTGCATACGGAGCAATTCGGCTACACCGAAATGCAGACACCCATATTGGCGCGCGACAGCGCGTTTTTCGGCACGGGACAACTGCCGAAATTCGAGCTGGATCAGTTTTGGGCGGTCAGCGGAGAAGTGCTGATCGAACAGGATGCGCCGGCGGAAAAAGATGCAAGCGCGAGAATTCGCGAAAGCCGGTTTGGACTGCTGCCGACAGCCGAAGTCAGTCTGACGAATTTCGTCCGCGAGGAAATTCTCGACGAAGCGCAATTGCCGTTTCGCTTCACAGCGTGGACACCATGCTTTCGTGCCGAAGCGGGCGCCGCCGGCAAGGACACACGCGGCATGATCCGCATGCACCAGTTCTCGAAAGTGGAACTGGTTTCCATCGCCACGCCCGAGCAATCGCAGGCGGAGCACGAACGCATGACCGATTGCGCGCAGGAAGTCCTGAAGCGGCTCAACCTGCATCATCGCGTGGTCACGCTGTGCACCGGCGACATGGGATTTTCGGCGAAGAAAACCTATGACATCGAAGTCTGGCTTCCCGGCCAGAACCGCTTCCGCGAAATCTCTTCCTGCTCCAATTGCGGCGATTTCCAGGCGCGCCGCATGAACGCGCGCTATCGTCCGAAGGACGGCAAGGGCACGCGCTTCGTGCATACGCTCAACGGTTCGGGCCTTGCCGTGGGCCGAACGCTGATCGCGGTGATGGAGAACTATCAGAACGACGACGGGTCGATTTCCATTCCCGACGCGCTGCGCCCTTATATGGGGGGATTGGAGAAGATCGGTCCCTGATGCGTATCCTTGTAACCAATGACGACGGCATTCATGCGCCGGGTCTGGCCATTGCGGAAAAGATCGCGCGCACGCTCACCGAAGACGTGTGGGTTGTGGCGCCCGAAACCGAACAATCCGGCGCGTCGCACTCCCTCACGCTGACCTTTCCCTTGCGGCTGCGCGAAGTCGAGAAAAAACGCTTCGCGATCACCGGCACGCCCACCGATTGCGTGATGATGGCGGTGGCGGAATTGATGAAAGACAGAAAGCCCGATCTTGTGCTTTCCGGCGTCAACCGTGGCTCCAACATCGCCGACGATGTGACCTATTCGGGCACCATCGCAGGCGCGATGGAAGGCACCGCGCTCGGTATTCCCTCCATCGCGCTCAGCCAGGCTTACGGTTTCGAGGAAGGCTACAAGGTGCGCTGGCACTGCGCGGAAACGCACGGCCCGGCGATCGTCAAGCGTCTGATGGAGATCGGATGGCCGGAACCGCAGGAAGTTTTGATGAACGTGAATTTCCCGGATCGCGAACCGGGCAATGTCACCGGCGTCGAAATCGTGAGCCAGGGCAAGCGCGACATGCAGACCGCCGTGATGGACCGGCGCGTCGATATGCGCGGCAATCCCTATTACTGGATCGGTTTCAAGCGCGTGCGCTCCAATCCGGACAAGGGCACCGATCTGCGCGCGATCTATGAAGGGCGTATCTCGATCACGCCGCTGCATCTGAATCTGACCGAATTCCGCGTGCTCGAAAATCTGCGAGCGCAATTTGCGACGGCGAAGCTGCATCAGCACTTCGCAAAGAACCGGACATGACGGACGAACGCGCCATCGCGCTCGTCACGGCGCTGCGCAAGCAAGGCATCAAGGACAATCGCGTGCTTTCGGCGATGGAGAAGACTCCGCGCGAAGCCTTTGTCGAGGAAACTTTCGAGCCCAACGCCTACGAAAACACCGCGCTTCCCATCGCCTGCGGCCAGACGATCAGCCAGCCTTATGTCGTGGCCTACATGACTGAGGCGCTCGAACTCGACGAGAAGATGCGTGTGCTCGAAATCGGCACCGGCTCCGGCTATCAGGCTGCGGTGCTCTCGTCTTTGTGCCGCCGCGTCTACACCGTCGAACGGCATCGCCCGCTGTTAAAAAAAGCCGAGGAAAGGTTCCGCAAGCTGAAGCTCGACAACATCACCACAAGATTTGGTGATGGCTTCAAGGGATGGCCCGAACAGGCCCCGTTCGACCGCATAATTGTTACTGCCGCAGTGTCCGAAGTTCCCGAAAGTCTTATCGAACAGTTAAAAATCGGAGGAATCATGATCGCTCCCGTTGGGAATAAGGCGAGGGCGGAAAGCATTTCTCAACTTTTAACCAAGATTATTAAGACCGATACGGGCGTGAAGCGAGAACCGCTGATCCCCGTGATGTTCGTGCCCATGTTGCCGGGCGTGCCCCAGGAGCCGCAGAATGCGGGTGGATCGGAGCGAAAGGTTTGAAGGACGCAGCGGCCGCTCTGCCGCCGCGATTCTGTTCGCCGCTATCGTACTTTCGGCTTGCACGCATTTCGACAAGGAACCGCCCATCGCCGATGGACCGGGCGCGAACGGTCATTTCACGATCACAGTGAAGGACGGCGACACGATCTACAGCATCGCCGGCCGTTACGGCATCAGCGTCGCCGATCTGATCGACGCCAACGACCTGACCGACAAGAACAGGATCTACACCGGCGAGGTATTGCGCATTCCGGGCGAAGCGCGCAGGCCGCTCTATGCGGATCGTGCGCCCATTCCGCGGCCCAAGCCGCGCTACGGACGCACCGCGCCGGCCATCACGCTTGCCTCTTACCGGCCCCATGACGGCGAATCCGATACCGCCGATGCGGATTCTGTGATCGATCGTCTGGCAAGTTCGCCGAACAACCGCGATGTATCCGATTATCAGGACAAGTCCCGAGACAACGGCTATGCGCGATTTGCCTGGCCGGTTTCGGGCCGCATCATTTCGCCGTTCGGTGCATCGTCCACCGGCGAACGCAATGACGGAATCAATATCGCCGCCGATCGCGGGACACCCATCCATGCCGCTGCCGACGGCGTGGTCACCTATTCCGGCAATGAGCTCAAGGGCTACGGCAATCTGGTGCTGATCAAGCACGACGATGGTTACGTCACGGCCTATGCCCATGCCGAACGCACGCTGGTCAATCGCGGCGACAAGGTTTCGCGCGGGCAGGTGATTGCTTACACGGGCGAAACCGGCGACGTCACCGAACCGCAGCTGCATTTCGAAATCCGCCACGACACCAGGCCTGTCGATCCGCGGCCGCTGCTGATGGCATCGCGCTAGTCGAGCGTCTTTCCCAACTCGCCCGCCAAATCCTGCACGAACTGCCAGGCCACGCGCCCCGAACGTCCGCCGCGCCCTGCGGCCCATGCGAGCGCGCGCGGGTGAAGATCGGACACCTTCAATCCGTAATGATTGGCGTAGCCGTCGATCATGGCGAGATATTCATCCTGGCCGCAATTGTGGAAGCCGAGCCAAAGACCGAAGCGATCCGACAGCGAAACCTTTTCTTCCACGGCTTCGGACGGATTGATGGCGGTGGAGCGCTCGTTCTCCATCATGTCGCGCGGCATCAGATGGCGGCGGTTGGATGTGGCATAGAAGAGCACATTCGGCGGCCGGCCCTCGATTCCGCCTTCGAGAGCGGCTTTGAGCGATTTGTAGCTGGTGTCGTCCCGGTCGAAGGAAAGATCGTCGCAATAGAGCAGGAACCGGCGATCGGACTCGCGCAGCAATCTCAGCAGCAGCGGCAGGGTGGAAATCTCCTCGCGGTGGATTTCGACGAGTGCGAGCTGCGCCTTGCCCTTGCGCGCTCTGTTCACCTCGGCATGGGCAGCCTTGACGAGCGAGCTCTTGCCCATGCCGCGCGCGCCCCACAGAAGCGCATTGTTGGCGGGAAGGCCGTCCGCAAACCGGCGGGTGTTTTCGAGCAGCGTGTCGCGCGCCTGATCGACGCCTTTCAGCAGGAAGAGCGGGATGTGGGCGACCTGTTCGACAGCCACCAATCCGCCATGAGAGGGTTCCCAGACAAAGGCTGCACCCGCGGCCGGTGCTGCCGTGAGCACAGATGCGGGCGCCAGTCGCTCCAGCGCCGCGGCGATGCGCGCCATGGGGTCGGAAGAGGCCCCGGTTTTGGCCATTTTTGGTTGTTTCGCCATGGGGTTAGCCTCTTTCGCGCGTGCGGTTGCAAAGCAGGGGGCCGCCGCTATAGTCCGCCCGCGCCGCACAGGATCTCACTATGGATACCAATTTTCTCACATCGTTCGTTCCGATCATCGCGATAATCGCGATCATGTATTTCCTGATGATCCGTCCGCAACAGCAGCGCATGAAGCAGCACCGCGAGATGGTGGAGAACGTGCGCCGCGGCGACACGGTGGTCACTGCGGGCGGTATCGTCGGCAAGGTGGCCAAGGTCAAGGACGATCAGGAAATTCTCGTCGATATCGCCGAGAATGTGCAGGTGCGCGTGCTGAAATCGACGCTCAGCGAAGTTCGTGTCAAAAGCCCTGAGAACAAGGACTGAGCGCCGGAATGCTGCAGGTCTCACTCTGGAGTCGCATCGTCACCGGCCTCGTCGTGCTGGTGGGCCTGCTGGTCGCCGTCCCCAATGCGCTGCCTGACAGCGTGCTTTCCAGATTGCCCGCCTGGCTGCCGCACAACACGGTAAGTCTCGGCCTCGATCTGCAGGGTGGCTCCTATCTCCTGCTCGAAGTGCAGCTCGACCAGGTGCAGAAGGACAAGCTCGAGTCGGTGATGAGCGATGTCCGCGTGGGACTCAGGAAGGCGCACATCGCGTTCAACGTGTCCGCAAAGGACGATACGATCACGGTCAAGATCCGCGATCCGCAGCAATACGATGCGGCGAAGAAGATCGTCGGCGACCTCAATCCGGTCCTCACAAGTTCGCTCCTGGGCGTGGGCACCAGGGAATTCGCGATCGCGGAATCCGGCGGCAATCAGCTTTCGATGAAGCTGACCGACGAATACAAGGCGCAGACAAAAACGCAGACGCTCAACCAGTCGATTGAAGTCGTGCGCCGCCGCATCGACGAAATGGGCACGCGCGAACCCACCATCGAAAGGCAGGGCGAAGACCGCATTCTCGTACAGGTGCCCGGCCTTTCCGATCCCAAACGGCTGATCGATCTTCTGGGCACCACCGCCAAGATGACGTTCCAGCTGGTGGACGAAGGCGCGGATCCGGCATTGGCCGCACGCGGCATCGTTCCGATTGGCGACGAGTTGCTGCCGCAGGAGACCAGGCCCGGCCAGCCACCGCTTCCCCCGCTGGTCGTTCAGAAGCGCATCATGGTTTCGGGCGACCGGTTGACCAATGCGCAGGCAGGTTTCAACCAGCAGACGAGCGAACCCAACGTCAGTTTTCGCTTCGATTCCGTCGGCGCGCGCCAATTCGGCGATGTAACCAAGGCCAATACGGGCCGGCGCTTCGCCATCGTGCTCGACAAGAAGATCATCTCGGCGCCCGTGATCCGCGAGCCGATCCTGGGCGGGCAGGGCGAGATTTCCGGAAGCTTCACCAGCGAGACGGCCAACGATCTGGCTGTGCTTTTGCGTGCAGGCGCGCTGCCGGCGCCACTCAAGGTAATCGAGCAACGCACGGTTGGCGCTGAACTGGGCGCCGACTCGGTCAAGGCAGGCCGCTATTCGGCGATTGCCGGCCTTGCGCTGGTGGCGCTCTTCATGATCGGCCGTTATGGCCTCTTCGGGCTGTTTGCGGATATCGCGCTGACCTTGAACATTGTGCTTCTGATGGCTGCGCTGACCTTGTTCGGCGCCACGCTGACGCTGCCTGGTATCGCCGGCATTGTTCTCACGATGGGCATGGCGGTGGACGCCAATGTGCTGATTTACGAGCGCATTCGCGAGGAACACCGTAACGGAAGGGGCATGATCGCTTCCATCGACACCGGTTTCCGGCGCGCCATGGCGACCATTGTCGATGCCAACATGACCCACCTCATCGCCTCGTTGATCCTGTTCCAGCTGGGTTCCGGCCCCGTGCGCGGCTTTGCGGTGACGTTAGGCGTGGGTATCATTACCTCCTTCTTCACCGCGGTCATGGTGACCCGGCTGATCGTGGTGGCCTGGCTGAATGTGCGCCGCCCCAAACGGCTCACAATCTAGGCAAAATCCCTTCAACAGACCCCGAAACTGGCGTTAGACTGGGGCAAGACTCAATAACGCATTTGGGGGCAACGTCATGGCTGCTTTTCTGGGAAATCTGCGTAACGTCGTGATCGCGGGCTTTGTGCTCGCGGCCATTGTGTTCGGCATTTATTGCAAGACACAAGGGTTCGACGCGGCCTCGTTCTGGCCGTTCTTCGTACGCTGGTGCCACGTTATCTCGGGCGTGATGTGGATCGGCCTGCTTTGGTATTTCAATTTCGTTTCGACGCCCACCACGCCGAAGATTCCGGAGGAGCTGCGTCCCGCGCTCGGCAAATACATTACGCCGGCGGCGCTGTTCTGGTTCCGCTGGGGTGCGATGAGCACAATTTTCTTCGGCATCATCCTGGCCTATATGAACGGCTATCTGCTGCAGGCCTACACGCTCGATTCCATCGAAGGCTTCGTATCGCCCAAGGCGATCATCATCGGCATCGGCATGTGGCTGGGCACGATCATGTGGTTCAACGTGTGGTTCGTGATTTGGCCGAACCAGCAGAAGGCGCTGAACATCGGCGGCAAATATCCCGATCTGGCCGCGGCGGACAAAGCTGCGGCCGGCAAGACGGCCGGGCAGTTCAGCCGCATCAACACGCTGCTTTCGATCCCGATGCTGTTCTGCATGGTGGCGGCGCAGAACATTCTCTGACCGAAGCGGAATTGGAATAGGATCGGCCGCCCGGGACTTCCGGGCGGCCTTTTCTTTGGCGGATAATGGACCCGAGCGCCTCCTTCGCTGCCTGCGTGGATGCCGTGCGCAGGCACGATCCCGACCGCTATTTTTCCGTGCTGTTCGCGCCCAAGCATCTGCGCCTTCCGCTGATTGCGCTTTACGCTTTCAATTATGAGATCGCACGCGTGGGCGAAAGCGTGCGCGAGCCGATGATTGGCGAGATACGCCTTCAATGGTGGCGCGAAGCCTTGGAGGAAGCGCGCGCAGGCACGCCACGTTCGCACAATGTGACTGTGGCGCTAGCCGCGGTCCTGAAGCGATTCGAGCTGCCTCAGCGGTTGTTCGATGCAATGATCGATGCCCGAAGTTTCGACGTCTCGCCCCATGCGTTCGATAGCATCGGTGCACTGGAGAAATATGGGGCGGAAACTGTGGGCTCGCTCATACAATTGGGTGTGCGGATTCTGGGCGGAGGCGAACGCTACGATGAGCAGGCGCGCGAGGCGGGCGTCGCCTATGCGCTCACCGGCATATTGCGTGCCGTTCCGCATCATGCGGCGCGGGGCAAGCTGTTCCTGCCGATGGATTTGCTCAATGCCGTCAACCTTTCGCCGGAAGAGGTGTTTGCAGGGCACGGCGGCGAAAAGCTGAGAGCGGTCATGGCGCAGCTTTCGCATCGGGCAGAGGATCACCTCAAGCGAGCGCGCGGTTTTGGAAAGCCGCGCCGCGTTCTGGCGGCGTTTCTGCCTCTGGCACTGATCCCGGCCTATCTCAAACTGATGGCTGGTCCCGGTTTCGATGCGTTTCGCGACCCGGCACAGTTGGCCCAGCCGCGCAAGCAATGGATATTGCTAAGTGCCGCGACGCGCGGCCGGTTCTGATTCATTCGGCCGCCTCCCTTACGTTGCCAAGCCAGTCCTGCAGATCGCGTATGGCGCGGTGCGCCATTAGTTTCTTGCGATCCTTGCCGCGTGCGCGCTCGCCGAGCTCGGGGAACAGTCCGAAATTGACGTTCATTGGCTGAAAGCTTCTTTCATCCGCTCCGGCCGTGATGTGATTGAGCAGGGAACCCAATGCGGTCGTGGCCGGTGGCGGAATGATTTTGCGTCCGCTCATTTCCGCGGAGGCAAACCGGCCGGCGAGCAAGCCGATGGCCGCACTTTCCACATAGCCTTCAACTCCTGTGACCTGACCTGCGAAACGCAAACGCGGACACGCTTTCAGCCGCAGCGTTGAATCGAGTACGCGCGGGCTGTTGAGAAAGGTGTTGCGGTGGAGACCGCCGAGACGCGCGAATTGCGCGTTCTCCAACCCGGGAATCATGCGGAAGATGCGCGTCTGTTCGCCATGCTTCAGCTTGGTCTGGAAGCCGACCATGTTCCACAGCGTGCCGAGCGCATTGTCCTGCCGGAGCTGCACGACCGCATAAGGGCGTCTTTCGCTGCGCGGGTCTTGTAGACCCACAGGCTTCATCGGGCCAAAGCGCAAGGTCTCTTCGCCGCGTGCGGCCATCACTTCGATGGGCAGGCAACCTTCGAAATAGGGGGTGGATTTCTCCCACTCCTTGAACTCGGTCTTTTCGCCCGCCAACAGCGCTTCGACGAAGGCGCGATACTGTACTTCGTTCATCGGACAGTTGAGATAATCCGCGCCGTCGCCGCCCGGTCCCTTCTTGTCGTAGCGCGACTGGAACCAGGCGATGTCCATGTTGATGGACTCGCGATACACCACGGGGGCAATCGCATCGAAAAATGCGAGCGACTCTTCGCCGGTCAATTTTCGCACGGCTTCCGCCAAGGCCGGCGACGTCAGCGGGCCAGTGGCCACGATCACCGATTGCCAATCGTCTGGCGGAAGCCCCGCGATCTCCTCGCGCGCGATTTCGATCAGTGGATGTTCTTCAAGCGCGCGCGTGATTTCGGCGGAAAATCCGTGTCGGTCGACCGCAAGAGCGCCGCCAGCGGGAAGCTTGTGCGCATCGGCCGCGTGCAAGATGAGCGAATTCGCACGGCGCATTTCCTCATGCAGCAGACCGACCGCGTTGTTCTCCCAATCGTCGGAGCGGAAGGAATTGGAGCAGACAAGTTCGGCCAGGCCGCCGGTTACATGCGCGTCCGTCATGCGGACGGGCCGCATCTCGTGAAGCACGACACGAACGCCTGAATGCGCGGCCTGCCAAGCGGCCTCACTGCCGGCCAGGCCGCCTCCGATGACATGAATTTTCATGATCTGTTGATTCATAAAGACCGTCGTTCGGAGGTTGTTTTCGCCCTTTTATCGGTGTTGGGGTGAGGTTGGGTATCCCTCCGTTTGTTGGTGTGGAGCCTGCCCACAGCAGGGAGGTAAAGGAAAATAGTCGAATTTTGAGGACTTCTAGCTGATGTCTTGATGCATTTTTCTTGACATCAAGACATCAAACAGGGGAAATTCCGTGTATGCGAACGACCTTGACCCTCGACGACGATGTGGCCATCCGCCTGGAGCGGATGCGCAAAGAACGCGATGCCGGGCTCAAGGAAATCGTCAACGAGGTGCTTCGCAAGGGCTTGGCGCAGATCGATGCACCCCAACAGCGCGAACCGTTTCGGACCCGCGTTTTCGACCCCGGCGGATTCGTCGACCCTTCCAAGTCGATAAAGGAAATACTGCGCGAAATGGATGAGGAACACGACCGGAAGAAATTGGGTCTGCCGCGTGTTTCTGGTTGATGTAAATATCTTGCTCTATGCGCATTTGAAATTGTCGCCGCATCACGAGCGGGCGCGCAACTGGCTGGATGATCAGCTTGGAGGCAAGGCGCGAGTAGGACTGCCCTGGCTGAGTTTGCTTGGTTTTTTGCGGATTGCGACCAACCCGCGCGTTCTCATAAGGGCCGAAAGCGTTCCGGCTGCCGTGGCCCAAGTGCGGCAATGGCTCTCTTGTGACATGGTTTGGATACCCCAACCAACCGAACGTCACGCCGATGTACTCGGACGGATGCTTGTTGAAATCGATTCCGGCGGCGACACGGTATCGGATGCCCACCTGGCTGCACTCGCGATTGAACATGGGCTGACGCTCTGCACGAACGATCGCGATTTTGCGCGCTTTACCGGGCTGAGATGGACAAATCCTCTCGATAGCTGAGCGCAATTACCCCCAAACCTGCGGACGCCGGTCGATCCACGGACGCGCCTGCTCCAATTGCGCGGCCAATCGATAAAGCGTGGCTTCGTCGCTCATGCGGCCGGTGAACATCATGCCGATGGGAAGGCCGTCACTCGACATGCCGAGCGGCACCGACATCGAAGGCTGACCGGTCATATTGTAGGGCGGGGTGTAGCCGAATACGCGCGCCTGACGCCGGTTGAATTCGCGCGGTTCCACGTTCACCGGATCGAGATGGCCGATAGGCGGAGCGGGCGTAATGGTTACCGGCGAAAGCAGCACGTCGAAATCGCGCCACTTGGCAAGAATTTCGCGGCCGATGTGGCGCAGCATCTGCAGACCCCAACCGACCTGGCCCGCGGTAATCCGGCTTCCGGCGCGGTAGCTCGCCCAGGCAAGCGGTTCGAGATCGGCTTCCTGCGGTTCGCCGAACGTCAGTTTCAGTTCGTCGATGGAAGCGGCGAACATCGCGCCCGAAACGCATCCTTGCGCCATGTAGAGTTTGCGCCAGTCGATATTGAATTTCGGAAAGTCGATCATCGTGTGGCCGAGTTCGCCCAGCAGCTTCACCGTATCGTCGAAGACACGCTGCACATCGGGATGCAAAGGCGTGTTGCTCGGATTTTCCGTCGAGAACGCAATGCGCAGGCGCCCCGGCGGTGTTTGGATTTCATCCGCATAGGGGCGCGACTTTTGCGGCGGCGCATAGGGCGCGTCGTCTTCCGGATAGCCGGTCCAATCCAGCATTACCGCGCTGTCGCGCACCGTTCGCGTGAGCACGTGATCGACAACAAATCCGTGGGCGCGGCCGCGATCGTCCGGCGCGCCCGGATTGCGGTATTGAGTGACTTTCATGCCGAACAGGCCGCATTGCGCGGACGGGATGCGGATCGAGCCGAGACCGTCGCTGCCATGCGCCATCGGCACCATCCCGGAAGCAACCGCCGATGCCGCGCCGCCGGAGGAGCCGCCGGAACTGTGATCGGGATTCCACGGATTGCGGCAAACTCCCAAATGGCGTCCTTCGGTCGTGCCGGGAATACCGAATTCGGGCGTGTTGGTCTTGCCCATCAGAACGACGCCCGCCGCGCGATAGCGCCGCGTCAATTCAGCGTCGTA
This sequence comes from Rhizomicrobium sp., assembly GCA_035548975.1. Taxonomy (GTDB): domain Bacteria; phylum Pseudomonadota; class Alphaproteobacteria; order Micropepsales; family Micropepsaceae; genus Rhizomicrobium. Next base: position 19,046 of record DASZRY010000009.1, read on the forward strand.
TTTGGTGACGTTGTTACGCAGATAGGCCGAACCGTTGGTCATCGGCCAATCTTTTACTGCCATGCCGATGTCCTTGATGAGAAACGGCACGCCTTTGAACGGGCCATCGGGAAGTTTCGATTTCGCGGTGGCTTTTGCCTCGTCATAGGCCTTGTAGACGACCGCATTCAGTTTCGGATTGTGGCGCTCGATGCGGCTGATGGCTTCTTCGAGCAATTCGAGCGGCGTGACTTCGCCGCGGCGCACCAGATGGGCAAGGCCGAGTGCGTCATACTCGTCATATTCCGCGAATGCCATGGCTTTAAACCCTTACAGACTTGTAGCGATCCTTCCAGGGTGCCGCCTGTTCGATCTGGGCGGCAAGCTTGAGCAGGGTTTCCTCGTCGCCGAAACGGCCAACAAATTGAGTGCCGACCGGAAGACCATCCGCATTCCAGAACAGCGGCAGATTGATGGCGGGTTGGCCCGTCGCATTCTGCATCGCAGTGAACGGCACATAGTCGATCTGCGCGCCGAACGATTTCGTAATATCCTTTTCCATCATATCGAAGGTACCGAGGGGCACGGGCGGGCGTCCAAGCGTCGGCGTCAGCCACACATCGTAGGTCTCGTGGAATTTGGCGGCGTCGCGCCCGGCGCGCTGGATAAGCGCCTTGGCCTGGAGATACTGGCTCGCGGACACGCCCTTGCCAGCCTGATAGAGGCCCCAGGTAGTGCCTTCGAACTTGTCTTCGCTTGGTGTCTGGCCCGTCAGCATCGCGATAGTGTCGATGCCGGCAGCGAGATTGCCGGTCCACAACGCGGTAAACGCCGGAATGAGCGTGGCCTGATCGAGCGAAGGCGAGGCTTCTTCGATCTCATGGCCCAGGTCGCGGCAGATCTTGGCAGCCTGCTGGACGGCGGCGACGCAATCGGGATGAAGGGCTGCGCCATCCAGCTTCTTCAGAGCAATAGCAATGCGCAGCTTCTTCGGCGGCGTCTTCATCGCTTCGAGATAGGAAGCAGGCTTTGGCGGTTCCCAATAGGGATCGCCCATTACCGGGCCAGAGGCGATGTCCAGGGCGGCAGCGGTGTCGCGCACCGTTCGCGACACCACGAGGTCTATGGCCAGTCCATCGACGGACTCACCCAAATCCGGGCCAGGACTGACCCGGCCGCGCGTCGGCTTCAGGCCGACAAGGCCGTTGCACGAAGCGGGAATACGGATCGATCCGCCGCCGTCATTGGCATGGGCCATGGGCACAATTCCGGCGGCAACGGCGGCACCCGAACCGCCGGAGGAGCCACCGGTGGAATGGTTCAAATTCCACGGATTGTGCGCGGCACCATATAGCTTCGGCTCCGTGGTTGCGACGAGACCGAATTCGGGTACGTTCGTCTTGCCGAAAGGCACAAGGCCCGCCTGCTTGAATTTCGATGTCAGCACGGAATCGTGGAACCACGGAATCGGCGGCATGAAGGCACAGGCTTGCCGCGTCGGCATCGTGGTTGTCATCGCCATGATGTCCTTCAGGAGAAACGGCACCCCGGTAAACGGCCCTTTCGGCAAGTCGCCGCTGGCCATGCTGCGCGCATTGTCGTAGTCTTTATAAACAATCGCGTTCAGCTTGGGGTTCATCGTCTCGGCGCGATTGATCGCTTCCTCCAGAAGCTCGCTCGGCTTGACGTCGCGTTGGACAACCAGGTTTGCAAGGCCGAGCGCGTCGTAATCGCCATAGTCGCTGATTGCCATGTTCCTACCCTTTTTACGTGCCGCTTAACCGTAGCTTAGCGGGCGCGATTGCGGGTGCAAATCCCCGCCCCTAAAGTCGGCTCAAGAGGAGGCCCCATGGCGAAAATCCCGGTCGGCAAGACCATTGCGTTTTCTTACGGTTTCACATTCGGCCATATCGGCACGATCATCGGCCAGGTCTGGCTGCCGATGCTTCTGTTGACGCTGGGCGGGTTCTTCGTGGTCTCGCCCTATTACGAAAGCTTTTCGCAGGCCGTGGCCCAGGACAATGCGGCGCTGGTCGAACAGGCCGCCGCGACGATTCTGATCTACCTTCTGATCTCACTGATCTTCTACGCGATGATCTATGTGTCTCTCACCAGGGAAGCGCTTGGCCTTTCGCACAGCCATTCGCTCTTTCATTTCTCGCTCGGCGTAGCCGAATGGCGCATGTATGGAGCAATCGTTGCCTTCGCATTTGTGTTCGCGATTGTGATGTTACTGATTTTCCTTGCCGCCGGACTTCTGAGCAGTGTCGCCGTCGCCGTTCTGGGCGCGGCCGGCCTGGCACCGGAGCTCGCGACGGCTGCAAAGACAGGTATCGTGCCGAAGGCGACGAGTCCGATGGTTACCGCCGTCGGATCAGCGATTTCGCTCATGATCCTGTTCGCGGGGGCCTATGTATTCGTGCGGTTGTTCTCGCTGCTCGCGCCGGTGACGGTGGCGGAGGAACAGATCAGCCTGGGACGCGGCTGGCAACTCACGTCCAGGAATTTTTGGCGGCTTTTTCTGGTGCTGCTCGCAACATTGGGGCCGATCTTTCTGCTGGTGATGATCGGCGAGGCGATCCTCGTCGGACCCGACGCAATGACCGTGCAGAGGGACGGCAGTTTTGCCGAGACCGCTGCGCGCATGGAAAGAATGCGGCCTCACCTGCCGATGCTTTACGGACTCAGCTTCGTGCTTTCGCCCTTCATTTTCGGTCTGATGCTGAGCGGCAGCGCATTTGCCTATCGCGCGCTCGTTCCGCCGCCGGCGGCACGCACCGCTATCGCAGACGTGCCGTGAAGGTTCGCAACTACTCCGCGGCCTTGAGTTTGCGGGCCTGGGCCGGCTTTTCCGGGGCGCGGTTTTTCAAGAGTTGTTTGAGATATTGCCCGGTGTAGGAGCGGGCGGCCTTGGCCACGTCTTCCGGCGTGCCGCTCGCCACGATTTCTCCGCCGCCATCGCCGCCCTGGGGTCCGAGATCGACAATCCAGTCGGCCGTCTTGATGACCTCCAGATTGTGTTCGATCACAACCACTGTGTTTCCGTTGTCGACCAGTTCGTGGAGCACTTCGAGAAGCTTCTTCACATCGTGGAAGTGCAGGCCGGTGGTCGGTTCATCCAATATGTAAAGCGTGCGGCCCGTGGCGCGGCGCGACAGTTCCTTCGACAGCTTCACACGCTGCGCCTCGCCGCCTGAAAGCGTCGTCGCCTGCTGGCCGATGGAAATGTAGCCGAGGCCCACACGTTTCAGCGTATCCAGCTTCTCGCGGATCGACGGCACGGCCTTGAACAGTTCGGCGCCGGCTTCGACTGTCATGTCCAGAACATCGGCGATGGAATGATCGCGGTATTTCACTTCCAGCGTTTCGCGATTGTAGCGTTTGCCTTTGCAGACATCGCATTGCACATAGACGTCGGGTAGGAAGTGCATTTCGATCTTGATGACGCCGTCGCCCTGGCAGGCCTCGCAGCGTCCGCCCTTCACGTTGAAGGAGAAGCGGCCCGGCTGATAGCCGCGGGCCTTCGATTCGGGCAGTTCGGTGAACCAGTCGCGAATGGGCGTGAAGGCGCCGGTATAGGTCGCGGGGTTCGAGCGCGGCGTCCGCCCTATGGGGCTCTGGTCGATGTCGATCACCTTGTCGAGGAATTCCAGGCCATCTATGCGGTCGTGCGGCGCGGGATGCTCACGGCCCTGGTTGAGCTTGCGCGAAGCCGCCTTGAACAGGGTCTCGATGATGAGGGTGGACTTTCCGCCGCCCGAAACGCCGGTGACGCAGGTGAAGGTGCCGAGCGGGATTTCTGCGGTTACATTCTTCAGATTGTTGCCTTTGGCGCCTACGACCTTCACCCAACGATTGTGTAAGGCCTTGCGGCGTTTCGCGGGCACGGCGATCTGTTCGATGCCGGTGAGATATTTGCCCGTGAGGCTCCTCGGCGAGCGCATGATATCCTCGGGCGTGCCCTCGGCGATAATTTCCCCGCCGTGGATGCCTGCGCCCGGCCCCATATCGATCACGTGATCGGCCGTTCGGATGGCTTCTTCGTCGTGTTCGACGACGAGAACCGTGTTGCCCAGATCTCGCAGGCCTTTGAGCGATTCGAGCAGTTTTTCGTTGTCGCGCTGGTGCAAGCCGATGGAGGGCTCATCGAGCACATACAATACACCCGTGAGACCAGATCCGATTTGCGAAGCCAGTCGGATGCGCTGGCTTTCGCCGCCCGACAACGTGCCTGACGACCGCGCAAGCGTCAGATATTCGAGGCCCACATTGTTGAGGAATTTCAGGCGCGCACGGATTTCCTTCAGGATCCGCGCGGCGATTTCCCGCTGCTGTTTGTTCAGGTGCCTGTCGAGATCGCGGAACCAAGTGTCGGCGTTCTTGATCGATTGTTCGCAGACTTCGCCCACATGCAGCCCGCCGATCTTCACGGCCAGCGCTTCCGGCTTCAGGCGATAGCCCTTGCAGGCTTCGCAGGGGCTGGTGTCCTGAAAGCGCTCCAGTTCCTCGCGTACCCAGGAGGAATCCGTCTCCTTGAAACGGCGGTCCATATTGGGAATGACGCCTTCGAACGGCTTTTTGGTTTCATATCTGCGAAGCCCATCGTCATAGATGAACTTGATCTCGTCTTCGCCCGAACCGTAGAGAATGATGTCGCGCGCCTTCTTCGGCAGGTCTTCCCAAGGATCGTTGAGCGAGAATTTGTAGTGCCGCGCGAGCGCCTCCAGCGTTTGCAGATAATAGGGCGAGGAGGATTTCGACCATGGCGCGATTGCGCCCTTGCGCAAGGAGAGCGTCTCGTCGGGGACGACAAGGGCCGGATCGAAATAGAGCTGCGTGCCGAGCCCGTCGCAGACCGGGCAGGCGCCGTGCGGACTGTTGAAGGAAAAGAGCCGCGGCTCAATCTCGGGGATGGTGAATCCCGAAACCGGGCAAGCGAATTTGGACGACATCAGAAGCTGCTTGGGCTCGCCCTTTTCCTTCTGGTCGGCGAATTCGGCGATGACGAGACCGTCGGCGAG
>DASZRY010000010.1:0-4642 GCA_035548975.1 Rhizomicrobium sp.
ACCGGATTGCTTCCTGAACGGCATCACCCGCCAATCGGTGATTGCGCTTGCCCGCGCCCGCCAGATTCCGGTGGTCGAACGCCATATCGAACCGAACGAACTTGCCGGCTTCACGGAATGCTTCATCACAGGCAGCGCCGCGGAGGTGACGCCGGTTTCGGAAATCGGCCCCTATCGCTTCACGCCGGGCACCATTACCGAAACGCTGATGAACGACTACAGCGAAGATACCCGGAAAGAAGTGTCGGCGGTGAGGCTGTAGTTCTTACCTCCCCGCGCGGGGGTAAGGGGGTCATACTTTATTTCCACCGGCCCGCGGCTTCTTCATCGGACGCCCGCGCCTCGACCCACGCGCTTTCGCCGCCGCGGTCTTCGCGTTTCCAGAAAGGTGCGCGTGTCTTGAGATAATCCATCAGGAATTCGCAGGCCTCGAACGCCGCACTGCGGTGCGCCGACGCCACCGCGACCAGCACGATACGGTCGCCGGGCTTCAGCGTCCCCACGCGATGAATGACGGTTGCGCCCAATAGCGGCCAGCGCCGGTTCGCTTCCTCGACATGGTTTTCGATTTCGCGTTCGGTCATGCCGGGATAGTGTTCGAGCGTCAGCGATGTCAGGCCGCCGTCGCCGCGCACCAATCCCACAAAACTTGCGACCGCCCCCACATCGATTTGCGCGCTCGCCAACGCTTCGAGTTCGTCATTGACGTCGAAATCTTCGTTCTGGATGCGGATATGCGGTGTCATCCGCCCGTCACCGGCGGGAAGAAGGCAATTTCGTCCTTGTCGGCAATCGCCGCATCGAATCCCGCATGTTCCTGATTGACGGCGGCGCGCAATCGCTGCGGATTGCCGAAGGCTTCGGCATAGCCGCCGCCGCGTTGCTCAAGGTGCGCGATCAGGTCTTTCAGTGTCGTCACGCCCGGCGGGAGGTTCATGGTCTCCTCGGCAACGCCCACCTTTTGCCTGACCCAGGCAAAATAGAGCAGCGTCACACCGGCTCTCCATGCGTGGCGCGGGCAGGGCGCACATGGGCAAGGCCCGCGCGGAAATAGACGTAGCCGGTATAGACAGTCAGCGCGGCTGCCAGCCACAAGGCGCTGTAAGCGAAGGTACTGTAGGCCGTCGCCGGCGTGCCGGGCGCGAAGCCGTTGGCCAGCGGGCGCAGGATCATCGCGCCGATTGCGATCATCTGAATGGCCGTTTTGGCCTTGGCGATGCGCGAGACGGGCACGCTCACATCCAGTCCCGCGAGGAACTCGCGCAAGCCGGAAACCAGGATTTCACGCGCAAGGATAATGAGCGCCGGGAATAGCTTGTAGCCATCGAACACGCCATCGGCCACCAGCATCATCAGCGCCACCGCGACAAGGATCTTGTCGGCGATGGGGTCAAGCATTTTGCCGAAATCCGAGCCCGCCCGGAGCTTGCGGGCGGCAAACCCGTCCAGCGCGTCGCTGATACCTGCGAGACAGAAGATTATGAAAGCTGTGATCCGCGCCGAATCCCCGGCCGTCACCATGGCCAGCACAAACAGCGGCACCAGCGCGATGCGGAACATCGTCAGGATGTTGGGGATATTGAACATGACCCGAATTTAGCAAACCAGAGCGGCCCGTCACCCGCCCGGATGGAAGAAATCGAAAATCTTTTTTGCCAGGGTGGCGCTGACGCCTTCCACGCTTTCCAGGTCGTTAAGGCTGGCCCCGGCAACCGCGCGGGCCGAGCCGAAATGCTGGAGCAGGGCCCGCTTCCGAGAGGCCCCGATACCCCCTATCTCGTCGAGGGGATTGGAGCCTATGGCTTTCGACCGCTTCTTCCGGTGGCTGCCGATGGCGAATCTGTGCGCCTCGTCCCGCAGGCGTTGCAGGTAGTAGAGGACCGGGCTCTTGGGATCGAGCCGGAAAGGCTCGCGTCCCTTCATGTAAAAGTGTTCACGCCCCGCATCGCGATCCGGCCCCTTGGAGATGCCGACCAGCAGCACATCTTCGATCCCCTGATCCTCCAGCACGGCCTGCGCCACCGACAATTGCCCCGGCCCGCCGTCGATCAGCGCGATGTCGGGCCATTTGGCGCGGGCGTCATCATTGCCGCTTTCCTTGACGAGGCGGGCGAAACGCCGGGTCAGAACCTCGCGCATCATGCCGTAGTCGTCGCCGGGCGTGAGCTCGGCTGACTTGATGTTGAACTTGCGGTATTCGCCTTTTTCGAACCCATCCGGGCCGGCCACGATCATCGCACCCAACGCATTGGTTCCCTGGATGTGCGAGTTGTCATACACCTCGATACGTCTCGGCGGATTTTCGAGGCCGAAGACTTCGGCTACGCCTTCCAGCAATTCGCGCTGGGCGGAGTTTTCGGCGAGGCGCCGCAACAATTGCTCGCGCGCGTTTTGCAGCGCCATGTCCACGATCTCGCGCTTCTCGCCCCGCTGTGGCACGGAGATTTCGATCTTGCGTTCGGCTCGCAGCGAGAACGCCTCTTCCAGAAGGTGGCAATTCGGAACGCTTTCGGACAGCAGGATCAGACTTGGCGTCGGCCGCTCGTCATAAAACTGACCGACAAAACTTTCGAGCACCTCGGCAGCGGAAAGCTCGCGGTCGTGCTTGGGAAAATAGGGCTTGTTGCCCCAGTTCTGTCCGGCGCGGAAAAAAAACACCTGGATGCAAGTCTCGCCGCCCTGGCTGAAGGCCGCGAATACATCCGCATCGGCGAAGGTCGTGGGGTTGATGCCCTGATGGGACTGGATCTGGTTCATCGCGCGAATGCGGTCCCGCAGGCGCGCGGCCCGCTCGAAGTCGAGTGCTTCAGCCGCTTCGTTCATATCCTTTGCAAGCGTCGCTTGCACCGCGCGCGATTTGCCGTTCAGGAACAGTTCCGCCTCGCGCACCAGCTCTGCGTATCCATCCCTGTCGATGCGGCCCGTGCAGGGCGCGCTGCAACGCTTGATCTGGAACAGCAGGCATGGCCGCGTGCGGGATTCGAAAACCGAGTCCGAGCAAGAACGCAGCAAAAACGCCCGCTGCAATGTATTCAACGTGCGATTGACGGCTTGGGCACTTGCGAACGGCCCGAAATAGATGCCTTTGGTGGATTTGGCGCCGCGATGCTTGAGTAGCTGCGGAAACTCATGGTCTTCCCGCAACAGGATGTTCGGAAACGATTTATCGTCGCGATAGGAGACGTTGTAGCGCGGCTTCAGCCGCTTGATGAGATTGGATTCAAGCAGCAGCGCCTCGGTTTCCGACGCCGTGGTGACGAAAATCATCTCCGAAGTTTCGGAGATCATTCGCGCGATGCGATCGGTGTGCCCGCCCGATTTCGCGTAAGACGCAACGCGCTTTTTCAGGCTTTTCGCCTTGCCGACGTAGAGGACATTCCCCTTGTCGTCGAGCATGCGATAGACTCCAGCCTGGTCGGGCAGGTTCTTGAGATAGGCCTGAATGCGCTTGGGGCCTTTCAGCGGCGCCTCGGCGGTTTGATTTCCGTCAATCGGATCCATGGTGCCCATATATATCGTCTTCGGGCCGGAACAATTGTGTCTTGCCGTCCATTTTCGCAAGGAAAAGGGAGCAGGTGTTGGCCCATACACTCGAAAAAGTCCGCCCATCCGACTTGTCCCGCGCATTGCGTGCGGCCGGCGAAGACCTGCCCCCGCCGGAGGATGTGGGCTTCGGCCCCTTCTTTGATCGCTTTGGCGGCGCACGGCTCGTACTGCTTGGCGAAGCAACGCACGGGACCAGCGAATTCTATCGCGCGCGTGCCGCAATCTCCCGTCATCTGATCGTGCATCACGGTTTCAATATCGTGGCGGTTGAGGCCGATTGGCCGGATGCCGCCGGCATTGACCGGTTCGTGCGCCACCGCCCCCATATGCCGCGCGAGGAGGCTGCATTTGCGCGGTTCCCGTCATGGATGTGGGCCAATCGCGAGGTGAAGGAGTTCGTCGAATGGCTGCGCGCCTTCAACGACAAGCGCGCAGATGACGCCCGCGTCGAGTTCCGCGGCCTCGACGTTTACAGCATGCGCGCGTCCATCGCCGCTGTTCTGTCCTATTTGCACCGTACCGATCCAGAGGCAGCCAAAGCCGCGCGCAGGCGGTATGGCTGTCTTACGCCCTGGCAGGATTCACCGCAAAGCTATGGCCGTCGCGCTATTGCAGGACTCGAAAGTTGCGAGAAGCAGGTGAGCGAACAACTGCGCGAACTCCTGGATCACCGTCTCGCGCAGGCGGGCGAAGCAGGCGAAGACTTCTTCGACGCGCAGCAAAATGCGCGCATCGTGCGAGCTGCCGAGGAATATTATCGCGCGATGTATTATGGCGCGACGGAATCCTGGAACCTGCGCGACCGGCACATGTTCGACACGCTGCAGCGGCTGATGTCGCGCCGGCCGAACGCCAAGGCCATTGTCTGGGCGCACAATTCGCACATCGGCAACGCGGCCGCCACCGCCATGGGTTGGCAGGGTGAATTCAACATCGGCGAACTTGCACGCAATGCCTATGGAGGCGATGCGATCGCCATCGGTTTCGGCACCGATCGCGGTACGGTCGCAGCGGCATCCGATTGGGACGAGCCGATGGAAATAAAGTCGGTCATCCCGGCGCGCAGCGATTCCTACGAGGCGCAATTCCGGCACGC
>DASZRY010000011.1:0-3101 GCA_035548975.1 Rhizomicrobium sp.
ATGCGCATTCTGTTCATCGGCGATGTCGTCGGAAAACCTGGCCGCGAAGTCGTGAACGCGGAACTCCCGCGTCTCATCGAAGCGCTGAAACTCGACTTCACGATCCTGAACGGCGAAAACCTCGCGGGCGGTTTCGGCGTCACCCGTGCCATCGCCAACGAAATGTTCGCGCACGGTGTGGACTGCATCACCACCGGCAATCACTGGCTCGACCAGAAGGAGATTCTCACCTTCATCGGCGAGGAGGACCGGGTGCTGCGCCCGTGCAATCTGCCGGCAGGCACGCCGGGAAAGGGCGCCAATCTGTACCAGGCAAAAAACGGCGCGCATGTGCTTGTCGTCAATCCCCTCGGCCGCGTGTTCATGGAGCCGCAGAACGATCCGTTCATGGCGGTCGATGCCGAATTGAATGCGTGCCCGCTCGGCGAAGGCGCCGATGCGATCGTTGTGGACATTCATGCCGAAGCGACATCGGAGAAAATGGCGATGGGCCATTTCTGCGACGGGCGGGCGAGCCTTGTCGTGGGTTCGCACAGCCATGTGCCGACGGCGGACGCGCAAATCCTTCCCGGCGGCACCGCCTTCCAGACCGATGCGGGCGCCTGCGCCGACTATGACTCCATCATCGGCATGGAGAAATTCGAGCCGCTGCAACGCTTCACGAAAAAGATGTCGTCCGGCCGCTTTCAGCCGGCCGCCGGTCCCGCCACGCTTTGCGCGGTGTTCGTCGAAACGGATGCAAAGGGTCTGGCGGCGCGCATCGAACCCGTGCGCGTCGGCGGGCGGTTGAAGGAAACCGTCCCCGGCGTATGAACTTACGATTTCGCCTCGCCGTAAACCGGCGCCAGCATGTGACCGAAGAATGTCCGCGCGCCCAGCAACAGTGCGGCGCCTGCCGCCATCATGCCGGCATGCAGCAGCCAGAAGTTCACTGCGGTCATCGTGCTCAGAAGCCCGCCCACATATCCGATCAGCATGTTGCCCGCGAAGAGATGCAGGTAATAGACCGCGATCATCGTGCCCGAGAGGCCTTTGGGGGCGGCGCGCGAATAAAGCGCAAGCCCTACCGGCAGCACCATCGAAAATCCCAGATCGTTGACAATGTGAAAGCCGAACGCCCAGAAGATCGAAACGGGCTCGCCGGTCTGCGCAACGCGCCACGCCGCGGCCGCAAGCACGAGCGGCGCGAATGCGCTGATCGCGGTGCCGATGAGAATCTTGGTGATTTCGTCCGGCTCCGTCCAGCGCTTGGCCCACTGGCGCCAGAACCAGATCACGAAGGCCATCAGCGCGGTCGAAACGAACGCATCGACCGAGAGCATCCAGGTGATGGGCATGGTCTTGCCGAAGAACACGAGCTGGAAATTCTTCTCCGCCCAGACGAGATAGGCGTTGAAAATCTCCTGATTGCTGACGAGCGAAAGTGCGAGCACCGGCAGCAGCGCCACCAGAAGCAGAACCACGCGCCAGTCTTTCGCGGTGAGCGGCGGGCGCTTGCGCGCTTTCGCCCGGTCGCGAGAGGGTTCGGGCGGCAGGGCGCGCCGGCCGCTCAGATAAACGCCCAGACCGATCACCATGCCCACGCCGGCCGCGCCGAAGCCCCAATGCCAGCCCACTGTCTGGCCCAGCGTGCCGCAGACGAGCGGCGAAACGATCACGGCAATCTGAATGCCGAGAAAATAGATCATGAATCCGTCGGCGCGGCGCGGATCGTCTTCGGCGTAGAGATCGCCCACTTGCGAGGCGATGTTGCCTTTGAAGCAGCCCACGCCCAGAAGCAGGCACAGAAGCGCGGGCAACAAGCTCGCCTCGAACGCCATCAGGAAATGGCCGAGCGCCATCAGCGATGCGCCGATGGTCACCGTCTGCGTGCGGCCCAGCAGCCTGTCGGCCAGCAATCCCCCGCCCAGCGGCGTGACGTACACAAGCCCCGCATAAAGCCCGAAAATGGCGCTGGCCAGCGCCTGCGGCGAAAGCGGGCCATAGACTGCTTCGATCGCGTGCGAGAACGGCGCGAAGCCCCAGACCTTGCCGATATTCTCCGGCTTGAAGAGATAGTTCGTCATGTAGAGCACGAGCAGCGCCTGCATGCCGTAATAGGAAAAGCGCTCCCAGACTTCCGACATGGAAAGCCAGCCCAGCCCCGGCGGATGGCCGATGAAGGATGTCAGCCGCCTTGTGCCTTCCTGGAATTCGTCGAGCGGCGAGCGCACGGCCGCGCCACTTTTCACCTCGGCCGCCAGGACCAGGTCTTCGGCCTCCTCGGCCTGCGATGTGCTCATGCTGCGCCCGCCCGTGCCAGGTCAGGTGAACCGATGCGTGTCCTTACTCCGCCGCATGCGCGGGGGGCAGAGACACCGTTTCCACCCGCGACAGGTCGAGCGTCGTCGAGGCGTGGTCGATGTCGAATCCGACAACATGGCCTTCCGCGTCGAGGTCCACGATCAACCCTTCGGCGATTTCGCGCGTCTCCACGCCGGGCGTATTCTTGAGCTCGATATAGAGCGTGTCCGTCTCGGGATAGTAATGCAGCCTCATGGCGGGCCCTCGCGAAAGTTTCGGTCGAAAAAGGCGTTCAGAACGGTTTCTCCGTCTTCCAGTGTAACAACTCTTAAGAATCGCAGTCGAGTCTCGCCCGGCTGCTGCACGGCGCCCCAGAAGCGGATGCGGCCGTCCGGCTGGGCCTCGCGCCGGATCGGCGCGGCGATGATGTCCTCGCACCACTGGCGCTGAATGTAGGGGCGCTTGCGCAGAACCTGCTCCTCGAAATAGCGCGTCGTCTTCATGTTTCGCCTACCCCAGTGCGAGGGTCCGTTGGCGGCAGTGCAGGGGGCATCGTGATGCGACGGCGGGTGGAGGAATCTGTCAAGCGTTATCCAGCCGCCTTGCCTCCGCCTCGATCTCTGCACGAAACCGCTGCGCTTCCTGCGCGTCGGGAAGTTTGGCGATCAGCGCGGGCCACACGCGCTCGCGATAGCGATCGACCGTCGAAGCCTTCCACGGCCAGCTTGCCGCCGTGCGCATTTTGGACAGCATCTCTTCCAGCCGCGCGCGCACCGCGCCCACGTCATAGGCCGGCTGTACGGGCAGATCGGCGAACA
>DASZRY010000012.1:0-43004 GCA_035548975.1 Rhizomicrobium sp.
GAGATGGTGATGCCGGGCGATAACGTGTCGGTGGAAGTGGAACTGATCGTGCCGATCGCGATGGAAGAGAAGCTGCGCTTCGCCATCCGTGAAGGCGGCAGAACCGTCGGCGCAGGCGTCGTCGCAAAGATTTTGAAGTAAACGGAAGCGGTATCGAAGGAATACAAAGATGCAGAGCCAAAATATACGGATCAGGCTGAAGGCCTTCGATCACCGCATCCTCGACAACTCGACGCGGGAAATCGTCAACACGGCGAAGCGCACGGGCGCACAGGTGCGCGGTCCGATTCCGTTGCCCACGGACATCGAGCGTTTCACCGTGAATCGTTCGCCCCATGTCGACAAGAAGAGCCGCGAACAGTTTGAAATCCGTACGCACAAGCGTGTTCTCGACATCGTCGAACCCACGCCGCAAACGGTCGATGCGCTGATGAAGCTCGACCTTGCGGCCGGCGTCGACGTTGAGATCAAGCTGAATTAAGGAGCGCTTTCCTTGCGCACAGGTGTTCTCACACAGAAGGTCGGCATGACCCGCCTCTTTTTAGAGGACGGCCGGCATGTGCCCGTCACGGTCCTGAAGCTGGATGGCTGTCAGGTTGTCGGACGCCGCACGGAAGAAACCGACGGCTACACCGCCGTCCAGCTCGGAGCGGGCTTTGCCAAGGCAAAGCGATTGACGAAGGCCGATCGCGGCAATTTCGCGAAGGCTGAAGTCGAGCCGAAGAAGAAGCTGGTCGAATTCCGGGTCGATGCGGCGAACCTGCTCGATGTCGGCGATATGCTGCAGGCCGACCATTTCGTTCCCGGCCAGAAGGTCGATGTCACGGGCATCACCATTGGACGCGGTTTTTCGGGTGCCATGAAGCGCTGGAATTTCCGCGGTCTCGAAGCCTCTCACGGCGTTTCGATCTCGCACCGCTCGCTGGGCGGTACGGGCGGCCGTCAGGATCCGGGCAAGACCTTCAAGAACAAGAAGATGCACGGCCATTACGGCGTGGATCGCGTGACGACGCAGAACCTCGAAGTCGCGAAGGTCGATGTCGAACGCGGCCTCATCATGATCCGTGGCGCAGTGCCTGGTTCAAAAGGCGGCTGGGTGATGGTCCGCGACGCCGTCAAGCACGCGCTCCCGAAGGAAGCGCCGAAGCCGGCATCGGTGAAGAAGGCCGAAAAGGCCGCCGCGCCAACGGCCGAACAGGCGGCGGAGGCATAAGATGAAAACGAAAGTCCTCACGCTCGGCTCCGACAAGACAACCGACATCGAACTGAAGGATTCTGTGTTCGGTCTGGAACCTCGCCCCGATCTCATTCAGCGTGTTGTCGTGTGGCAGCTTGCCAAGCGCCGTTCGGGTCAGCACAAGGTTCTGACGCGCGCCGAAGTCGATCGTACGAAGAAGAAGCTCTACAAGCAGAAGGGCACCGGCCAGGCCCGTCACGGTGCGCGGTCGGCTCCGCTCTTTGTCGGCGGCGCCAAGGCCATGGGCCCGGTCGCGCACAGCCACGAATTCGATCTGCCGAAGAAGGTTCGCGCGCTCGGCCTGAAGCATGCGCTCTCCGCGAAGGCGAAAGACGGCGATATAGTTGTGATCGCCAACACGAAGGCCGACTCGATCAAGACCAAGGCGCTCGCCGAGAAGTTCGGCAAGCACGGCATTCAAAGCGCGCTGATCGTGGATGGCGAGTTCGACGACAATTTCCGTCTGTCGGCCCGCAACATTCCGCACATCGATCTTCTGCCGGCCAAAGGTCTCAACGTTTACGACATTATGCGCCGCAAGCAGCTGGTGCTCACCGAGGCCGCGGTGAAGGCGATCGAGGAGCGCCTGGCATGAGCAAAAACCACGACGTAATCCTGTCGCCGGTCATCACCGAAAAGGCCACGCGCCTGACGGAATCCAACCAGGTCGTATTCCGCGTTGCGCTCAACGCCACGAAGCCGGCTATCGCGAAGGCGGTCGAAGATCTGTTCAAGGTCAAGGTGACGGCGGTCAATACGGTGCGCATGAAGGGCAAGCCCAAGGCGTTCCGCGGCCAGCCGTTCCAGAGAAGCGATTTCAAGAAAGCGATCGTGACGCTCCGCGAGGGCGATCAGATCGATATCACCACGGGATTGTAAGATGGCGCTCAAGAAATACCGCCCGACGACGCCCGGTCAGCGCCAGCTGGTACTGATCGACCGTTCGGGCTTGCACAAGGGTGGCCCGGTGAAAGCGCTCACCGAAGGTCAAACGAAGAATGGCGGCCGAAACAACACCGGCCGCGTGACGGTGCGCTGGCAAGGCGGCGGTCACAAGCAGCGCTATCGCTTGGTCGATTTCAAGCGCCGCAAGTTCGATATGCCTGCCAAAGTCGAGCGCCTCGAATACGATCCCAACCGCACGTCCTTCATCGCACTCATCAAATACAAGGACGGCGAACTCTCCTACATCCTTGCTCCACAGCGCCTGGCCGTTGGCGACACCGTTATTTCCGGCGACAAGGTGGACGTGAAACCGGGCAATGCGATGCCGCTTTCTGCGATGCCGGTCGGCACGATCGTGCACAACATCGAACTGAAGCCGGGCAAGGGCGGCCAGATCGCCCGTTCCGCTGGAACCTACGCTCAGTATCTCGGCCGCGATCAGGGTTACGCCACGCTGCGTCTGAATTCGACCGAAGTGCGCCGCGTTTCGCTCACCTGCATGGCCACGGTCGGTGCGGTGTCGAACCCCGATCACATGAACGAAATCATCGGCAAGGCGGGCCGCAATGTGTGGAAGGGCAGGCGTCCATCCGTGCGCGGCACCGCAATGAATCCGATCGACCACCCCCATGGCGGCGGCGAAGGCCGCACCAAGGGCGGTCGTCATCCGGTTACGCCATGGGGCAAGGGCACCAAGGGCAACAAGACTCGCAAGAACAAGCGCACGACGAAATTCATCGTCCGCTCGCGCCACGGCAAGATAACCCAAGGGTAATTGAATGGCTCGCTCTGTCTGGAAAGGCCCGTTCGTAGATGGCTTCCTTCTCAAGAAGGCAGAAGCCACGCGCGCGAGCGGCCGCAAGGAAGTGATCAAAACGTGGTCGCGGCGTTCGACCATCCTGCCGCAATTCGTCGGTCTTACGTTCGGCGTCTACAACGGCAAGAAGCACATCCCCGTGCTCGTCACCGAAGACATGGTGGGTCACAAGCTCGGCGAATTCTCGCCGACCCGCACGTTCCACGGTCATAGCGCCGCCGGCGGCGACAAGAAGGCGAAGAGGGAATAATGGGCAAGCCTGCTCTCAAGCGCGCACTTGCGGACAATCAGGCCCAGGCCATCGGGCGCAACATCCGCACGTCTCCGCGCAAGCTCAATCTGGTGGCGCAGTCGATCCGCGGCCAGAAGGCCGAAGCGGCATTGAACACGCTCACTTTCTCGCCCAAGCGTGTGGCCAAGGCTGTCAAGAAGGTACTGCAATCGGCCATCGCCAATGCCGAGAACAATCATGACCTGTCGGTAGACGATTTGGTGGTCACTCAGGCCAGCGTCGGAAAGAACATGGTGCTGAAGCGGTTTCACGCGCGAGCGCGCGGCCGCGGGGCCCGCGTGGAAAAGCCGTTTTCGCAGATCACCATCGTGGTCACGGAGAAGGCCGAGGAAAAGAAAGCGAAGAAGAAACCAGTGAAGAAATCCGGTTCGAAATCGAGCGCGAAAGCGCCGGCGAAACGCACGAAGAAGGAAGCCGCCTGATGGGTCAAAAGGTCAATCCGAACGGGCTTCGCCTGGGCATCAACCGTACCTGGGACTCGCGCTGGTACGCGGGCAAGAAGGAATACGGAAAGCTGTTGCAGGAAGACATCAAGATCCGCAATCACCTGAGCGAGCGGCTGAAACAGGCTGGCGTTTCTCGCGTGGTGATCGAGCGCCCGCACAAGAAGTGCCGCGTCACGATTCACTCCGCCCGCCCTGGCGTTGTCATCGGAAAGAAGGGCGCGGACATCGAAAAACTGAAAAGCGACGTTCAACGCTTCACGAAGGACGAAGTGCACCTGAACATCGTCGAAATCCGCAAGCCGGAAATCGACGCGAAGCTGGTCGCCGAAAACATCGCCCAACAGCTCGAACGCCGTGTTGCCTTCCGCCGCGTCATGAAGCGCGCCGTGCAATCGGCGATGCGGCTGGGCGCGCTTGGCATTCGCATCAATTGCGGCGGCCGTCTCGGCGGTGCCGAAATCGCGCGCATGGAATGGTATCGCGAAGGCCGCGTGCCGCTGCACACGTTGCGCGCGGATATCGACTACGGCATTGCAACCGCAAAAACGACCTATGGCACTTGCGGCGTGAAGGTCTGGATCTTCAAGGGCGAAATCATGGAGCACGATCCGTTCGCCGTAGAAAAGCGCCAGGCTGAAAACACCGACCAGGGTAGCGGAAATCGCGAGCGCGGCGAGCGCGAGCGCCGTCAACCGGCCCAGGCCCAGTAAGAGACAACGCCATGCTTCAACCCAAACGCACAAAGTTCCGGAAGCAGCACAAGGGCCGCATCCACGGCGCTGCCAAAGGCGGTACGCTGCTCAATTTCGGCGAATATGGCCTCAAGGCCATGGAACCGGAGCGCATCACAGCGCGCGAAATCGAGGCCGCCCGCCGCGCCATCACGCGTCACATGAAGCGTGCGGGCCGCGTTTGGATTCGCGTGTTCCCGGACGTGCCGGTGTCCAAGAAGCCTGCCGAAGTGCGCATGGGTTCCGGCAAGGGCGCGCCCGAATACTGGGTTGCCAGGGTGAAACCGGGCCGCATCCTCTTCGAAGTCGACGGGGTGGATGTCGAAACGGCGAAGGAAGCGATGCGTCTTGGCGCTGCCAAGCTTTCGATTGCAACGCGTTTCGTCGCGCGAATGCACGGGTGATCGCCATGGCAAAGAAGGATAAAATGACTGCCGAGGACCTGCGCACCAAGACGCCGGACGAACTTTCCGATCAGCTTAACAGGCTGAAGAAGGAACAGTTCAATCTTCGCTTTCAGCGCGCCAACGGCCAGCTGGAGAAGACCAACCGTATTCGCGCCGTCCGCAAGGACATCGCTCGTATCGAGACCGTGATGTCGGAAAGCCGCATCAAGGCCGCTCAACAGGACAGGAAGTAAGCCATGCCCAAACGCATCCTGCAGGGCGTCGTGGTCAGCGACAAGAACGCCAAGACCGTGGTCGTGAAGGTGGAACGCCGCTTCACCCATCCGGTGATGGGCAAGACTGTGCGCCGTTCGAAAAAATACCACGCGCATGATGAGAACAAGGAATTCAAGGTGGGCGATACCGTCCGCATCCGTGAAACCAGGCCGATCTCCAAGCTGAAGAGTTGGGAAGTCATCGGCCGAGAAGCGAAGGAATAAGACGCGTCTATAAGCGTCTGGAGCAAGAACCATGATCCAAATGTCCACCGAGCTTGATGTGGCCGATAATTCCGGCGCCCGTCGCGTGATGTGCATCAAGGTGCTCGGCGGTTCGAAGCGCCGCTATGCCGACGTGGGCGACATCATTGTCGTCAGCGTTAAGGAAGCGATTCCGCGCGGCCGTGTGAAGAAGGGTGAAGTGCTCAAGGCCGTCGTCGTGCGCACCGCCAAGGGCGTGCGCCGCCCTGATGGAAGCCTGATCCGTTTCGACAACAATGCCGCCGTGCTCATCAATGCGCAGGGTGAGCCGGTTGGAACCCGCATTTTCGGACCGGTTACCCGCGAACTGCGCGCCAAGAACCAGATGAAGATCATTTCGCTCGCGCCGGAGGTGCTGTGATGGCCGCGAAAATCAAAAAAGGCGACCGCGTGATCGTCACCACGGGCCGCGACAAGGGCAAGAAAGGCGAAGTGCTCAAGGTTTTCCCAGAGGAAAACCGTGTACTCGTCACCGGCGTGAACATGGTCAAGCGTCATCAGCGCCAGACCGCGAAGCTGCAAGGCGGCATCGTGAACAAGGAATCGCCGATCCACATTTCCAACGTCGCCCATGTCGACCCGACTTCCGGCAAGGCGACACGTATCGGTTTCAAGATGGTGGGCGATCAGCGTGTCCGCTTCGCCAAGAAGTCCGGTGAGGTCATAGATGTCTGAGCAAGGCGCAAAGGCGGAAAAGAAACCGCGCGCGAAAAAGGAAGCGCCGGCAGGCAAAGGCGGCAACAAGGGAACCGAGGTTGCCGTCGGCGAGGCCGCGCACGATCCGAACTACGTGCCGCGCTTCAAGAAGCGCTACAACGAAGTGATCCGCGCAGAGCTGATGAAGCAGTTCGGCTACACCAATCCCATGCAAGTTCCGAAGATCAGCAAGATTGTTCTGAACATCGGCGCGGGAGAAGGCGCGCAGGACGGCAAGAAGATACAGCAGGCCCAAAACGATCTCACGGCCATTGCCGGCCAGAAGGCGATCGTGACCAAGGCGAAGAAGGCCATCGCGTCCTTCAAGATCACGGCGGGCCGCCCGATTGGCGTGAAGGTCACGCTGCGCAAGGATCGGATGTACGAGTTTCTGGATCGTCTGGTCACCACCGCGCTCCCACGCGTGCGCGACTTCCGCGGCCTGAATGGCCGTTCTTTCGATGGCCGCGGCAACTACGCTATGGGCCTGAAGGAACACATCGTTTTCGTGGAAATCGATTACGACAAGACGGAAACCGTCTGGGGTATGGACATCATCATCAACACCACTGCGAAGACCGATGAGGAAGCAAAGGCGCTTCTCAAGGGCTTCCAGTTCCCGTTCATGAATTGAGGACGAAATGGCAAAGACGAGCCAGATCAACCGGAACAAGAAGCGCGAGAAAATGGTCGCGCAATATGCCGCCAAGCGCGCCGCGCTCAAGGCGATTGCGGAAGACATGAAGATTCCGCCGGAAGAACGCTTCAACGCGCGCCTCAAGCTCGCGAAGCTGCCGCGCAATTCCTCGAAGGTGCGCATACACCATCGTTGCGAATTGACCGGTCGCTCGAAAGGCTTCTACCGCAAGACGAAGCTGTCGCGTATCGCACTGCGCGATCTCGCCAATTTCGGCCAGATCCCCGGCATGACAAAAGCGAGCTGGTGAGGAAGGAAGAGCAATGATAACCGATCCCATCGGCGATCTGTTGGCCCGCATCCGCAACGGTCAGTTGCGCGGGCTTTCGAAGATCAAATCGCCAAATTCCAGATTGCGCACGCGCCTGCTCGATGTGCTCCAGGCGGAAGGCTTCATTCGGGGCTATGCCGAGGTCGAGCACAAGGGCGGCAAGCGCGAGCTTGAAATCGAACTCAAATATCACGAGGGCCGCCCCGTGATCCGCGAGTTGAAGCGTATCTCCACGCCCGGTCGCCGCGTGTATGCGGGCGTGAGCGAATTGAAACCGCACCGCCAGGGTCTTGGCGTGTCCATTGTCTCCACGCCGCAAGGCGTGATGACAGATAATGACGCGCGCGAAAAGAACGTCGGCGGCGAAGTTCTCTGTCAGGTGTTCTGATGTCACGTATCGGCAAGAAACCCGTAGCCCTTCCGAAGGGCGTCACCGCAAACGTCTCCGGTCAGACCGTGAAGGTCAAAGGCCCGAAGGGCGAACTTCAGGTTACGTTGCCTCAGGAAGTTGCTGTCGAGGCGGGTGCGGCGGGCGTCACCGTCACACCGCGCAAGGAATTTGAACGCGCCGCCGCCATGTGGGGCCTGTCACGCACGCTGGTGAACAACCTTGTCGTCGGCGTGACGGAAGGATTTTCGCAGAAGCTCGAAATTCAGGGCGTCGGTTACCGCGCGGCCGTACAGGGCAAGAACCTGAACCTTCAGCTCGGCTTCAGCCATGACGTGGCCTACCCAATTCCGGCCGGTATCACGATCACCGCCGAAAAGCCGACCTCTCTCACCGTGGCCGGAATCGACAAGCAGCTTGTGGGTCAGGTTGCCGCTGAAATCCGCGCCTATCGCAAGCCGGAACCCTACAAGGGCAAGGGCGTGCGCTATGTCGATGAGTATGTGCGCCGCAAGGAAGGCAAGAAGAAATGACGACGAAACTGTTCAAGCGCCGCAAACAGCGCACGCGCTACAGCATTTCCCGCAAGGCGGTCGGCCGTCCGCGCCTATCTGTCTTCCGTTCGGGCAAACACATCTACGCCCAGGTGATCGACGACGCGGCGGGAACCACACTTGCTGCCGCTTCGACCAACGAAAAGGAAGGCAAACCTGCTAAGACCTACAACGTCGAAGCTGCAGGAACGGTCGGCAGGAAGATCGCCGAACGCGCGCTCGCAAAGGGCGTGAAGCAGGTTGTGTTCGATCGCGGGGGCTACATCTATCATGGGCGCGTGAAAGCGCTCGCCGATGCCGCGCGCGAAGCCGGCCTCGATTTCTGATCTGGATAAGGATGTGACGCATGGCGCGTGAAGAAGGCAGCAGACGTCGGGAACGCGGTGAACGCGAAGAGCGCGATAACGAATTCATCGACAAGCTGGTTCATATCAATCGCGTGGCGAAGGTCGTGAAGGGCGGGCGCCGCTTCGGCTTTGCCGCTCTCGTTGTCGTCGGCGATCAGCGCGGCCGCGTGGGCTTTGGCCATGGCAAGGCACGCGAAGTGCCGGAAGCGATCCGTAAGGCGACGGATGAAGCGAAGAAATCGCTCATTCGCGTGCCGCTGAAGGATGGCCGGACGCTGCATCATGAAACCCGTGGTCATCATGGCGCGGGCAAGGTGATCGTCCGCCCGGCACCTGCCGGAACCGGCATCATCGCCGGCGGTCCGATGCGTGCCGTGTTTGAAGCATTGGGCGTGGGCGACGTCGTGTCGAAGTCGCTCGGAACGTCGAACCCATACAACATGGTTCGCGCCGTGTTCGATGCGCTCAAGTCGCAACAATCGCCGCGCATGATCGCGCAGCGCCGCGGTCGCAGCGTCACCGAAATCCTTTCTCGCCGCGAAGGCGCGAACAAGGCAGAACAGGCGTCTGCCGGCTAACCAGGAACAAACGTCATGGCCGCAAAGAAAACTGTCACGGTGCGTCAGATCAGAAGCGCCAATCGCAAGCCGAAGGAACAGGCGGCGACGTTGCGCGGTCTCGGCCTCGGCAAGATCCGCCGCACGCGCACGTTGGAAGATACACCGTCCGTTCGCGGCATGATCAACGCGGTCAAGCATTTGGTCGAGATCGTCGAAAGCAAGTAACATGAAACTCAACGAAATCAGAAACAATCCAGGCGCCCACAAGCGAAAGACGAAGGTCGGCCGCGGTTCGTCGTCCGGGCTTGGCAAAACGTCGGGTCGCGGCGTGAAGGGCGCGAAGGCGCGCACAGGCACGAAGGTATATGGTTTCGAAGGCGGCCAGATGCCGCTTTACATGCGGCTGCCCAAGCGCGGCTTCAACAACATCTTCGCGCTGGACTTCGCCGAAGTTTCTCTTGCCCGCCTGCAGCGCGCGATCGATGCGAAGAAGTTCGATACCTCCGCGAAGGTGACGGAAGAGATCCTGCGCAAGGCCGGTGTGGCCCGCCGCTCCAAGCACGGCGTTCGGCTCATCGGAAACGCCCCATTGTCCGCAAAACTGGATATCGAGGTTGCGGGCGCCAGCTCCGGCGCTCGTGCTGCAGTTGAAAAAGCCGGTGGCAAGCTGACCACGACCTTCGAAAAGAAGGCTTATATGAACAAGAAGGGCGAACCCGGAAAACGCCGCCAGCGCCGCGCCGATTCCGCCAAGAAGCGGGCGGAACGCCAGGGCGCGACCGCCTGACCCTTCGCAATTTCCCGCGAACACCCCCATATTGGGGCGGGGTGGGGACGGGCTCAGGAGTGAGGGATGCCCTCAGCGGCAGAACAACTGGCTTCTAACTTCAATTTCAGTTCCTTCGCGAAAGCGAAAGAACTGCGTCAGCGCATTTTCTTCACGCTGGGCGCACTGATTATCTGCCGTCTGGGTACCTATATTCCGATGCCGGGCATCGATCCTGATGCGCTGGCCCAAATTCTCAATCAGCAACGCGGCGGCATCCTCGATGTTTTCAACGTGCTTGCCGGCGGCGCGGTCGGCCGCATGGCGATCTTCGCGTTGGGCATCATGCCCTACATCTCCGCTTCCATCATCATCCAGCTGATGACGACTGTGTTTCCGGAGCTGGAAGCACTGAAGAAGGAAGGCGAGGCAGGCCGCAAAACGCTCAACCAATACACACGTTACGGAACCGTAGCGCTGGCTGCGCTGCAGGCGCTCGGTATCGCCATCGGCTTGGAAAACATGGGCCGCGTGGTGATAGATCCCGGCTTCTTCTTCCGCTTCACCACCATTATCACGCTTACTTCCGGAACCGTGCTGTTGATGTGGCTCGGTGAACAGATTACCTCGCGCGGAGTAGGCAACGGTATTTCGCTCATCATCTTTGCAGGTATTGTTGCCCGCTTCCCCACCACCATCGGCCAGATTTTCGAATCTGGCCGGACCGGCGCAATCCCGCTGCCGGAAATTTTCATCATTGTCGGCGGTCTTGTTGGGTTGATCGTTCTGATCGTGTTCGTCGAACGCGCGCAACGCCGGTTGCTGGTGCAATATCCAAAACGCCAGGTCGGCAACAAGATGTTCGGCGGAGAGTCTTCGCACTTGCCGCTCAAGATCAACGTCTCCGGCGTGATCCCGCCGATCTTCGCATCATCGATTCTTTTGATCCCGGCCACTGTCGCCAATTTCAACGCCGCCAACGTTCCGGGCTGGCTGCAAACGTTCATGACTTATGTGTCGCCCGGCCGCCCGCTATACGAGACGCTCTATGCGCTGATGATCGTCTTCTTTGCTTTCTTCTACACGTCGATCATTTTCAATCCTGAAGAAACGGCGGAAAACCTGCGCAAATATGGCGGCTTCATTCCCGGTATCCGGCCTGGCAAGAAGACGGCCGAATTCATCGACTACGTTCTGACGCGCATCACGGTGATCGGCGCCATCTATCTGGCGTTCGTGTGCCTGCTGCCGGATTTCGCGCGCCAGGAAATCCAGCTCACGCTGGGCGGCACCTCCATCCTCATCATGGTCAGCGTGACGATGGACACTGTGGCTCAGATCCAGAGCCATCTCATTGCCCAGCAGTATGAGGGCCTGATCAAGAAGTCGAAGTTGAGGGGATCGCGGCGGTGAATCTGGTCCTTTTTGGACCTCCGGGGGCGGGGAAGGGCACGCAGGCCAAAATACTGCAGACGGAACGCGGTCTTCCGCAGCTCTCCACGGGCGACATGTTGCGCGCGGCGATTGCTGCGGGATCTCCGCTGGGCCGCCAGGTGGAAGACATTCTTGCCAAGGGCAACCTGGTCTCCGACGAGATCGTCATCGACATCATTGCGCAACGTTACGATCAGCCCGATTGCAGGAACGGCGCAGTTTTCGACGGTTTCCCCCGCACGATCGCGCAGGCAGAAGCGCTCGACAAAATGCTCGCTGACCGTGGTAAGAAAATCGACCGCGTTATTGAATTGAAGGTGGACGACAAGATCCTTCTGGATCGTGTCGAACAGCGGATCAAACAGGGCATCGCCCGCCCCGACGACAATCCCGATACGCTGAAAAACCGTCTCGAAGTCTACTACAGGAATACCGCGCCGCTGTTGGACTACTACAACAGGCAGGGCAAGGTTGTGACGCTTGATGGTATGGCGCCGATTGCGGACGTGACAAAAGCCATCGCGAAAGCGCTGGATAGCGTCCGCTAGCCTTTCGCGTATTCGGCGACCACCGCGTCCAGCAACTTCTCCAGTTCCGCTGCCGCATCGCGAATCGGATCTTCGCTCTGATCCACGCGAGACTGTATAAGGCTTCCTTCCATTGCCGCGGTCACCAGTCCGGCAAGCCGCTTCGCGCGGTTCAGCGGAACACCTTTTGCAGCCAGCCGCTCATACAAGACTGCGTTGCGTTCGGCATAGGCTTCGCGCCCGGCTTGGGTGATCGCGGCATCGTCGGGCGCAGTTTCCAGAAGCACCGTGGCAATCGGACTTCCATCGCGAAATCCCGACGCCTTCATCCATCCGGCCAGCAACTCTGCATAGGCGCGCACGAGCTTGCCTGGCGATTTGTGTCTCTCGGCTAGTTCCCGAAACGTGGTGTCGACGCGATGTGCCGCAGTGCGCACCGCAGCTTCCGCAATCGAAAGCTTGCCGTTTGGAAAGTAGTGATAGAGCGAGCCCTTGGGAGCGCCGCTTCGTTCCACGATGTCGCTCAACCCCGTGCCGGAATAGCCATGCCGGCGGAACAAAGCCACGGCGGCGTTCACAATGGCATCGCGATGTTTCGGCTTGGCAGGCATGGAATCAGGCAGCGGACCGCGCCCGATAATTCCCCAAGGCGATTTCCTCGTCTATTGCCGCGCGTATCGCCCGCGCCGCCTGTTCGCGCACGCGAAGTTTTGTGGCCGCATGCGCAACCGGATCGATCTTCGTCAGCGATTGCGCAATCGCATCTGTAGCCGAACGAAGCTCCGAAGGCTCCACCACCTGATCCAGAAACCCGGCAACTGCCGCCTCGCGCGGCGCAATCATTTCACCGGTCACCAATAGCCTGTTGAAGTAAGCGGGCAGCAGCCTTTGCCGTGCCACTTCCACCGCGAATTTCGGCAAAGTCAGCCCGATGGCCACTTCGTTCAATCCGATCCGGAACGGTCCATCGACGCCGACCCGCACATCCGCCGCCAACATCAGGAATGCGCCGGCTGGATAGGCATGTCCTGTGCATGCAGTAATGACGGGCGTGGGAAAGGTGAGAATGCGCAGCGAAAGTTCCGCACCGAGCAAGAGCATCTCTCTAACATTCTCCGGTATTCCTTGTGCAAATACCTTCAGATCAAACCCGGCCGAAAAAATTCCCGGCCGGCCGGTGAGGACGACAATCGCCTTGTCCTTCTCTGCGCGATCGAATGCACCATGCAGCGCCTGCAGCATCGCAATCGACAGCGCGTTTGCCTTGCCGTCGTCGAAGGTAATGTGTGCCACCTGTCCTGAAAGTTCGTAGGTCGCCAAGCCGGCCATCCGGCCCTCCATTCATTTTGCCGGTATTTGTGATATAGACCGGTCGATATAATTTCAAGGGATAAGGGAGCATTGCATGACCGGCATACCCGAGGGCTTCGATCTCCATTTCCGCAAAAGTCCGCTGACCGACCCGTGGGAACCGCTTTATTCCAGGCGCACGCCGGAGGCGGTCATCTTGGGACTTCGGTTGGACAGGCCTCACACCAACGCCCGCGGTTTTGCCCATGGTGGGCTGATTTCAGCCCTGGCCGACAATGCGATGGGACTTTCGTGTGGAGCCCATTTGCGCACGCCTGCCGCCGGCCTTGTTACCGTCTCGTTGAATGTCGATTTCATGGGTAGGGGCGAGATTGGCCAGTGGCTTGAGTTCCGCACCAGCTTTGTGAAGGCAGGCCGCTCCCTTTGCTTCGCGCAATGCTTCGTGACAGCCGATGACAAGCCGATTGCCAGGGCTTCCGCCAGTTTTCACGTTCTTCCCGCCACTGGCTGATCTCCAAAGCAATTCTGTCACGTTTTCATTGGCTTAGTCGGCATTTGGTCGGCGAAAAGTCGGCTCCTCGTCCTTTCGACTGAGAGCCCGGGGCTGCAAAACCGGGCCCGCGGCGATGCCCCGCCGCCGCGACGTTGAAGGAGTCCCCGATGAAAAAGCGCCTTGGAAAGATCGTCTACTGGGCGGCCTGTTTCATTCTCACGAGCGGCATCGCCACCTACGCCGCCGACCTCTCAGACAGTTTCCACGGATCGCATGACACGCCCGCCATCACGGGCCGTTAGCGGATCCGGCACGGTCTCCCCCCAACTTGGGGGCGCTTCTCGGGTTCGTCGGAAGCGCCCCCAATTTTTCGGGGCGAGGAGGGGAATCCCAGCGTTCTTCGGGATTCCCTTTCCGGGACCGATGTCACGAAAGGGAATTCAAACAGGTTCAGAAGGAGCATCGCATGCTTCTACTCGATGCATTCGGCCTCGCGCTCGCGGCGGCTCTTGCCTGTGCCGTATGGGGTCCAGATGTGTGGCGCTGGGCAGCCGCTCAGCTGGGCATACGCGCAACAGACCACAATTCGCGGCGGGGATTTGGATTCGATTGATTGCGCGCCGCCGCTTATTTCTTGGTCAGATGCAGCAGCGCGATATCGCTATCGCTCAAATCGCGAATATAGACCGGCAATGCCGTCCGCGGATCGAGCGACAGAACGCCCCCCGCCACGGTCTGCCGCATTCCCGGCGCGTCGATAGTCGTATCGCCGCCGCCGTTCAGCGGATGAATCACGATCTTGGGTTTTTGCGGGTTGCTGAAGTCGGCATAGGCGAGCGTGTCGCGTGCAATGGCCCAATCCGGCCAATAGTCCGGCGACAAAGTAACGTTGATCTCCTGCGGCGATTTACCGAGCTTCCAGATGCCCGGCTTGTCGAACCGTGTTGCGTAAATGTCTTCGCCATGGAAATGCGCCGAATACCAGCCGTAACCCGGCATTGCTTCCGGCTGGTGCGACCCATCGGCCGGGACGCGCCATAGCCGCCAGCCATGTCCGTCATTGGCGGAGAACAGTATTGTTTTGCCGTCCGCACTCCAGACCGGTGCGGAAGCCTGCGCGTCTTCTGCCATGTTTGCGATCGTGATGCGCGCGGATCCATCGCTGCGGATAATGCCGATTTTCGAACGCTTGTTCTCGACCGTCGCAAACGCGATCCGTGTGCCGTCTGGCGACCAGTGCGGATTGAGCAGTTGTTTGAACGACGCGATCTTGACCGGATCCTGTCCGGGATGTTTCACCGTCAGTGAAACCCCACCCGTGCCATAAGCCACAAACACAAAGCTCCCGTCGTTGGCGATGTCGAGATCGAGAATGTCGCTATTTTGCTCCAGCAGAGTGTCCTGGCCATTGGCTTTCGGTGCCACCAGACTCATTCTCGTCGTGTAGATCTCAATCGCGGCCAAATTGTTCGGCCCGCCGGCGACGCGCCCGAACTCCTCCTGATTGAAGGTGAGCCGCTTCGCAGGGCTTCCATTCAAATGATAAACCCACAATGCCGGTTCGTCCGGTTGCAGTGTGCCCACAATCAGCGCTTTGCTGTCCGTTGTCCAACCGTCGCCCCAAACCGAAAGACCGCCTGGCGTAATCTGGCGCTCGTGTCCGCTCGCAAGGTCCAGCACGAAGATTCCTGAGTGTGGATATTGGTCGCGGTAGAACGCCAGCGATTTCCCGTCTGGCGAAAGCGAAGGCTCCTTGTCGTTGGCGATCAACGGATTGGGATGCGTGGCATCGCTGCGTTTTCCCGTCGCAAGATCGAACCTTACAATGCGGCTCGTTTGACCGGCAGCAGGTGCGTCGGGAAAATAGAGAGAGCCGTCCGCCGACCAGACAACCCTCGTATCTTCATTTGTCCGGCAATGCGTGACTTCGTGAGTGGTTCCTGCAGGCACGGGTTTGATCAGGATCGTGCAAGGCTTTCCGGGCACATAGCGCACAAATGCGATTTTGTCGCTTTGCGGCGACCATGCGGGGGAGTGTTCATCGCGTTTGCCGTCCGTCAATCGAACGGCATCGCCCTCGGTCAGATTTCGCATATAGATGTTGCGCGAAGCTTTTCCCGCACCTGCCGCATAGGCGATCAACGATCCGTTGGGCGCGAGCGCGGGCTCATCTTCTGCGGCGGGACTCGATACCAGCATCTGAAAACGGTCTATGGTCCATTCGCGTTCGGGCTGCAGCGTCCACGAGGCAAAGGCGGCCGCTGCGATGACGGCAACGAACAGTGCCGCCCACATCCAGCCGCGCGAACGCCAGGCGGGCAGGGTGCCGTGCGGCGCCAGAGCCGATTCGGACGAAGAAACCCCCGGCTGGGGGCCGAGGGGCGGTGCCCGGGTTTCGGTGGCCGCAGGCGTCAGATGCGCCAGCCGATAGCCGACGCGGGCTACGGTTTCGATGGCGAAGGAGCGGTTGCCATCCAGGTCCGCAACCCGGCGGACCTTGGCGATACAGCGGTTGATGGCGTCCTCACCGACAATCCGCCCTCCCCAGCAGGATTCGATCAATTGGTCGCGGGACACGACCGCACCGTCTGCCCGGGTCAGGGCGACCAGAACCTGCATGACCTTGGGCTCGACGGTCTCCGACCGCCCACCCACGCGGATTTCCCGCAGGGACGGCCTCACCTGCAGGCGCCCCAGCGAAAAATCCGCCTCGCTGGCGAGGTCGATTTCCCCCTTTTCTGTCATGGTATGGGACGTGTCGCTGGAGCCAGCGGGAGGCGCATGGCGGGCCTTGGGTAGGTGGTTGAGTCGGGCGGCGACCTTATATTGAGAGTGGTCCCGGGGCGATTGGTAAATGGCCCCAGGCAGTGAACCTCAGGTTACCGGGGTCTTTAAAAGGACCTCGGAAACATTATGTTAGGGCAGTTGACGCGGGGTTGGCGATTTCTATAATCCGCGCCCTCGCGGCAACTTAAGCCCTGAAATTTCAATGTTTTAGGTCCTTCGAGAGTCGGACCAGGCGCATGGTTGCGCCGCAAAGGCAAAGAATTTCAAGAGCTTGGAAAGGATACTCTCGTGGCGCGTATTGCTGGCGTCAATATTCCAACTCAGAAGCGCGTCGAAATCGCGCTGCGCTATATCCATGGAATCGGTCCGAAACACGCAAAGGACATTTGCGAGAAGGTCGGCATCGCGCCGAACCGCCGCGTGTCCGATCTGTCGGATTCCGAGATCATTCAGATTCGCGAGACGATCGACCGCGACTATCTGGTCGAAGGCGATTTGCGCCGCGAAGTGGCGATGAACATCAAGCGCCTGATGGATCTTGGTTGCTATCGTGGATTACGTCACCGCAAGGGCTTGCCGGTCCGCGGTCAACGCACCCACACCAATGCTCGCACGCGCAAGGGTCCCGCAAAGGCCATCGCTGGCAAGAAGAAAGTGACGAAATAAGATATGGCAGCCGAAAAGAAAGCCGCGGGCGGACGTCCGCGCAAGAAGGAAAAGAAGAACGTCGTGGTGGGCGTCGCGCATGTGGCCGCGACCTTCAACAACACGATCGTCACGATCACCGACGCAGCGGGCAACACGGTTTCGTGGTCCAGCGCCGGCATGATGGGTTTCAAGGGTTCGCGCAAATCGACGCCTTACGCCGCGCAGGTCGCCGCCGAGGATGCGGGCAAGAAGGCCGTCGAACACGGCATGCGCACGCTGGAAGTGGAAGTCTCCGGTCCGGGTTCGGGCCGCGAGTCTGCTCTGCGCGCGCTGCAGGCTGTGGGCCTCACGGTCACTTCGATCCGCGACGTGACGCCAATCCCCCACAACGGTTGCAAGCCGCCGAAGAGGCGCCGCGTATAAAGTATCGCCAGGAAAAGCGGTTCCCGGTTTTCCGTCCGGCGATGCGAGAGAAAGAGAGTTTGGTTTCGGAAATTGGACTAACCCGTCGAACGCAATGGGCGTGATCCGACACGTCCGGGAAACGATGAGGACAAGATGTTTCAGAAGAACTGGCAAGAACTGATCAAACCGCAAAAGCTGAAGGTCGAAACCGGCCACGATGGCGGCCGCGTGGCCACCATCGTTGCGGAACCGCTGGAGCGCGGCTTCGGCCTGACGCTCGGCAATGCGCTGCGCCGCGTGCTGTTGTCGTCACTGCAAGGTGCGGCCATCACGTCGATTCAGATCGACGGTGTGCTGCACGAATTCTCTTCCATCGCGGGCGTCCGCGAGGACGTGACCGACATCGTGCTCAACGTGAAGCAGATCGCGCTTCGCATGCATGCCGAGGGCCCAAAGCGCCTGTCGCTGAAGGCGCAGGGACCCGGCGAGGTGAAGGCAGGCATGATTCAGCAGACAGCCGACGTCGAAATCCTCAATCCGGATCTCGTCATCTGCACGCTCGACGAGAAGGTCGAATTCCGCATGGAACTGACCGTCGCCACCGGCAAGGGCTATGTGCCGGCCGACCGCAACCGCCCCGAAGATGCGCCCATCGGACTGATCCCGGTGGACAGCCTTTTCTCGCCGGTGAAAAAGGTCTCCTACAAGGTTGAAAACACCCGCGAAGGCCAGATCCTCGACTACGACAAGCTCACGCTCACGGTCGAAACCAACGGCGCGGTCACGCCGGACAACGCAGTGGCCTACGCCGCGCGTATCCTGCAGGATCAGCTCCAGGTCTTCATCAACTTCGAGGAGCCGCGCGAGCGCGTCACCGAGGAAGCCAAGCCCGATCTCGCCTTCAACCCGGTACTGCTCAAGAAGGTGGACGAACTCGAACTTTCGGTGCGTTCGGCCAACTGCCTCAAGAACGACAACATCGTCTACATCGGCGATCTCATCCAGAAATCGGAAGGCGAAATGCTGCGCACGCCGAACTTCGGCCGCAAGTCGCTCAACGAGATCAAGGCGGTGCTCGCCGAGATGGGCCTGCATCTCGGCATGGAAGTGCCGGGCTGGCCGCCGGAAAACATCGAAGACCTCGCGAAGCGTTACGAGGATCAGTACTAAGTTTGTCCTTCGGGGCGCGCGA
Organism: Rhizomicrobium sp.; assembly: GCA_035548975.1. GTDB lineage: Bacteria > Pseudomonadota > Alphaproteobacteria > Micropepsales > Micropepsaceae > Rhizomicrobium. The sequence continues at coordinate 18,470 of DASZRY010000012.1, forward strand.
AGGGCGCGCCTCAGGATGACGGAACATCGTTAGCGTCATGCTGAGGTGCAAGCGAAGCGAGCCCTGAAGCAGGAAACGGGAAGTCGAATGCGTCACAGAAACCAAGGCCGTAAACTCGGCAAGAAGGCCCAGCATCGCACCGCCATGTTCGCCAACATGGCCGCTGCGCTGATCAAGCACGAGCAGATCAAGACGACCTTGCCGAAGGCGAAAGAGCTTCGCCCGGTGGTCGAAAAGCTCGTGACGCTCTCCCGGCGCAACAATCTGCATGCCCGCCGCCTGGCGCTGTCGCAGATCCGCGACGAGACGCAGGTGAAGAAGCTGTTTGAGGTGATCGGCCCGCGCTACAAGAGCCGCCCCGGCGGTTACACCCGCGTGCTGAAAGCCGGCAATCGCCACGGCGACAATGCACCCATGGCCTTCATCGAATTCATCGACCGCGACGTGGACGCGAAGGGTCTGGATTCCGGCCCCGTGGAAATCGCCGACGAAGAGAACGAAACCGAGGAATGAACCTCGCTTTCGTCATGGTTTGAATTAGATTTGGGGCAGCTCCGGCTGCCCTTTTTCTTTTCAGGTTATAACGCGTCCGTGCGGACGCCACAGACAAGGATGCGACCCATGCGCAAACTGGTTCTCGGTCTGGCTTCACTTGTGATCGTAGCGCCGGCTCTCGCAGCACCTCCCGCCCCCCAGAAAGCGCTCCCCAAGCCCGAAGTCCCGCAATCGCTGATGCAGGTGCAGCTTTCCTTCGCGCCGGTGGTCAAGCGCGTGGCGCCTGCTGTGGTCAACGTCTACGCGCGTAGCGTGGTGCAGCAGCAGGTCAATCCGCTGTTCAACGACCCTCTATTCCAGCGCTTCTTCGGCGTCTCGCCCGAGATGCGCCAGCGCGTGCAGCAATCGCTGGGGTCCGGCGTCATCGTGCGCCCGGATGGCACCATCCTCACCAACAACCACGTCGTGCAGGGCGGTCAGAACATCGTTGTGGTGCTTGCCGACAAGCGCGAGTTCAAGGCGAAGGTTGTGCTCGCGGATTCGCGCACCGATCTTGCCGTGCTGAAAATTGACACGAAGGGCGAAAGGCTTCCCACAATTCCGTTCGGCGATAGCGACAAGCTCGCGGTCGGCGATCTTGTTCTTGCCATAGGCGATCCGTTCGGTGTCGGCCAGACAGTGACCATGGGCATCGTGTCGGCGCTCGCCCGCACTGGGGTCGGCGCCAGCGACTACCAGTTTTTCATCCAAACCGACGCGGCCGTGAATCCCGGCAATTCCGGCGGCGCGCTCGTCACCACTGACGGAAAGCTTGCAGGCATTAACACGGCCATCGTCTCGCGCACCGGCGAATATGCGGGCATCGGTTTTGCGATCCCTGCCAATCTCGTGCGCCGGGTCCTGGAAGGAGCGTCGACCGGCGGCGTGAAATTGCCGTGGATCGGCGCCGACGGTCAGCCGGTAACCAGCAGCATCGCTGCCAGCATCGGCCTGTCGCGACCTGGCGGCGTGCTGCTTAAGGAGGTTTACGGCCCCGGCCCCGTGGGCAGGGCTGGGCTCAGAACCGGCGACGTAATTTTATCCGTGGACGGAGCGCCTGTAGACGACATGCAATCGCTCAACTATCGCATCGCCACACACAAGCCAGGCGATACGGTAAAGCTCCACGTTTGGTCAGGCGGCAGGGCGCGCGATGTCGAAACCAGGCTCATGCTTCCGCCCGAAGACCCGCCGCGCCAGACCACAACCATCGGCGGCCGCAATCCGATGACCGGCGCGAAGGTTGAAAATCTCTCGCCGGCAATTGCGGATGACTATGGCATGGATATGGATAGCAGGGGTGTCGTGATTGCCTCCACCACCCCCGGCACACCGTCAGACGATTATGGATTCCAGCGCGGCGATATCGTCGTTCAGATAAATGGAATCGACATCCGCCGCGTAGGCGATCTCGTGCGCGCATTGGATCAGGCTCAGGGCGAATGGCAGATGATCGTCAATCGTGGCGGGCGGCAGATGCAGCTTTCTGTGCGCGGCTGAGTTATCCTCCGGCATGACCGATCTATTCGAGGCCGGAGGATTGCCTGACGACGCTCCGCGTCCGTTGGCGGATCGCCTGCGCCCCAAATCGCTTTCGGAAGTGGTAGGCCAGGATCATCTGCTCGGCCCGGAAGGACCCATCGGCCGGATGGTCGCGCGCGGCGCGCCGCACTCCATCATATTGTGGGGGCCGCCCGGCACCGGAAAAACCACCATCGCGCGGTTGTTGTCGACAGCGTTCAAGCTCCACTTCGAGCAACTTTCCGCCGTCTTCTCCGGCGTGGCCGATCTGAAAAAAGCGTTCGATGCGGCGCGCGCCCGCCGCAAGGTTGGGCAAGGCACACTTCTCTTCGTCGATGAAATTCACCGCTTCAACCGCAGCCAACAGGACTCATTCCTTCCCGTCATGGAAGACGGAACGGTCGTCCTCGTCGGCGCGACAACCGAAAATCCATCCTTCGAATTGAACGGCGCGTTGCTGTCTCGCGCGCAGGTTTTGGTGTTGCGCCGCCTCGACGATGCTGCTCTCGAGACACTGCTTCAACGTGCGGAGATTCACTACGGCGAAAAGCTCCCGCTCACGGAAGATGCGCGCGCCAGTCTTCGCGCCATGGCAGACGGCGACGGACGCTACATGCTCAATCTCGCGGAAGAACTTGCGTCGCTGAAAACCGTGAAGCCGCTGGATTCCGCCGGTCTCGTCGCCGCCGTGCAGCGCCGCGCGCCGCTTTACGACAAGTCGCGCGAGGAGCATTACAATATAATTTCCGCGCTTCACAAATCCATCCGCGGTTCCGACCCCGACGCCGCACTCTATTGGCTTGCGCGCATGCTCGCGGGCGGTGAACAGCCGCTTTACATCGCCCGCCGGCTTGTGCGGGCGAGTGTGGAAGATATCGGGCTGGCCGATCCGCAAGCGGTGGTGCAGGCGCTTGCCGCCAAAGACGTCTATGATTTTCTCGGTTCGCCGGAAGGCGAGATCGCGCTTGCCCAGACCGTCATCTATCTTGCCACCGCCCCAAAGTCGAACGCGGTCTATACGGCGTTGGGAGCGGCCAAACGCGCCGCTGCCGAATATGGCTCGCTCATGCCGCCGGCGCATATCCTGAACGCGCCCACCAAGCTGATGAAGAATCTCGGCTACGGCAAGGGCTACGAATACGATCACGAAGCGGAGGAAGGTTTCTCCGGCCAGAACTATTTCCCCGACAGCATGGAACGTCAGCGATTCTACGAACCCAGGGAAACCGGCTTCGAACGGGAGATCGCGAAGAGGCTGGATTACTGGGCGAAGCTGAGAGCGAAGAAATCTTAAACTGAAAAATAAGACTTCCCCCTCGCCCCCGAAGGAAGAGGGAGATATGCGGAAATGAATCTGCTATAGCTCCGGCCAGCACAACGATGGTCTTCACATGCAATGGGGAGTTCTTGCCGCCGTGGCATTCGGCGGCGCGCTGGGGTCTTTGCTTCGCTATTTTGCCGCCGGCGCCATTCAGCCCGTGAACGCGGCTTTTCCGTGGGGCATCTTCGCCGTCAACATTACGGGCGGATTTGCGATGGGCGTGATCGTCGAACTGAGCGCGCTCAAGCTCAACTTCACGCCGGAGATGCGCGCCTTCCTGACGGTGGGTATCCTGGGCGGATACACTACTTTTTCCACTTTTTCGCTCGACAGCGCGCTTCTGATCGAACGCGGCGCCTATGCCATGGCGGCGGCTTACATGGCCGGTTCCGCCATTTTGTCGGTGGCTGCGCTGTTCGCGGGAATTTATCTCATCCGCGCGATCTGATGGCCGAAACGGTTCACATCTCCAAGGACGACGACGGCATCCGCTTGGACCGCTGGTTCAAGCGCCATCATCCCGCGTTGACGCACGGCCATCTCGAGAAACTCCTGCGCACGGGCCAGGTCAGGCTCGACGGCAAACGCGCCAAATCCAGTGACCGGGTGGAGAAGGGACAGACTCTGCGCCTGCCGCCACAACTCGGCGCTATGGAATCCGAACGCCCGCGCGCCCAACCGAAATCACCCGACGTAAGCATTCTCCATAGTCTGATCCTCTACCAGGATGACGTTGTGATCGTGCTCAACAAGCCGCCCGGACTTGCCACTCAAGGCGGCTCCGGCATCACGCAACACATCGACGGAATGCTCGACGCGCTATCGTTCGGCAAGAAGCAGCGCCCGCGGCTTGTACATCGCCTCGACCGGGACACGTCCGGCGCGTTGGTGATCGCCCGCACCGTTCCTGCCGCTGCGGCCTTGGCGGAATCCCTGCGCCGCCGCGATGCCACCAAAATCTACTGGGCGCTCACCAAAGGCGTGCCGGAGAAGAAATTCGGCACCGTCAAACTCGCGCTGGCAAAAGAAGGCGGCCACGGCAAACACGGCCGAGACGAGCGCATGGTCGCGAAAGAAAAAGGCGACGATGCAAAACACGCCATCACGGACTACGCCGTTATCGATCGCGCGGGAGACGAATTCGCCTGGGTCGCCGCCAAGCCGGTGACCGGCCGCACCCATCAAATCCGCGTGCATCTGGCCGCACTGGGAACTCCGATCGTCGGCGATTTCAAATATGGCGGGACCGAAGCCCGCCCGCGCGGCGGCATCGAAGACAAGCTCCATCTGCATGCCCGTTCCATCGATATCGCACACCCCTCCGGCGGCCGCCTTGTCGTGACGGCGCCGCTTCCGCCGCATATGATGAAGACGTGGAAACTTCTGGGCTTCGATCCCAACACGAACGCCGATCCGTTCGCGCACGGAAAACGCAAATGAAACGTCCCCATATCGTCAAACATTGGACAGAGGTGGAATCGCCCGAACAGGTGCGGCCGCCGGTGATGGACGAACCGTTCGGTTACATTGCCGAGCTTGCGTCCGCCACTGGGCTTTCGCATTTGCGCGTGGCCCATCTGCGTCTGCCGCCCGGCGTGCGGTCGCATCCGCCCATCGCCGCGCGCGACGAAGATGCGTTTTTCTTCGTTCTCGAAGGCGCGCCCGATCTCTGGGCTGACGGCCATCTCTATCGGCTGAAGGAAGGTGACGGGATCTGCTTTCCCGCGCGCACAGGCATCGCACACTCGATCCTCAACAACACGGACCAAGACGTGCGCCTGTTCTTGATGAGCGAGGCGATGCGCTATCTCTCCAAATTCGCACACCCTGTCGATGCGGCGGCCGGCGAGAACCTGCAGAGGATGGGCAAGCTCTGGACGGATGCGCCCGCGCGCAGGCTCGGCCCGCATGACGGCCAGACGGATGCCAATCGCGGAACGCCATCGCCGCCAAACACGCGCAAGAAGAAGCGCCCCGATTTTGTTGCCCATTGGCGCGACATTTTGGAAAAGAAATCCGCCTCCTATCCAGGTAGCAACGAACAGCACGGCATCGATGCCAAATTCGGCCGCCGCGCGCGCTTTTCGCGCATCGGGGTTCACGTCGAACTGCTCAAGCCCGGCCGCCGCACCTCATGGCCGCATGCCGAACGTGACGAGGAAGAATTTGTCTACGTCGTCTCGGGAAATATTGACGCCTGGAACGACGGTCACATCTCCAAAATGGTCGAAGGCGATTTCATCGGCTGGGAAGCCGGCACCGGCATCACGCATGTCCTGATCAACAATTCCGATGAAGATGCGATATTGATCGTGGGAGGGGAGGCGAGCCGCCGCAGCAATCAATACTGGTACCCGACCGAGACTCACTACAACAAAACGATCGGCAGGGATTTCTGGGCCGATCATCCGAAGATAAAGCTCGGCCCGCACGACGGGCTTCCCGATGCGCTGCGCGACGAACGCAAAAAGAAAAAACGCTCCAAGCGCCGCTGATGGTCAAACGGTTTTATAAGACTGTCAGCACTGGCGAGAACAAGGCCGTGCTGCTCGACAACCGCGCGATGAAAACGCCGAAAGGCGCGCCATTCATCTTGCCGACGCGCGAACTGGCAGAAGCCATTGCAGAAGAATGGCGCGCGCAAACGGACGGCATCAAACCCGAAACAATGCCGCTAACGAGGCTCGCTTACGCCGCCATCGACGGCGCATCCGAATGCGCGCGCATTGCCGAACAGGCCGTCGCCTACGCGAAGTCCGATCTGCTTTGCTATCGCGCGGAAGGGCCGGACGATCTTGTTATCCGTCAGGCCAGGCAGTGGAGCCCGATCCTCGACTGGCTGGCCGATACCCACGGCGCGCGGCTCAAACTCGCCACCGGCATAGGCTTCGTGGAGCAGCCCCCGGAAGCGCTTGCCCGCTTGTCTGGGCGGGTAGGGCAGCTCGATCCTTTCACGCTGGTGGCTCTCCACACTGCCTCCTCCATTACCGGCTCCTTGGCGCTCGGCCTGGCGCTTCTGGAGGGCCGCCTGAACGCAAGCGAAGCCTTCGCTCTTTCCCAGATCGACGAAACCTTCCAGGCCGAAAAATGGGGCCGGGATGCCGAGGCGGAAGCGCGCGCGGCCCGCCTCAAGGCGGAGCTGGAATCTGCGGAGCGCCTGATCCAGTTGATCCGCTGACAGGTCTATCGGGGTGGCTGAGAAAGCCGTTGCCGTCGTTCAGCGTGCTTTGGCGATTTCGACCCCGGCCTTGCCGGCGGCAGTTGAAAGCGCCTTGTCCTGTGTCGCCAATGGCGAACCATTTCGCAGCGCGAGATCCAGATAGGCGGCATCATACGCCGTCAGGCCAAAGCGGTCGGCCAGATCGGCTTGCGATTCCAGAACGGTTCGCGGCGCTGCCCGCACCACCTCGATGGGAAGATTGAGCAATTCTTCGATGAACAATTTCCGCTGCGCCACCGTCAGGCGGCCGCGTCTTTGCGCCATGATGAGGCCATTTGCGACTTCAAGCGTCCACAGATCCGGCACCCATGCTTGGCTGGCAGCGATGAGGCGCAACATCGCGTCGGTGTAGTCGGAGGCCTCGTCGGGCAGCGCCCATGTCAAAGTCAGGGAAGCGTCCAATACGACGCCGCGAACGGCCGTCACCGCCGGCCTTCTTCGATCAAGCTGCGCATCGAAAGCTTGCTTCTGCCCTTGGGGACCTCGGACCGCAGCGCCAGGATTCGTTCCGCCGCTGCCTTCGCATCGGCCACAGGCGTCAGGCGCGCAACCGCGCGGCCATTGCGCGTGATCGTGATGCTCGCGCCTGCCTCGACCTCGTCCAGCAGTTTGGACAGGTGCGTCTTCGCCTCGTAGGCGCCAACCTCTTCCATGGTGGTCTCCAGACTGGTCTGATAGACTAGTCTATTCAGGCCCTGGTCGCAACTGGCCTCGCCGGTCGGCCAATTCACCTTCCTTTCTCTGGGCAAAAACGTCGGCTTGACCCTATCCCCGCCCTATGACACGGCATTTCCCAGCAATTTCCCCGGGGCATGCCCATGAAAGACGTCCTTGCTGAACTTGAAGAACGCCGCGCCCGCGCCAGGCTTGGCGGGGGCCAGGCCCGTATCGACGCCCAGCACGCCCGCGGCAAGCTGACGGCCCGCGAGCGCCTCGAACTCCTGCTCGACCCCGGCTCGTTCGAAGAGTTCGACATGTTCGTCGAACACCGCAACACCGATTTCGGCGCGGACAAGAACCGCATCCCCGGCGATGGCGTGGTCACCGGCTGGGGCACGATCAATGGCCGCATGGTCTATGTCTTTGCCAAGGACTTCACCGTCTTCGGCGGTTCGCTGTCCGAAACGCACGCCCAGAAAATCTGCAAGGTGCAGGACATGGCGCTGCAGAACGGCGCGCCGGTTATCGGCCTGTTCGATGCGGGCGGCGCGCGCATTCAGGAAGGTGTCGGTTCTCTTGCGGGTTACGGCGAGGTCTTCAAGCGCAACGTCATCGGTTCCGGCGTGATTCCGCAGATTTCCGTCATCATGGGCCCCTGCGCGGGCGGCGACGTCTATTCGCCCGCCATGACCGATTTCATCTTCATGGTGCGCGATACCAGCTACATGTTCATTACCGGACCAGATGTGGTGAAAACGGTCACCCACGAAGACGTGACGCCGGAAGAACTGGGCGGCGCGAAGGTCCATTCGTCCAAATCCTCCGTTGCCGACGGAGCTTATGAAAACGATGTGGTCTGCATTGAAGAAATGCGCCGGCTCTACGATTTCCTGCCGCTCAACAATCGCGAGAAGCCGCCCGTCTGGCCGACCGACGATTCGCCCAACCGCGAAGAGCCATCGCTCGATACGCTGATTCCCGAAAACCCCAACAAGCCCTACGACATGAAAGAGCTGATCCTGAAGGTCGCCGACGAAGGCGATTTCTTCGAGATCGGCGAGAATTTCGCCAAGAACATCATCACCGGCTTCGGCCGCATCGAAGGCCGCACCGTCGGCTTCGTCGCCAACCAGCCGATGGTGCTTGCCGGCGTGCTCGACAACGACGCCAGCCGCAAGGGCGCGCGCTTCGTGCGCTTCTGCGATTGCTTCAACATTCCGATTGTGACGTTTGTCGACGTGCCCGGCTTCCTCCCCGGCGTCAGCCAGGAACACAACGGCATCATCAAGCACGGCGCGAAGCTGTTGTTCGCCTACACCGAAGCGACAAGCCCCAAAGTGACCGTCATCACCCGCAAGGCATATGGCGGCGCCTATGACGTCATGGCGTCCAAGCACATGCGTGCCGACGTGAACTACGCCTGGCCCACCGCGCAGATCGCGGTGATGGGTGCCAAGGGCGCTGTCGAAATCATCTTCCGCCAGGACATTGGCGACAAGGAAGCCATCGCCCAGCGCACCAAGGAATACGAAGACCGCTTCCTCAATCCCTTCGTCGCGGCCTCACGCGGCTATATCGACGAAGTGATCATGCCGCATTCGACGCGCTGGCGCGTGGCCCGCGCCCTGCGGATGCTGCAGAACAAGCAGGTGCCGCACATCTGGAAGAAGCACGATAATATTCCGCTATAGCCGGTACGAGACCAAATACCTCAGCGCCGGCTGGGCCCCGCCGCCCTATGATGCGCCTTGCACTGCAGGCGGGGGCTTTCATGCGTGCTGATACGCTCATAGCCATAGGCGCCTTGATCGTGCTCGCTATGGGCACCGGCCATCTGCTTCTCACCTTCTTCACAGACAAAATGGACCCGCGCGATCCGGCGCTGTCGGCGCGGATGAAAGAAGTGGCCCCGCACCTGTCGGGCCGTTTGACGATGTGGAACACCCATATCGGCTTTAATGCCAGCCACAGCTACGGCCCAATGATCTTCGGCGCGATCTACGCCTATCTCGCGTTGGCGCATCCGTCCGTCCTGATGCAATCGGATTTTCTGCTCGCACTCGGCGTGGTCATTTTCGCGGCCTATATATTTCTCGCCATCCGCTACTGGTTCTGGGCACCGCTGACGGGACTGTCCATTTCGGCCGTCTTCTATGTGGCGGGACTTGCACTCACGCATTTGCAGATTTGAATCACTTCAAACCCTCCCTCAGGGGGAGCGTTTGTGAACGCCTCTCCAGCGATGCTAAGATTTCCATTGTAAAACGGGACCAGGAAACCAATGTCCATCACCGCATTCGTCGTAACGCCAGAAACCCGGCCGCGCGCGCTCAGCGTCGTAGGCGAACGTCTCACCGTGCTCGCCTCGGGCAAACAAACGCACGGCTACGAAATATTCCTTCAGCAAGGCGATGTGGGGCAGGGGCCTCCGCCGCATTCGCACGATTGGGATGAATCTTTCTATGTCATCTCCGGTGAGGTCGAATTCGGCTATGGCGACAAGGCGATGCTCGCAAAGCCCGGCACGCTCGTTCATCTCCCCGCCGGCACCACGCATTGGTTCCGCTTCGCGACCAAGGGCGAAATGGTGTCGATGACCTCGCGCGAAGGGGCATCCGCCTTCTTCACCGATGTCGATGCGAAAGTCCCGCATGGCGACAAGCCGGATATCGAAAAGCTCGTGGCTGTCGGCAACGCGCACGGATTGAAGCTCGGGGTGTGACGTAAAACCAGCGGAAATCCTGGCTATCGAACAAAGTTCCATTGCGCGTGCCGCATGGCAGCGTTGCTATCGAACACCTCCCGCGCGCCCTTAAATTCTGCGGGCAACAAGGAGGTGCGCCGGTGGAGCCGAGCGGACTTATATGGGTGCAACGCTTTCCCGGCAGCGTTTCGCTCGACGATCTGTTGCCGGATTTTGCACGCAGCGTGCGCGCGTTTCTCGCTGCCTTGCGGAAGGCGGGCGCGCGCGTGCGCATCGCCGCCACCTATCGTCCTCCCGAGCGCGCCTGGCTGATGCATTGGTGCTGGCTGATTGCGAAGGGAGTAGTCGAACCTGCGAAAGTCCCTGCGATGAAGGGCGTGGATATCGATTGGCAGCATCGCACTTCAAATGCACCCAATGGGGACGATGCGTTGCGCGCCGCCTCGCAAATGGCGGCCGCCTTCGGCATCCGTTACGCGCCTGCGCTTGTCAGCCGTCACACGCAACGCCGCGCCATCGACATGAGCATTGCTTGGAAGGATGCGTTGACAATTCGCGATGCGGAGGGCGCAACATGCACAATATCCTCATTGCCCCGCAGCGGACTCAATCGCAGCCTGATCGAAATCGCCAGGACGTTTGGTGTCCGCAAACTCTTTGGCGACCCGCCGCACTGGAGCGATGATGGTCATTGAAACCGGAATAGGCGTAGAACCGCGTTCTTATCTCCCCTTCGCGGGGAGTTCGGAAGACGCGAGCGCAGCGAAGCGTATTTCGGGTGGGGAGCTGACCGATTTATTTCCCCGCATATGCTACGCATTCCATTTCCAACAACGCGCCCAGCGCCAGACCATTCACGCCAAACGCCGAACGTGCAGGCAAACGGTCCGGCTTGAAATATTCGAGATAGACTTTGTTGAACGCGGGCCACAGCTTCATGTCGGCCAGGAACACCGTGCATTTGAACACATTATCGAAGGTGAGGCCGTTTTGCTCCAATGTGCGGGCGATGTTCTCCATTGTCTGCCGGGCCTCGGCTTCGATCCCGCCGGGCACGACCTCCGCCTTTCCCGGCACATGTCCCAGCGCGCCCGACAGGAAAAAGAAATCGCCGACCCGAACGGCATCGCTGAACGGCAAGCCCGCCGCCTTGCTGCCGTGGGAGCGGATGAATTCAATACCGGTCATAGGAGGCGTCTCCATTGATTGCGCTGGATCATATCCAAATAGGCAGACCGGGGCGAAATGCGTATGATCGCCGGGATGGGGAGCGCACCGCTGGACACGATTGGACACTATCAGGGCCTTGGCCTCGCGCTCGCCATCGGCTTGCTCGTAGGCATCGAACGCGGCTGGCAGGAACGCGATCTGCAAACGGGCGCGCGCGTGGCCGGCATTCGCACCTTTGCACTGATCGGCCTGCTTGGCGGCGTGTGGGGCGCTTTGCTCCCGATAGTTGGCGGCGTGGCTGTGGGCTTTGCCGCCTTCGCCTTCGCCATCGGTCTCACCGTTTTCGAATGGCGCGAGAGCGTGAAGGACAATTCATTGTCCGCAACGGATTTGATTGCGGGGTTGGTGACGTTTGCACTGGGCGTGTTAGCCGTCCTAGGCAACAAACCGGCTGCTGCTGCGGCGGCTGTGGTCGCTACGGGCCTTCTGGCGCTGCGTCACCCGTTGCATGCTTTCCTGCGCACGCTCACCTGGGCCGAATTGCGTTCGGCCTTGTTGCTGCTTGTGATGACGGTCGTGATGTTGCCGCTATTGCCGGATCGCAACATCGATCCTTGGGATACGATAAATCCTCATCGGATCTGGCTCATCACGGTTGCCATCGCGGCCCTTTCTTTCGTGGGTTATGTCGCTGTCAGGATTGCCGGTGCGCGCCGCGGTTTGTTGGTTGCAGGCGCGGCCGGCGCTCTGGTCTCATCGACAGCAGTGACGCTCACCTATTCGCGGCTGTCGAAATCGGAGCCCAAAATTGCAAACGAGGCGGGCGTTGCGATTCTCGCCTCGTGGATCGTCTCGTTGACGCGCATGACGACCATTGCCATCGTGCTTGCGCCGATATTGGCGAAATCGCTGCTCCCCGCAGTGGTGGCGGCCGTTCTGGTATTGGCGGCGACGGCTTTCGGTCTGGATCGCGCCGGCCGGCACGACGGCACAGAGGCGAAACTTCAATTGGAAAATCCGGTCGAACTCGGCATGGCCATCCGCTTTGGCTTCTTGCTGGGATTGGTAACGGTGGCATCCAAACTTTTTGCGGCCCAGATCGGCGAGTTGAGCTTGCTGCCACTGGCTGCTGTCACGGGTCTGGCGGATGTGGACCCGATCACGCTTTCGGTGTCGCAGATGGTTCCGAAGGATGTCACCGTTGGCGTGGCCGCCATGGCCATTCTCATCGCCGCGGCCGCCAATGGAGCGACCAAGCTGGGCTTGGCTGTCAGCTTCGCCCCGGGCCGCGTAGGGCGGATACTCGGCAGTGCGGGAATCCTCGCAATCCTTGCGGGTATTGTCGCCGCAATCTTTGTCCGCCTCCCTTAGCTGTCGCGGCAAGAAAACCGTTTACCCCTATGGGCCGAGGCCCTAGAACGCTCGCCAATCAGGCCGCTAGACAGGCCAGGGGACGCCAAGTGTTCAAGAAAATCCTGATCGCAAATCGTGGTGAAATCGCTTGCCGGGTCATCAAGACCGCCCGGCGCATGGGTATCAAGACGGTCGCCGTCTATTCGGATGCCGACAAGGACGCCCTTCATGTGGAAATGGCGGATGAGGCCGTCCATATCGGTCCACCGCCCTCCGCCCAGTCCTACCTCCAGATCGAAAAGATCGTTCAGGCCTGCAAGGACACTGGCGCCGAGGCCGTCCACCCCGGCTATGGGTTTCTCTCCGAACGCGAAGCCTTTGCCGAGGCATTGGCGAAGGCGGGCGTCGCCTTCATCGGGCCGAACGTCAAAGCCATCGCGGCCATGGGCGACAAGATCGAATCCAAGAAACTCGCGGTCGCCGCGAAAGTGAACACGGTTCCGGGCTTCGTCGGCGAAATCAAGGATGCCGCCCACGCCAAGCAGATCGCCAAAGACATCGGCTATCCCGTCATGGTGAAAGCCTCCGCGGGCGGTGGCGGCAAGGGGCTTCGCATCGTCCACAAGGAAGACGAACTCGTTCAGGCGATTCAATCCTCGCAGAACGAAGCGCGCGCCAGCTTCGGCGACGATCGGCTGTTCGTCGAGAAGTTTGTCACCGAGCCGCGTCACATCGAAATCCAGCTCATCGGCGACAAGCACGGCAACGTGCTCTATCTCAATGAGCGCGAATGCTCGATTCAGCGCCGCCATCAGAAGGTGATCGAGGAAGCGCCGTCGCCGTTCCTGAATGCCGAAACGCGCAAGGCCATGGGCGAACAGGCCGTCGCTCTCGCCAAGGCCGTGGGTTACGACAGCGCGGGCACCGTCGAATTCATTGTCGACAAGGACCGCAATTTCTATTTTCTGGAAATGAACACGCGGCTTCAGGTCGAACATCCGGTGACCGAACTCATCACCGGGCTAGACCTTGTGGAATTGATGATCCGGTTTGCGGCGGGCGAAAAGCTTCCGGTCAAGCAAAGCGACGTAAAGATCGACGGCTGGGCGATAGAAGCGCGCATTTACGCCGAAGATCCCTATCGCGGCTTTCTGCCTTCGACAGGCCGCCTGATGCGTTATCGCCCGCCGCATGAAGGCCGCCGCGGCGACATTTCCGTGCGCAACGACACTGGCGTCTATGAAGGCGGCGAGATATCGATGTTCTACGATCCGATGATCGCCAAGCTTTGCACGCATGCCCCCACCCGCGAACGCGCGATCGACGCAATGGCGGAATCGCTCGATGAATTCCGCATCGAAGGCATCAATCACAACATCGATTTTCTCAATGCGATCATGCACAACCGGCGCTTCCGCGAGGGAAGGCTGACCACCGGTTTCATCGCCGAGGAATTTCCCGATGGATTTCACGGCGCTCCGCTCGCTGCGGCGGCGAAGCGCCGTCTGGCCGCCGCCGTCGTGGCCGCGGAACTCTCCCGCGAGTCCCGAGCCGCGGCAATTTCGGGGCAGCTCAATGGCGCCCACAAAGTATCCGGCGGCGAGTTCATTGTGAAACTGAACGAAGACGCGTTGATCGAGGGCGCACAGATCGAAGGACAAAGGCTTCACGCGCGGATCGAAGGCGAATCCTACGAAGTCGAGTTCCATTGGAAACTGGGATCGCCCGTCATGCACTTGAAGGATTCGTCCGGCGAATTTGCGGTCCAGATTTCGCGGCAACAGGGAAGCTATCGCCTCAACCACGGCGGGGCGATGATCAGTGCGACCGTTCGCCGTCCGCGCGCCGCTGCGCTTGCTGCGTTGATGCCGGTCAAGAAACCGCCGGATACGTCGAAGATGCTGCTCTGCCCGATGCCGGGCCTTGTGGTGTCCATCAACGTCGAGGTTGGTCAGGAGGTGAAGGTCGGCGAAACGCTTGCGGTCGTCGAAGCCATGAAGATGGAAAACGTGCTGAAGGCCGAACGCGACGGTACGGTGAAGAAGATCAACGCGGCCAAAGGCGATAGTCTTGCATTGGACGACGTGATCCTGGAATTCGCGTGACGGACGAAGACGATCTGACAACGTTGCGCCTGCGTATCGAAGGATTTGTGCAGGCCGTGGGCTACCGCCACTTCGCCATCGCCGAGGCGGCCAAGTTGAATCTCGACGGCTGGATTCGAAACCGCAGCGACGGCACGGTCGAAGCCGTCGTTTCCGGCAGTACCAAGGCCGTCGAACTGTTCGTGCAGGCGTGCGCACGCGGTCCGGCGGGCGCCCGTGTCGCCAATATCGAACTTGCACCCGCCGAGCCGCCCTCGGAAAAAGGCTTCCGCCGCCGGCCCTCTCTTTAGCCGCGCGCGCGGTTCAGCTCACGGAACACGGAATAGAGGAACACCAGCAATCCCAGCATGGCGATGCCGCCCGCGGCGCCGGCATATGGTCCATACAATTGACCGCCGTTGTCGGTCGTGAGCAGCAGATACAACGTAGGAACCATCGCCAAAATGCCCGTTACCGAAAGAACAAAATTCGTCCATGCAAGTTTTGGCGAATAGGTGTCTTTGGTCAGCGCATAGAACGTGCCGTAGAGCGCGAGCGATACCCAACCGAGCAAATTGATGTGGGCATGTAGCGGCGCGAGCGTGAATTCCTCATGTGCTCCCATGAACTCTCCGAGCGACATTCCGCCCAGAAGCAGGAGTGCGCCGGCAAAATAGAATGCAGCTGAAACGCGTGGCATGAAATCCCCTCCCAGTTTATGGGTCGAATATATGCATCAATCCTGTGATTCGCAGCGTGTCAGGCCCGGATATCCCCGAAAACCTTGTGGAACGCCGCTTTCATGGCCACATCCACATCTGCCATCGTCACCGGCAGCCCGAGATCGGCGAGGCTGGTGACGCCATGTTCGCGAATGCCGCACGGCACGATACCGTCGAAGTGCGAAAGGTCGGGGTCGACGTTGATCGACACGCCGTGAAACGTCACCCAGCGGCGAACGCGCACCCCAATGGCCGCAATTTTGTCCTCTCGGCTGCCGCGCACCACCCAGATTCCGACGCGGCCATCGCGCCGCTCGCCTTTCACATTGAATGACGCAAGCGTTTCGATCAGCCACTCTTCGAGGTTGCGCACGAATGTGCGCACATCCTTTTTGCGCCGCGCCAGGTCGAGCATCACATAGCCCACGCGTTGGCCGGGGCCATGATAGGTGTATTGCCCCCCGCGTCCGGTCGCGAATACCGGAAAGCGTGTATCGAGCAGATCGCTCTCCTTGGCGCTTGTGCCTGCGGTGTAGATCGGCGGATGCTCCACCAGCCACACGAGTTCGTTCGCTTCGCGTGCGGCGATTTTCGCGGCACGATCTTCCATGAACGCAACGGCATCGGGATAGGGCAGCAGGCCCGGATTAACGATCCATTCGGGACTTTTTAACCCGCCCGAAACCGTAATCGTCGAAGACTGTGCCGGTTGTTCAATCATAGCAGGGGTCATGTCCTCCAACATCGAAGGCGTCAAGGTTGAGATCTCCGTCGTCCTTGGCCGTTCCGTCATTCCAATGCATCAATTGCTGCGCATGGGCCGCGGCGCTGTCATCGAACTGGACTCCCACCAGGAAGATGCAGTCGTGGTTTTGGCCAACGACAGGCCCGTGGCCAAAGGGGAAATCGTGATCCATGGTGACAAGATAGGTGTTTCCATCACCGAACTCCTGCGGACCTATCAATAACACATTTCTGTTGTGTAGATAAATTTATTCCCCACCTCTTCCTTGCATTTTAGCTGGGGGGTGCGTACTTCTTCTGTTGAACCCGGCAATTCGGCCGGGAGCAGAAGGGTTCCATGCTCCCAATCGTCCTTGACCCCGCAAAAATCGCCGTCGGACTGGCAGGCGCGGGGGATGGCTTGGCCCGGCGCCGGGCCATGCTGGAGCAGGCGGGCATTACCCCGATCTCCGTGGCCTTGGACGCCCCGGAAGGCGCTCTGAGGGCACTCTCGGTTCTGTTTGTCGCCGGCCTCGATCGCACCCGGTCCACACGCCTGGCTCAATTCGCACGCAATGCGGGCGTGCTGGTGAATGTCGAGGATGTTCCGGAACTCTGCGATTTCCATGTGCCCGCGACCGTACGCCGGGGAGACCTTCTGCTGACGATTTCCACCGGCGGCCGCGCCCCCGGCCTGTCGCGCATCCTGCGCGAATGGCTCGAAACACGGTTTGGCGACGAGTGGACAGCTCGCATCGAAGACATTGGTTCGGCCCGTGTCGCATGGCGCGACGAAGGCCTGTCGCCGTCGGATGTCTCGCGGAACACCCGCGATCTGGTGGCCAGGAAAGGCTGGTTGTCGTGAGCGCCGCCGTTTCCGTCATCGACCGCTCCAAAGGCATCATGCCGCGGGCCTTCGATCGCGCATCGCAATCCGCCAACGATCCCGTTATTGCGGCCAAGCTGAAATCCCTTCAGGAAGCCGCAAAAGGTCGCGATGCCAGGGGCATTCTGGAATTGGCATTGAAGGGGGAATTCGCAGGCAAGACCGCAGTCGTCTCATCCTTCGGTTCGGAGTCCGTCGTACTGCTGCACCTGATCGCGCAGATCGACCCCACAACACCGATCATCTTCCTCAACACCGGCAAGCTGTTCGGCGAAACCTTGCGCTATCGCGACCGGCTGCAGGACGAACTGGGTCTCGTCGATGTCCGCTCCATCGGTCCGCATCCGGCCGATCGTGCCACGTTGGATCCGGACGGCGAACTTTGGGCGAAGAGCACCGATGCCTGCTGCAATTTCCGCAAGGTTGTTCCGCTGAAACGCGCGCTCGAAGGCTTTACGGCCCAGATCACCGGGCGCAAGCGTTTCCAGACCAACGCACGTCAGCAGATGGAACCGGTGGAATTTTTCGAAGGCCGCTTCCGCTTCAATCCGCTGACGGAATGGACGCTGGCGGATATTCAGGCCTATATGGCCGAACACAACCTCCCGGCCCACCCGCTGGTGGAGGACGGTTATCCATCTATCGGCTGCATGCCTTGCACGCGCCGCGTTCTCTCGGGTGAGGGCTATCGCGACGGCCGCTGGTCCGGCACCGACAAGGACGAATGCGGCATCCACACCGGCGTGGACGGGGAGGGTATCTGATCAGAGCCGGTTGACCGGCACTTTCAGATACACATTCCCATCGTCTTCCGGTGGCGGCATATGGCCTGCGCGAACATTCACCTGCACCGACGGCAAGATCAGAACGGGCATCCCCAATATCTTGTCGCGTGCTGTTCGCATGGCGACGAATTCGTCTTCGCTCACGCCTTCGTGCACATGAATGTTCCTTGCACGCTCGTCGCCAACGGTCGTCTTCCACGCAAAAGTTTCTCGATTGGGTGCCTTGTAGTCGTGACACATCCACAGGACCGTATCGTCCGGTAGTGAAAGAATGCGCCTGATGGAACGATAGAGATTGCGCGCGTCTCCGCCGGGAAAATCTGCCCGAGCGGTGCCGTAGTCGGGCATGAACAGCGTATCGCCGACAAACACGTTGTCCCCGATCTTGTAGCTGACGCAGGCCGGCGTATGCCCCGGCGTGTGCAAGACTTCCACAGTCAGGTCGCCGATCTGAAAGGTCTCGCCATCCTTCAAGAGGCGATCGAACGGCGTTCCGTCCGTCTTGATGTCCTTGGCATTGAAGAGCCTGCGAAATACGGCCTGGACCTTCGTGATGTGCTCGCCGATCGCGATCTTCGCGCCCGTCTTTTCCTGCAAATAGGCAGCTGCCGAAAGATGGTCGGCGTGTGCGTGGGTCTCCAAAATCCATTCGATCTCGAAGCCGCGCCGGCGCGCATCCGCCAGAATGGCATCGGCGGAATTCGTGCTTGTCCGGCCCGATTTGGGATCGAAGTCAAGCACGGGATCGATCACTGCAGCTTTGCGGCTCACGGGATCGGCCACCAGATAGGACACCGTGAATGTGGCAGGGTCGAAAAAGGCTTTGATATCGGGGCTCATCGAAGAACTCTCCTTACGTCACTTGACATATATATTAGCAATGTCTAATTTAGCAAGTGCTAATGGAGTGCGAAATGGATGCGAAATGGATGTACGCATAAAAGATCTGAAAACCATGCGGCGCCGTGCAGGGGAGGCGGCAGATCTCCTGCGGGCTCTGTCGCACGAGGCGCGCCTGCGCGTGCTGTGCGACCTCGTCGAAGGCGAGAAGTCAGCAGGCGAACTCGTTGCGTCGTCCGGCCTTGGCCAGTCTGCGCTTTCGCAGCATCTGGCAAAGCTGCGCGACGAAGGTCTGGTCGCCACGCGGCGCGACGGTCAAACGATCTACTACCGGCTTAAAGATGCCAATGCGGCGCGCGTCTTGAACACGCTCTACGAAATCTATTGTCCCAAGTGAGGTCCATATGAGCATTCCCGTCATCACTGCAAAGGAAGCGCGCAAACGCCTGGAAGAGGGCAGTGCGATACTGGTCGACATCCGCGAACCGGCCGAACATGCGCGCGAGAAAATACCCGGTGCGCGGTCTATGCCGCTTTCGCGTTTCGACGCTGCCAGCCTTGCGGGTGGCAAGGCCGTGATCTTTCACTGCCAAAGCGGCAATCGCACGCGCACGAACGCCGACAAGCTTTGCGTTGTCGAAGCACCCGAGATGTACGTGCTGGAAGGCGGCATTACCGGATGGAAATCTGCGGGCCATGCCACCAAGCTGGACCGTTCCAAACCGATCGAGTTGCAACGTCAGGTGCAAATCGCCGCCGGTTCGTTGATCGTTGTGGGTCTCCTGCTCGCGCTTCTGATCTCGCCATGGTTTGCCCTTCTCAGCGCTTTCGTCGGCTGTGGGTTGATGTTTGCAGGCATCAGCGGCTGGTGCGGCATGGCACGTCTGCTCGCAATCATGCCATGGAACAAAGCGGCGGCCTGACATGCCGCTTGTCGACATTCTGACCGTCGGCTCCGGTAGCGTCGTCGGCTTTGCGCTCGGTCTGCTGGGCGGTGGCGGATCGATCCTTGCCGTGCCGCTGCTCGTCTATGTCGTCGGAATGCGTTCGCCGCACATGGCGATCGGCACCAGCGCGCTCGCCGTGTCCGCGAATGCTTTCGCCAACCTCATTTCCCATTCGCGCGCAGGCAATGTGAAGTGGCCTTGCGCGGCGGTGTTCGCGGTTTCCGGCGTTGCGGGTGCCGCCGCCGGTGCCGCGCTCGGCAAGATGGTCGACGGGCAAAAGCTGCTGTTCTTGTTCGGACTGGTGATGATCGCGGTCGCCGCCGCCTTGCTGCGGCCCCGTGCTGCAGAAGGCGATCCATCCGTCCGCATCAATCCGTCCATTGCAGCGCGTCTCGTCGCAACGGGTCTGGTCGTTGGGCTCGTATCCGGCTTCTTTGGAATCGGCGGCGGCTTCCTCATCGTGCCGGCGATCATGCTCGGCAGCGGCATGGCGACGCTTAATGCCGTAGGGTCCTCGCTGCTCTCGGTGGGCGCTTTCGGCCTCACCACCGCCGTCTCCTACGCCTTTGCAGGCCTCGTCGATTGGCATGTGGCCGCCCTCTTCGTGGCTGGCGGAGTTGGCGGCGGGATTCTGGGCGTGTTCTTGGCGGGGCGTCTGGCAGCCCAGAAGTCGGCGCTGACAAGGGTGTTCGCGGTGGCGGTTCTGGCCGTGGCGGCCTTCATTCTGTGGAAGTCCGCGCCGGCGGTTTTTGCCTGATTTCCTGCCCTTCCCACCCCGAAACCGATCTGCTACACCCCCGCGCCTACCTGATTTTTCCAGACATTGTGCGGTCGTGGCGGAACGGTAGACGCGCTAGCTTGAGGTGCTAGTGGGGCAACCCGTGGAAGTTCGAGTCTTCTCGACCGCACCATTCTGTGCTGCATGGTAGCTATCGGATTTCGGCACCGGACTTCGTCCGGAAACCGCATAAAATCCCCCGAAAAAGCGGACAGGCGACATGATCCCCAACTCCTACCCCACGCTCGACCATGACCTAGGCGATACCGCCGACATGCTGCGCGACACCGTGCGCAGCTTCACCTCGGACCGCATCGCCCCGCGCGCCGACGAAATCGACAAAGCGAATACCTTCCCCCGCGATCTGTGGCCGGAACTCGGCAAGCTCGGCCTTCTCGGCATCACCGTTGAGGAGGAATATGGCGGCGCTGGGCTCGGCTATCTCGAACATTGCGTCGCGATGGAGGAAATCAGCCGCGGGTCGGCGGCGGTTGGGCTGTCCTATGGCGCGCATTCCAATCTCTGCGTCAATCAGATCCGCCGCAACGGCACTGCGGAGCAGAAACTTCGTTACCTGCCGAAACTGATTTCCGGCGAACATCTGGGCGCGCTCGCCATGAGCGAGACCGGCTCCGGTTCCGATGTCGTCTCTCTGAAGCTGCGAGCGGAGAAGAAGGGCAGCCGCTACGTTCTGAACGGCACCAAAATGTGGATCACCAACGGCCCGCAGGCCGACACGCTGGTCGTCTATGCCCGCACCGATCCCGCGCCTGGCCCGCGCGGCATCACGGCTTTCATTATCGAGAAGGGGATGAAGGGATTTTCCACCGCGCAAAAGCTCGACAAGCTCGGGATGCGCGGCTCCGATACGGGTGAGCTGATCTTCGAGGATTGCGAAGTTCCTGAGGAGAACGTGCTCGGCCGCGAGGGCGGCGGCGCAGCCGTGCTCATGAGTGGTCTTGACTATGAGCGCGCGGTTCTCGCCGCCGGTCCTCTGGGGATCATGCAGAACTGCCTCGACATCGTGATTCCCTACCTGCACGAACGCAAACAGTTCGGCCAGCCCATCGGCAGCTTCCAGCTCATGCAGGGCAAGCTCGCGGATATGTACGTCACGCTCTCCACCGCGCGGTCCTATGTCTACGCCGTGGCGCGTGCCTGCGACCGCGGTCAGACCACTCGAAAGGACGCGGCGGGAGCCATCCTCTACGCCGCCGAAAAGGCAACCTGGATGGCGCTGGAAGCGATCCAATGCTTGGGCGGCAACGGCTACATCAACGACTACCCGACTGGCCGCCTGCTGCGCGATGCCAAGCTCTACGAAATCGGCGCCGGCACCAGCGAAATCCGCCGCTGGCTGATCGGTCGTGAGTTGTTTGAGGAAACAACTTAAGATTTGGTCATTTTGGTATTGAATAAGTCAAATCGTTCTGTTAGATTGTCTGACCTATTTTGGAGAATGGAAATGGGTCAGGAATTCGACCGGAAAGCTATGGAACGGCTTGTCAAAGGCTTGCAGAGCAAGTCGGACAAAATCCGTAAGCTTCGGGCAGAGAAATATTCTCGTAGCGAGGTGGCGCGTTTTCTGGGAATACGGCCCCAGTTTGTTCGCAATGTCGAAGTGTACGATCAGCGCCGCACCGCGGACCAGGCGGAAACATCGGCAGCCTGTAACCCCGCGAACACTGTGAAAGTGAAGATAGGCTCGTCCGGCACAGTTATGATTCCCCCGCATCTCCTGGACGCGTTGGGATTGAAGGCGGGCGATACACTCTGGGTGAATGTGGAGGATGGAGAAATCCGCATGGCCGACGCCAAAGCCATAGCGAAACGCGTCCAGGCAATGGTCCGCAAATTTGTCCCGGAAGGGGTGAGCCTGGTAGACGAACTTATCGCAGAGCGTCGTCGCGAAGCTGCGCGGGAACTCCGTGGTGGCTAAAGTGGTGCTGGACAGTTCAGCAGTTTTGGCATTTCTGAATGGTGAGACTGGAAGTGACACTGTGCAGGCAAACTTGGCGCAAGCTGTTATAAGCACGGTCAACGTCGCCGAGGTAGTAACGCGTCTGGCACGTGCCGGTAATGGGCGGGAGGCGGTTCAGCAGGTGCTCCGCATTCTCGATTTGGATGTCATCGATCTCGATGGCGATCTCGCTGAAGCAACAGGAATGCTCGTTGCCAAGACCGGACCGGCAGGTCTTTCGCTTGGCGACCGCGCTTGTCTGGCTCTTGCGGCAAGGGAAGCATTGCCGGTTCTCACTGCGGATCGCGCATGGTCCAAAGTGGATGTCGGTGTCGAAATTCGACTCCTGAGATAAACCGGCTGACGCCAGATCGCCTTCCTTGTTAAGCTCCCGGCACAAGCTATTCAAAATCCGGGAGAAACACCTTGATCGATCTGCACCATGTAGGCACCCCCAACGGGCACAAAGTCTCTATCGCGCTTGAAGAGATGGGCCTGCCGTACCGCGTCATTCCGTACAATTTGATGAAGGGCGAGCACTTCACGCCCGAGTTCCGCAAGATCAATCCGAATAACAAACTGCCTGCCATCGTCGACACCGATCCGGCGGACGGCAAAGGCCCCTTCGCCGTCTTCGAGACTGGTGCGATCCTGATCTATCTCGCGGAGAAATCCGGCAAGCTGCTCCCCAAAGATCTCCGCCGCCGCAGCCTCGCGATCCAATGGCTTATGTGGCAGATGGCCGGTCTCGGTCCCATGCACGGCCAGGCGCATCATTTCGTGCGCTATGCCCCGGAAGGCCAGCCCTATGCGGTCAACCGCTACATGAAGGAGGCGCGCCGCCTTTTGCACGTCCTCGAATACCGCCTCAACGAAGCGGAATACCTGGCCGAGGAATACTCCATCGCCGATATCGCCTGCTGGCCGTGGGTGCGCGCCACACGCATGATCGACATCGACCTCGCCGAATTTCCCGCCACCCAGAAGTGGTGGAATAAGATCAACGAACGCCCAGCGATTCTGGCTGGCACCGGCAGCAAGGATTTGGCCACACCTGCAAGTTACGGCCAAAAGCGCGCGCAGCTCACGCCGGAACAGTGGTCAAACCTGTTCGGCGACCGCATGCTCGCCGCATCGGAAGCGAGGTAAAGATGTCAGACGCAGTGGTGATCCTTTCCGGCGCACGTACGCCGATGGGCGGCTTTCAGGGCGAGCTCGCAAGCCTCACCGCCCCGCAACTCGGAGCCATAGCCATCAAGGCCGCGGTGGAACGCGCGAAGTTATCGCCCAACGACATCAACGAAACGCTCATGGGCAACGTCTTGTCCGCCGGCGTCGGCCAGGCGCCCGCACGTCAGGCGTCGCTGGGTGCTGGCATTCCCAACACCGTGCCCTGCACCACGATTTCAAAAGTCTGCGGCTCGGGCATGAAAGCGGTGATGATCGCCGCCGACGAACTTGCGCTCGGACGTGGCGACGGTTTCATCGTGGCGGGCGGCATGGAGTCGATGACCAACTCACCCTATCTGCTGCCGAAAGCACGCGGCGGCTATCGCCTCGGCCACGGCGAAATCAAGGATCATATGTTCTTGGACGGTCTCGAAGACGCCTATGAACACCGCCTGATGGGCACCTACGCCGAAGACGCCGCGCGTCACTATCAATTCACCCGCGAAGCACAGGATGCCTATGCCGCGGAATCCCTGAACCGCGCCAAGCGCGCCCAAAGCGACGGCTCGTTCAAGGATGAAATCGCCGTGGTGAAGATAAGCGGGAAGGGCGGCGACATCGAAATCGCCACCGACGAACAACCCCGCAAGGCCGACCCCGCGAAAATCCCGACACTCAAGCCTGCCTTCGCCAAAGATGGAACCGTCACCGCCGCGAATTCTTCCTCGATCTCCGATGGCGCAGCCGCCTTGGTACTCACCCGCGAAAGCGTGGCCGGGAAACGCGGCTTGAAACCGATCGCCCGCATCGTCGCGCAAGCCAGCAACGCCCACGAACCGCGCTGGTTCACCACCGCACCGGTCGGCGCCATTCAGAAGGCGATGCAACGCGCAGGCTGGAAGACCGAAGACGTCGATCTCTTCGAGATCAACGAAGCCTTCGCCAACGTCGTCATGATCGCCATGCGCGACCTCGGCCTCGACCACGCCAAGGTCAATGTCAACGGCGGCGCCTGCGCGCTGGGTCACCCCATCGGAGCCAGTGGAGCCCGCATTATCGTGACGTTGCTCAACGCGCTCCAAAAGCGCGGCGGCAAACGCGGTATAGCCAGTCTCTGCATCGGCGGCGGCGAAGCGACGGCGGTTGCGGTGGAGTTG
>DASZRY010000013.1:0-5723 GCA_035548975.1 Rhizomicrobium sp.
GCGCCGAACCCTCAGTCACCGATCTCGATGGCGCAGCGGACGACGATTTTCTGTGGCTCATCGCAACCCCGGGCACATTGTCCGCCTTCGTCCATTCGTCGCGCGCCTTTCACCCCGTCCGCCTCGCTTGAGGGCGGGGCACGCCCCCGGTATAAGCGGGCCCGACGCTCCCATCGTCTAGCGGTTAGGACGCGGCCCTCTCAAGGCTGAAACACGGGTTCGATTCCCGTTGGGAGCGCCAGTTCCGATCGGAACTGCGAACACGCACCTGGCCAATCCGGCCGTTTTTTGAGCGGCCCGGCGCATTTTTATTGCGCACCGAAATTTTTTTGAATTACCGCTTTGAGTTTTCACGGCCTCGGTTGTCTCCACCAGCGTAACTTCCGACGATCCTCAGGGCCTGAACGGGCGGGGGCATGGCCGAAGCACCGGATACGAACCGTGGCAACGCAAACCGGGATGCAGAGATGACTGCGTCTCCGGTCGAGGACTGGTTCGTGCGCGAGGTGCTGCCGCTGGAGGCGGCCTTGATGCAGTTTCTGCAGCACAACTGGCGCAACAAGGCCGACATCGCCGATCTGAGGCAGGACGTCTATACCCAGGTCTTCGACGCGGCGCAGAAATCCATTCCCGAAAATACACGCGCCTTTGTCTTCCAGACCGCGCGCAATCTTCTCATCAACCGGCTGAAGCGCGAACATATCGTGCCGATCGAAGCGGTGGCCGATGTCGAAGCATTGAATGCCGCCATCGAAACGCCCGGCCCCGAACGCAGCACAATTGCGCGCGACGAATTGCGCAGACTGCAGGCAGCACTCGATCGCTTGCCGCCGCGTTGCCGCGAGGCGGTGATCCTCGGCCGCATCGAAGGGCTGTCGGGCCGCGAGATCGCAAGCCGCATGGGCATCACCGAACAGGCCGTTTCGCATCACCTTATCGCCGGCGTGCGCGCGCTGGTGAACGAAGTCTTCGGCGAAGACCGCAAGAGACCCCAATGAGTGACGCCTCCGACATCGAATACAAAGCCGCCGATTGGCTGCAACGCCGCCAGTTCTGGAGCTGGTCTGACGAGGATCAGAAAGCATTGGACGCATGGCTGGCGGAATCCTCCGCCCATCGCGTGGCGTTCCTGCGCCTGAAGGCCGGTTATGCCCAAACCGAACGGCTCGTTGCCCTGCGCAACAGCAAACCGGAACGGGACCGGCGCATTCGCACGCGTTGGATTCATGCGGCCGCGGTGTTGATTGCAGCATGCGCGATCGGCGCGAGCGCCACCTTCTTTATCGCAAAGCCCGAAAGCGTCACCTATTCCACGCCCGTCGGCGGCCGGCAGACGCTCACGCTCGCCGATGGTACGCGCATCGAACTCAACACCGACACCACGCTGAAACTGAACAAGTCGCGGGCCACGCGCAGCGTCACGCTTGTCAAGGGCGAGGCTTACTTCCAGGTGCAGCACGACGCGCAGCGTCCTTTCGTGGTCGAAACGGCGGGCCACACCGTCACCGATCTCGGCACCAAATTCACCGTGCATACCGAACGCGACCGTGTCGAAGTGCGTCTCGTGGAAGGCCAGGCGCGTCTGGATGCCGTCGATACCGCCAAACCGCAACCGTCCATGCTGCTCAAGCCCGGCGATGTGGCGATTGCGACCGCCAACGCCATGTCGGTCAAGCGCGAGTCCATGAGCAAACTTGCGGACGATCTGGGCTGGCGGCGCGGTCTTATCGTCTTCCACGACACCACGCTCGCCGACGCCGCGGAAAAGCTGAATCGGTACAACACCAACAAGCTGGAGGTGGATCGCACCGCCGCAAAGCTGAAGATCAATGGCACGTTCCGCGCCGACGACGCCCAAACCTTTGCGCAGATGGCGCGAGACGTCTTCGGCCTTCGCATCACCGCTACGTCCGACAACACCAGACTTTCACGCTGATCCCGCTCACGCGGGACCTCAAGGGGGGCAAATGTCCAGAACCGCAATCCTCAAAACGATCCTGGCAGGCACGACGGCCACACTCATGATAGGTGCGGCGTCGGCCGAAAACTTCAACATCCCTGCCGGCGATCTCGCCTCCGCGCTCGATGCCTACAGCGCGCAAACCGGCGTTTCCCTAATGGTCTCATCCGAAGCCGTTCGCGGCCTGAAAACCCGCGGCGTCAAAGGCGATCTCGATGCCAACGCGGCCCTGTCCCGCATCCTTTCCGGCACGGGCTTCACGACGCGCCGCTATTCAACGGATTCGGTTGCGCTGGTGCGCGACACCGGCCAGCAAAGCGAAGCCGTTTTCACCACGCCGATGCAATTGGCGCAGGCCACGCCTTCGCGAGCAGCCGTTGAGACCGTAACGGTCACATCGTCCAAACTCGGTGGCGCGGATGTGCAAAGCATCCCGATTGCGATTACCGCTCTTTCACAGGAGCAATTGACGTCCACGCAAACCGCCGGCGGCCCGGACCTCGTGAAACAGGTGCCGAATCTGACATTTACGAAAACGAACTTCACTGGCTACAGCATACAAATTCGCGGCATCGGCACCCAGGCGATTTCGGTGACGACCGATCCGGCGGTTGCCGTCGCCTTCAACGATCAACCGTTCATCCGCAATCATTTCTTCGAACAGGAATTCTATGACGTCGCGCAGGTCGAAGTGTTGCGGGGACCGCAAGGCACGCTCTACGGCCGCAACGCGACGGCTGGTGTGGTGAACCTCACCAGCGCCAAACCGAGCGATCAGTTCGAAGCGATGGCCAGCGGTGAAATCGGCAACTATCACCAGCGCCGCTTGGAAGGGATGATCAATATTCCGGTTGTTGATGACCGTCTCGACATTCGCCTCGCCGGCGAATGGACCAAGCGTCAGGGATATTCGTTCAACGAACTTACCGATCAACGCATCGACGGCCGCGATCTGTGGTCCACCCGGCTTTCCATTGGCCTCAAGCCGTTCGAAGGTCTGCAGGCAACGCTCGTCTGGGAGCACTTCTCCGAAAACGACGACCGCATGCGCACGGCGAAGCAGCTGTGTCATAGGCAGCCGATCGCTGAAGTGCTAGGTGGAGATGCGGCCGCGACCAATCCGTTTGGTGCCGACACCGCCATCTTCAATGCCGCGAACTACGGCAGCCAGGGCTGCCAGATGAGTTCCCTTTATTCGCCCGAAGCGTTCGAAGTGCCGAACGGATTCTCGCTGCCATATTATTTTGGGGTCAGTGCGATTGGAGCCCCGGTCACACTCAACGATCCCTATGTCAGCAGAACGCAATCCCGCAATCTGCGCGTGATCGAAACGGCGTTCGATCCCGTTTACCGTGTCAAGAATGATATTGTGGAGCTTAACGCCGATTACGCTGTTACTCCGTCGCTTACCCTTACTTCCCAAACCGCATTCAATCACGACTTCCTTTGGTCTATGGAAGACTACAACCGGTTCAACACGGCACCTGGCGCATTTGCCGCAACAACGGACGGACGGGTAACGCCTGATGGCGGATCGGTGTGCGACTCGAGTGGAAATTGCAGGGCGACAGGCATTTTCTGCGATCCGCAAATCGGCTGCAGCAACAGATTGGTATTGGAAGATCTGTCAACGGAGCATGCTTGGCAATTCAGCCAAGAATTCCGCCTGGCGTCCAACTTCGCCGGACCGTTCAATTTCAGCGTCGGTGGAAATTATCTGCACTATGAAACCGATGAGGACTACTATGTCTTCATAAATTCGATCACGCTCGCTGCAGCAATAAATGGCACTTCATGCTCTAGCGGAATCGTGGGTCCAGGAGGGTGCACACCTTATGTACCAGGTAAGAGTGACAATTTGTCATGCCTTTATAAGGGATATGTGCTTACAGTTCCTTCAATCCCGCATAACCCGGGCGGATGCGTCTATATCGATCCGAATCCGGTCGATAAGCTGAACGGCAACGGACATAACTATTTCCGCAGCCAAAATCCGTATGTTCTGAACTCATACGCATTCTTCGGCGAGACCTATTACAGCATTCTTCCGAATTTGAAGTTGACGACTGGACTTCGTTGGACAGAAGACCGCAAACATTTCACAGAAATTCCCAGCGAGCTTTTGGTCGAGGGTTGGGGTTATCCAATCACAGGTATCGTCGATCAAGTCTGGGATCAGTTCTCCGGTCGCGCGGCCGTCAACTGGACCCCGAAGCTCGACTTTACCGATCAGACGCTGATCTATGGCTCCTATGCGCATGGCTACAAGGCCGGCGGTGCCAATCCCCCGGGCGCAGTGCTCCTGACATATGGCGGCGGTCAGCTTCAAACCGAAGTGAGTACGCCAATTCATCCATTGACATTCAAACCTGAATTCGTCGACGCGTTCGAGCTCGGTACGAAGAACACGTTTATGGACGGTGCGTTCACGCTCAATCTCAGTGCCTTCTATTATAATTACGAAAATTATCAGATTTCCGAAATTGTGGATCGCACGTCGATCAACCTCAATTTCGATGCGCATGTGAAAGGCGCGGAAATTGAGGCGGCGTGGGAGCCGGTACCCGGCTTACGATTCAATTTTGCTGGGGGATACGAAGATGCACGCCTGGCCAAGGGATCGAAGTCCGTCGACTTGATCGATCGGACTGCTGGAAATCCTGGCTGGATTGTCGAAAAACCGTTTGTGACGCAGGCGTCGAATTGCGTGGTTCCGGTGTACACGATCCAGGAAGGCTTCGTTATCGGTTGCGGCGCATACATTTCTTATGGCCCGGATTCTCATATGGATCCAATAACTAATCTCCCCTATGTGCCGAACCCGACAATTCGATACAGGCCCGACCTGGGGGACTTTGCTCCAATATCCGGCTATTCCGGTTTTGACATATCCACTGCCCCCAATGGCGGCGCAGGTTTCGACAAGGATCTCAGCGGCAACAAGCTGCCCAATGCGCCGCCATTCACCGTCTCTGCCGGTGCCCAGTACACAATCCCGTTGTCATCCGATTGGGCGGGAACGCTGCGCGCCGACTACTACTGGCAGGATTATTCCTGGGCGCGCATCTTCAACGACAATCCGTATGATCGTTTACGCGGTTATACCAACGTCAACCTGACGCTGATACTGACGAGCCAGTCCGGCTGGCAGGTGATGCTCTACGACAAGAATGTGTTCAACACCACCGCCATAACCGGCGATTTCCTGAACAGCGATGACAGCGGGCTCACAACCAATGTGTTCCTGACCGATCCAAAATTGATCGGCATTCGCGTCACAAAGAATTGGTGAGGGGGAATCCATGAGCGAACTTGCAACAATAAAAACTGGAAAACAATTTTTTCACACGCGGCTATTGGCGACAACGTCTTCTCTTGCGCTTCTTTGTGGTGCCGTTGCGGCGGAAGCGACTGAGACTCATCCTACGGTCTGGATTGAACTCGGGGGGCAGCTTGAACGAGTTAATGGTGGTCTGGAGAGCTACGCGCCACCTTTCACAGGCACGATTGAAAATGCGGAAACGATCTGCAATCCGGACAAGGGCACCTGCGGCGAATCTGCAGGCTTCTCCGATCCTTCTGTGTTCCAGAGACCGCCGCGCTACAGCAACGGAGGCGAGGCAAAGATTTCCTTCGCCCCCCAAGGGACCGATTGGCGCTTCTCGGTCGCTCTGCGTTACGGGCGGTCCAATAATGGTAAGAAGGTTCACGAACAAACGAACAAGTCGGTGTATGCGAAGTTCCTGCAGTTACTGAATCCGGG
>DASZRY010000014.1:0-216313 GCA_035548975.1 Rhizomicrobium sp.
CATGTCCGAGGCTCCCAGAACGAACAGGGCCGCAAGCGAAAGCGGAAAACTCGTTGACAGGCCGAAGACGATGGTCGCCACACCGAATACCGCGACGGCAGAGAACATGATCGCGCCTGTGCGGCGTTCAACCGGAAATCCGGCCAATATTAGCGAGGTCATGGCGGCGCCAAAAGCGGGCGCCGCCCGTAAGAATCCCAAACCGATGGGGCCTGTGTGCAGGATGTCGCGCGCATAGATCGGCAGCAATGCCACCGCGCCGCCGAGCAGAACCGCGAACAGATCGAGCGAGATGGCACCCAATATTACCGGCCGCGAGCGGACAAACCGGACGCCTTCCGCCACGCGTTCGAGACGCGAACGTTGCGTCACGGATTCGGCGCGGCGGCGCCCGCCGAGCATGAAGGTGAGAAACGCCGCCGCAAGAAAGCAAATGCAACAGACGGAATAAGTGGCGAATGCGCCGAACGCATACAGTAATCCGCCCATCGCCGGACCAGCGATAACCGCCGTCGTAAAAACCGAAGACGACAGCGCAATGGACCGCGCGAGCTTGTCTTCCGGCACCAGAAACGCGACGAGCGATTGCCCGGCAGGCCCTGCAAAGCCGCGCGCCGCACCGAACAGCACGAGCACCGCATAGAACAGCCAAACCTTCGAGACATGCGAAATGGAAAGCAGCAGGAACAACGCGCTCGAAACAGCCTGCACCGTCATGGCGACGGCGAGCACCTTGCGCTGGTCGATGCGATCAGAGATGTCGCCCGCGGGCAAGGTGAGCAGGAACATCGGCGCGAATTGGCAAAGACCGACAAAGCCCAAGGCCAGCGCGGAATTGGTGACAGCATAGATCTGCCAGCCTATGGCGACCGATTGCATCTGCATCGCAACCGTCGAAAGGAAACGGCCCGAGGTGAAAAAAGCGAAGTCGCGGCGATGATAATGGATGGGCAGGGTGCCGGCGGACATTACTGAGCGATCCGCCTCTCCCATTCCTGCCGCGAGATGCTCCAGATATCGACGGTAAAGGTTTCGCCTGCGACAGTGAGCTGCTGCTTGGGGCCTTTGGTTTCGCCCAAACGCGCGGCGACCGCTTGCGACGCCTTGTTGTCGGGATCGATGCAGGAAATCAGGCGATCGATCTTTTGCGTGAGAAAGGCATAGCGCATGGATGCGTTCGCCGCTTCCGTCGCATAGCCTTGGCCCCAATATTCCTTGCCGAGCGTCCAGCCCACTTCCAGCGCCGGCCAGCCTTCAGGATAGAGCAAGCCGATACGGCCGATCAGTGCGCGATCGGACTTGCGCTCGACGGCCCACATCCCGTAGCCGCGCAACTCCCAATGGCCGACCATCACGGCAAGGCTGCGCCAGGCATCGCCTCGCGACATCGGGCTTCCGCTCAAATATTTCATGACTTCCGGATCGGCCATGAAGGCGGCGAGGGCATCGAAGTCTTCAGGGCGCCAGCCGCGCATGATGAGGCGTTCGGTCTCCAGTATGGGGATCATGGGGGTCCATCTAGATTTTCGGTTCGCGGGCACTCTAGCATTCGGCGGGCGCGCGGCGGAAACCGCATTCGCGCATGGCGCGTCTGCCTGTACCAAATGGGAACGGCGATTACCGGCGGCCGTCTCAGAACAGCCAGCGCAAAGTAATGGTGGTTTCGTTGTCGCCAGACTTGATCTCGAACTTCGCCTGGTCGAAGGACGGCTGCTGGAATTTGGGTTTGGCGTCGTTGGAAAATCCGAAGCGTTCGGTGGGAATTCCAAACCAGTCGAAATCCATTTTCCCGTCGCGGTTTTCGTCCTGAAACGTCTTGATGGCATAGATACCCGGCTTGAGATCCTTCAGGACCACAACCGTTTCACCAGGGATGGCCGGGACGACCGCGCCGGCTGCCGGTTCGCCCTTCGTGCCGCCCCAATTTGCGCCATCGTAAAGCGCAATGCGGATGTCGCCACGGTTCTTGGAGACACGTTCGATCTTGATGGTAAGTGTCGCCGTGTCGTCGGCAAAAGCCGCTTGCGCGATGAAGATCGCGAACGCCAGAACCGGGACAGTCTTAATCGAGGTCGATCGAGACTGCATTGTCTCCCGCTTTCACCGCAATGGCGGCATCATCGAAGGATGGATGACAGCTGGACACATGTAGACAGACATTCTTCGATATGCCGTGGGGTTCGCCGGAATCGATTTCGCCGTTGTTGTTTCTGTCCTGATAGACTTCGATCACATACTTGCCGCGCTTGACGTCGCTCATCGGAATGACGGTGACGTCTTCGCCGGGATGACGGCTCGCGGTGCGCACGGGCTCCGATTCCGAGGCGATCCAGGACGCCTTGTCGTAGAGTGCGACATGGACAAAGCCCGCATCGATGTCGGCGCCGTGAACCGTCACGGTGAGCGAGGCGGGCTTTGCAGCCAGCGCCGCGCCGGCAAAAAGAAAACCGCACGCAACGATCGATGCCGTTGCGCGCGGCGCTCTTTTGGCCGGAATTGGGCTGCTCATGCCAATCTTGGATCGAGCTTTTTGCAAGCATCGATCAATCCCTTCACCGCTTCGGCCGATTTGTTGAGCGCGGCCTTTTCATCCGCCGTCAATTCGAGCTCGACAATCCGTTCCACGCCCTTCTCCCCGATCACAACCGGTACGCCGACATAGAGATCCTTGATGCCATAGGGGCCATTCACATAAGCGGCCACGGGAAGCACGCGCTTCTTGTCCAGCAGGTAGGATTGCGCCATCTCGATGCCGGCCGTCGCAGGCGCGTAATAGGCAGAGCCCGTCTTCAGCAGGCCCACGATCTCCGCGCCGCCATCGCGCGTGCGCTGGACGATCTGGTCGAGGCGATCCTGTTTCAGCCAGCCCATCTTCACCAGTTCGGGAAGCGGAATGCCCGCAACAGTCGAGAAGCGCGGCATCGGCACCATCGTATCGCCATGGCCGCCCAGCACGAAGGCCGAAACGTCTTCCACGCTCACATTCATTTCTTCCGCGAGGAAATGCCGGAAGCGCGCAGAGTCGAGCACGCCCGCCATGCCGACGATCTTGTTGTGCGGCAGGCCCGAAAACTGGCGTAACGCCCAAACCATCGCATCGAGCGGATTGGTGATGCAAACGACAAAGGCGTTCGGCGCATGCGCCTTGATCCCCTCGCCCACCGCGCTCATCACCTTCAGATTGATGCCCAGAAGATCGTCGCGGCTCATGCCCGGCTTGCGCGGCACGCCTGCGGTGACGATCACAACGCCGGCGCCGGCAATATCGGCGTAGGAGTTGGTACCCTTGAGCTTGGCATCGAAGCCTTCGATCGGCCCGGCCTGCGAGATGTCCAGCGTTTTGCCCTGCGGCAGGCCCTCCACAATGTCGAACAGCACGACATCGCCCAGTTCCTTGAGCCCGATCAGATGGGCCAGCGTGCCCCCGATCTGTCCACCACCGATAAGCGCGATTTTTCTGCGAGGCATGAAGCAAATTCCTGTCTTGAAGGGGACCGGGCGGGTTCCTAGCGCGCAGCAGGGCCGCGTGCAACTCTTCAAATCATTGACTTTGCCGAATTTCTGTGGCCACAATAAATCAAGATCACATTCGACCCCGTAAAGCGGGAAAGGACGCTTGCGGAACGCGGATTGGATTTTGCCGATTCAGCGCTCCTGTTCGAAGGACGAATGCTCACCCAGGAGGATGATCGTTTCGATTATGGCGAGACACGGTTCCAGACCTATGGCCTCCTCGACGGCCGCCTGATTATCGTCGTCTGGACCCAGAGGCGTGAAGCGCGCCACATCATCTCCATGAGAAAATGCAATGAACGCGAAAAAAGGAAAGTCACGCACAGATTGGCACAAGGTTGATACTCACGAGATCACGCCGGCCGAATATGAGGAAATGCCGGAGTGGACCGATGACCAAATCAATCGTGCCGAAATCGCCATTGGCGGCGTTGCCATCCGGCCCGCCAAAGGGACATTGACAAGGCCCGGCCGGCCCAGGCTGGCCGCGCCAAAGAAATCCGTACACCTGCGGCTTTCGCCCGACGTACTCGCCTATTACAGAAAATCCGGACCAGGCTGGCAGACGCGCATAGATGACATCCTGCGCAAGGCCGCCAAGCTGGGCGCGCGCAAAACCTGATCATTCCGCGACCAGGCGAAGAAAGACCATCGCGCCGCGAGGATCGCCGTCATAGGCAGAATCGATACTCCCGCTCACGAAGTCGAAATCGTAGAGCGCACCGAGTCCGACCTTCACATGTTCGGCAAGCCGGACATCGCGAATTGCGCCCAATGTCAATTTTCCAGCACGCGCGATCTCGCCGTTTGCCAGCAGTTCGGCATTCTCTTCCCATTCGGCACGGGTAAAGAGCGTCCAGAGATCGGCGGGCTTCCATTCCGCTTCGGCGAGCAGCGCGTTGAGATTTTCTCCCTGGCCGTGTTTCAGACCCCAGGCAAGCGTCGCCGCCACGGTTCCCCAATTTTCGATCGGGGTGAGGTAAGTGGCGCTTGCGGTGTAACGAATCTCATTGTGTTCCGGTTCGAGTTGCTCTGGGCTTTTGAGAAAACCCCACGAGGCCTGCAAGGACCAATGCTCGTCAGGATTCCAAGAAAGTCGCGCGGCCGTGCTGTCGAAACGCGCACGGTCGAAGTTGAAGCGAAATTGATCCGGTTCGCGCCCGGTGAAGCGGGAAACTTCCAATTTCCAATCGTCGTGGACAACGCCTGCGGTCAGCACGCCAAAGGTAATATGCGTGGAATCGAGCCAATGATGGCTGATCGGGGCTTGAGGATTGTCCATGCCGGAGGCGCGATGCATGAACGCGGCCGGACCGAGCGCCGGTTCGCCCGGATAGCCGAAATAGAGAAAGGCGCTGTTTCCCGCGTCGAAACGATGCGCATAGGTGCCTGACAGTTCCATGAAGAGATCGTGCGGATGCTGTCTATCGACAAGATGCGACGCACCGTCGGCCGTTTCTCCCGTCGCCAGAAGAAGCGGATAGCCGCGCTTTCCCATGAACGGATCGGGACTGAGCATCGCGCGGAATTCCAGCGTGTCGGCCTCGCCGAAATCCCGGCGCGCCATGCCCATCGCCATACCTGCGAGAAAGGGCATGCCGCCGCCGCGCGGCCCGCTTTGCCAATCGTAAATCGCGTTGAGCCGGACATGACCCATCAACATCCAGTCGCCCGACATGAGATGAATGCCTTCATGGCTTGCCGCATCGGGCTGCCAGCTTGTGCCAGAGGCATCGCGCGACACCGGATAGGAACCGAGAACGCCCGTGCTCATGTCCGGCATGTCCATCTGCGACATGTCCATCTGATCCATGCCGCCCATCCCCGACATGTCTTCGTGATCGTGTTCATCGGCCAGAGAAGGTGCTGAAAAGCCAGCCAGAATTGCAAAATACAACGCCAGGCGACGCATGGAGTCCTCATCGTCAAAAAAAGCAGCCTTGATCCGGCCCTCCCATTTACCTAATATACCCCCATGGGGTATGCAAGAGAGCGCCGATGAAAAAGAAGCACGATCCGAAACTCGCCACGCGGCTTGCCCGCATCGAGGGCCAGGTGCGCGGCATCGCACGCATGGTGGAAGAGGACCGCTATTGCATCGACATCCTCACCCAGATGCAGGCAATCAAATCGGCGCTCAAGCGCGTGGAAGAAGAAATCCTGAAACAGCATGCCGCCCATTGCGTCGCCCACGCGATCGAGAGCGGCGACGTGAAGGACCAGACGAAGAAATTCAATGAACTCGTCGAATTGTTCAGCCGCTATGGAAAGTGACAAGCAAGCGCTCGATCCCGTGTGCGGGATGAGCGTCGATCCCACCAAGGCAAAATTTCGCGCGGACTATGAGGGCAAGGACTATTTCTTCTGCGGCGCCGGTTGCCGCACGAAATTCGTGGCGGCGCCCGAAAAATATGCAGGGCAGAAGGCAGCCACGTCCCGGCACAGTCACCATCATGACGCCGCTTTGCCGCAATCCGCGCCCGCCGCCGAAACTATCTATACCTGCCCCATGCATCCCGAAATCCGGCAAAAGGGACCGGGATCGTGCCCGATCTGCGGCATGGCGCTGGAGCCGGTTCATGCAACGCGAGAGGAACGCCAAAATCCCGAACTGATCGACATGACGCGAAGGTTCTGGGTCGGACTTGCGCTCACACTACCGGCATTCGCTCTTGAAATGGGCGGACATATCGCCGATTTGCATCGTCTCGTCTCGCCCGCGATTTCGATGTGGCTGCAATTCGTCCTGAGCACGCCTGTGGTGCTGTGGGCGGGTTGGCCTTTCTTCGAGCGAGGCTGGACATCGCTCGTGAACCGCTCGCTCAACATGTTCACGCTGATCGCGCTGGGTACCGGCGCAGCCTATGTTTTCAGCGTAGCGGCAATCCTTGCACCAGGCCTGTTTCCGCAAACTATCCTCCGGGACGGCATGGTGCCTGTCTATTTCGAAGCTGCAGCCGTCATCACCGTGCTGGTGCTGCTGGGACAGGTTCTCGAATTGCGCGCGCGAGAACGCACAGGCGGCGCCATTCGCGCATTGCTGAAACTTGCGCCTGCAACCGCCCGCAGGATTCGCGATGACGGCGGTGAGGAGGAAATCCCCGTAGAACATGTGCAGGCGGGCGATCGTCTGCGCATCCGGCCCGGCGATCGCGTGCCGGTCGATGGCGAAGTGATCGAAGGCGCAAGCGGCGTCGACGAATCGATGGTAACAGGCGAGTCCCTTCCGGTCGAGAAACAGCTTCACTCGAAACTCATCGGTGGCACGATCAACGGCACCGGCGCATTGGTCATGAGGGCAGAAAAGGTGGGCCGCGAGACAATGCTCGCGCGCATCGTGCAAATGGTATCGGAGGCCCAACGCAGCCGCGCGCCGATCCAAAGACTGGCCGATCGCGCTTCGGCATTGTTCGTGCCAGCGGTGATGATCGTGGCGGCGCTTGCATTCGCCGGATGGATGATTTGGGGGCCGGCGCCTGCACTATCCCATGCATTGGTGGCGGCGGTTTCGGTGGTCATCATCGCCTGCCCCTGCGCACTCGGGCTGGCGACGCCGATGTCGATTATGGTGGGTGTGGGAAAAGGCGCGCAGGCCGGCGTTCTGATCCGCGACGCCGAAGCCCTGGAGCGGCTTGAGAAAGTCGACACACTCGTGGTCGACAAGACAGGAACGCTGACAGAAGGCAAA
This sequence comes from Rhizomicrobium sp., assembly GCA_035548975.1. Classification (GTDB taxonomy): domain Bacteria; phylum Pseudomonadota; class Alphaproteobacteria; order Micropepsales; family Micropepsaceae; genus Rhizomicrobium. Next base: position 7,202 of record DASZRY010000014.1, read on the forward strand.
CCGCGCGTAATCAATGTCGTTGCCGCGCATGGAATGGACGAATCCGGCCTGCTTTCGCTGGCGGCAAGCGTCGAGGCGGCGAGCGAACATCCGTTGGCCGCGGCGATCGTTGCTGCCGCACGGGACCGCAATTTGGCGCCGGCTCCCGCCATGGAATTTCAATCGGTCACCGGCAAGGGTGTGAAGGCCAACGTAAGCGGCAAGCGCGTGTCTGTCGGGACGGCAAACTTTCTGAAGGAGGACGGCATAGATACCGATGCGCTTGCATCGCGCGCCGACGAATTGCGGCGCGATGGCGCCACGGCAATGTTCGTTTCGGTTGATGGCCGGGCTGCCGGCGTTCTCGCCATTGCCGATCCGATCAAGCCGACAACGCCCGGCGCACTCGAAAAATTGAAGTCTGACGGTATCCGTCTCGTCATGCTCACGGGCGACAATCGCACGACAGCCATGGCCGTTGCCGCGAAACTGGGCATCGATGACGTCGAGGCTGAAGTGCTGCCGGACGCGAAGAACGCCGTCGTGAGCAAGCTGCGGCAAGAGGGGCATGTGGTGGCCATGGCGGGCGATGGCGTGAACGACGCGCCGGCCCTGGCTGCGGCCGATATCGGCATCGCAATGGGTACGGGGACGGATGTGGCGATGGAAAGCGCGGGTATCACCCTGGTAAAGGGCGACCTCGCGGGCATCGCTCGCGCGCGCACGCTCAGCCGCGCGACAATGACCAATATCCGGCAAAATCTCGTGCTAGCCTTCGTCTACAATGTCATCGGCATTCCGGTGGCCGCAGGGGTGCTTTACCCACTATTCGGTCTGCTTCTGAGCCCTGCGATCGCTGCGGCGGCTATGAGCTTCAGCTCGGTTTCGGTGATCGCCAATGCGCTGCGGCTGCGGGCAGCGGCGCTTTGATCCCTTGATTTGGCCGCCCTTACCCGCCATGCTGCAGCGCAACATCCATGATATGTACTTGATATCGTTCGTACTTATGGTGATGCCATGGCCAGGCGGCGGATACTGAAATCGGAACGCGGGGTAACCCTGATCGAGGAAGTGCTCTTCGGCGGCGAACCCCGGCGGAAGATAGACATTGCCTATACCGTGAAGAGCAAGCGCAGGCCGGAGGGAAAGACCTTCGACAACAAGGCCGCAGCGACCAAATACTTTCAGGTACAAGTCTCGTTTGCGCCGCCCGAGTGAATTCGGGCCGTCCAGAAAAGCAAACGGGCGGACAGCTCGCGCCGCCCGCCCGTCGCTAACTCGATGATCGAGATGCGGTATTAGACCGCCTGCTTCAACTCTTTCGAAGCACGGAAGGCGACCTTCTTGCTCGCCTTGATCTTGATCGCTTCGCCGGTCGCCGGGTTGCGGCCCATGCGGGCAGCGCGCTTGCGAACCTGCAGAATGCCCAAGCCTTGCAGGCGAATACGCACGCCCTTCTTGAGCTGCTTGGTGATGATGGCAGCGAAGTCTTCCATAAGCGCATTCGCGGCCTTGTTGGTCAGCCCGTGCTTTTCAGCAAGCTGAGCCGCCAATTGCCGGGTGCTCATGGTTTCCGTCTTCGTCTTCGCGCCGGCTGCTTTTGCCATGGGTTGCTCCTGTTGGCGAATCACAAATGATGCCCGAATTTACTGCATTTCCTGCAAGGCGCGAGGGGCCTGCAAGCCAAAAATGCCGATTCTAGGGGATTATTCGCGCTTTTGTGTCACGCCGCGTCGATAAAGCCACCCATTTGGCGATTCCAGAGCTTTGCGTAAGCCCCGCCTTTGGCCAGCAGTTCGCGGTGCGGGCCGTCTTCCACGATGCGTCCGGCCTCGAGATAGACGATGCGATCCATGCTGGCCACCGTTGAAAGCCGATGCGCGATGGCGATCACCGTGCGTCCCTGCATCAGCGTCCAGAGGCCTTCCTGGATCAGATGTTCCGACTCCGAATCGAGCGACGAGGTGGCCTCGTCCAGAACCAGGATCTTCGCATCTTTCACAAGCGCACGCGCAATTGCCACGCGCTGGCGTTCGCCGCCCGAAAGCTTGATGCCCTGCTCGCCGACGATGGTGTCGTAGCCGGTGGAGCGTGCCGCGATGAATTCGTGCGCATGGGCATCCCTTGCAGCGCGCACCACGACTTCTTCCTGTGCATTCGGTTGGGCGTAACGGATATTGTCGCGCACCGCGCGGTGAAAGACACCCGGCGTCTGCTGCACCTCCGCTATGCCTTCGTTGAGCGAATCCCAGGTGACGAGCGAAATGTCCTGCCCGTCGATCAGGATGCGGCCGCCTTGCGGTTCGTACTGGCGGCGCAGCATTTTCACGAGCGTGGACTTGCCCGCGCCGGAAGGGCCGACAAGACCCACTTTTTCGCCCGCCTTTATGTCCAGCGACAGATCGGAAAACACGACCTGTCCGTCCGGATGCGCGAAGCGGATGTGCTGGATGCTGATCGCGCCCTTGCTGACGACGAGCGGCATGGCGTTGGGCGCATCGACGATTTCGTGGCGCTGGCTGACAAGTTCGAGCGCTTCCGCAAGCGTTCCCAGCTGCTCGAAGTAATCGAGCATGCGGAAGGATAGCTCCTGTACGCTGCGCGCGATGGACGAGCCGAGGAAATAGACCATTGCAAAGGCGCCGAGCGTGATCGCGCCGGAAAGCGCATCCATGCTGGCGGCAATGAGCAGCCCGATCAGCAGCGCGAGCGTGGCGAACTGCATGAAGGTGCGCATCATGATGAGGAAACGGCGCAGACGCCGCGAGGCGTTCATCTCATCCGTCAGGAAGAAGGAGAGGAAGCGCCGCTCATAGGCGGCCTTGGCAAAGGCGCGCACCAGATCCGCATTGGTGATGGCGTCGATGAGCCTTCCCGTCGAAGTGGAGACTTCTTCGGAGAAATTCTTCGACAACACCACGCACTGCCGCGCCAGGCCGATAACGATGCCGAGATAGATAACGGTCCAAGCGAACAGGATCACCGCATAGGTGACGTTGGCGATGAACATCAATATGCCGCCGACGATCACAAGGCCGGTCACGCGCACCATGTCGAGGCAGAGGATATTCAGGATCGAGACGGTTGCCTGCCCCGCCTGCTTGATCTTCTGGCCGAGCTTGCCGGCGAAATTTTCCTGGAAATAGCGGGGGGAATGGCCGAGCAGATAGGCGAAGAGATATTTCTGCGCGAGCGCACGCATGCGCGGCGACGTATCGATGTCGACCCATTCATAGCCGCGATAGATGAAGGCCGCCGAAATCCAGATCGCGCCGAACAGCGCCACCCATGGAAGGACGGCGCTTGCGAAGGTCCGATGCTGGCGAACCGCATCGGTTATGGCGTTGATGAGATGCGAAAGCGCCAGAGGACCGAATGCATCGATGGCCGCGCCGACGGCAGCAAGCAGCACGAGTATGGTGACGCGCGCGGGATAATGGCGGCGCACCAGAAGCCAGATGAAGGCGAACGGTGTGGCCGGAATTTCGGCGAGCGGCTGCGCTTCGGCGAGCGCTTCTTCGCGCGAAAGAACTTCATCGGGAACGACGTGACGAGTCACGGCACACACGCTGCCTTTAGGGGGCGCGGAGAATACTTAGACCCGATATGTTTGATAGTGGGTGAAGCCGATATTTTTCGCCTGTGGCGAAAAAGTAATTAAGCCTCGGCTTCGGCGCGTTCCGCACGTTCGGCGATGCGCGCGCCCTTGCCCTGGCGTCCGCGCAAATAATAAAGCTTCGCGCGGCGAACCTTGCCCTTGCGGACAACCGAAACCGAATCCACGAGCGGGCTATAGACGGGGAACACGCGTTCCACGCCCTCGCCGTAAGAAATTTTGCGGACCGTGAAACTTTCGTTCAGTCCTTCGCCCTGGCGCGCAATGCAAACACCTTCGAACGCCTGCAGGCGCTCGCGCGTCTTTGTCTGCTTGGCTTTTTCGTCATAGGTCTGCTCGACCACCTTGACGTTGACCTTGAGCGTGTCGCCGGGACGGAATTCAGGCAAACCCTTGCCGCCGCGAATGGCTTTCATCTGCTCGGTTTCGAGCTGTTTGAGGATGTTCATGGCGGTCAACTCCGGCGGCGGAAAGTTCAGAAGGAGCGGGCGTATAGCCTAGCCTTTTCCCTTTTCATAGGGGGCCCACAGATCGGGACGCCGCGCCTTGGTCAGGGCTTCTGACTGCGCTCGGCGCCATTTGGCGATTTCAGAATGATTTCCGGAGGTTAGTACGGCCGGAATGTCCCGGCCCTCGAAGCTCTGAGGACGGGTGTATTGAGGGTATTCCAGAAGGCCGTTTTCGAAGCTCTCCTCGGCGGGCGAAGCCTCGGCCCCCAGGACCCCCGGGATCAGGCGGACCGCGGCCTCGATAAGGGCCATGGCCGCGATTTCCCCCCCTGCCAACACGAAATCGCCCAGCGATATTTCTTCGAGGTTGCGGGCCTCGATGGCGCGCTGGTCCAGCCCTTCGAACCGGCCGCAGAGAAGTGTAACGCCGGGACCGGAGGACAACTCGCGCACACGTGTTTGCGTCAGCGGCTTGCCGCGCGGGGTGAGATAGATTTGCGGCGTGCCGTTGGCGGCCGCATCCAGTGCCGCGCAGGCCACATCCGGGCGCATCACCATGCCCGGGCCGCCGCCCGCCGGCGTATCGTCCACCGTGCGGTGTTTGCCCAATCCGTGCTCGCGGATGTCGCGCACGTCGAGCGACCAGAGATCCTTCTCCAGCGCCTTGCCGGGCAACGACACGCCCAGCGGCCCCGGAAACATTTCCGGGAACAGCGTCAATACGGTGGCGCGCCAGGTCATCGGGTTCTTCTTATCCTCCGCCTGGGGAGACGACGGTTTTACGCTTTAGTTTCAGACGATTAGTCGTTTTCCAGTTTTCCGCACCCCCCTCCCCCCGGGTGCGATGTTCGAGCGGCAGCGATGTCGTCCTGTTGTCCATGCAACCCATTCTGACGCCGGTTTGCGGGCGTTCGATAGCCTCCGGGTACTTTTGCGCGCCGTGTGGTGTTTTTGCCGGTGGAGACCCGCGGCAAGCCGACAAGCTAGAGGTCCAGTTTGAAGCCCTCATGTGTCTGGAGGAAGCCGAGACGGCGGTAGAAGAGATGTGCGCGCGTGCGGCGCTTGTCAGAGGTCAGTTGCACCAGCTTGCAGCCCGCGGCTTTGGCCTGCGCAATGGCTTCCTTCATCAGAATCGTGCCGATGTTCTGGCCTCGCGCCTTCGAAGACACGCGCACCGATTCGACGATCGCGCGCTTGGCGCCCTGCCGCGACAGGCCCGGCACATAAACGATCTGCAGCGAGCCCACGATCTCGCCCTTCTGTTCGGCGACGAGAATGCGATTATCAGGATTTTTCGACATTTCCTCGAACGCCGCGGAATAGGCGGGCAACAGATCGCCCTTGGCCTGTTCGCGGCCTTCGGCGATGTCGTCGTCAGCCAGGAGTGCCACCAGCGTTTTCAGATCGTCCTTTCGGGCGTTGCGGAAAGTAATGTCGCTCATTCGACTGTTCCCTTGGTTTCCGCTTCGACTTCTTCGGGAGCGGAGATGATAACGCGCCCGGCCTCGATCTCGATGACAGGCACGACTTCGCGGGTGAAAGGAAGCAGGACGCTGTCGCCGTTATCGCGTGCGATTTCAATCACATCGCTCGCGCCGAAATTGTGAAGGGCGGCGACGGTGCCGAGCATCCTGCCCTCCTCGTCCTCGGCGCGCAGACCGATGAGATCGGCGTGATAGAATTCTTCGTCCTTCACCGCCGGCAGCGCATTGCGCGAAACGAAAAGTTCCGTGCCTTTCAGGCTCTCGGCGGCGTCACGGCCCGCGATTTCCGCAAAACGCACGATCGCCTCGCCGGGCTTGTTCGAGCGCGCGTGTGTGACGGTGAATCTGCGCCCGTCTTCGGTGTGCAGCGGGCCGTAGCCGCCAAACGTCTCGGGCGAGTGGGTGAAGGTTTTCACCTTCACCTCGCCTTTCAGACCGTGCGCGCCGATGACGGCACCGAGCAGAACATTGCGCGACATCGCGCAATCCCAAGCTTACGCAGCAGCTTCGCCGGAAGCAGCGGCAGCCGCAGCGGCGCGTTCCTGCGCCTTCTTCTTCGGCTTTGCCTTTTCCGGGTTGTTCTTCTTGAGCGGCTTCACGAGGCCGGCATCGGCCAAGAAGCGGTGCACGCGGTCGGTCGCAGTCGCGCCCTTCGCCATCCAGGCCTTGGCCTGATCGAGGTCGAGTTTCAAACGGTCGGCGTGATCCTTCGGCAGAAGGGGGTTGTAGAATCCGATCTTCTCGATGAAACGGCCGTCGCGGCCGGCGCGTGAATCCGCGATCACGATGTTGTAGTGCGGGCGCTTCTTCGTGCCGCCACGCGCCAGTCTGATTTTCAATGCCATGTCATGTCCCTTTCATTGTTTGGAATTTTCTCACGCGGAGATACGCGGAGCTTACTGGTCGTTGAAACCGGAATGCCGTCGAAGTTTCTTCTCGCGCTTCGCGCGCCGATATTTTCTCCGCGCCGCCGCGTGCCAATCATTTCATGCCTCCAAAGCCCGGAGGCAGTTTCGGCATGCCGCCGCCCATCAATCCCGAAAGACCGGCGGGCAGTTTGCCGCCCATCTTTCCCATCTTCTTCATCATGTCCGACATCTGCCGGTGCATCTTGAGAAGCTTGTTGACCTCGCTCACCTCGACGCCGGCGCCTGCCGCGATACGCTTGCGGCGCGACCCGTTGATGATGTCGGGTTTCGATCGTTCCTGCTTCGTCATCGACAGGATGATCGCTTCCTGACGCGACAAGAGCTTGTCGTCCAATCCGGCAGCACTCAGCTGGTCCTTCACGCGGCCCACACCCGGAAGCATCGCGAGCACGCCCTGCATGCCACCCAGTTTCTTCATCTGCCGAAGCTGTTCGGCGAGATCGTCCATATCGAACTCGCCCTTTTTCATCTTGCGGGCGATATTTTCGGCTTTTTCCTTGTCGAGCGTTTCGGCTGCCTTTTCGACCAGGCTCACCACATCGCCCATGTCCAGGATGCGGCCCGCGACACGTTCTGGATGGAAAGCTTCGAGCGCGTCGAGCTTTTCGCCGACGCCAAGGAACTTGATCGGCGCGCCAGTGACTATGCGCATCGAAAGGGCTGCACCGCCGCGCGCATCGCCATCGGCGCGGGTGAGGATGATGCCCGAAAGCTTCACGCGCTCGTTGAAGGATTTGGCGATGTTCACCGCGTCCTGGCCGGTGAGCGAATCCGCGACGAGCAGCGTTTCGTGCGGCTTCACAGAATCGCGGACTTGGGCCACTTCCTGCATCAACGCTTCGTCGATGTGCTGGCGGCCCGCCGTATCGAGGATGAGCACGTCGTAACCGCCGACTTTGGCGCTTGCGAGCGCACGCCTGGCGATATCGACCGGTTGCTGGTTGGCAACGATGGGAAGCGTGGCGACGCCAGCCTGCTCGCCCAGAATCTTCAATTGCTCCATCGCGGCGGGACGGCGCACGTCGAGCGAGGCCATCAGCACGCGTTTCTTTTCTTTGGTTTGAAGCATCAGCGCAAGCTTGGCGCTGGAAGTGGTTTTACCGGAGCCTTGCAGGCCCACCATCAGAATCGGGGCGGGCGGCGAACCGAGATCGAGGGCCGCGTTATCGGCGCCCAACGTCTCGACCAGCGCGTCGTGGACGATCTTGACTACCTGCTGGCCGGGCGTAACCGAGCGGATGACCTCGTTGCCGATGGCGCGCGGACGCACGCGGTCGATGAAATCCTTGACGACGGGCAGCGCCACGTCGGCATCGATCAACGCGGTGCGGACTTCGCCAAGCGCCTCCTCGACATCGGCCTCGGACAACGCGCCGCGACCGCGCAAACGGTCGAACACGCCACCCAGACGCGACTGCAAGGATTCGAACATCGGCCAAACTCCCAAACACAAACGCCCCAGGGGGCGCACCTGCGCTGCCTGGGGTCGATCCTGGGCCGGGCCCAGGACCGGAAAAAGCATGGGCTTTTCCGGATGGAGCGGGTTTTAGGCTTTGCAGCCATCCCAAGTCAACGCTATCGAATTAGCCGCAATTTCAGAGCGTTACGGGAGACCCAATTTCTGCGCCAGATAGACGAAACTGAGCGCCCACATTTCGGCCGCCTGACGATGATCTGCCGCCGCTGCGTGGCCGCCCTCCGTATTCTCATAGAACAGTACATCGTGGCCCTGCGCTTCCATCTTCGCGGCCATCTTGCGGGCGTGGACCGGTGTTACGCGGTCATCGCTCGTCGCCGTCACGAATAGAACCGGCGGATATTTCTTGTCCGCGCTGACATTTTGGTACGGCGAATAGGTGAGGATGTAATCGCGCATTTTGGGATCGGCGGGATCGCCATATTCGGCCGCCCATGACGCGCCCGCGCCGATCTGCGTGTAGCGGATCATGTCGATCAACGGCACCTGGCAGACCACCGCGCCCAAAAGATCGGGGCGTTGAGTCATCACGGTTGAGACGAGCAAGCCGCCGTTCGATCCGCCCATGATGCCCAGCTGCCTGGGCGTGGTGAATCCGCGCTTTTCGATGTCTTCGGCGACCGCCTCGAAATCGTCGAACGCCTTCTGGCGATCGGTGAGAAGCGCCTGATCGTGCCACGACGGCCCGAACTCGCCGCCGCCGCGGATGTTGGCGAGAACATAGGTGCCGCCCCTGGTCAGCCAAAGCTTGCCGAAATTGGCCGAATAGCTGGGCGTCAAGGAAATTTCGAAGCCGCCATAGCCGTAAAGCACAGTAGGCTGCGGGCCCTTCGCATCCTTCTGACGCACGACGAAATAGGGAATCTTCGTTCCGTCTTTCGACGTGGCTTCGAATTGCTCCGTCTTCAAGCCGTTGGCATTGAAACGCGCAGGCAATGACCGGATGGCTTTGGGCGCGCCGTTTCCGTTGTCGTGATAGAGCGTCGGCGGAATGAGGAAACTTTCGAAACTGAATTCCGCCTGCGGGCCCCAGTCGTTGGCGGACACGATGCCGGGGGATCCGCCTTCAGGAAGATCGAGCCTGGTATCGTTCCACTTGCCGTTCTCGAAACGGAAAACGTGGATGCTGCCTGTCACATTGTGGAAGATAGACGCATACACGGCATCGCGCCCCGTCGCCACCTCTTCCACCGAACTGCGGGCATCCGGCGTGTAAAGCACGCTCGCAACCGGGAACATCTTCGTGCGCAGATACGTCCGGATGGGGAATGCGATCAGCGAACCTTTCGCAATCGGCGGCTGTCCTTCCTGCTGCGTCCACGGCTCGCGCAAGGTCGCGAGCATCTGTCCTCTGGTGACGCCTTTCACGTTGGCCGATAACGGCAGCGGAATTTTGATCGCCGTGCCGTCCGGCAAGAGCGTGTAGTATTCGGTTTCGAAGAAACTTGGCGCGTTCTGAATTACGGCAATCGTGCCGTCCGGCCCCTGGAAAGACGCAAGCTCCACGCCCACATCGGTTTCCTTGCCTTCGAACACCGTTTTCGCTTCGGCAATCGGGCGGCCGCGTTTCCACAGTTTTACCATGCGCGGATAGCCGCTGGCGGTCAGTGAGCCTTTGCCGAAATCGGTACCGAACAGCACGGTGTCGTCATCGACCCATGCCACCGTCGACTTGGCTTCGGAGAGCGAGAAGCCGTCTTTCACGAACGACCGGCCCGGCAAATCGAATTCGCGCACGACCGTGGCGTCGCCTCCGCCGGGCGAAAGCTGCACGAGACAGCGTTTCAGGTCGGGCGTGCAGCTTGCGCCCTTGAACACCCAGCTCTTGCCTTCTTCCTTCGACAGTTCGTCGACATCGAGCAGCGTTTCCCAGTTGGGCTTGGCGGTGAGATAGCTCGCGATGGTCGTGCGACGCCAGACGCCTTTGGGATTTCTCGCGTCCTGCCAGAAATTGAAGACGTAGTTCTGCCTTATGCTGCCGAAGGGGATGCGATCCTGCGCATCCATCACCTTCAGGATCTGGCCATAGTAATCTTGATAGCGCGGGTCGGCCTGCAGCACCTTGAAGGTGCGGGCGTTCTGTTCCCTTACCCAGGCCAGCGGCTTTTCGCCGTGCACATCTTCGAGCCAGAGATAGGGATCGTTCTGTTCCACAACCGCTCCTTGGGCAACACCTGCCGCAAAAACCGCCAGAATCGCCGCCGCCGCCAGCCGCATCGCCTTGTTTCCTCTGCCGTTCCTCGCCATTTGAAAAGGCCGGACGGTACGGTCAACCCGCCACTGGCAGGGGGCGGGCCTTCACCCTATAAGGCGGCTCATGACGGCGTTCCTCAAAATGCACGGCCTCGGTAACGATTTCGCGGTGTTCGACGCGCGGAAACAGGCACTTGCGCTCGATGCCGCCACAGCGCGGGCCATCGCGGACAGAAGACTGGGCGTCGGCTGCGATCAGGTGATTGTGATCGCGCCTGCCGCCAACGGCGCAGATGCCGCCATGCGAATCTACAATGCCGACGGCGGCGAAGTGGAAAGCTGCGGCAATGCCGCGCGCTGCGTGGCGCAATTGCTCATGGCCGAAAAGGGAACCGGCACGGTCCGGCTTGAAACGGCGGGCGGGCCGCTCGTCTGTTCCGAAAGCAACGGTCTGGTAACCGTGGACATGGGCGCGCCGCGCTTCGACTGGAAGGACATTCCGATGTCGAGCGCCGCCGATACCAACAAATTCAGTTTTGCGGTGGATGGCGTGTCGGTGGAAGCCTCCGCCGTTTCGGTGGGCAATCCGCATTGCGTGATCTTCGTAGGCGATGCCGAAAGCGCGCCCGTGGCCGAAGTAGGTCCGCAGATCGAACGTCACCCGCTGTTTCCCGAGCGCACCAATGTGGAATTCGCGACCGTGCAATCGCAAGAGCGTATTCGCATGCGCGTTTGGGAACGCGGCGCGGGAATTACGCAAGCCTGCGGAACGGGCGCCTGTGCGGCCGCGGTTGCCGCGGCGCGGCGCGGGCTCGCGGCCCGCAAGGTGGATGTGGTCCTGGATGGCGGTACGCTCGTCATCGAATGGCGCGAGAGCGACGGCCACGTCCTGATGACGGGGCCTGCCACGCTGGCTTTTCGCGGCGAGATCGAGCTTTCGGGCGTGCGCCGATGAGTCTGGACGTTGTTACCTTCGGCTGCCGGTTGAACGCCTATGAGAGCGAGGCGATCAAGGCGCGCGCAGGCGAAGCGGGCCTCTCCGATGCCATTGTCTTCAACACCTGCGCGGTGACGGCCGAAGCCGTGCGCCAATCGCGCCAGGCAATCCGCAAAGCCCGCCGCGAAAACCCCGGCAAACGCATCATCGTGACGGGCTGTGCGGCACAGACCGAAAGCGAAACCTATTCCCAAATGCCGGAAGTCGATTTCGTGATCGGCAATGCGGAAAAACTAATGACCCGTTCCTATACCGATTTCATCGGCGGTGCAGAACGGGTGCGCGTCAATGACATCATGGCGGTAAAGGAAACCGCGGCGCAGTTCGTGGACAGCTTCGAAGGCCGGGCGCGCGCGTTTCTGCAAGTGCAGAACGGCTGCGATCACCGCTGCACCTTCTGCATTATCCCCTACGGCCGCGGAAATTCGCGCAGCGTGCCGATGGGCGCGGTGGTGGACGAGGCGCGCAGACTTGCCGAGAACGGATTTCCGGAGATCGTGCTGACGGGCGTGGACCTCACCTCTTATGGCGCCGATTTGCCCGGCAAGCCGGCATTGGGCGCGCTGGTGCGCAAGATCCTGAAACTCGTGCCGGAACTGAGACGCCTTCGCATCTCCTCCATCGATTCCATCGAAGCCGATGACGAATTGATGCGCGCAATTGCGGAAGAAGAACGGCTGATGCCGCACTTCCATCTTTCCGCGCAATCGGGCGACGACATGATCCTGAAACGCATGAAGCGGCGGCATTCGCGCGCCGACACGATCCGCTTTTGCGAGGAGGTGCGCGCGCGCCGCCCGGATGCCGCGTTCGGCGCGGATTTCATTGCAGGCTTTCCGACAGAGACGGAGGAGATGTTCGAGAACACATTGCGTCTTGTCGACGAGGCCGGGCTTTCGATGCTGCACGTCTTCCCGTTCAGTCCGCGCAAGGGAACGCCTGCCGCCCGCATGCCGCAACTGGCGAAACCGCTGGTGAAAGAACGCGCGGCCCGGTTGCGTGCACGCGGCGAAACGGCACTCGCTGCGCGAATGCGTTCGCTCGTGGGAACCGAGCAAATGTTGCTCGTGGAAAAATCCGGCATGGGACGCACCTCCTGCTTCGCGCCTGCCTATTTCGGAGGCAACGCAATGCCGGGCGCGATCGTGCGCGCAAAGATTGCCGGCGCGAACGGAACATCGCTCAGGGCTCAACTGCTGCAATGATCAAAACATTCGGGCAGGCACCGCCCCCGCCGACGTTCTTCGAGAAACTCAAGGCGGGACTTTCGAAAAGCACCGGCACGCTGGGCCAGAATATTTCGGGAATCTTCACCAAGAAGAAGCTCGATGCCCAAACGCTCGCCGAACTCGAAGAAGCGCTGATCCGCGCCGACATGGGTGCGGCACAGGCCGCAAAGATTTCCGCAGCCGTAGGCTCAGGCCGCTACGAACGCGAGATTTCGGACGGCGAAATCAAATCCATTCTTTCCGCCGAGCTGACCAAACTTCTCGCGCCGGCCGAAAAACCGCTCGACATCGATGAGAGCAAGAAACCGTTCGTCATCCTGGTTGCGGGCGTCAACGGTACGGGCAAGACCACGACCATCGGCAAGATTGCCAAGCGGCTCACCGGCCAGGGATTGAAACTCGTGCTCGCAGCCGGCGACACGTTCCGCGCAGCGGCCATCGAACAACTTCAGGTGTGGGGCCAGCGTACAGGTGCGGAAGTCGTTGCTCGCGCGCCCGGCGCGGACGCGGCAGGGCTCGCTTTCGACGCCATCGAACGGGCCCGTGCAACGCAAGCCGATGTGGTGCTGATCGATACCGCCGGGCGGCTTCAGAACAAGGTGGGCCTTATGGCCGAGCTGGAGAAGATCGCCCGCGTCATCAAGAAGCTCGATGCATCTGCCCCCCATGCCTCCCTCCTTGTGCTGGACGCGACGACCGGCCAAAACGCCATTTCGCAGGTCGAGGCCTTCAGGGCGGCGGTGCCGTTGACCGGGCTGGTCATGACCAAGCTCGATGGGACGGCCAAAGGGGGGATTCTGGTGGCGCTGGCAGCTAAGTTCGGCCTTCCCATTCACTTTATAGGTGTCGGCGAGGGGGCCGAGGACCTTCAACCCTTCGTGGCGGCCGATTTCGCCAGAGCGCTGACGGGGGCGTCATGAATTCTGCCTCCCGGAAGCAGCTTCGCCGGCTTGCCCTGGATCTGGGGCCGCTGGTCATCTTCTTCGCGGCTTTCAAATTCGCCAACATATATGTGGCGACCGGCCTCTTCATGGTGGCGGTGCTTGTATCGCTGGCGGCCGGCTACTGGATTGAGCGCAAGATTTCGCCGATGCCCGCGTTTACCGCTGTGCTGGTGTTCGTATTCGGCGGGCTCACTCTCTATCTGCACAATGACGTCTTCATCAAAGTGAAGCTCACAATCCTCTACACCTTCTTCGGGGTCGTTCTCTTGGGCGGGATGGCAACCAACCGTCTCTTCATCAAATATGTATTCGGACAAGCCTTCGAACTGACGGAAGAAGGTTGGCGAAAATTGACTCTGAGATGGGGACTGTTTGCATTCGCAATCGCCATTGCGAACGAAATCATCTGGCGTCACTTCTCGACGACCGTATGGGTGAATTTCAAAGTATGGGGAATCTATCCATTGTTCTTTCTATTCGCCCTGGCGCAGACGCCGCTCATTCTGAAACATGAGATTGGAGAAAAGAAAAATTAGCGCGCGTTCTGCGCTGCGCCGCCCGGATTTGTAAACGGAGCGATCACCATATCGTTGCGTGACTGACGCCAATGTTCAAGCGCCCAGCGCGCGCTGGGGAATGCAATCTCGGCCCACGGAATGTCCTCCCAGTCAAATAGCCGCACCTCCAGACTTTCGGGCCCTGCGGCGAAGTGCGGCTCAATCAAACGCGCACGATACATCAGTTGCACTTGGCTGATGCGCGGGATGCTATAGACCGCGAGCAACAGGTCGAGCGATATCTTCGCGCACGCTTCTTCCATTGCTTCCCGGCGCGCGCCGTCTTCCGGACTTTCGTGCTCTTCAAGGTATCCCGCGGGCAATGTCCAGTAGTTCTTTCGTGGTTCTATGGCTCTGCGGCACAACAGAATGCGGTTTTCATGCGCTACAACCGATCCCACCACGATCTTGGGATTGGCATAGGAAATGTGCCCGCAATGGCCGCAGACATCGCGTTCCATCGTGTCGCCCTGGGGAACGCGCCGCACAAAATGTGGGCCCAGGCCGGGCAATGCGGAAGCATCATCGTTCGTCATTTGTTAAATTTGCCGCATATGGCGGGGGAGCGGAAGCAAGAAAAAAGATTCATTCCGCAAACGCAGAAACTGTTGTCGCGCACAATTCGTTTGTCTAAAGTTTCTTGGGCCTCGCGCAAGCGAAGGCTTCGTTGGGCCCGGCGTGACGCGGGAAGTGTCTCACATCATCGGCGGGTTGATTACGAGGGCGGGCGCGAGAGTGGGTTGACTCCGACGTCCGGCGGCTAGGGGTGGTTCTATGACAATAAAGGGTCCTCGCAGGACGAACGGGGGGTTCGAACTGGCGGAAGCTCCATCGCATCTCATAAAGCGTTGCCAGCAATACTACGGCGACCTTTATGCGCGCGAAGCGGGTACGCAGGAACTTACCAAGCAACAGTTCACCGTGCTCGCAGCGCTCGAGCACAACGAAGGTGTCAGTCAGACTGCGCTCGTGGAGATGACAGGCATCGACCGTTCGACGCTCGCCGAGATGGTGCGCCGGATGCTCGAGAAGGATCTCATCACGCGCGAACGCACCGAAGAAGACGCGCGCGCCAATTCCGTTTCGATCACTCAGACCGGACGCAAGGCGTTGCGCAGCGCACGCTCGGCATCCGATCGCGCCGAGCGCGCTCTGCTCGATGCGTTGCCTGCAAACGAGCGCGCACGCTTCGTGAAGTCACTGGCCACCATCGCGGAGGCGGCGCTTCAGCTGGAACAAAGCGGAGAAAACCGGCTGCGCCGGAAGGTTCGCCGCCGCCCGCGCTAAGCCTATAAAATTAAACGCGAATATCGAGTGTCGAGCCCGGCTTGCGGAAGCCCTGGGCAGGGCTTTGCTGGCTCGCAGGGGCCGCGTCCTGGACTTCCCGCCCGGAGAATTCTGCCGGCTCGAAAGCGGTCTTCCCGGCCTCTTTCGGCGGCACCTCGGACGCATTCAGAAAGGAACCGAACACGCTCTTTTGCGGCTTCTGTTGTGCAGGCGCCTGCTGCTGGGCTGCGAGAAGGGATGCCGGACTGATCTGCATTCCGCCATTTGTTCAGAGAAAGTTTACCAAACCCTGAAGATCACGATTTCGCCGCTGCGATCGCGGGAAGCAGCTGCTTCTCGTATTTGCCGTCTTCGGTCAGCGCCCCAGCGATACGTGCGCGCACAATGCCCTTGCCGTCGATCACGAACGTCTCCGGCACGCCGCTCACGCCCCAATCGATACCGGCCGCGCCGTCCATGCGCGCGATACGCGCAAACGGATTCCCGACATCGTCGAGGAAGCTGCGGGCGTTCGCCGGCTTGTCCCGATAGGCTGCGCCGAACAATTGGATTTCGCCGTTCGTTGAGAGTTGCGCCAGCGCGGGCGCTTCTTCGCGGCAGGGTGCGCACCACGAGGCCCAGACATTGACCACCGTCACCTTGCCCTTTGCAAAATCGCGCGGCCCAATCCCCAGACTCTTGGCGTCGAGCGCAGGCAGGTCGCGCTGCGGCACAGGCTTGCCGATGAGCGCGGACGGGAGTTCGCCCGGCGTTTGCGGCTGCGACAATTGATAGAAAAGAACCGCCGCCAGCACCGCGAAAGCCAGAACCGGAACGATATAAATCAGCCGCTTCATGGCGCGTTTTTCTCAAGCTCCTGAAGCCTTGCCCGTGCCAGCGAATAACTGCGCAAACACCATACGACAATTCCTGCGATACCGATCGCGCTCACGCCGTAGGCGGCCCAGACAAAGTCGGCGTATTGATCCATCGAAAACATCCAGCTCATGACAGTTCCAGCATCAGGCTGCGCGCGCGGCGTTCGAGAATTTCGGTGCGGATGCGCACGATCCAGAGCGTGAATAGGAGCAGCGTGTAGCCTATGGCCATGGCAAAGAGCGGCCACAGGAATACCGCCGAGATCGACGGCCCGCCGCGGCGGAAAATGCTTTCGCCCTGGTGAAGCGTGGTCCACCACTGCACCGAGAATTCGATTATGGGAAGATTGATTGCGCCCACCAGCGCAAGAATTGCGGTTGCGCGCGCTGCGCGGGTTTCATCTTCGATCGCATTCCACAGCGCGATGTATCCCAGATACAGAAACAACAGGATCAAGAACGAGGTCAGCCGTCCATCCCACACCCACCATGCGCCCCACATCGGCTTGCCCCATAGCGAGCCGGTTACGAGCGCAAGCGCAGTGAACAACGCGCCGAGCGGCGCTGCTGCCTTCGCCGCCGCATCGGCCAGCGGATGGCGATAGACGAGGCCGATGGCGGCCGACAATGCCATCAGACCGTAGGTCATCATCGCAACCCAGGCGGCGGGCACATGGATGAACATGATCCGCACGGTACTGCCTTGCTGGTAGTCGGGCGGCGATGTGAAGGCGAGATAAAGCCCCGCCGCCAGAAAGACCGCTGCAGCACCCGCGAGCCAGGGCAATGCCGCGCCGCTCAGACCCATGAACCGTTTGGGGTTGGCATAACGGAGCATGAAGGCGCTCTAGGCTTTCAGGGGCGGGGCGGCAAGCATGAGGCTCATCCTGCGAGATTGAGCCGCACACCGGCCGCACAGGCAAATGGCGCCAGGATTACCGATACCAGCGAAAACGCCGCCAGAAGGCCGAGCGCCCCGTTGGAAAGTCCGTCGAGCGCAGCAATCACCGCGCCCGCCCCAAAAATGACGGCCGGCGACAGGAGCGGCAGCACAACCAGGGGCAGTATCAGTCCGCCCCTTCGGATGGACAAGGTAAGGCTCGCACCCACCGCGCCAATGGCGCTGACCGCCGGCGTGCCGATGAGGAGAGACAAGACCAGTGCGGAATAACTGCCGGGAGGCAATCCGAACAACAGCCCCAATAGCGGCGACAGCGCGGTAAGCGGCAAACCGGTGGTGAGCCAATGCGCCGCGATCTTGGCAAGCGAGGCGGCCTCAAGCGATTGCGGCGCCAAGGCGATGAGATCGAGCGAACCATCCTCGAAATCGGATTGAAACAGCCGATCCAGCGAAAGAAGCGCCGCAAGCGCCGCCGAAATCCACAACACGCCGCCCGCGATGCGCGCGAGCAATTTGAGATCGGACCCGATACCCAGCGGGACCAGTGCAGCCACGCCGGCAAAAAAAGCCAGCGCCAAAGTCGCGCCCCCGCCCGCGCGGAACGCCAGTCGCACGTCACGAAAGAGAAGCGCGCTCATCGCGGCGCCCCGTTCAACGCGAGTATCGAAGCCGGTATCGACATCGTCTCATGCGTGGCGGCAATCGCAATTCCGGCGGACGCGCAATGATCCCCCAGCATCTGTTCGACCAGCTTCTTGCCCGAAGCGTCGAGTGCCGCGAACGGCTCGTCGAGCAGCCATATCCGGCGGCCGCTCACTTTCAGCCGCGCAAGCGCCAGGCGTTTCTTTTGACCCGCCGAAAGATATTGCACCGGATAACCGGCAGCCCGCGAAAGTCCCGCCCATTCGAGCGTCGCGCCGATATCGGGATCGGAGCCGTAAAGGCGAGCGAAGAACGAAAGATTTTCGGTCGCGGTCAGTTGTGTCTTCAGACCGTCCTGGTGGCCGAACCAGCCGATGTGCTTGCCGCGGTCTTCGCCTTCCGCGATTTCGCTCGGTCCGACACGAATCGAAATCGTTCCTGCGGCGGGCGACAGAAAACCCGCCAACATCCGCAACAGCGACGTCTTGCCGGAGCCGTTCGGGCCCTCGACGATCAGCGCCCCGCCGGCTTCGACTTTGAAATAGAGATTTCGAAAAAGCGCGCGGCTGCCGCGCACGCAAGCAAGATCGCTGACCTCGAGGCTTGCGAGCGCGGTATCCAACTTATCCCGCGATATATTGTGCGCCGTTCACCGTCATGGTGGCGCCGGTGATGAAGGCAGCGTCGTCGCTTGCGAGGAAGGCGGTCATCTTTGCGATTTCATCGGCTCGGCCGAGACGGCCCATGGGAATCGTCGCAATGATCCCTTCCAGCACTTTCGGCGGCACGGCCTGAACCATTTCGGTGTCGATGTAGCCCGGGCAAATCACGTTGACCGTGATACCCTTCTTCGCCGTTTCCTGCGCCAACGCCTTGGTGAAGCCGATGATGCCTGCCTTGGCGGCGGAATAGTTCGTCTGGCCCATCTGGCCTTTCTGGCCGTTGATGGAGGAGATGTTGATGATGCGGCCGTGATTGCGTTCGCGCATGCCGTCGATCACGTTGCGGCTCATATTGAAAATCGAATCCAGATCGACGTTGATGACTTCGCGCCATTGCTGGGGCGTCATCTTGTGGAGCATGCTGTCGCGCGTGATGCCCGCGTTGTTCACCAGCACGTCTATGGGCCCGAGCGCGCCTTCGACGTCCTTGATGCCGGCCGCGCAGGCTTCGAAGTTGCCGACGTCCCATTTGAAAACGGGAATGCCGGTTTCCTGCTTGAATTTGCCGGCGGCCTCATCGTTGCCGCAATAGTTGGCGGCAACCTTGTAGCCCGCGTTCCTCAGCCCGATGGAAATGGCCGCGCCGATTCCGCGCGTGCCGCCCGTAACCAATGCTACCTTCGACATGTCGTTCCCTTCCCCCGCCTTGTTCGTTTATCGCTCGACACACATGGCGATACCCATGCCGCCACCGATGCAAAGCGTCGCCAGCCCCTTCTTGGCGTCGCGCTTCTGCATTTCGTGCAGAAGCGTGACGAGCACGCGGGCTCCGCTGGCGCCAATCGGATGACCGATTGCGATGGCGCCGCCGTTCACGTTCACCTTGGCCGGATCCCAGCCCATGTCCTTGTTCACCGCGCAGGCTTGCGCCGCGAAGGCTTCATTGGCTTCGATGAGATCGAGATCCTTCGCGTCCCAGCCGGCCTTCTTCAACGCCGCGCGCGAGGCCGGAATCGGGCCCGTGCCCATGATTTTCGGATCGACGCCGACGGTCGCCCAGGATTTGATCCTGGCGAGCGGCTTCAGACCGCGCTTCTTGGCTTCAGACGCCTTCATCAGCACAACTGCCGCTGCGCCGTCGTTGATGCCGCTGGCATTTGCCGCCGTCACCGTGCCGTCCTTCTGAAAGGCAGGCTTGAGACCTGCAATGGAATCGTATGTCACGCCGTCACGGATAAATTCGTCGGTATCGACGACGCGCTCGCCCTTGCGCTCCTTCACGACGACGGGCGTAATCTCGTCCTTGAAGCGGCCGGATTTGCGCGCAGCTTCCGCCTTGTTCTGCGAGGCAACGGCGAATTTATCCTGCTGCTCGCGGGTGATCTGCCATTCGCGCGCCACGTTCTCGGCCGTCACACCCATGTGATAACCGTTGAAGGCATCCCACAGGCCATCTCTGATCATGGTGTCGATGAAACTCATGTCGCCCATCTTGGTGCCCGCGCGCAAATAGGCGGCGTGCGGGGCCTGGCTCATCGATTCCTGACCGCCGGCGACAACGATCTCTGCATCGCCATTGACGATCTGCTGATAGCCGAGCGCCACCGCGCGCAAACCCGAACCGCAAAGCTGGTTCACGACAAAGGCTGGCGTCTCAACGGGGATGCCGGCGTTGATGGAGGCCTGACGCGCGGGATTCTGGCCCTGCGCGGCGGTGAGAATCTGGCCCATGATGACTTCGGAAACGTCTTTCGGCGCCACGTCGGAGCGCTTCAGGACATCGGCGATAACCGTCTTGCCGAGGTCGTGCGCGGGGACACCGGCGAACGCGCCATTGAACGAACCAACCGGCGTGCGAGCCGCCGCTACAATGACAACTTCTTCCATGAAGTCCTCCCACCTCTTTGGCAATGTTGCGCCGCCGCCAAAATGACGCGAAAGCGAAGAGAGGTAAACTGCGGCGAATCGCGCTTTTACTACAAATGGTTACCGGGAGCCGGGGCGCGAAGATTTGGTTGCAACTGCTCAAAATACTCTGGACAGGGTGGGGATTGGCGGTGTGAGCTATTGGGCGGGGACAGCGGCCCTCGGGCCGCCGCAACATCAACCAGGGTGGGCTGTGGCAGAAGATCAGCAAGGTGAAGGTCCGGTCGTCATCAAGAAGTATGCGAACCGGCGTCTCTACAACACGCAAACCTCGAGCTATGTGACGCTCGACCATCTGGCTCAGATGGTGAAGGACGGGACTGAGTTCGAGGTGCGCGACGCGCGCACGGGCGAAGACATCACCCGTTCGGTGCTGACCCAAATCATCTTCGAAGAGGAAGCCAAGGGCCAGAACCTGCTTCCCATACAGTTCCTTCGCCGCCTGATCCGCTTCTATGGCGATTCCCTGCAGGCTTTCGTGCCGGGCTATCTCGACATGACGATGGAAAGCTTCGCCAAGAACCAGGAAGCGATGAAGGACCGGATCGCGGAAGCATTCGGCGGCGGCAACCAGGTTCTGGAAAACATGACGCGCCAGAACCTCGCCATGTTCGAACGCGCGATGAAGATGTTCTCGCCCTTCGGCATGGCCGCAGCTAGCTCCAAAAGCGAAGAGCCCGCACGCGCCAACGGCGCCCCTCAGCCGGAAGCCAAGGCGAAATCATCGGAAGACATCACGGAACTGAAAAACGAGATGGAAGCGATGCGCAGGCAACTGGCGGAATTGGCCAGAGAGCGGAAGTAGCGCTTATCACATCCATGAAGGCTTCAACTGCGGCTCGCCGAAGTGGAAGCCCTGGAAGTAGTCCACGCCGAAGCTTTCGAGCAACGCTGCGTCTTCGTCCGAACTCACCCACTCGGCCACCGTTTTCAAATCGAAGTTCTTGGCGAGGTCGACCAGCGTGCGCACGAACACCTGGTTTTCCGGGGATTCCGATAGCCCCCGCACATAGGCGCCGTCGATCTTCACCGTATCGACCTTGAGCATCTGCAGATTGCGGAACGAGGTGTAGCCTGCGCCGAAATCGTCGATGGCGACACGGCAACCCATCTCGCGCAGCTGCGAGACGAAGCGGGCGTTCTCTTCGAAATGATGGAGGGCCGCAGTCTCCGTGAGTTCCACGATCATGCGGTCCGCGACAGATCTGTTCGACTCCACATAACGAATGAAGGATTGCAGCCATGACGGATCGCCCGCCGTGGTGCCGGAGACGTTCACCGCAAGCGTCACTTCGGGATAGGCGTGAAGTTGGCTCACCATCAGCTCGAGTGCATGACGATCGACCAGCCGCACCAACCCAAGCTGCTCGGCCGCCGGAACGAATTGGCCGGCAGAGGCGATCGTGCCGTCCGGCTTGATCATGCGCAGCAGGCATTCGTAGTGGACCGGCTTTTTCGTTTTCGCCTCGACGATCGGCTGATAGGCGAAAGTGAGGCGGTCTTCCTTCAGCGCGGTCACCACTTCGTCGGCGATCGCCATCAGGCGCAGGCGCGCGGTTTCGAGCTGCGGCGAGCGGTTGTAGAGCGCAAATCCATCCCGGCCGTTGGAGCGCGCACGATTGAGCGTTTCCTCGGCGCGCAACATCGCTTCCTGACTGGAAGACGCGCCCGACGGCAGCCAAACGGCACCAGCCGAAATGGTGGCGGATACCATGCCGGCGCGGGTCTCGATCACCTGGTCGCGCACGATGGCGCGCAGCCGTTCGGCGACGAGCGCAATCTCGCGCTCGCTGCAATTGGCCAGGATGACGCCCAGCTTGTTGCCCGCGATGCGGCCGATGATGTCGCTGCCGCGAAGCGAGCGCGCGATACGCTCGCCCACCGCCACGATCACTTCATCGGCGGCATCGAAGCCGTAGGCATCGTTGATCATCGCAAGGCGGTCGATCGACGCCACCAGGAATGCGCATGTGCGATTCTCGCCGCGCGCCGCTTCAATCGCCTGCGCCAGCTCGGCGCGCAAAGCATTGCGGTTCAAATGGCCCGTGAGTTCATCGCGGGTCGCCAGATAGACAAGGCGCTGCATGGCGCGCTTTTCTTCGGTGATGACGCGCATCGCACCCGTCAACCGTTCGGCACGGCCCGACGCATCGGCCACGCGCACGCCGCGCATGATGAACCAGACCGACCCCAAGGCGGAGGCGGCTTCGAATTCGATGTCGAAAGTGGAATCGCCGGTGCTTGGCGTATCGATCACATTGGCAAGCTTCAATCGGCCTTCCGGGTTCATCCAGGAGCGGAAGTCGTCGCCGTTTCGGAGCCGCTCGCTGTCGGGATGCATCGAGAGAATGTCGGTCGCACCATCCCACACGATGTGATCGTCGGCGATGGTCCAGTCGAACGTCGCCGCGCGCGCGCCTGCAAGCGCCAGGCGCAAGCGCTCGGCGTCATGACGTTGAGATAGAGACCTGACCTCTGCCGTCGGTCTGAATACACGCGGTTCGCTGAGCACCATGACCACCATCAAATGCCGGTTTTCCGGCGTTGGAGCGATGATGGCGGCAGCCCATTAAAAAACCCGTAACTGTTGAGGCAAATGCACCCGTTGGAACCTTAGGCGCGGGATTTGCCTAATCATGGGTTATGACACCGATCGGCCCGTTACCCGTTCTTGCCGGCGGCACCTCAGGCGCTGCCGGTATTCGCGCGGGCCTCATCCGGAAATGCCCCGATTCCGGCGATTTGAATGGTGAATATCGGGAAAATCCGGAGCCGCGCGAACGCAGATCGGCCACGGCCGACCGACGCGCTGTGTGCCGGGACGGGACAGTCCAGGGTGCACCGCTGTGGTACGGACCACGGCTGCGGGCGCCATTTGTCGCGCAATTCATCGGTCAGATGCTGGTCCACACAGAGGCCGGCCCTGCGCCGGCCATCTACGGCGCGAACCCGGTTCCGGTCGCCCTTCTCATGGACCGGCGCGCATAGGCCGCGCCGCTATTTCCGCAGCAGCAGTTTCTTGATGTCTTCGACGCTGCGTTCAAGACGGCCGATGCGTTCGAGCAGCGTATCAAGCTTGTGGGAAATCTCGCCGAAATCGGCGTTCGCGCGGGGAACCGGCGTGGCGATTCCTGCGCGTTCGGAAATCTCTTTCACATCGGTGCCGAGCAACGCCGCCAGCAAACGCACATCCTTTACCGAAAGCTCGCGCTGGTCTTTCCACATCTCGCCGAGTTCTTCGCGCGTGAGGCCAAGCGCGGCCGCGACATCGGCGTGGGTAAGCCCCATCGCGGCCATGCGCGAGTCGAACCATCCGGAATCGAAGAACAGCGCCATTGGGAAACTCTAACGCTGGATCAGCGCTGAGCGGAATAGTCCGGACGGGAGATGAAGGCGGCGCCCAACACGCGTCCGTAACCGCCCTGCTGTACCACCACCGCCAGCGCGTCGTGCGCGGGATCTGCAGGATCGTGGCGCGGCAAGTTGATGGCCAATGCAGCGCCTTTCCATTCGCCGGCCGGTTTCAAGTCGCGCACCACGTTGCGGTAAGTCATGGTACGGCCCTTGTTCTCGCCATTGCCGATGGCAACGGTCGCCGACGAAAGAATATGGAATACCCAAACGGTCGCATCGGCGGGCTTGCCGTTCTCGATGTTGCCGGAGCCGATCGAAACATGGACCTTGTGACCATCGGGCCTGAGCAGGATCGGAACCGTCATCATGTCGGCTTCTCGCGCGGCGATGGCGGATTTAACGCCCGTTTCGCGGCTGCCCACCACGTCGGTCAGGCCGTCCACGATGATTTGCGGCGTGTAGACGCCGCCTTTGCCCATCGCCTTGGAATAGCCCTTCTGCCGCGCCGTGTTTTCGGGATTGGCGAGCGTGTCTTTCCAACCCAGCATGTCCCAATAAGTGATGGGCAGGCTCATCGCGAGCACATCGGGACGCTTGGCAAGCCGGCCCAGCAACGCATCCGCAGGCGGACACGAGCTGCAGCCCTGGCTCGTATAAAGCTCCACGACGATGGGGCGTGCGGCTTCACCCGCGGCAACGCTCGTCACTGAAAGGACCGCCGCCAGCGCCGCGCCCAGAAACATTCGCAATATCATGTGGCCGACCATAAAGACCTCGCCCCAAGGCCTCCAGTCACTTCCCGGCGAGCAATCTCGCACGGCTGGCCCCGTTTCCAAAAGAACGATAATTTTCGAGCCCATACCGGAGCTTGGAGCCCATGAGTGCGAACGACGCAGTTCTCGTCGGCTGGTCCGATAAGGCCGAAATCCTGCTCCTCAACCGGGCAAATCGGCATGGTGTGGTGGCGGGCGCAACCGGCACGGGCAAGACCGTGACCTTCAGCCAGGCCGGACGCCAATTGATCCGCGGCGTGCTGGGAAGCCTGCTGCGATGATTACTCGGCTGCCTGCGCGCGGGCGATGACTCTTTCGATATCCTTGCGGCGGGCATCGAAGTTGCGGGCGATATTGTCGTCTTCGTCCTGCAGCGCCTGCACGTCGGCCTTGGCGTAGTCGATCACACCCATCTCGGTATAGCCGTTGCGGATATAATCGCCCCACAACCCGATATCTTTCACGATCGGCACAATACGGGTGAAAAGCGAGTTGCGGAATTTCTCCATGAACCCCGACTCATACATCGCGGTTGCACATTCCTCGATGGGAAGGCCGAGATTCTGCCAAAGCTCAACCGCGTCAAACCGGTCACGCATCAGATAGCTCGCCTCGAGCAGGAATTCCTCGCGTTCGTCGCGCTCCTTCTGCGTGAGTTGCGGATAGTAGTCGCGCAGCGCCAGGCGGCCGAACGCGACATGACGCGATTCATCCTGCATCACATAGGCGTTCACCTGCGCGCACAGCGCATTCTGCGCCTGATCGCGGATCTGGCCGAAGGCTGCGAGCGCCAGCCCTTCGATGACAACCTGCATGCCGAGATAGGTCATGTCCCAACGGCTGTCGCGCAGGGTCTGGTCGATCAGATCCTTGAGCGGCTTGGTCATCGGGTAGGCGACGCCGAATTTCGTCAGCAGACGCTTGTAGGCTTCCACATGGCGGGCTTCGTCGATGGTCTGTGTGGCGGCATAGAACTTGGAGTCCATATCCGGAACCTGCGTGACGATCTTGGCCGCGCAGACCAGCGCGCCCTGCTCGCCCTGCATGAATTGCGAAAGCTGCCACGCCTGGAAATGCCGGCGTACGGTCGCCTTCTCTTTCGCGCTCATCTTTTGATAGCAACCGGCCATATGAATCGGCAGCGACTCTTCGGGCATCTGCTCGGGGTTTTCCTCGTCGAGCTCCTGATCCCAGTCGATGCGGGTTGCGGCATCCCATTGCATCTGCTTGCCCTTGGCATAAAGGCCCATCATGGCCGCTCGGCCATCGTCGTAATCCCAGTTGAAATTGACGTCGAAGTCCTGCGGCACCGGCCAGGTCTTTCCGCCGGTATCCAGCGCATAGAGATCGCGAAATGCCATGTTCGGGCTCCTCCAGGGTTTTGTTATTGCGCGAGACTGCGCCCGTCCGGTGTTTCTGGCGACTACCCGTCCCGCCAAAATTGTGGCATTTTGAGCCAAATGGCGACCGCCACCCTCGAACGGCTCCCGATGACGATGGGCTATTTCCGGCTCATCCATCGCTGTTTTGCAGGCGCGGACAGCGCGGCCCTGCTGGAAGGCACGGGCGTCACCTTACGCGATCTGGCCAACCCCTCCGCCGAGATCAGCCTTTTCCAGCAGGTGCGCCAGATCGAGAACGTGAACGCGCTGCGCGGACCCGGCTGGGCCTTTTCCCAACCCGAACTCTGGAGCGTGCAGGCCCATGGGGCCATCGCCACCGCCATGGTAGCGGCAGCCACACTGGGCGACGCCATCGAGGTGCTACGCCGCTATGGCCATGTGCGCGCACCGTTTTTCCGCATGCACATCAAACCGAAACGCGACGTAGTGGTACTCGAATATGACGTCACGGTCGCGCTGGACGAGCCGCAATGGCGGCCGATGATGGAAATCGCCTTCGTTGCCGTCCGCTCGCTGGTGCAGGCTTCTCTTGGCGCGGCGCCAACCGAAGCCCAATTTCATTTCGCGGCACCCGAACCGGACTACGACGCGCAGGTGCGAAATGCATTGGGGGCCCATGTCTATTACGGTGCGCCGGTAAATAAGGTCATTCTGCCGAAAGAATGGATGGATATTCCCTCGACGGGCGCGGACAGCGCGCTCTACGGCAGCGCCATCACCGAACTGCAGACAGCGCTCGCGCGCCTGGACGATCCGCTGGACGTGCGCGCGCAGGTCGAACGCCTGCTACAGACCATGCCTGAGCGCAGATTGGGCGCGGAAGACGTGGCAAGCGCGCTCGGCGTGTCGCGGCGCACGCTCGCGCGCCGTCTCAAGGAAGCGGACGCAAAATTTCGCGACCTGTTGGATGACGAGTTGAAACGCCGCGCCGGAAAGCTTCTACAGTCATCGAAACTGTCGCGCAGCGAAATCGCCGAGCGTCTCGGTTACAACGATCCCACAAGCTTTTCGCGCGCCTGCCGCCGCTGGTTTGCCAGGGAGGCGCGCTAGCGGATTACGCCGCCGCCAGATTGCGCAGCACGTAAGGCAGGATACCGCCGTTTTCGAAATAGCTCACTTCGTCCGCCGTGAGGATCATCAGGTGGAGCGGAAGCGGCGCGGTCCTGCCGTCGGGATAGTGAATTGTGGCCGTCACCTTCATGCGCGGCGTGATTTTTCCGGAAAGGCCCGGAATGTCGATCGTCTCGCGCCCAGTGAGGCCGTAATCGCTGCGCGTCTTTCCCGCATCGAACACGAAGGGTGCAACGCCCATTCCGACAAGGTTCGAACGGTGGATGCGCTCGAAGCTCTCGGTGATGACCGCGCGCACGCCGAGCAGTTTCGGACCCTTCGCCGCCCAGTCGCGCGACGAGCCGGTGCCATATTCCTTGCCGCCGATCACGACCACCGGAACGCCATCGGCCTTGTATTTCATCGCGGCGTCATAGATCGACATCGCTTCGCCCGATGACTGCGCACCCGAATAATAGATGGTGTTGCCGCCTTCCTTGCCGCCCATCATCTCGTTCTTGATGCGGATGTTGGCGAAGGTGCCGCGCACCATCACTTCGTCGTTGCCGCGGCGCGAGCCGTAGGAATTGAAATCCGCCACCGCAACGCCATGTTCGATGAGGTATTTGCCCGCCGGTCCATCCTTCTTGATGGAGCCAGCCGGAGAAATGTGGTCGGTCGTGATGGAATCGCCGAACAGCGCGAGGATGCGCGCGCCCACGATGTCCGAAACCGGAGCGGGTTTTGCGCCCATGCCATCGAAATAAGGCGGGTTCTTCACATAGGTCGAGTTGGGATCCCAGCTATAGGTATTGCCCTTGCGGACCTTGACCTTGCGCCAGTTCGTATCGCCCTTGAACACGTCGCCATAGCGGCTCTTGAAACTCGAAGCTTTCAATGCCTTGCGAATGGTGGCCGATATCTCCTTCGGGCTCGGCCAAATATCGGAGAGATAGACGGGCTCATTGTCCTTGTCGTAACCCACGGGTTCCTTGGTGAGGTCGAGATTCATCGAGCCTGCGAGAGCATAGGCCACCACCAGCATCGGTGACGCCAGATAGTTCGCGCGCACTTGCGGATGCACGCGGCCTTCGAAATTGCGGTTGCCGGAAATCACGGCCGCGGCAACCAGATCGCCCTCGTTGATCGCATTGCTCACCGGATCGGGCAGCGGACCCGAATTGCCGATGCAGGTCGTGCAGCCGTACCCCACGAGCTGGAAGCCAAGCTTGTCGAGATATTTATCGAGGCCGGCTTTCGCCAGATAATCGGTCACCACCTGGCTGCCCGGCGCGAGCGAGGTCTTCACCCACGGCCGCACTTTCAAACCGCGCTCAATTGCCTTCTTCGCGATCAGACCGGCGCCCACCATCACGCTCGGATTTGAGGTATTGGTGCAGGAGGTGATGGCCGCGATGACCACATCGCCATGACCGATGGTTTGTTCGCTGCCCGCAAGCTTCACGCGCTTGTGTGCATCGGCTTCCTTGCCGAAGGTGGTGATGAGGGCCGAGGCAAATTCGGTCGCAGCGTTGGCGAGCGACACGCGATCTTGCGGGCGGCGCGGACCGGCCAGGCTCGGTTCGACCGTCGAAAGGTCGAGCGACAGCACATCGGTGAAGAGCGGATCCTCGCTCTTCTTCGTGCGGAACATTCCCTGCGCCTTGGCGTATTTCTCCACCAGCGCCACGCGCGCAGGCTTGCGCGCTGTTTCCTTCAGATAGCGCAGCGTTTCCGCATCGACCGGGAAGAATCCGCAGGTCGCGCCATATTCCGGCGCCATGTTCGCAATGGTGGCGCGATCTTCGAGCGTCATCTCGTCAAGACCGGGGCCGAAAAATTCCACGAACTTGCCGACTACGCCCTTCTTGCGCAGCATCTGCGTAACGGTGAGCACAAGATCGGTCGCCGTCACGCCCTCGCGCAGCTTGCCGGAGACCTTGAAGCCAATCACCTCCGGTATCAGCATCGAGATCGGCTGACCCAGCATCGCCGCTTCCGCTTCGATACCCCCCACGCCCCAGCCGAGCACTGCCAGCCCGTTGATCATTGTTGTGTGACTGTCGGTGCCGACCAGCGTGTCGGGGAAGGCATATTCGACCGTCTTCTTGTCTTCCTTGGTCTTGCGTGTCCAAACGGTCTGACCCAGATATTCCAGATTCACCTGATGGCAGATGCCGGTGCCCGGCGGCACGACACGGAAATTCGCGAACGCCTGCTGACCCCAGCGCAGAAACGCATACCGCTCGCCATTGCGTTCATATTCGATGGCGACATTCCTCTTGAAGGAATCCTTTTTGCCAAAATTGTCTACCATCACCGAATGGTCGATCACGAGATCGACCTCGGCAAGCGGATTGATCTTCTCCGGATCGCCGCCAAGATTTTTCATCGCATCGCGCATCGCCGCAAGATCGACCACCGCAGGCACGCCCGTCAGATCCTGCATCAGCACGCGCGCGGGCCGGAACGCGATTTCCCGGTCCGACGTCTTGGTCTTGAGCCAGCCGGCAATGGACCTCACATCGTCGGCGGTAACGGTGGCCCCGTCTTCGTGCCTGAGCAGATTCTCCAGCAGCACCTTTAGCGAATAAGGCAATCGGGACACGCCCTTAAGCCCGTTTTTCTCGGCGGCGGCGAGGCTGAAATAGGTATAGGTCTTGCCCGCCACGGTCATGGTGCGGCGGGACTTGAAACTGTCGAGGCAGCGCGTCACTTGAGATGCCTTTATATAGAGTGGGATGGCGCCGTGGTTTAGAGCATGAACCGCAAAAGTGGAAGCCGGTTTTGCGAAAAGCGCGCGCGATTTTAACGAGCCGGATTCAAAGGCGAAGCAAAGGGAATCAAGATGGAAAATGTGCTGGTCGAACGTAACGGTCCGGTGACCACCGTCATCCTCAACCGTCCCGACGTACGCAATGCCGTGGACCGGCCAACAGCGGAGGCCTTGGCAAGCGCTTTCCTGGTCTTCGAGCATGACGAGCATGCGCAGGTTGCAGTGCTTTGCGGCGCGGGCGGTACGTTCTGCGCGGGCGCCGACCTGAAAGGCGTTTCCGAGGGCCGCGGGAATCTGTTGCGTCCGCCATCCTCCGAATTCAATCCCGAAGCGGCGGACGCGCCGATGGGCCCGACGCGGATGCGCCTTTCCAAGCCGGTGATCGCTGCGGTCTCGGGCTATGCAGTGGCCGGCGGACTCGAACTGGCGTTGTGGTGCGATATGCGCGTGGCGGAGGAAGATGCGACCTTCGGCGTGTTCTGCAGGCGCTGGGGCGTGCCGTTGATCGACGGCGGAACGGTTCGCCTGCCGCGCCTGATCGGACAATCGCGTGCGCTCGACATGATTCTCACCGGCCGTCCCGTCGGCGCAATGGAAGCCTTCGCGATGGGCCTTGCCAATCGCGTCGTGCCAAAGGGAGAAGCGCGAAAGGCGGCCGAACGACTGGCACTCGATATCGCCCGGATGCCCGCCATGTGCATGCGAGGCGACAGGTCATCCGTATACGAACAATGGGATCTCGATTACGCCCGTGCCATGGCCAACGAGTTCGCACATGGGCTAAAACCCATCTCCTCAGGGGAGACTCAGAGGGGGGCTGCCCGGTTCGCGGGCGGAAAAGGCCGGGGCGGGCGTTTCGACGACATCTGAAACTGCTCCATATTCTTGCCTGATTCGCAACGATACTTTGCCGTTTTGGGGGTCTACGGACCGGCTTGTCCGGTCCGTGACGGTAGATGGAATGAAGAATTGGTTGTTCGCGCTCTCGCTGGCGCTGATGGGTGCGGTTCCCGCCACTGCGGGGGTAGATTCGCTGTCAGCCAAACTTGAATCGCGGCGCATAGGCACAATCGAACCCGGTACCTATCAGGCGGGCGACAACGTGGTCTTTTCGCTCGCCCGATGGAATGACAAGTATCTTTTGCGCCTCAATGGCGATCCTGAAATCTACGTTCTCTATCCCGCCTCCACCACCATGGGCGGGCGCATTCTGAAATACGATACGAGTGCGACGGCGATTTCCGTTTCGGGTTGGGGCGGCATGACGATCTACACCGACGCAAAGCCCGACGGCCTTCCTGCGGTGCGCGCAGACGATCACGATCCCATGGTGCCCGCGCCGCAGCCGGTGAAATTCCAAGAATTGCGCAATGCGGCAAGCGACGAGAGTGCGCATCTTTCTTATGTGCGCAACATCAACGTCGCATTCGTTGCCGATTGGGATCGCCTTTCACAGCGCCCCGGATCGTGGGCGCAGGCTTTCGAGGCGATGGAAAATGCAGGCCGTGGCATCGAGCAATTCACCGCCGAACCGCGCAACCGCGAGAGATTGATCCGGCATATGAAGGCCGTCCGTTTTCAAGATGGCATGCGGCCGGCCATTGCGATCAGCGGCAAGACGCTGCTCGTGACCTTTGACGCAAGCAAAGCCTATGCGGGCCGTCCCTCTTCGCGCGCGATCGAGCACGCATTGGGTCACATGCTGGGACAGAAACGGCCGCAGCCGTTCTAGAATTCACTCCGGTTCGAAGGATTCATCGGCGAGTTCGAATTTCGAGAATTCAAAGCCCGGCGCGACGGTGCATCCCGCCAGCGTGTAGTCGCCCAACGATCGTGCGCTTTGCCACGCATGCGCCGGCACCGCCACCTGCGGGCGTTCGCCGCGCTCCACATCGACGCCCAGCACGAAACGTTTCACCGGCTCGCCCTCCATCGCAATTTTCAGTTCGAGAGGCGCACCTTTGTGGAAATGCCAGACCTCTGCTGCATCCACCCTATGCCAGCGAGAGACCTCGCCCGCCTGCAAAAGAAAATAAATGGCGGTAGAAAGCGCGCGTCCATCAGAACCGGAGGCATCGCGAAACGTTTCGCGATAGTGCCCGCCCTCCGGATGGGGCGAAAGTTCGAGTTCAAGAACAAGGCGTTCTGCTTCGGTTAGAGATTTGTTCATGACTTGGTTCTGCTGCAGTGCGTCATGGCTTTGTAACATTTGCTCAATGCCGATGTGGGAGTATTTTCCAGCCATCTCGCCGTCCGTCTTAACGCCATGAGTCCAGACAAGATGACGCCACTCGATTCCGCCGACGCTGCCGCTGTCGAGCGCGACGACGAAGCCCAGGCGCAAGCGCGAATTGCCGATGCGGGAGCCCTGCTGGCGAAGGACAAGCCGGAGCTGCGGGATTTTTTCGCTGCGCTGACGGCTAATGTTTCTCCTGATGATGTGACCCGTCTGACTCCGCAGGGACTCGCCGCGCTGGTGCGCCAGATATTCGCCCGCATGGAACTGCGCAAACCCGGTGAATCGCTCGTCGCCACGTTCAATCCACGCGAGACGGACCAGGCCTATGCGCGTCACGAAACGGTTCTGCTCGCTGTCAATGACGACAGTCCGTTTCTGCTCGATTCCACTCTGGGAGAGGTCAACGCGCACGGCGCGCGCATTCGCGCGGTGTTCCATCCCATCATCAAGACAAAACGGGCGGGCGTTGACGTCACCGAAAGCGTGATCGTTCTGGTGCTCGATCCACTGGTCGAAGAACGCCGCAAAGCGTTGGAAGACGGCGCAGAGAGAATGTTCCGGCAGGTGCGCCTTGCCGTGCGCGACTGGAAGAAGATGCTCGCGCATCTGACGCAAACCATTGCAGCGTTGAAAGCCAACCCGCCCAAGCTCGCCTCTGAGGAATTGAATGAGAGTGTGGCGTTCCTCGAATGGCTGGTGGACAATCATTTCACTTTTCTCGGCGCGCGCGATTACGTCTACCACGACGACAACGGCGGCAGGCTCGAACCTGTCGGCGAAAGCGGATTGGGCGTGCTCTCCGACATCGACGCGCGCGTCGTGCGCCGCGGACCCGACCGCGCGATGCTGACGCCGCAGGTGCGCGGTTTCCTGCGCGAACCGTCCCCGCTCATCATCACCAAATCGAACGAACGCAGCCGCGTTCATCGCCACGTGCACATGGATTATGTCGGCGTGAAAATGTTCGATGCCGACGGCAAGCTGAAGGGCGAGCGCCGCTTCGTCGGCCTCTTCACCTCCGGCGCCTACAGCCGCCGGCCGCAGGATATCCCGTTGCTACGTCTGAAGGTCCAGCGCGTGATCGACCGTGCGGGTCTTCCGCCTGCAAGCCATGACGGCAAGGCGCTGGCGCACATCATCGATACATTCCCCCGCGATGAACTGTTTCAGGTCAGCGAAGACGAATTGTTTGCAACCGCAATGGGAATTCTGCGCCTCGGCGAACGCCCGAAAGTGCGGGTGTTCCTGCGGTTCGACCGCTTCGACCGTTTTGTGTCGGCTCTCGTTTACGTTCCGCGCGACCGCTACGACACCCATGTGCGCGAAAAGATTCATGCAATCCTCGCCCGCGCCTTCCATGGCCGCACGTCGGCCTCGACGCCAATGCTCGATGAGTCGGCGCTTGCGCGCGTTCACTACATCATCGGCAGAAACGACGGGCCGCGGCCGCACGTTCACGTGCACGAACTGGAACAGGAAATCGCGCGATCCATCCGCACCTGGTCGGACGGATTTGCCGGCGCGCTGATTGACGCACATGGCGAATCCGAGGGACAACGGCTCTTCCACACACAGGCCCACGCCTTTGGCGACCGCTATTGCGACACGTTCAGCCCCGAAGAGGCTGTCATCGACCTGGACGAACTGCTTGCGCTGGCGCGCAGCAAGGAAGGCTTCAAGATCAAGGCCCGCGTCTATCGTCACGCCGATGACGAACACAACGCCATCCGGCTGAAGCTCTATGTGATCGGCGGCGTTCTGCCGCTGTCGGCTTCGATGCCGATCTTCGAAAATCTTGGGCTGAAGGTGATCGCGGAAGATTCCTATCCTGTAACGCTACGCACATCCGACGACTGGGCGGGCGATGCAGCCGTGCTCGACTTCCTGATGGAACGCATCGACGAAGGCCCTGGCGATCTCTCCGTCGTGAAACAGCCGCTGGAGGAAGCTTTCCACGCAATCGTCGAAGGCGAAGCCGAAAGCGACGGCTTCAACCGGCTGGTCATCGGTGCAGGACTTTCCTGGCGGGACGTGACAATCCTGCGAATGGCTGCGAAATATATTCGCCAGACGGGTTTTGCGTTAAGCCAGGACTATCTCGAACACGCGCTGTCGCGGAATCCGGACATCGCCGGAATGCTGGTTGCCCTTTTCCACGCCCGCAACGATCCGCAAAACGCCAATGAGAGAGAAGCACAAGCCGTCCGCGAACGCATCGAGGCCGCGCTCAACGACGTGCCGAGTCTCGACGACGACCGCATCATCCGCCGCCTGCGCAATATAGTCGAATGCACCTTGCGTACCAATTTCTATCAGCCGAACGAAAAGGGCGAAGCCAAGCGCTACGTTTCGGTCAAACTGGATTCACAGAAGATCGACGACCTGCCCGCGCCGCGCCCTCTGGTCGAAATCTTCGTCTATTCACCGGAAGTCGAAGGCGTGCATCTTCGCTTCGGCCGAGTGGCTCGCGGCGGCATCCGCTGGAGCGACCGGCGAGAGGATTTTCGCACGGAAATTCTTGGACTCGTCAAAGCGCAGCAGGTGAAGAATGCCGTTATCGTGCCGGTTGGTTCCAAGGGCGGATTTTATCCCAAGCGGCTGCCGGCGAACGGAACGCGCGAGGCTGTGCAGGAAGCCGGCATTGCCGCCTACAAGACGTTCATCAACGCTCTGCTCGATTTGACGGACAACATCGCCGCCGACGGCAAGATCGTACCGCCTCTCCACGTTTTGCGCCACGATGGCGACGATCCCTATCTCGTCGTCGCCGCCGACAAGGGCACAGCAACCTTCTCCGACATCGCCAATGGCATAGCGGAAGCGCGCGGGTTCTGGCTGGGCGATGCGTTCGCCTCCGGCGGAAGCCACGGCTACGACCACAAGAAGATGGGGATCACCGCACGCGGCGCATGGGAAGCCGTAAAGCGCCACTTCCGGGAAATGGGCCGCGACATTCAGAGCGAACCATTCACTGTTGTGGGCGTTGGCGACATGTCCGGCGATGTGTTCGGCAATGGCATGCTCCTGTCGCGAAAAACAAAGCTGCTTGCCGCTTTCGACCACCGTCATATCTTCATCGACCCCGATCCCGACACCGAAAAGAGTTTCGCCGAACGCCAACGCATGTTTGCGCTGCCGCGCTCGAGTTGGGACGACTACAACAAATCGCTTATCAGCGACGGAGGCGGCGTGTTTGCGCGCACCGCGAAGGAAATCCCGCTTTCGCCGCAGGTGAAGGAACTGACAGGGCTTTCCGGAGACAAGGTGACGCCTGCAGAATTGATGAAGGCGCTGCTGAAAGCGCCGGTGGATCTTCTGTGGTTCGGCGGCATCGGCACCTTCATCAAGTCTTCCACGCAAACCAATCTGGACGTGGGCGACCGCGCCAACGACGCGATCCGGGTAAACGGCAGCGAGATACGCGCAAAGGTGATCGGCGAAGGCGCCAATCTTGGCGTCACCCAGCTGGGCCGAGTGGAATACGCGCTTGCAGGAGGGCGTATCGACACCGATGCCATCGACAATTCGGCGGGCGTGGACACCTCCGACCACGAAGTGAATTTGAAAATCCTGTTCAGCGGCCCTGTGCGCCGCAACGAACTGTCGATGGAAGAGCGCGACACATTGCTCGCCGAAATGACGAACGATGTCGCGGCTCATGTCCTCAAAGACAACTACGATCAGACGCTCGCACTTTCCGTCGCACAATCTCGCGCGAAATGGGATGTGGATGCGCTCGGCCGCTTCATTCGCGATCTGGAACGCCGGGGCAAGCTCGACCGCGCCGTCGAATTCCTGCCCGACGATGAAGGTCTGCACAATCGCGAGAAAGAAGGAAAAGGGCTCACCCGCCCCGAACTCGCGGTGATGCTGGCCTACGCCAAACTCGATCTCGATGCGGAGCTGAATGCGAGCGATCTGCCCGACGATCCCTATTTCATTACCGAACTCGCCGGCTACTTCCCACAGCAGGCGGTCAATCGTCTGCCGAAGGAAATTCAGACCCATCGCCTGCGCCGGGAAATCATTTCCACCGTGCTCACCAACCGGATCGTGAACATGGGGGGGCCGGTTTTGATTCATCGCCTGAAGGAAATCTCTGGCGCTCCTGCCTGGCGCGTGGCGCGCGCGGTCGTGATGGCGGAAGGCGCTTTCGGTTTGCCCGCGCTCAAATCGCGGATCGATGCGCTCGATCTCAAAATCGATGCCGCAGTGCAGACGGCGATGTACGCAGACATTGCCGAATTGCTCCGCCGACTGGGCCTTTGGTTCCTTGTCAACGTTCCGTCGAATGCAAAGCTCGCCGATACGATCGCGCTCTATCGCGGCGGTGTGGAGACGCTGCATGGCAACTTCTCGAAATTCATTTCCAGATATGAGGCAAACGCCACCGAGGCCCGCATTGCCGAATTGCAGAAGGCGGGCGCGCCGCTGGATGTCGCCGAAGACGTGGCCGTATTGCCCCTGATGGGGTCGGCGCCGGAGATTGCGTTGCTTGCGCATAGCCGCAATCTGCCGATCGATCTCGTCGCGGGCGCCTATTTCGCAATGGGCGAAACAATCGGCCTGGATCGCCTGCGCGGGCTCGCAGCACGCATCTACTCGACCGAGCATTGGGACCGCCTTGCGATCCGCCGCATCGTCGACGATCTCTTTGCGGGGCAACGTGCGCTTGCGGAACAGGCGCTCGCCGGAATGACGAGCGGAACGCGCCAGGACGGTGCAAAGGCGGTGGAAACCTGGGCGAATGCGCATGACGATGCGGTATCGCGCACGCGCGCATTCCTGAACGAGATGGAGCGCGGCGGCAGCCTTACTATCGCCAAGCTCACGCTTGCCAACAGCCAGATACAGCAGGTGGCAGGCTTGTGACGTTTATCCCTTGTCCATCCGGCGCGGAATCTCCACCGCGAACACCCACGCATAGCCGATGGAAAGATAGGATGCCGCCAGCACCGATGGCACAATGAAATAAAGCGCATAGGGACAGCCTGCGATCAGCAGCAGGCCGGAAAACGCCGGTGACAATGTCGCCAGCGTCGCCAGACAGAAGCGGATGATACGCAAGGTGCGTCCGCCAAGCACCGCGGATTTTTCGTTCTCCGGAAAATTCCGTGCAAACACCATGATCGCGGCGAACAGCGCGATACCCACGCCGATGAATTGGAGTCCGAGAAAGATCGGCGACTGTCCCGGCACCAATCCAATAATGCCGATTGCGAGCAGTTCGAATTGCACGAACAGCGCCGCGAAGGCGCGGCTGAGATATCCGTCTGCCTTGAGGATATGTGGCAGGCTGATCGTCAACCCGACAAATATCAAACCGGCAAGCGTGGCGCCCACTTGCGCCACGATGCCGAAGAAATCGTGCCAGGCGAGGATATCGTCCGTTGTCATCCTCGCCCCCCGGCAGCGATCCTAGCGCGGCGCCATCCGGATGGCGCCGTCGAGACGCACGGTCTCGCCGTTGAAATAGCCGTTGGTGATCATTTGCAGCGCGAGCGAAGCATATTCGGGCGGATTACCCAGACGCGGCGGGAACGGCACCTGCGCGCCGAGCGCGGCCTTCACCTGCTCGGGCGCTGCGGCGAGCAGCGGTGTGTTGAAAATGCCGGGAAGGATGGTGTTCACGCGGATACCTTCCTGGGCAAGATCCCGCGCGATCGGCAGCGTCATGCCGACGATGCCCGCCTTCGATGCGGAATAGGCAGCCTGACCGATTTGTCCGTCCTGCGCCGCGACCGAACCGGTATTGACGATCGCGCCGCGTTCGCCGCCTTCCAGCGGATCGAGCGAAAGCATGCCTTGGGCTGACTGCGCAATGCAGCGGAACGTACCCACCAGGTTGATCTGGATAATGAAGTCGAACGCGTCCGTCGGGAAGCGGCGGATTTCGCCCGTCTTCTTGTCGCGGCTCGCAGTCTTGATGGCATTGCCGGTGCCCGCGCAGTTCACGAGGATGCGTTCCTGTCCGATGACGCCGCGGGCCTTCTTGAAGCCTTCGGTCACGCTGTCTTCCTTGGTCACATCGACCTGGCAGAATACGCCGCCGATATCCTTGGCGACTGCTTCGCCCTTGCTCGCATTGAGATCGAAGATCGCCACCTTCACGCCGTGTTTGGCCAGCGCCCGTGCGGTGGCCTCGCCAAGGCCGGACGCGCCGCCCGTGATGACGGCCGAGATCGAAGAATTCAGTTCCATAGGCTTTCCTCTCTGAAAATGACGAATTGTCGGGAGTCTTAAACCGCCAAAATCGTGACGCCTAGAGCGGGACCGGGGAAAGTGCGCGGCGGTTTTCCGTCCGGAACCGCGACAAATTAAGCACCTAGAGCACCATCTGCGTCTGGGTCACCAATGCAACGAGTTTTCCGTCCTGGCGGGTGATCCGGGTCTGCCAGACTGAACTCCTCCTGCCGATATGAAGCGGGAGGGCCTCAGCCTCGACGGTCGTGCCTTCCTTGGCCGAGCCGATGAAATTGGTCTTGCTTTCAATGGTCGTGGTGCCGCTTGAGCCTTCAGGCAGGTTGAGGAATGCCCCCGTCGCCCCCAGCGTGTCGGCAAACGCCATGATCGCACCCCCATGCAGGATGTGGCCGGCTGTGCAGACGTCGGGCCTGACAAACAACCGGCCGCGGACACGTTCTTTGGTGGCTTCGAGCACCTCCACGCCCATTAGGCGCGGAAACGGCTGCACGGACAGGACGTGGGACATATCGCTTGCCATCGATTCCTCGCTTTTTTTGGCAGGATTCCAGCAAAAACGACGGTTCACAATTGCCTCCTCCGCCGCCGCTCTTTTCATCGCCTCCCGGCCGCCCGATATTTGCTCTTATGACGAGCGAAAACGGCATCGATACATCCCATGCGCTTCTGCCTGCGGTGATCGCGCGCAACGAGAAGATCGTGCGCGAGGGATTCTGGAAAAAGCTGCTGAAAAAGGCCGGGCGCGTGCCATTCGCAGAAGAGCTGGCGACGGCCTATTACTGCGTCGCCGATCCCAACACTCCGCCGCGCGTGCGCGGAATCCTGCTGGCGGCGCTCGCCTATTTTGTGGTGCCGGTGGATGCCATACCGGATTTCGTGGCGGGTGTCGGCTTCACCGACGACGCGACTGTGCTCGCAGGCGCCATCGCACTTGTCGCGCGCCATATCCGGCCAGAACACCGCCAGCGCGCCCGCGCAGCGCTTCATCTGCCGCCCCGCAAAGCGTGATGCGCTACGCCGGCATCGAAAAACTCTGCCTTTCGCTTCCGGGAACGAGTGTGCACCGGCCGTGGGGTGACAGCCGCGTGTTCAAGGTCGGCGGCAAGATGTTCGCGATGATCATAATGGACGGAAAACGTGCGAATGGGTTGTGGTTCAAGGCGGGCGAAGCCAGCTATCGCATCCTCACCCAGATAGACGGAATTTCGCCCTGCCCCTATCTGGCGCGCGCCCACTGGGTGGCGCTCGACAGTTTGAAGGTGCTAAAGGACCGGGAATTGAAGGCTTACCTCGAACGCGCCCATGCACAGGCCGCAAGCGGACTGTCGAAGAAAAAGCGGGCCGAACTGGGTATCGCGATATCTGCAAAAGATGAGATTTTGAATCCGTTTTCGTGAACGGATCAGCGCACTGCGACGAGTTTCGCCTTGAGCTTTTCGGTTGTCGCCTTTTCGGCAGCGTGACCGCCGACGAATTCGATGGCTATGCCGGTTTCATGCACACGCGCGACGCGTCCCGCCATCTGACCTATCAAAACGAATTCTCCGATCGGCGGACGCACATTGGTTTTCAGCGACACGCCCGAAAGCGACAGATCGAGCACTTCGCACTTCACCGTCTCGCCGTCGGCTCGGGTGAAGCGGGTGAAGCCTTTCGCCGGCGCGCGATCGTGGCGGCGCAGATCGGCTTCGCTGACCAGACTCTTGTTGGCAAAAAGCGTGAGCTGTTCGGCGACGCGTTCGCGCTTGAGCGCGCTGCAATTGAAGCGCACGCCATAACCGCTGGCCGTGCGGTTGACGATCTGTCCTTCGAAACGGCCGAAGCCGTCGATGTAGAGCACCACCTGGGCATCGTTGGCGAGTTCGCCTTCGCATTCGACGGCCGCCCCGCCGGGAGACATGTCGAGAATGGTGCATACCGATTCGCGGCTCTCTGCCGGGACAAACAACCGTCCAGGCAAATCAACCCGCACGCGCTTGAAGCGCCTGCGTTCGGCCTTGGCCTTTTCAATTACCGGCTCAAGCTCAGGTTTCATCGCCAGCGTGAGGGCCTCCCCGGCACCCGTTACAGCTTCGCAAGGCGCCCAGTATCGCCCCCTGACGGTCAACGGATCGTTTACAACCGTCACTTTTCCGGGATTTCTTTGGGCGGCGGCTTGGCTTAACGTCTACTAAACCACGCGCGCATCGGGAGGCGCGCCAACCTGGGGGTTTCGGAAATATGAGACGTTTGGCGCTGGTGATCGCAGCGGGGCTTTCGCTTTCGGCCTGCTCCTTTCTGGGCTTGGGCGGCAATACTGTTATGGACGACCTGAACGATGCCGAACCGCAGGGATCGGCCTTCGACCGGGCGCTTTTCTCCAACTATTCGTATCTCGCCAAGTCTTTCGGCGACGTCGAAATTCCGGAGGGGGATACCTTCGATCAGAGCGGTTCCAGTTCCATGACCCAGAACACGCTGGGCGGCTTGGCGGCCGGATTCGCCCGTAAGGCCCTGGATGCTTCCAAAGGTATCGACGTATCGCCGGAGCCCGCCCGCACGGAATCCGGCGAACAGATAAGGAGCCGTCTGGTGCGCGCCGTCATGCGCGGCAAGGACTACGCGCCGGATGCCGCTGCCCGTGCCCAGGCCGATTACGACTGCTGGATCATGAATGCCCGCGTTTCCCAGCAATTGAGCGCTTCCGACCAATGCAAGCACTCACTGGACATCACGCTCGCCCGCCTCGAACGCACGGTGCAGCAGGCGCGCTGATCCTGGAAACTATTTGTTAAGCGGCCAATACTACTATAGGTAGCAACTATAAACGGAACAACCTTTCGCCGGGGGTTGGAGCCGGTGATGGGTTTGGTGGTGGCAGGGCGCCGCGTCCTGGAAGAAAAATGCGGCAATGCGGCGATCGAGTTCGCGCTCGTCGCTCCCGTCTTTCTTCTATTTGCGATGGGGATCGTCTCTTACGGCGGCTATTTCTGGCTCGCCCACAATCTTCAGGAACTGGCCAACGACGCTGCGCGCGCGGCCGTCGCGGGCCTTACCTCGGAGGAGCGCAGTTCGCTCGCCCAAAGCGCGTTCGACAGCGAAGTCTCCCAATACGGCGCGCTCACGCCGTCCAAGGCGCAAGTTCTCTATAGCGGTGATCAAACCGATTTTACCGTGAGCGTTTCCTACGACGCTTCGGCGTCGGGTTTCTGGATTGCGGATGGGCTGATACCGATGCCCTCCTCCACCATCGTGCGGTCCGCCTCCATCCGTTTGGGAGGCTATTGATGCGATCGAAAGTTCTTCGGCAATCGCGCCGCTTCCTGCGCAACAGGCGCGGTGCCTTGTCGATCATTACCGCGCTGTCGGCAATGGTGCTGATCGCCTTCACGGCGGGGGCGGTGGATTTTGGCAGCGTGTTCTTGCGCGCGCGGCAATTGCAGGGGATGGCGGATCTGGCGGCAATGGCCGCCGCAAGCGATCTTTCCCATGCTTACGCCGCAGCCGACGCCACCGCGCACGCCAATGCGTGGGAAGCGCCGCTGATCACTGACGTGACGACAGGCATCTATCAGCCCGTGGCAAGCATTCCCGTGGACAAGCGCTTCACGCCGGATGCTTCTTCCGCGATGAATGCCGCTCAGGTGACGCTCACGTCGAGCGCCGATCTTTACTTCGCCTCGCTGCTTCTCGGCCGTTCCTCGCTGGCTCTCTCACGCACGGCAACGGCCGCGCGCGCCGAGCTTGCGAGTTTCTCTATAGGCTCGCGTCTTCTTTCGCTGCAAGGCGGAATTGCCAATTCGGTGCTGTCGGCGCTTCTCGGGAGCTCGGTCAATCTGTCGGTGATGGACTACAACGCGCTTGCCGGCGCGCAGGTGGATCTCTTCCAGTATTCCAACGCGCTGAAATCGAGGCTCAATCTGCAAGCAGCCTCGTTCAACCAGACGCTTTCGACCAAGATGAGCACCGCGAATGCGCTCGGCGGCATTGCCGATGTGTTGAATTCCAACGGCAATACCGGCGCCGCCCAGGCCATGCAGACCATCGCCAACGCCGCGGGTAGCCAGCAGATTGAATTGGGAAACCTGATGAATCTTGGGCCCTACGGAGATCAGGACTACCTCAATCCGAACGGCGGCTCCGGCGTGACGGTGAGCGCGCTCGATCTGGCGACCGCCGCACTCGGTCTGGCGCAAGGCGGCCGTCAGGTGCAATTCGATCTCGCAACGGGCGTGCCGGGTCTCACCAAGATCACCGCCACGCTTGCCATCGGCCAGCGCCCATCCAATTCGCCGTGGATTGCGATTACCGACAAGGACGATGTGATCGTTCGCACTGCGCAGGCGCGGCTCTATATCGATGCGAAAGTGGCGCCTGTGGGCAGTGCGCTCTCCAGCGTCGCCAGCATCGACGTTCCCATTTTCGTCGAATTGGCCTCTGCACAGGCAAAGCTCTCGGCCATCGACTGCGGTACCGCCGGCAATTCGGTGACGCTCTCGGTTGCTCCGAGCATCGGACAAGCAGCCATTGCGAGCCTCGATCTCTCCACGCTTGACGATTTCACCTCCGAGGAAACGCTGGGCTACGCTGGTTTGATCAACACCGTACTGATCAAAGTCACCGGCTTCGCCAACACCAAGCTCGGCGGCCTCAGCTGGCACGATGTGAGCTTCAACGGCAGCGAGATTGCGGCAGGTA
Source organism: Rhizomicrobium sp. (assembly GCA_035548975.1). GTDB lineage: Bacteria > Pseudomonadota > Alphaproteobacteria > Micropepsales > Micropepsaceae > Rhizomicrobium. The sequence continues at coordinate 49,807 of DASZRY010000014.1, forward strand.
CGGTCAAGACCGTAAAGACCACCGATCTCATGCAATCTCTGTTTTCGACCTTGCTCGGCACATTGGATCTCAAGGTGAAACTGCTGGGACTGGGGCTCGGCCTGGGCACGGGTCCGGTGACCTCGGCGGTCAGCGGTTCTCTTTCGGCCGTGGCCGCGCCCCTCGACGGCGTGGTCAACAGCCTGACGGGCCTTATGGGACTGGGCCTTGGCGAGGCCGATGTGCGGGTCAACGGTGTCCGGTGCAATGCGGTCGCGCTGGTGCGGTAAACGCTGACGAAGCGGAAATAATGATATAATGTCAGTTCCCGGGAATGGATGGCGAACCGGGAAGATCATGAACTCCTACGATTACATCATCATCGGCGCAGGCAGCGCCGGCTGCGTATTGGCCAACCGGCTGAGTGCCGATCCCGACGTCCAGGTTCTGCTGATCGAGGCAGGCGGCCAGGACAAATCGTTGATGATCCACATGCCTGCTGGCATCCCGCAGCTTCTGGGCAAGCCCAACAAATACAATTGGTACTACGATACCGAAGGTCAGCCCTGGCTCAACAACCGCCGCCTTTACTGGCCTCGCGGCAAAGGATGGGGCGGATCGTCTTCAATCAACGGCATGATCTATATCCGAGGCCACGCGCGCGATTACGACAACTGGCGCCAAATGGGTCTTGAAGGCTGGTCCTATGCCGATGTGCTGCCTTATTTCAAACGCGCCGAGAACTACGAAAGCGGCGGGGACGATTTTCATGGCGACGCCGGGCCGCTTCATGTGTCGAACGGCCGTTCCGTCAACCCGCTATTCCGCACCTTTATCCAGGCGGGAATAGAAGCGGGCTATCCCTGCACGAAGGATTTCAACGGCTACGCGCAGGAAGGCTTCGGGCCCTATCAGCTAACGATTCATGAAGGCCGCCGCTGGAGTGCGGCGTCCGCCTATCTGCGTCCCGTGCTCGACAGGCCGAACCTGAAAATCGAATCCAATGCGCTCGTCAGCCGAGTCCTGTTCGACGGTCAGCGCGCCATCGGTGTGGAATTCGTGCAGAAGAAGCAGGCCATTCAGGTGCGCGCGGAACGCGAAGTGATCCTCTCGGGCGGCGCGGTGAACTCGCCTCAGACCTTGATGCTTTCCGGCATCGGCCCGGCCGACACATTGAAGAAATTCGGCATCGATGTGGTATCGGACGTGCCGGGTGTCGGCCAGAACCTGCAGGATCATCTGGATTGTTCGATCCAGTACGAATCCACGCAGCCCATTACGCTCTACAGCCAAATGAAGCCCGCCAACATGCTGAAGACGGGCCTGCAATATCTGCTGTTCAATTCGGGCGTGGCGACAAGCCAGGGATTGGAATCCGGCGCTTTCATCAAGAGCCGGCCCGATCTCGAACACCCCGACCTGCAATATCACTTCATCGCCGCCCTGATGTTCGACCACACGCGCAAAAAGGCCGACCGCCACGGATTCATGGCGCATGTTTGCCAGTTGCGCCCGCAAAGCCGCGGTTTCATCTCGCTCAAATCGGCCGATCCATGCGTCGCGCCGCTGATCCAGCCCAACTATCTCGAAGCCGAGGAAGACCGCCGGGCACTGCGCGAGGGCGTGAAGATCGCGCGCGACGTGTTCGCTCAGAAAGCCTTCGACTCCTATCGCGGCCCCGAACTGATGCCCGGCGCGCATGTGCGCACCGACGATCAGATCGACGCCTTCATCCGCGAAACCGCCGAAACCATCTATCACCCGGTCGGCACGGCCAAGATGGGCACGGACGACATGGCGGTCGTCGATGGGCAATTGCGCGTCTATGGCGTGGAAGGGCTTCGCGTGGTCGATGCCTCGGTGATGCCTGCGCTTGTCTCCGGTAACACCAATGCGCCCACCATCATGATTGCGGAAAAAGCATCCGACATGATCCTGGGCCGCGCCGCCCTGCCGCCGTTGCACGTGCGAGTGGCGGAAGACGAAGAGCGGAACATCGCAGCGGAATAGTCCGCATCAAACGGGGGGACTGTGATGCAAGACCAGATTTTGTTGCCAATGGGCGCGCTCGCGCTTCTTACCTTCATCGTTTTGCTGTTCATACCGGTTCGCCGTTTCCGCGCTGCCTTTGCGGGCAAGGTGACGGCGGAAGATTTCAAATTCGGCGAATCCGAACGCGTGCCGGGTCATGTTTCGCTTGCCAATCGCAACTACATGAATCTTACAGAACTGCCGGTGTTGTTCTACGTGGCTTGCCTGATGTTCTACGTGACAAATCGCGTCGATCAGAACGTCATCTGGATTGCCTGGGCCTATGTCGCCCTGCGCGTACTGCACAGTCTGATCCACATCACCTACAACAACGTCATTCACCGTTTGTCGGTGTTTGCCATCAGTAACTTTGTCCTGATCTGGATGTGGGTCATGTTTTTTGTGAAAGCTGCGTAACGCACTTCCGTACGGACCGCTTAACGCTTATGCTCTCTCGATGACAAAGCTGCGCACGCCTGCTCTTTCGCTTGTTGCAATCGTTCTGGCGGGCGGCGCGATAGCGCAGCCCTTGCCGCCGGCCCCCGCCGCTGGCGGGCGGCTTGAGTTGCACACGATCAATTTCGATCTGTGGTGCCAGGAAACGGCGAAGCTGCCGCCCGACCGCTGCGACAAACGCCTTCCCGAGGACGATGCGGCCTACAACAACTACGTCGCCAAAGTCGAAAAGTACGAAGTGCCTTATCTGAAGGAAAAACAGAACTCGGATATCATCAATCGGGCAATCCTGCACTCCGAACCTACCCAGAATCCGGCGAACAACTCCCAGCAACCGCCATCGCCCAACCCCTGACCGCGTTCCCGCTTGAACGGCCTCCGCGGTTCACCTATACTCTGTGATGCAGAGTACTCTGGATAGGCGCAATGACAGTGGATCGCGAGGAAGCCTCCGCCCTCTTGGCCGACGTGGCCGGAATGGAGCGCCGAACCAGGGAATTCCTGACCTACGCCAAGGTCAGCCAGTCCTTCATTCTGTGGGGGTTCATCTGGTTCATTGGCTACGCTTGCACGCATTTCTTCAAAGCCCAGGCGGGCCGCATCTGGCTGGGCCTCAATCTGATCGGCATCGCAGCCAGCTTCGTCCTGTCGCGGCGGGGCCGACCGAGCCAAATACAGTGGCGGATACCCGCCACGGTGCTCGTCTTCATCGGCTTCGGAATGCTTTGGCTCAACCTTGGCCATTTCGGTTGGCGTGAGCAGGCTGCCTTCTGGCCGACGCTTTTCTCGTTTGCTCTGGTCCTGTTCGGGATGTGGGTTGGCCGCGCACTGATGGTCTCGGCCCTGGTGCTGACGGTGCTCTCGCTCGCAGGCTATTGGACGACCGGCAACTACTACGACATCTGGATGGCAGTGGTCGGCGGCGGCGCACTGATCGGTATCGGCTTGTGGCTTCGGAGCTGAGATGGCCGAACCCGACGAGATCATCCATCAGTCGCTGCGGCTGAAGATCATGACCGCACTCAACACGCTCGACCGTGATTGCTCCGTGGAATTCACACGTCTGAAGGCCATCACCGGCGCGACCGACGGCAATCTAGGCGCCCATCTCGAAACGCTCGCCAAGGCCGGCTACGTCGCCATGGAAAAACGTTTCGAAGGCAAGCGTCCGCAGACGCGCGTACAGGCGACGGCTCAAGGCCGCAAAGCATTCGCGCAACACGTCGCGTACCTGCGTGAAATTCTCGACTCCTCTCAGGCTTGATCCGAAAGGGTGCCCCTATGCTCGACTTCCTGAAGGCCTTCAAACCGATCCTGACGGATTTTATCGCCACCATCGTCTTCATCGCATTCTACGCTGTCACCGGCAGCATCTATGCGGCCATTCCGCTTGGCATCGCAGTGGGCGTTTTGCAGATTGCATGGCTGAAGCATCATGACCGCCCCATAAGCGCAATGCAGTGGGCAAGTCTTGCTCTTGTGAGCGTGCTCGGCTGCGCCTCGCTCCTCACACAAGACCCGCGTTTCGTGATGATCAAGCCAAGCATCGGCACTTTTGCGATCGGCTGTGTGATGCTCTCGACCAATTGGCTGGACCGTTACCTGCCACCCATCGTGACGCAGAATGTCGGCAAAGGCTTCACGCTGTTCTGGAGCCGGGCCTGGGCCTTCTGGCTGTTCGCCCTCGCGGCCGCCAACCTCTATGTCGCTTTCGACTTGGGGCCGAAAGCCTGGGCCTGGTTCAACGGCGTGGTACCGATGACGGGACAGATCGGCCTGTTCGTTCTCCAGTTCACGATCACACGCAGCGTCGTCCGCCGCCGCGTACAGAAACGCATCGCCGGCGGTGAACCCCGGGAAACGGTGCTTGCAGATCTTTAAACGGCTTGCGCGTCGACCGCGATGCCGGTGCCGAATACGTCAAGCAGGCGCGCGATGTGTTCCACAGGCTGCGACGGCTGCGGCTCTTGCTGACTGACCACCAGGCGAAGGCGCGGACGCGACGCTCCCCGCAGAGAGTCAAGTGTGGCCGGTGGCGGAAAATCCGGTATCGGCAGCGGTTCGTCCTCGCGGATCATTTGCGATGCGACCAGGCGTTCGAACGCAATGGGCTTTCCGGCGAGCGCGTTCACATCGGTCAGGATCTGCACCATACCGATGAACCTCGTAGGTTCTTCATTGTTGAACGAGACGGGCGCCAGAACGGTCTCGCATTCCACCATTCCGCAATCCGCCGTCGCTGCGATCGATGAAAGGCAAAGCGGCTGCCTGGCCGCGAGCGACTGCTTCAGAATGCCGGCGAGCGCGGTGCGGCTCTGGCCTTCCCAATGCGAAAGGAAGCTGATGCCTCTCAGTTCGGTGCCGAAGCGTTCGCACAGCGAAGTGCCCGCCAGCCGGTAAAGCGGCCGCTCGATATCCTTTGCGTCAAGGATGAATACGTATGACAACATCCGCTTGATGGCGCGCGGGTCGATATCGGTCTGATCGGGTACGGCACGCCCCCGGCGCAGGCGGCTCCAATAGCCAACCAAGAGATGGCTGTTTCTGTGTTTCATGACCCCACGCCTCGAACTCTATGGGCGGGCTGATCCAGTTCGGAACGCTCGCGTGCCCTTTGGGCAGAGACACAGCATGAGACGTGCCACGGCGTGATTTAACCGTTCAGGGTATTGTGCGGATTTGGGATTTCCTTAGCCCCAAGGCCCGCGCCGCGGCTCGCCAAAGAGCGGAAATTCGCTCGATTTCAGGAGCGGTGTGATTGCGAGACCCGCAACAAAACCGCCGACATGAGCCCACCACGCGATGCCCGGCTCCGAGGCGTTGGAGAACGCTGCGTTGGCCAGCTGAATCAGAAACCAGAATCCCACCACAAAGATCGCACTGATGCGGAAAGGATAAAGCAGAATCCCGAGCGGCACGATCACTCGCACCTTGGCGCGCGGATAAAGCAGCACATAAGCCCCCAGAACCCCCGAGATCGCGCCCGACGCGCCAATCATCGGCACCTGCGAATAGGGATTGATGAACGCCATCGTCAATGCGGCGGCGGCTCCGCCTGTCAAATAGAACAGCACATACCTGATATGCCCCATCGCATCTTCGACATTGTTTCCGAAGATCCAGAGGTAGAGCATGTTGCCGCCCAAATGCAGCAATCCGCCGTGCAGAAACATCGAAGTGAAGATGGTGAGTCCGGCGGGAATGCCATAGGCCAGCGACAGCGACTGGCTGGGCTCCATCAGGGCTGCGGGCACAAATCCCAGTGCGTTCAGCACATCGTCGTTCTGCCCGGACGGCGACAGCGACAGCTGCCAGACAAACACACCCACGCAGAGGGCAATCAACGTCCAATTCACGTAGGGGGTCAGGCGGACCGGATTGTCGTCCGAGATCGGGATCATGCTGCCTGTCTCCAAAGGGCCGGACAGCCTTGCACTGTGCCGGAATGGGTCAATTTGCTCAGCCGGTCAAAGCCTTGCCATGGCATGTTTCGTGAACTCCAAACCCCTGTCGCTAAGGCTATGCCTGGCTTTTCCATCGCGGTGGCCGCCCGACGCGTAGGATGCCTCGATTAAGGAGCGTTCACCATGGCGCCCAGACCGAATTCGTGCCTTGCCATCTCGTTGGCGGCCGTCCTGGCCGCTGCGCCGCTCAACGGCGCATTGGCAGGTGCCACGGCAGCTGGCGGCTTCGGCACGCGTGCGGCAGGTCCCACATGCGGCGCCTCCTATCCGGGCGGCGGCACCACGATCAACATCAACAAGAACGTAACGGTCTTCAAGCCCGTCACGATCACCAGCAATGTGAACGTCTACAGGCCTATCACCATCAACAAATCGCTCGTCATCAACAAGCCGGTCACGATCAACAACGCGATCAACGCATCGAAAAACATCGCCATCAACAAGCCCGTCACCATCAACAACAACATCGACAATTCGAAGAGCATCAATATCTACAAGCCGGTGAGTATCAACAGCAATATCAACATCACCAAGAACATCGACAATTCGAAAAACATCAACATCGACAAGTCCGTCGTGATCAACAAGAACATCGACGCTTCAAAGAACATCAACATCCAAAAGAACGTCACGATCAACAAGAATATCGTGATCAACAAAGGCGGCGGCAATGCGGAAGCCAGCGCCTTTGCCTTCGCCAACGCCTTTGCGGCCGCGCAGGCCAATGCGAGCGCAACGGCCATCTCCTACGGCGGCAGCCAATATGTCACGATCGTCAACAAGCCCGGCGGAAATGTGGGCGGCGAGCTTTCGGTGAGCGCACAGGCCCAATGCGTCGAGCAGGATGCAAATGTCGTCAAATCCATTCACGCGGTCTGCGTTGACGGCTCGGGACGCGAATACCCCGCCTCGCACATGATCCCGGACACATGGATCGATGCCTCATACGAAGGAGAAATCGCGCGCTGTATTCCGGGAGCCAAGGTGCGCGCAATGGTCGGCGACGTGGCTCAGTCGGATCAAGGGTTGGCGGGCACTTTCGAGCATGGCGAAACGCTTGCCTGCGCTGCCGGTGAGGCGCTCGTCCATTACCGCGGCGGCATGCTGAAATGCGCCCGCGCCAAGCCTGTAAAGGACTGCACCGAGCGCGTGAATCTGCGCCGCTGGGGTTCGGGCGACTTCTTCTTCTCCTACCGTTCGCGGGTCTGCGTGATTCCGGCGGCCCAGGCCTCCGCGAGCGGCGAAGACCTGTCCGGCATGACGCTCGAAGGCGGTGTGGGTTCGGAAGACAGCGGTTACTGAGCCAGATTTTCCATTTTTCCCCGGAAAGTTGGCCAATTCCCGCCACGCTTTGTTAAGCGCAAGCAGGCCATGCTGAGGCATGACCGAATTCCGCCTCAAACTCGCAGCCACGGTCTTTCTCGTCGCCCTCGATGCGGCATGGATCGTCGCGCGCGGCTTCACCTTTGACGCTATAAGCCTTGCCGATTGCGCGGGATTTGTAGCGCTGACGGCAATGATCGGATTTGTCTACACGCATCTGCGTCCTGACGAAAAGCTCGCGGCAATGGGAATCGAGACGGGTTTCCTGATGGTCTTTTCGGCCGCCGGAGCGATCTTCAGCTATCTCGTGACCACGCTCGACATGCCGCTGATCGACAAGGAACTGGTCAGGTCCGATTCATTCATCGGGTTCAACTGGCATGACTATGTGGCGTTTGTGAACGCACGTCCCTGGCTCGGCGTTCTGTCGTCTCTCGTCTATCAAACCACCTTAATGCAGATTGCGCTCTCGGTTGTCGTGCTGACCATGACCGGCCGCATCGAGCGCACGCGTGAACTCACAAGCATTGTGATCGTGTCGTCATTCCTGTGCGTCGCGATTTCGGGAATTCTGCCCTCGGCGGGCGCGCTTGCCTATTATCATCCGCCTGCATCGTTCTACATGCAGAACCATCCCGTGGTGGATCTCGCCTATAAGCAGCAATTTTTCGACATCCGAAACGGCGTGCTGACGCATTTGAGCCTCATCGACCTTCATGGCCTTGTCGCCTTCCCGTCTTACCATGTTGGGTTGTCCGTCATCCTGATGATCGCCTTCCGGGGTATGTGGAAATGGTTCTGGCCGATCGTGGTGCTCAACACGCTGGTGATCCTTTCGACGCCCATCGACGGCGGGCACCATCTTTCCGACGGGTTGGGCGGGATTGCGCTCGCGCTGATCTCTGCAGTGATCGTCATCCAATTGCGCAAGCGCCTTCCCCGGCCCGCGGCCACCGCTGTCCCGGAAGAAAATTACGGCGATCTGGCGGGACAAAAAGCCTGATCGCAGCCCGCCATTTGGCTGCTTGCACAAGGGGTTTCGGCTGATATTGTGCGCCCCGCTCCGGGCCCCCCGGCCCTTCCCTCGTATCTCTATCTCCGGGACCGCACATGAACATCCATGAGTATCAGGCCAAGGGCGTGCTCGCCGAATTCGGCGTGCCTGTGCCAAAGGGCAAGCCTGCCTTCACGGTCGATGAAGCCGTAGCAGCAGCCAAGGAATTGCCAGGCCCGGTCTGGGTCGTGAAGGCGCAAATCCATGCGGGCGGACGCGGCAAGGGCGGCGGCGTGAAGGTGGTGAAATCCATTGAGGACGTTCGGAAGGAAGCCGAGCGCATGCTCGGGATGACGCTGGTCACACACCAGACCGGTCCCGCGGGCCGCGTGGTGAAGCGGCTTTATATCGAAGACGGTTCGGCCATCGACCGCGAACTATACCTCTCTGCCCTTGTGGATCGCGCGACCAGCCGGGTGGCCTTCATTTGCTCCACCGAGGGCGGCATGGACATCGAAGAAGTCGCTCATAAGACGCCGGAACGCATTCACACCTTCCAGGTTGAGCCCGCTGCGGGATATTCGCCTTATGTCGGCAACGAAATCGCGACAGCACTGAAGCTGAAAGGCGATCAGGCCAAGCAATGCGGCGCACTGATCAAGAGCCTCTATGAGGCTTTCATCGCGAAAGACATGAGCCTGCTCGAAGTCAATCCGCTGGTCGTAACGAAGGACGGCAAGGTCATCTGCCTCGACGCCAAGATCAATTTCGACGACAACGCGCTCTACCGCCACAAGGACATCCAGGCGCTTCGCGATCTCGACGAAGAAGATCCAATGGAAGTTGAAGCGTCGAAATACGATCTTTCTTACATCAAGCTCGACGGCACTATCGGCTGCATGGTGAACGGTGCTGGCCTTGCCATGGCGACGATGGACATCATCAAACTCTATGGCGAAGAACCGGCGAACTTCCTAGACGTCGGCGGGGGCGCGAGCAAAGAGAAAGTCACCGCGGCCTTCAAGATCATCGTCTCCGATCCGAATGTGAAGGGCATTCTGGTCAACATTTTCGGCGGCATCATGAAGTGCGACATCATCGCCGAAGGCATCGTCGCCGCGGCGAAGGAGATTTCGCTGAAGGTTCCGCTGGTGGTGCGGTTGGAAGGCACCAATGTCGAACTGGGCAAGAAAATCCTCGCGGAATCCGGATTGCCAATCCTCTCCGCCAACGATCTCGCCGACGCCGCCCAAAAGATCGTGAAAGCGGTCAAAGGTTGACAAAATCACACAGTTACACATATCCTGTGTGCTTGTGTGGAGAGTGAAATGAAGAATTTGACCCTTGCGATCGAGGATGATGTCCTTGAAAGCGTTCGCAAAATTGCTGCGAACCGGGGAACGACCGTCAATGCGATGGTACGCGAACACCTTTCGCGCATCGCGGCCGAGGAAGACAAGGCCGCCCGTGCGCGTGAACGGCTTTTGGAATTGAGCCGGTCTTCTCCCGCCGAAGTAGGCAAGATCACATGGAAGCGTGACGACCTTTATGAACGTTGAGGCGGTCCTCGATACCAATGTCCTGGTTTATTCCGTTTCGTGTCTCGAAGACGACCGCGAAAAGCGGGATCGCGCGCAAAGTTTGATGCGCAACCCGTTCGGCGTTTCAGGCCAAATTCTTCAGGAATTTTACGTCAACGTCACGCGCAAAATAAAAAAACCTTTGCCGCCCGAACTTGCTCTCGAATGGCTGGAACAACTTGAACAGCAACCCTGCGTCCCCGTGGATGCGACACTCGTGAAAAACGGTATCGTTACATCCGAGCGCTATCGCATCTCTTATTGGGACGGCGCAATCCTTGCGGCTGCTGAAGCGCTCGGAGCGGAAACCCTCTACACGGAAGATTTGAATCACGGGCAACTTTACGGCTCGGTTCGTGTCATCAATCCCTTCCGGCCCGACTGACCCACTGAAAGCAGGAAATCATGTCCATCCTCGTCGACAAAAACACCAAAGTGATCTGCCAGGGTTTCACCGGCAATCAGGGCACGTTCCATTCCGAACAGGCGATTGCCTACGGAACGAAAATGGTGGGCGGCACATCGCCCGGCAAAGGCGGAACGACGCATCTGGGCCTGCCCGTGTTCGACACGGTGCGCGAAGCGAAAGAGAAGGTGGGCGCGGATGCAACCGCGATTTACGTTCCCCCGCCGTTTGCCGCGGATGCAATTCTCGAAGCGATTGACGCGGAAATCCCGCTGATCGTCTGCATTACCGAGGGCATTCCGGTGCTCGATATGGTGAAGGTGAAGCGCGCGCTCTGCGGATCGAAATCGCGGCTCATCGGGCCGAACTGCCCCGGCGTCATCACGCCCGGCGAATGCAAGATCGGCATCATGCCGGGACACATCCATCGCCGCGGCAAGGTCGGCATCGTGTCGCGTTCGGGCACGTTGACTTACGAAGCTGTCGCGCAAACGACCGCCGCGGGCCTCGGCCAATCGTCTTGCGTCGGCATCGGCGGCGATCCGGTGAAGGGCACAGAACACATCGAAGTGCTGGAGATGTTCCTCAAGGACCCTGAAACCGAGTCCATCATCATGATCGGCGAAATCGGCGGCAGCGCCGAGGAAGACGCCGCCGACTTCATCAAGCATTCCAAGGTGAAAAAGCCAATGGTCGGGTTCATTGCGGGCGTAACCGCTCCTCCGGGCCGTCGCATGGGCCATGCCGGCGCCATCATCTCGGGCGGCAAGGGCGGCGCAGATTCGAAAATTGAGGCGATGAAGTCCGCGGGCATCCGCGTCTCGCCCAATCCAGCAGCACTCGGCACCACATTGGTGGAATTGCTGGCCGGAAATTAGCCGCAATCGGCATTGCTTTGCCGGGACACACGCATTATCTTACCGTTGTCTTACCTGCGAGCCGGCCCGTTGTCCCGCGCGACCAAAACTACGACTGTGATCTCCACGAAAGGACAGGTCATCCTGCCCAAGCGCATCCGTGATGAGCGGCACTGGCGAGCGGGCACGGAGCTTGTGGTGGAGAACACGCCGGAGGGCGTTCTTCTCAAGCCCGCGCCGCTCTTCCCACCGACCCGCATCGAGGACGTTTTTGGCGCGCTGCGCTACCGCGGAAAAGCAAAGACGCTGGAAGAAATGGACGCCGCGGTGACAACCGAAGTGAAACGGCGCCATGCTCGCGGCCGATACTAACGTCCTCGTCCGGTTCATCACAGCCGACGATCCCACGCAGTCGCGGCGCGCGCGAGCGCTCATTGCCGCGAACGATATTTTCGTTGCAACCACTGTGCTGCTTGAAACCGAATGGGTGCTGCGCAGCGCCTATAAGTTCACCGTCGACGATGTTGCCGATGCCTTGACCGCCTTTGCCGGGCTGCCACAGATCAAGCTCGAAAATCCCGAAGCAACTGCCAAGGCCCTTGATTGGTTGCGCAATGGAATGGATTTCGCCGACGCGCTTCATCTGGCGGCATCGGCGGATTGCGAAGCGTTCGCCAGCTTTGACGAGAGCCTGATGCGGAAGGCAAAAGCCGCTGGGGCAACGCCCGTCCGCAGGCCCTGAACCGTCGAACAGTCATTCGGTCGTCGCGGAGTGGATCGTCGCGGTCCATGCGCTCCCCCTCGAATGCGCGCACGCGCCAACACCCGAATGTGGACACGGCCATCGTTCTTTGCGTGAAGGCTTTCGTCACGAAGCCGCCGCTATTCTGCTTGCAGGATGGACGGTGCCAGCGCCTCGAATTTGAGGGTCGTTGACACCATATTAACCTTCGTAACCCATCTCTTTACGGGATTTTGGCGTGCATTCGGCACCGGAATGCGTTAAACGCCAGCGCCTCGCCGGTGCGCGAACGGAAAGACGGGCGGCCTGCCGCCAAACCATTGAAATGACAAGCCAAACCACCCCAAATCGACTCTACCGGGCCTCCAACGAAGTTTTGGAACTCACCTCGTTCCTCAACGGCGCCAATGCCCAGTTCATCGAGCAACTTTATGCCCAGTATCAGCAGAATCCCGAAACAGTGGACGAAAGCTGGCGCGCTTTTTTCGCAGAACTGGGAGAGCGTGGGCTAAGCCCGACGCAACTTGGCCGCGGGCCCAAATGGCGGCGGGATGGCAAGCTGAAGCTCGAAAATGGCGAGATCGTTTCGGCACTGACGGGTCAGATCGAACCGGGCGCAAAGAAATCCGGCGCCAGCGAAGACGACATCCGCGCCGCCGCCAAGGAATCCGTGCGCGCCATCCAGCTGGTGCGCGCCTATCGCGTGCTTGGCCATCTCGAAGCCAACCTCGATCCGCTCAAGCTCGCGCCGAAGGAACCGCACCCCCAGCTCGATCCGGGCTTCTATGGCTTTCACGAAGAAGACATGGACAAGCCGGTTTTCATCGACGGCGTGATGGGCTTGGAAACGGCCACACCGCGCCGCATGGTGGAAATTCTCAAGCGCACCTATTGCGGCCGCATCGGCTATGAGTTCATGCACATCACCGATCCGGAACAAAAGGATTGGCTGCAGCGGCGAATCGAAGGACCGGACAAGGAGATTTCGTTTACGCCGGAAGGCAAGCGCGCGATTCTGAACAAGCTCATCGAAGCGGAAGGATTCGAGAAATTTGCGGGCGTCCGCTTCCTCGGCACCAAGCGTTTCGGCCTCGACGGTGGCGAAGCAACCGTTCCTGCGCTGGAACAGATTATCAAGCGCGGCGGTCAGCTGGGCGTGAAGGAAATCGTGCTCGGCATGGCCCATCGCGGGCGTTTGAACGTGCTCGCCAACGTGATGGGCAAGCCCTATCGTCAGATCTTCCACGAATTCCAGGGCGGCGCCTCGAAACCGAGCGACGTCGAAGGTTCCGGCGACGTGAAATATCATCTGGGCGCGTCGAGCGACCGCGAATTCGACGGCCGCAAGGTTCACCTCTCGCTTACCGCCAATCCGTCCCACCTCGAGGCGGAAGATGCCGTCGTTCTCGGTAAAGCGCGCGCCAAGCAATATCAACTTGGCGACACGAAAGAGCGCACGAGCGTTCTGCCGCTCTTGCTCCATGGCGATGCGGCTTTCGCAGGCCAGGGCGTGGTCGCCGAATGTTTCGCGATGAGCGGCACCAAGGGATTCCGCACCGGCGGAACCATCCATTTCATCATCAACAACCAGATCGGCTTCACCACCGCACCGATCTATTCGCGCTCCTCACCCTATCCGTCGGATGTGGCCCTGATGGTGCAGGCCCCGATCTTCCATGTGAACGGCGACGATCCGGAAGCGGTCGTGCATTGCGCGCGCATCGCCACCGAATTCCGCCAGCTGTTCCACAAGGATGTCGTGATCGACATGTTCTGCTATCGCAGGTTCGGTCACAACGAAACCGACGAGCCGGCATTCACGCAGCCCCTGATGTATCGCGCGATCAAGGATCATCCCACGACGCTCGAGATCTATGCGGCGAAACTGGTTTCCGAAGGCACGCTGACGGAAGGCGACGTCAGACAGATGATCGCCGACTTCAACAAGCGGCTGGACGAGGAATTCGAGGCATCGAAGTCCCATCGTCCCAACCATGCCGACTGGCTGGACGGGCGTTGGACCGGCCTTGCGAAAGCAACCGAAGGCGACCGCCGCGGCCAGACAGACGTTCCCGCGGAACTCCTGCGAAAGGTCGGCCGTGCGCTTACCACCTATCCGGACGGGTTCAACATCCATAAAACCGTCGCCCGCCAGTTGCAGGCGAAGGCGAAAATGTTCGAAACGGGCGAAGGCATCGACTGGGCAACCGCCGAAGCGCTCGCTTTCGGCACACTGCTCGAAGAGGGCTATCCGGTGCGCCTGTCGGGCCAGGATTCCTCGCGCGGCACATTCAGCCAGCGGCACGCAACGCTTGTCGATCAGGAAAACGAAACACGTTACATCCCGCTTAATCACATCTCCGATTCGCAAGCGGAGTTCGAGGTCATCGACTCGCTTCTCTCCGAAGAGGCCGTGCTGGGCTTCGAATACGGTTATTCCTCCGCCGAGCCTCGCGCACTAGTGTTGTGGGAAGCGCAGTTCGGCGATTTCGCCAACGGTGCGCAGGTTGTGATCGACCAATTCATTTCATCCGGCGAAATGAAGTGGCTCCGCATGAACGGCCTGGTGATGCTTCTGCCTCACGGCTATGAAGGCCAGGGCCCGGAACATTCCTCGGCGCGTCTGGAGCGCTATCTGCAGCTCTGCGCTCAGGACAATATGCAGGTCGCGGTTCCAACAACGCCGGCGAACTATTTTCACGTTCTGCGCCGTCAGATGCACCGGCCGTTCCGCAAGCCCTTGATCCTGATGACGCCGAAATCGCTGTTGCGGCACAAGCGGTGCATCTCGTTCCTCTCCGACATGGAGCCGGGATCGTCGTTCCACCGCGTGTTCCGCGACCAGGCCGAATGCGTTCCGGGCGCGACGACGGTTCAGTTGGTGCCGGACGACCAGATCAGGCGCGTGATCCTTTGCACCGGCAAAGTCTATTTCGACTTGATGGAAGAACGGGAGAAACGCGGCGAAAACCGTATCCAGATGCTGCGCATAGAACAGCTCTATCCGTTCCCGCAGGGCACGCTTGCCGACGAATTGAAGCGCTTCCCGAAGGCGGAAATCGTCTGGTGCCAGGAAGAGCCCAAAAATCAGGGGGCCTGGACCTTTATCGAGCCGCGTATCGAAGACACGATCGCCAAGCTGGGCGGCACATCCCGGCCGCGCTATGTGGGCCGTCCCGAATATGCGTCCACCGCTGCGGGCCTGATGAGCCAGCATACGGCCGAACTTAAAGCGTTCCTCGACGAGGCATTGAGTCTATAAATTGGGCGCGTCCTGCGCTCCGGAGATTTCGCATGAGCATCCAGATCAAAGTCCCGGCCATGGGAGAATCCGTGACCGAAGCCACGGTTGCGCGCTGGTTCAAGAAGGAAGGCGATTCCGTTTCCCGCGACGAACCGCTGGTGGAGCTTGAAACCGACAAGGTAACGGTCGAAGTGCCCGCACCTGCCGACGGCGCGATCGAAGCGATTTCGGTAAAGGAAGGTTCCACCGTTCAGGTGGGCACGATCCTGGGCGCCATTGCCGAAGGCAAGGCTGGCGCTGCTGCTCCCGCAGCACCCGCCAAAGCCCCGGAACCGCCGAAAGCCGCAGCTCCGGCACCTGCAGCCCCAGCGCCTGCGCCAAAACCAACGACAGTACCAAAAGCAGAAGCACCGGTGATGCCATCGGTGCGCCGCATCTCGGAAGAAACAGGTCTCAGCCCGGCATCGGTCCCCGGCACGGGCAAGGACGGCCGTGTGCTGAAGGGCGACATGCTGGCGGCGCTCGAAGCCCGCGCCAGTGCACCGAAACCGATTGTGCCCGTGTCCTCCGGCCCCCGCCCGCGCGCCGACCGCGAAGAGCGCGTCACCATGAGCCGCCTGCGCAAGACTATCGCAACGCGCCTCAAGGAATCGCAGAACACGGCCGCGCAACTGACGACGTTCAACGAAGTGGACATGACTCACGTCATGGATCTGCGCGCGGAATACAAGGACGATTTCGAGAAGAAGCACGGCGTCCGCCTGGGCTTCATGGGCTTCTTCGTGAAGGCGTGCATCGCAGCCCTGAAGGAGCTGCCCAACGTCAACGCAGAGATCGAAGGCGACGATATCGTCTACAAGAATTACTACGACATCGGCATCGCGGTTTCGACGGAACGCGGTCTCGTGGTGCCGGTGGTACGCGACGCCGATGCGCTCTCGCTCGCCCAGATCGAAAAGGCGATCCACGATTTTGGCACACGCGCCCGCGACAACAAGCTGAAGCTTGAAGAACTGCAGGGCGGCACGTTTTCCATCACCAATGGCGGCGTATTCGGTTCATTGATGAGTACGCCGATCCTCAACACACCGCAGTCGGGCATTCTGGGCATGCACAAGATCCAGAAACGCGCGATGGTGATCGACGACAAGATCGAAATCCGGCCGATGATGTATCTGGCGCTTTCTTACGACCACCGCCTCGTCGACGGCCGCGAAGCCGTGACGTTCCTGGTGCGCGTGAAGGAAAACCTGGAGGACCCGCAGCGTTTGTTGCTGGATATTTAGGCGTAGTGCTTGTCAGCCTGCTCGAGCTTTGCGAGCTCCACCTTCGCCCGCAGCTCGATCTCGTCGAGAACGTTCTGCAGCTTTGGATCGGCGAATCCTTCCTGACGCCTGCTCACCGCGTTCGCGAGCCTGTTAAGCGTCATGCGCGGGATGCCGCCGGCAAGCAATCCGTCGCGCACCTCATCGAGCATGTCGAGAAGGTTTTCGGCGTGCGTCAGTCCGCGCGAGCGTCCACTGGCGGAATCGTCCACGCCCTGCAGCATGAGAATGTTGTCGACCGCGGCGATCGGGCCTGGTCCGCTCACCACCTGTGCGCGTGGCGTGTCTATGGGATCTGAGACCTTGAACGTCGTGTCGCTGCCGCCGGTCGAGCGCGCGGCGCGGCGCACGGGTGCGGCTTCGACCTTGCGGGGGCCATTGATTTCCAAGGCGTGAGAATCCCACTGCGACATCCCATCATGTGCGTCTATGGTTAAGAACTGGTTGCGGTTGTGCGGCCACGAGGACTAGCTTGGGGGCGAATAGGCGGATAAACCGCATCCATGCTCAATCCCGCCCTCGATTTCGCGGCGCTTGCGGACGCCTATAAGGCGAAAAACCGCATACAGATCCGCGACGTTCTCCAGCCTGCCCCCGCCGAAGATCTCTACAACGTGCTGACGCGCGAGACACCTTGGAAGCTTGTCTATTACGACCAGGGCAACACGGTCGTCCTCTCGCCGGAGGAGTTGCAGCGGCTGAGCCCGCAGGAACGCGCCCAGCGTATCGGCAATGTCTATACGCGCGCCCGCGATCATTTCGGCTTCATCTACCAAGCATTCCTGATGGCCGAAAACTACGCCCAGAAGAACTATCCCGGCCATCCCCTGCACGCGGTGTTCGAATTCATCAACAGCGCACCGTTTGTGAACTTGGTGCGCCAAGTTACCGGCATCTCTACCGTCACAGGCGCCGACGGGCAGGCCACACTCTTCGTCCCAGGTCATTTCCTCAATACGCATTCCGACCAGATCCAGGGCCATAAGCGCCGCGTGGCGTATGTGCTCAACATGTCGAAGAACTGGGATCCGGATTGGGGAGGCCTTTTGCAGTTTTATGGTCCGGAAAAATCCGTGGACCAGGTAATCGTGCCGCGCTTCAACAGCCTGTCGCTGTTTACCGTACCGCAGGATCACGCGGTGACGGCGGTAGCGCCCTATGCGCCTGTTGGGCGCCTTGCGATCACCGGCTGGTTCACCGATCCGTGACCGCCGGGAATCCGCTATCCCGGCGGAGGCCCGTGCATGTAGCTCTCGACCAGAGAGCCCGCGACCAGTCGCCAGCCGTCCACCAGCACGAAAAAGATCAGCTTGAACGGCAGAGAAATGATGACCGGTGGGAGCATCATCATGCCCATGGACATCAGGATCGAAGCCACCGCCATATCGATGACAAGGAACGGGACGAAGATCAAAAACCCGATCTCGAACGCGCGTTTCAGCTCCGACAGCATGAAGGCCGGCGCAATCGTGGTGATGGCAATGTCGGAAGGCTTCGCCGGCGGCCTGGCATGGCTCATGTCGATGAAAAGCTGCAAATCGGCTTTGCGCACATGGTTCAGCATGAACCCTTTGATCGGCACCGCCGCGCGATCGAGCGCTTCTTCTGTCGTGATCTTGTTCTGCATCAACGGTTCAACGCCCGCCACATAGGCATCGTGGAACGTAGGGGTCATGACGAAAAAAGTAAGGAACAGAGACAGGCTGACAATCACGGTGTTGGGCGGGCTCTGCGCCACGCCGAGCGCCGTGCGCAAGAGCGACAATACCACCACGATGCGCACGAAACACGTCATCATAATGAGGATAGACGGCGCGAGGCTTAGCACCGTGATCAGTGCGATAATCTGAACCAGGCGGTCGGTGAAAATCCCATCGCCCGACAGATTGATCGAAAGCGAGTTGGAAGCCGCCCCGCCCGCCGCTGCATCGGCGGCGAAAGCGGCGCCGGGCACAATCACCACGAAGAGAAGAGTGGTCAGCGCCAACGCGATCCTTCGTGCGCGCGGACTCATGCGGACGGGACCTCGCGAGCCTCGGTGTTTTCCACCAGCGTCGCGCCTTGCGGCCCAATGAAGAGAAGATGCTCCCGATCGTCACGGCGGATCAGCACGAGTTTTTGTCGCGGACCGATCATCAGCGATTCCACGACCGAAAGCCTGCGCACGGCATTGGCTTTCATCACGCCCGGCACGCCGTAGCGCCGCGCAGCCAAAGCTGCCAGACCAAGAAGCGCCAGCACGACAAGAAGCGCGCCGAGATAGCGGACGATGTCGACATATTCCATGGCGCCATACTTGAAGCTGTTAGGCTTAATCGTGGGTTAAGAACGGGAAGAACTTGCCCGGCAAAAAGGTTCGTTTGTGTTAAGCGGCGATTAAACTTCGAAGCGCACCATGTCGTCGCTTAGGGTTAATCGAACCTTAAAAGGTGCCGCCATGAACATTCCGGACATTCCCCTGTTCGCCATGCTGCGCGAGCGCATGTCGTGGCTCAATGCGCGCCAGGGCATCCTGTCTCAGAACGTCGCAAATGCCGACACGCCGGGATACGGCGCGCGCGATCTCAAACAACCCGATTTCGAAAAGCTGCTGAGCGAGACCGCCGGCAATCAGGCGATGATGAGAGGCCTTGCCACCACCGACGCACGCCACATCTCGATCAAGATTTCCCCCGAATCCGGCGGCTTCGCCGATTATGACGCTCCCGATGTCGAAGCCTCTCTCAACGGCAACTCCGTCTCGCTGGAGGGCGAAATGATGAAGATGGCCGATACGCAGGCATCCTATCAGGCCGCGACCAATCTTTACGCCAAGGCGGTCGACATGATGCGCACGGCCATCGGCCGCACGAGCTAGGAGGACTGACACATGGACCTCAACACTTCCATGATTGTCGCCGCGTCTGGCATGCGCGCGCAATCGACGCGCATGCGCATCATCGCAGAAAACATCGCCAACGCGAATTCGACATCGCAGGTCCGCGGAGGCGATCCCTACCGCCGCAAGGTCGCGACCGTGAAAAGCGATTTCGACCGCGAACTGAACGCCACGCTGGTCAAGCCGGGCAAACCCGTCTCCGACATGACCGATTTCCGCATGCAATTCGATCCCGGCAATCCGGCCGCCGACAACAAGGGTTACGTGAAGCTTCCCAATGTCAACGCGCTCATCGAAGTGATGGACATGCGCGAAGCCCAGCGCTCCTACGAGGCCGATATCTCCGTGATGGAAGCTTCCAAGGCGATGCTGGCGCGCACCGTCGATCTGCTGCGCCGTTAAAGGAGTAGGACATGGCCATTCCCGCAGCCGCAGCCGCCGCCTATCAGGCGCTTGCCAAGATCGGCATCGAAGCACCCGCCCAGGCCGCCCCCGGCGCCGCAACCGGCGCCTCGCAAAGCTTCGGCGATTTCCTTTCGAACGCTGTGAAAGACAGTATCGGTACGATGAAGCAGGGCGAAACGCTGGCGATGAAACAGATCGCCGGCCAGGCCGATATCGTCGATGTGGTCAATGCCGTGAACCAGGCGGAACTCACCTTGAACACCGTTGTCGCCGTGCGCGACAAGGTGATCCAAGCCTATCAATCCATCATGCAAATGCCGATTTGACGGAAAACAAAAATGGGCGCCACCGAATCCATCGACTTCGCACGCGAAAGCATCTACGTACTGCTCCAGATCGCGGCTCCCGCCATGCTTGCCGCGCTCGTTGTGGGCGTCGCCATTGGCCTTTTGCAGGCGCTCACGCAAATCCAGGAAATGACCCTCGTCTTCGTGCCGAAGATTATCGTGATTTTCCTCGTGCTGCTCATCTCGTTGCCCTTCGCCGGTGCAGCCATGAGCGGATTGATGACCGACGTGGTGCAACGCATCGCAGCCTA
Source organism: Rhizomicrobium sp. (assembly GCA_035548975.1). Classification (GTDB taxonomy): domain Bacteria; phylum Pseudomonadota; class Alphaproteobacteria; order Micropepsales; family Micropepsaceae; genus Rhizomicrobium. Next base: position 70,089 of record DASZRY010000014.1, read on the forward strand.
TTAGCGGCGTCGCGATGACTTTCACTTTCGGCAACGTCTCCGGTCTTCTCACCATCTACATGCTGGTGTTCAGCCGTGTGGGAGCCATGATCATGCTGTTGCCGGCGATCGGCGACATGGGCGTGCCGCCGCGCGTGCGACTTTCGCTGGCGCTAGCCATTTCGCTGGTGATGGCGCCAATGGTCGCAAGGCTCTACGCCAACGTCCCCGATGCTCCCATGGCTTTCGGGGTCCTGATCGCACAGGAAATAACCTGCGGTGTCGCGATCGGCGCCATCGCGCGGCTGATCATGAGCGCGCTGCAGGTCGCCGGCTACCTCATCGCCACGCAGACAGGCCTCGCCTACGCACAAACCGTCGATCCAACCATGGGTGTGCAGGGCGCCATCGTCGGAACCTTCTTCTCGCTGTTGGGCACGGTGATGATCTTCGCCACCAACATGCATCACCTGGCCATCGGCGCCATAGAAGGCAGCTATCGCATGCTGCCGCCGGGCGGAAGTTTTCCCACCGGAGATCTCGCCGAACTCGCCATCCGCTATACGAGCGGCGCGTTCCTCATGGGCCTCGAACTGGCAGCACCCTTCATAGTGTTCGGATTCGTCGTCACGGCTTCGATTGGCCTGCTCGCCCGTTTGATGCCGCAATTGCAGGTTTTCTTCATCGCCATGCCGATCAACATTCTGGCGGGCTTTCTCATCATGATGCTCGTGATCGGCTCCATGATGACGATGTTCCTCGATTTCTACGGCCAGCAGATGGGAGCGCTGCTCTAAATGGCCGAAGAACGCGACAATTCCCAACAGACCGAAGAACCTACACAGCGAAGGCTGGAGGAAGCCCACAAACAGGGCGACGTCGTCCAAAGCGCCGAAGTCACCACCTTTGTGATACTGGCCGCGGGCGCCTTGTCGCTCGCTGCGTTCAGCCGGTCGACTGCGGAAGGATTTGCGCACAACTTCACCGTCTTCCTGCAGTCGCCGGATCAGTTTACCGTCGATTCCGGCACGATCATGCTTCTGCTGCAGAAGGTGCTTTTGGGCATCGGCGGCATTCTCGCACCCATATTCGGTCTCTTGATGCTGCTTGCGCTTGCAAGCCATCTCATCCAGCACCGCCCGGTCTTCACGACGGAGCGCCTCAAGCCGAATTTCGCCAAGCTCAACCCGTTGAACGGTTTCAAGCGACTGTTCGGTTTCGAAGGCCTGATGCAGCTCGTCAAGGGCCTTATCAAGATTGCAATTGTCGGAACCGTGACATGGTCTGTGTTGTGGCCTGAACGCGGCAAGCTTGAAGGGCTGTTGGGTCAGCCGCCAATGGCGCTTGCGGGCGTCATGATCACGCTTCTCCTGAAGGTGATGATGGCAGCGCTCGCCGTGCTCGCGGTCATCGCCGGCAGCGACTATTTCGTCCAGCGCTACCGCTTCCTCAAACGCCACCGCATGAGCAAGCAGGAAATCAAGGAAGAGTTCCGCCAGACCGAAGGCGACCCGGCCGTCAAAGCCAAGATCAAGCAAATCCGAAACGAGCGCGCCCGCCGCCGCATGATGGCCCAGGTGCCCGATGCGACTGTCGTGATCATGAACCCGACGCACTTTGCCGTCGCGCTCAAATACGAATCAGGTCAAATGGCAGCGCCGATATGCGTGGCCAAGGGCGTGGATGCGCTCGCGCTGCGCATCCGCGAGGTTGCCGAAGAACACGATGTCCCCGTCATCGAAAACCCGCCTTTGGCGCGTGCACTCTATGCCGCTGTCGATCTCGACGAGGCCGTGCCTCCCGAACACTACAAGGCAGTGGCCCAGGTCATCGGCTACGTCATGCGGCTTACAGGCAAGGTCAAGCCGAACTAGCGACTCACCCCCTTGCGGGGAGACAGAAGCACGAGGCGCTTCGGTCGGGGGGTCGGTATTCGTGACAAGCACGGCACCCCACCCGAAAAATCCATCGCTGCGCTCGAATTTTTCGACCTCCCCACACGGGGGAGGTAAAAGTCATACATGGCACTGAGTCCTTCCATGTCGAGGCCAAGCTACGGCCTGCCCGGCGGCGGCTGGCGCTGGGCCGCCCTTGGATTCGTCTTCATAGCGCTCGTGGCTGGCGGCCTGGCGGTCGGCGCGCCCGAATTTTCCCGCTGGGCGGGGTTCGTATTGCTGGTCGGCATTGGGGCGGTGGCCCTTATATTTCTCGTGGGCGTCTGGCCGAAGCCGGGTGACCGCGTGGCCGACGCGCAGCGCCTCGCCACTGCCGCAGCCCAAGCCCACATCGCATGGGCGATCACCGGAAGAGACGGCGCGGTGCTCGACTGCAACGAGGCCTACCGCAAGCTCGCCCGCATTGGAGATGGCGAAATTCCGCCGCCGCCAGAACTGGCTTTGGTGAGCGATCCTTCTTCGAGCGTTCTCTACCGCCTTGCGCGCGGAGCAATCGAAGGCGAACCGCGCGAAGAGACTCTGGTACTTGAAAACGGTCTTGAACTCTCCGCAGCTGTGCGCCCGCTCGGCAAGGGTGAGGCGGCGTGGTGGTTCATGCCGCGCCTCTCGGCGCAGCCCGCCGTGACGGAAAAACCCAAACCGGCTCCCGCGCCGGCTGCTGCGCCGGCTGCTGCGCCCGCCGCTGTGCCGTCTCTCTTCCGCGACGCGCCGGTCGGTGTGGCGTTGGCGGACGAGAACGGAAAGATATTCGAGGCCAATCGCGCCTTCGCCGATTTTTTTGACCTGCCCGGCGCAGGCACGAGCCGCATTCTTGGCGATCTGGTCGAGTCGGCAGACAAGCAGGCGCTTAACGATCTTCTTTCCCGGGGAAGCGTTTCAAGCATGGGCCCGGTCGAGCTGCGCGCCGGCAGCCAACCAGACCGTACGGCCGATCTCTACGCAAGCCCGTTTGCCGCCGGCGACATCCGCTTCGTGCTCCTCTATCTGATCGACGTTTCGGAGCAGAAGGCGCTCGAACTCAAATTCGCCCAGTCGCAGAAGATGCAAGCTGTCGGACAACTGGCGGGCGGCGTGGCGCACGATTTCAACAACCTGCTCACCGTCATCATCGGCAATTCCGAATTCCTCCTGATGCGGCATCAGGCGGGCGATCCCTCGTTCAAGGAGATCAACGAGATCCACCAGAACGCATTGAGGGCAGCCCAGCTGGTAGGCCAGCTCCTCGCCTTCTCCCGCAAACAGACCCTGCAGCCACGCGTGCTGGCTCTCGGAGATGTCATCACCGAACTGAGCCACATGCTGCGCCGCCTATTGCGCGAAGGCGTGGAGCTGAGGCTCGAAAATCAGGGCAATTTATGGCCCGTGAACGCCGACGAAGCGCAAATTTCCAACGCCATCATCAACATGGTGGTCAATGCGCGCGACGCCATGCCCAAGGGAGGCACGGTGACGATCACAACATCCAACGAGATCACACTCGAACCGCAAGCGCTTGGCACCGCCGTCATGCCGCCGGGCGAGTATGTGCGTATCGAAGTGGCCGACACCGGCACCGGCATGGACAAGGAAACCATGGCGAAAATCTTCGATCCGTTCTTCACCACCAAGGCTGTGGGACAAGGAACGGGCCTCGGCCTCGCCACCGTTTACGGCATCGTCAAGCAGACCGGTGGCTTCATCATGGTCGAAAGCGAAGTGGGCAAGGGCACCGCCTTTCGTATCTATCTGCCGCGCCACTATCCCGATGCCAGCGCGCCGGTGGCCGAAGAAACGCAACAGACCGCGGCGACGCGCGACGTCACGGGCCAGGACACGATCCTTCTCGTTGAGGACGAAGAGGCCGTTCGCAGCTTCGCTGCGCGCGCGCTGCGCATGCGCGGATACAACGTACTCGAAGCCGATGGAGGCGAAGATGCGCTCACGATCGTGCAGAACGAGCAGCAGCATATCGACCTCCTCATCAGCGATGTCGTGATGCCTAGTATGGATGGACCCACGCTCGTGCGCGCCGTGCGCCGCCTGCGCCCTGACATCAAGGTGATGTTCATGTCCGGCTACGCAGAGGAAGCCTTCCGCCGCAACGAAGAAAAAGCCGAAGATTTCCACTTCCTGCCCAAACCTTTCGGCCTGAAGCAGCTTGCAGCGAAGGTGAAAGAGGTCCTTTCCGGCACGCCGCCACCCGCCGCGAGGTGAAGTTCGATTCGCCTTCGGAGATGCGGTCAGCCACCCCCAGATTTGGACGAAACCGGCGCCGGTTACACTACATGTCAGGAGTGCGAATCTCCCCTTTCTACGGCGAATCCTTAGACTGCTTCGGACCCTTTTCACGGAGGCACGAACGATGGGGAAACATATTCAAAATAATGTAATGAAATCAATATTTTAAATCCATCTTGTAAAAGAGAACAAAACGTGCACTTCTTGCTTCGTTGCGGGGCCGGAAGCCCTGTGAAATAAGGAGGCGAGCGTCATGGCACAGGCAGCGTTACACGTGGTTGGACGGGAAGATGGGGGCGACCGGAAGCGCGCGCTTGAGGCGGCGCTTTCCCAGATCGACAGGGCATTCGGCAAGGGCTCGGTAATGAAACTGGGCCAGCGCGAAACTGTGGAAACAGACACTGTTTCCACCGGCTCGCTCGGCCTCGATATAGCGCTCGGCATCGGCGGCCTGCCTCGCGGCCGCGTCATTGAAATCTACGGTCCGGAATCCTCTGGCAAGACCACCTTGGCGCTTCACGCCGTGGCCGAGGCCCAGAAGAAAGGCGGCATAGCGGCCTATATCGACGCCGAACATGCGCTCGATCCGGTTTATGCGCGCAAACTTGGCGTCGACATCGACGAATTGCTGATCTCCCAGCCCGACACCGGCGAACAGGCGCTCGAAATCGCCGATACGCTGGTGCGTTCGGGCGGTGTGGACATCGTGGTGGTGGACTCGGTTGCGGCGCTCACGCCGAAAGCCGAACTTGAAGGCGAAATGGGCGATCAGCTGCCCGGCCTGCAGGCCCGGCTGATGAGCCAGGCACTGCGCAAGCTCACGGCATCGATCTCCAAATCCAACACGATCGTCATCTTCATCAACCAGATCCGCATGAAGATCGGCATCATGTTCGGCAATCCGGAAACGACCACGGGCGGCAACGCCCTGAAATTCTATGCTTCCGTGCGTCTCGATATCCGCCGTATCGGCGCGATCAAGGACCGCGAAGAGGTGGTGGGCAACCAGACCCGCGTGAAGGTGGTGAAAAACAAGGTGGCGCCGCCCTTCAAGCAGGTCGAATTCGACATCATGTACGGCGTGGGCGTTTCCAAGACCGGCGAACTCATCGATCTCGGCGTGAAGGCCGGCATCGTCGAAAAGTCCGGTGCGTGGTTTTCCTATGACGGCCAGCGTATCGGTCAGGGCCGCGAGAATGCCAAGCAATTCCTCGCCCAGAACCCGGACATCGCGAACAAGATCGAAGCCCAGATCCGTCAGAACGCCGGCCTCATTGGCCAGGCCTTGGCCCGTGGCGACGATTCGCCCGGCAAGGACGAGGACGGGGAGTAACAGGGTTTTTGACGTTCCCTGTTGGCATGGGGAACGGCTCCAGAAGGGGCGCCCGCTAACCCGGGCGCCCCTTCGACATTTCAGGCACTCCCCGGCCCCGGGATGACAATCCAAGGCCCCGCCGTTACAAGCTTTCCCTATGAAAAGCCTCTCCGATGTCCGTTCGAACTTCCTGGATTACTTCGCCGCGCGCGGCCACGTGGTCGTGCCGTCTTCCCCGCTTGTGCCGCGCAACGACCCATCCTTGCTCTTCACCAATGCCGGCATGGTCCAGTTCAAGAACGTCTTCACCGGACAGGAAAAGCGCCCTTATCTCCGCGCGGCCAGCTCCCAGAAATGCGTCCGCGCGGGCGGCAAGCACAACGACCTCGATAACGTCGGCTACACCGCCCGCCACCACACTTTCTTCGAGATGCTGGGAAATTTCTCCTTCGGCGACTATTTCAAGGAAGAAGCGATCTCTTTCGCCTGGGAATTGATCACGAAGGATTTTGGGCTATCGAAAGACCGGCTGCTCGCCACCGTCTATGCGGAAGACGACGTGGCCTTCAATCTCTGGAAGAAGATCGCGGGCTTTCCGGATTCGAAAGTCATCCGCATCGCTTCATCGGCCAATTTCTGGTCGATGGGGGACACCGGTCCCTGCGGCCCCTGCTCCGAAATCTTCTACGATCACGGTGATGGGATTCCCGGTGGCCCGCCCGGCAGTCCCGATGAAGACGGCGACCGTTTCGTCGAGATCTGGAATCTCGTCTTCATGCAGTTCGACCAGCAGGCGGGCGGCGCGCGCACCGATCTGCCGCGGCCTTCCATCGACACCGGCATGGGCCTTGAACGCATCTCGGCCGTGCTGCAGGGCGTGCACGACAATTACGACACCGATCTTTTCCGACATCTGATAGCGGCATCGGTGGAAGCGAGCGGCGCCAGAGCTGAAGGTGAAGCCAAATTCAGCCACCGCGTGATCGCCGATCATTTGCGTTCGACCTCATTCCTCATCGCCGATGGCGTATTGCCCTCCAATGAAGGCCGCGGATATGTGCTCCGGCGCATCATGCGACGTGCGATGCGCCATGCGCATCTGATCGGCAGCCGCGAACCGTTGATGTATCGCCTTGTCCCTGCGCTCGTCGCCGAAATGGGCACAGCGTATCCGGAACTGGTGCGCGCCCAGGCGCTGATTTCCGAAACGCTGAAACTGGAAGAAACCCGATTCCGCGAGACGCTCGCCCGCGGCCTCAAACTGCTCGACGAAGCCACGGAAGGCATGAGCAAGGGCGACACCCTAAGGGGCGATGTTGCCTTCAAGCTCTACGATACTTATGGATTCCCTCTCGATCTTACCGAAGATGCGCTGCGCACGCGCGGCATCGCGGTGGATACGGCCGGTTTCGGCGCCGCCATGCAAAAGCAACGCGAAGACGCGCGCAAGGCTTGGGCGGGCTCGGGCGAAGCGGCTACCGACGCGCTGTGGTTCGCACTGCGCGATGAAATCGGCGCCACTGAATTCCTCGGCTACGACACCGAATATGCGGAAGGCAACATCGTCGCCATATTGAAAGATGGCGCGCGAGTAGATGCGCTGAAGGCAGGCGAAATAGGATACATCCTCACCAACCAGACGCCATTCTACGCCGAATCCGGCGGCCAGATCGGCGACCGGGGCGCGATAGCCGCAAAAAGCGCCAAAGGTCTTGTTACCGATACCGAGAAGAAACTCGGGGCGCTGCATGCCCATCTGGTGAAGGTGACATCTGGCGAATTCAAAATCGGGGACTCCGTCGATCTCAAGGTCGACAGCGAACGCCGCCGAGCAACGCGCGCCAACCATTCCGCGACGCATCTGTTGCATGCCGCCTTGAAGCGCGTGCTCGGCCCGCATGTCTCGCAGAAGGGCTCGCTCGTCGCGCCAGACCGATTACGCTTCGACTTCAGCCATCCCAAGGCGCTGACGCACGATGAACTCTTGCGGATCGAAAACAACGTCAACGCGATTATCCGCCAGAATTCGGACGTTTCCACGCGACTGATGCCGACCGACGAAGCGATCAAGGCGGGGGCGGAAGCTCTGTTCGGCGAAAAATACGGCGACGAAGTGCGCGTGCTCACCATGGGCGACGATACGGACGCGCTGAAACCCTATTCTGTCGAACTCTGCGGCGGAACGCATGTCCGCCGTCTGGGCGATATCGGCCTGTTCACGATTCTGTCCGAAAGCGCTGTCGCTTCAGGCGTGCGCCGCATCGAAGCGCTGACGAGCGAGGGGGCGCGCCTTTATCTGGCAAGCCAGGCCGAACTCGCGCGCGAGGCCGCGAGCGCATTGAAAACATCTCCCGCTGAGCTGCCGGCGCGCGTTGCACAACTTGCCGAAGAGCGCCGCAAGCTCGAGCGCGAACTGAACGAAGCCAAGAAGGCACTTGCGCTCGCCGGCCCCGCGCGTGCCGACGAAGGCGACAGCGCGAAAGATATCCACGGTATCAAAACGGTGTTGCGAATTGTCGAAGGCGTTTCCGGCAAGGACCTCAAAGGGTTGGCCGATGAAGCCAAGGTCCAAATCGGTTCCGGCGTCGTCGCCTTCGCCGCCGTGGCGGATGGCAAGGCATCGCTGGTCGTGGGCGTCACCGACGATTTGAAAGAGCGGATCAACGCCGTCGATCTGGTGAAGATCGGCGCGGAAAAACTTGGCGGCAAGGGCGGTGGAGGCCGCCCCGATATGGCGCAAGCCGGCGGCCCCGACGGCAGCAAGGCCCAAGATGCGCTTTCCGCCATCGAACAACGCCTGGCGGCGCTGGCGCCCGCCTGATACCCGCAAGCATGCGCGCCGCCGGCCAAACGAGTTTCAGATACCGCACCTATCTGGTCCTCGAAGGTGGCGTCACCGCCGGTCCCTTGAGCGTCACAGTACGCGCGTTCCTCGTTGCGCTGATCGTCGCCAACGTCGTGGCTTACGTTTCTCAGAGCGTGCCATGGGTCAGGCAAAACTATCTGACCGACCTGACACTGTTTGAGATTTTCTCCATCGCAGTGTTTGCACTCGAATATCTCCTTCGCATCTGGACCGCGCCGGAAGACCCGGTTCATGCCGCAGGCGGACCGATGCTTGGAAGGCTGCGCTATGCGCTGCAGCCGATGATGATCGTCGATTTCCTCGCCTTCGCGCCGTCGCTGGTCGCGCTCATCGTGCCGTTCGTCGATCTTCGCATTCTCTTGCTTGCCCGGTTGCTGCGCCTGCTCAAGATCGCGCGCTATTCGCCTGCGCTCACCACGCTCGGAGACGTCTTGCGGCAGGAATGCCGCGCGCTTTTCGGCACTGTCCTTCTGCTCATCTGCGCCATGGTGTTCGCCGCCTCGGCCATGCATGCAGCCGAAGGACACATTCAGCCGAATGTCTACGGCACCATACCCGACTCCATGTGGTGGGCGATCACAACCTTGACGACGGTCGGATATGGAGACGTGGTACCCGTGACACCGCTTGGCCGGGCAATCGCGGCCGTCACAATGGTGACCGGACTCGGCATCTTCGCGCTTCCAGTCGGCATCGTCGCCACGGGTTTTGTCAACATGATTCACCGCCGCGACTTCGTGGTGACGTTCGGCATGCTCGCGCGCGTACCGTTGTTCCGCGATTTCGATGCACAGCTCCTGAGCGAGATCATGACCATGCTGCGCGCGGAATCCGTGTCGCCGGGCGGCATCGTGTCGGCACAAGGAGAGCGTGCGGCCACGATGTATTTCGTCGTTACCGGTACTGTCGAGGTCCGCTTGCGCGACCGGAAGATCCATTTCCGCAGCGGCGATTTCTTCGGCGAAGTCGTTCTGCTGCAGAAGACGATGCGCGCCGCCACAATCGTGGCGCTCGACCCGTGCCGGCTACTCACACTATCAGCCGACGATTTCGAGCGATTGATGCAACGTCATCCCGAACTGCAGACACGCCTGCCGGCGCTTGCAGCCGAATATGTCGAGCAACTCGCCGAAGAAGGCGGCATCCTCGAAGAGGAAATCGTCGCGGCAAGGGAAGCAAGGATGCGCAGCACGACCTGACGCACCCTCACTCAACCCTTGTTCCTCACCTAACGCAGAACAGGCAGATCTTGTTGCCGGTCGGGTCGCGCAAATACGCGCCGTAAAATCCCTTGTTCGCATCGGGCGGGCGGAAGCCAGGCGGACCCTCATCCGTACCACCGTTCTTCATTCCAGCATCATAGGCAGCCTTCACGGCTTCCGGCGAAGGTGCCGCATAGGCAATCATGATTCCGTTGCCCGCATGTGCGGGCTTGCCGTTATGCGGCGGGCAGACGGCGGAATGACAATCCAAGAAGGTTTTGCCGGGGCCTTCCTTGCCGTAGCCGATCCATCCGCCGTCGGCGAACTTCCGCTCCGAACCGAGCGGCGCGAACACCGCATCGTAAAACTTTCCCGACGCCTCGCTGTCCAAAGCGCCGATGGTCACGTAACCGATCATCGAACTTTTCCCTCTCCAATGGATTTGCATATTAGCCCCCCTCATGAACAAAACAAGAACAAAAATGCCGGGACCGTATTGCGGATTCCGCATGGCACGCGATGCTTCCGCCCAAATTTCAGGCAGGGGAACCCATGCGCAAAATCCTGATCGGCATCATCGTATTGCTTGCGATCATCGCGGGTGCTGTCTGGCTATTCAGTACGCCCGATATTCCCCGCGCCGCGCTCGAAGCGAAATACGCCAAGCCTCCGTCTCAATTCCTGCTGCTGCCGGACGGCGCGCGCGCTCATGTGCGCGATCAAGGCCCGAAAGGCGCACGGGTTCTCGTCCTCGTGCACGGTTCCAACGCCTCATTGTTCACCTGGGTTCCCTGGGTGAACCGGCTCGACAGCAGCTTCCGCATCGTCACGCTCGACATGCCCGGCCACGGTCTTACCGGCGCGGTGCCGAACGGCGACTACTCGCAGGAAGGTATGGTGAAGTTCACGCTCGAAGTCGCCGACAAACTTCATCTCGACAAATTTGCCATTGGCGGAAATTCCATGGGCGGAGGCGTGGCCGCGCGCTTCGCCGAGGAACACCCCGACCGTGTAACGCACCTCATCCTGGTGGACGCCGCCGGAATGCAAACCAGGTTCGGGGACAGGGTGCCGCTTGCCTTCCGGCTAGGGCGCATTCCCGTAATCAATCGGCTGATGCTCTACATCACGCCGCGTTCGGTCGTCACAGAAGGTTTAAACGACGCTATCGTACACAAGGAGGTCATCGACGACCGCATGATCGATCTCTATTGGAACTTCGCCCGGATGGAAGGTTCGCGTGCGGCGACACTCAAGCGTTTCACCTTGCCGTTAAACCACGATGTGGAAAAAGACATTCGCAAAATCAAGGCGCCAACTTTGATCCTGTGGGGCGAGCAGGATCACCTCATTCCAATCGAGGCGGCGCATGCCTTCAACAAAGCCATTCCAGGATCGAAGCTGATCGTCTATCCGGCGACCGGGCATATCCCGATGGAAGAAGTTCCCGATGAATCTGCCGATGCAATCCGAATGTTCCTGAATGGAACCTGAACGGAATCGTTCAACGATTATTTGATCGGTGCCGCTTTTTAGCGCTCTCGCCTGATCGCGCGCGATTGTCTATTGGGAGCGCATGATTGGTTCGGATCGGCGCGCTTCAAATCACTGGGACTCGTTGATCGCCGCAGGCGTTCTTGCAGCGGGATTTCTCTTCCGCTTTCTGCCGATCGTTCTGTCACCCGCGATTGCGCATCCGGACGAGATTTTTCAATCCCTCGAACAAGGTCATCGCCTTGCTTACGGTTACGGCCTGGTGCCTTGGGAATTCGACTACGCCGCCCGCTCCTGGCTTCTGGCATATATGGCCGCGGGCGCGATGCGTTTTTCCGAAATCTTCGGCGGCGGGCCGCAAATCTATCTGCCGCTGATCGCAGGGTTGCTGTCGGCGCTTGGGGCAGTCACCACGCTTTGCGCGTTCCTGTGGACGCGGCGTCTCCTCAGCACGGCGGCAGGTATCGGCGCGGCCCTGATTTCGGCGAGCTGGGTCGACAACATGTATTTCGGCGGCCGCTCGATGGCCGAAGTCATTGCCGGCAACCTGCTCGTGATCGCGATCTACCTTCTCGAGCCGGGCTACAAGATCGAAAGCCGCGCCCGCATTCTTCTCGCCGGGCTGCTCGCGGGTGCCGTCCTTGCACTGCGGATCCATCTCGCGCCCGCCATCGCCCTCCTGTGGATTTGGCGCGGCTTCGACAGGAACCGGTTGCTCTACTTAACGATCGGGATTCTGGTCATCGCTGCCTTCGATGGCGCATTCGACGCAATGACATGGCACTATCCCTTCGAGCCGTTGTGGAGGAACATCCAATTCAACCTGTTGGATCACGGCAGCGACCACTACGGCACCGATCCGTGGTGGGAATATTTCTACCAGATGGGCGCCAACTGGGGCGGCACCATCGCTATTTTTCTTGCGCTTGCGTTTCTGGGCGGTCGGCGCGTTCCGCTCGTTGTTTTCTCCGCCCTTGTGATCGTGATTGCGCATTCCTTCATCGCGCATAAGGAATACCGCTTCATCTATCCCGCCATCCTGCTTTTCAGCATTGCGGCCGGAATCGGCGCGGCGGATGCGGTGCGCCTGATCGCCCACGGCTGGCGCGACCGCATGCAAACGCCCGCAAGTCCTGCGATTGTGACGGTGTGTGCTGTGTCCTGGACGCTCCTTGCGTCTGTGAACCTGATCGGTCGCGATTATGAGGGATACTGGGACCGCGGGTCTGACAGTATCGAAGCATCGATCTATGTGTCGAAAATGCATGACGTCTGCGGCATCGCGCTCAATCGTGTCGGCAACTACGAGTCGGGTGGTTACACATTCCTGCACCACCGCGTGCCGCTCTATTGGGGCGGCGACAAATCGTGGACGGTGATGGAGAAGACGAAAGCCTTCAACGTGATGATCTATTCACCCGCAGGCGCATCGCCGCGCGCCAAATTGCCGGCCAATTCCGGTTACCGCACGATTGCCCATTTCGGCGACGTGGATGTGCTGCGCCGTCCGGGCGGCTGCCGCATGCTGCCGATGCCAAAGCCGCCTATCGGTAAAATGAGTATCAGCGCGGTGGACGACTATCCCTACGTTGCGGGAATAAACTGAATCAGGCCATCGCCTTCTTCAGGTTCTCGTCCACCTTGTCGAGGAAGCCTTCAGTTGTCAGCCACTTCTGGTCGGGCCCAACGAGAAGTGCCAGATCCTTGGTCATGAATCCGCTCTCCACCGTGTCGACGCACACCTTTTCGAGCGTGTCTGCAAACTTGGCCAGAGCGCCGTTGTTGTCGAGCTTGGCGCGGTGCGCGAGCCCGCGCGTCCAGGCAAAGATCGAGGCGATGGAGTTGGTGGAGGTCGATTTGCCCTTCTGGTGTTCGCGATAGTGGCGCGTCACAGTGCCGTGGGCTGCTTCGGCCTCCACGATCTTGCCGTCAGGCGTCGTCAGCACGGAAGTCATCAGTCCGAGCGAGCCGAAACCCTGCGCCACGGTGTCGGACTGCACGTCGCCATCGTAGTTCTTGCAGGCCCAAACATAGCCGCCTTCCCATTTGAGCGCGGAAGCTACCATGTCGTCGATCAAGCGATGTTCGTAGGTGATACCGAGCTCGTCGAACTTTGCCTTGAATTCCGTGTCGAAGACGTCTTGGAAGATGTCCTTGAACCGGCCGTCATATGCTTTGAGAATTGTGTTCTTGGTCGAAAGATAAACAGGGTATTTGCGCGCAATTCCGTAATTCATCGAAGCGCGCGCGAAATCGCGGATGCTTTCGTCGAGATTGTACATTGCCATGGCGACGCCGGATCCCGGTGCCTTGAACACTTCCTTCTCGATTACCGTGCCATCCTCGCCGGCGAATTTGATCGTGAGCACGCCCTTGCCTGGATAACGGAAATCGGTCGCGCGGTACTGATCGCCAAACGCATGACGGCCGACGACGATCGGCTTCGTCCAGCCCGGCACCAGGCGCGGGACGTTCTTGCAGATGATCGGTTCGCGGAAGATGACACCACCCAGGATGTTGCGGATCGTACCGTTGGGCGACTTCCACATTTCCTTGAGGTTAAATTCTTTCACGCGCGCTTCGTCCGGCGTGATGGTGGCGCATTTCACGCCCACGCCCCACTTCTTGATAGCCTCCGCCGCATCGACCGTGACCTTGTCGTTGGTTGCGTCGCGATGCTCGATGCCGAGGTCGTAATATTCGAGCTTTATGTCCAGATAGGGCAGGATCAGTTTTTTCTTGATGAGGTCCCAGATGATGCGGGTCATCTCGTCGCCATCGAGTTCGACGACCGGATTGGCTACCTTGATCTTGTCCATGGAAATCCTCGAAAAAGTGGTGAACTGGATGTGTCTTAGCGAGGCGGGAATGCGCCGTCAAAGTACCAAATGACCGCCCCCTCCATCATCCTCTCCCATCCGCAGCTGGGCGAAAACATCGGCGCGGCCGCCCGTGCCATGAAGAATTTCGGACTGTCCGACCTGCGCCTTGTCGCCCCTCGCGACGGCTGGCCGAACGAAAAGGCCACAGCCATGGCCGCAGGCGCCGCCGACATCGTGGAGGCCGCTCGCATCTTCGAAACCACGGAAGCCGCGCTTGCCGATCTCCAGCTCGTATACGCCACCACTGCGCGCGAACGCGGCTTCGCCAAGCCCGTATTGACACCCGCCGCGGCGGCGGCGCGGCTGCGCGAAGCTGAATCCCTCTGCCGCAAAACCGGCATCCTATTCGGTGGCGAGCGTTCCGGCCTCGACAACGATGAAGTCTCCCTCGCCACAGCCGTCGTCACCATTCCGACCGATGCGTTTGCCTCGCTCAATCTGGGTCAAGCCGTGTTGTTGCTTGGTTACGAATGGTTCAAGGCCGCCGACCAAACGCCCGCCGTCCGGCTCGATCACGGTCCGCTCGCCAAACCCGCAACGGCTGAGGAATTTCATCATCTCTTCGCGCATCTGGAAGACGAACTTCTGAAGTCCGGGTTCCTCTATCCGCCCGACAAGGCCGAAGCCATGATGCGCAATATCCGCGCCATGCTGACCCGTGCCGAATTCACCGACCAGGAAGTGCGTACCTTGCGTGGCATGATCGTGGCGCTGACGCGCGGTAAACGCCGCAAGGCGGACGCGACGAAATAGCGGAACTGTGCTAACGCCTCGGCCTCATGTCGCATCCGGTCCTGATCTTCGCCGTATTGCTTACCGCTGCCGCAAGCTTCGCGGCGTGGCCGGTAATGCGCCTGAAGGGCAAGCCCGCCCGGGCGCGCCTTGCGATGGCGGCCGCGCTAGTCTTCGTGGTTCTGGGCGTCGGCGGCGGTCTCTATCTTGTGCTCGGCCGTCCCGACTTGGCCTTGCGCAACTCGCAGGACGCAATGCAAAGCCACGACGTTCGCGCGCTTGTCGCCCTACTCGCGCAAAAGGTGCGCGACACACCGAACGATCCGCGCGGCTTCGTGCTTCTGGGCCGCGGCTATCTCACGCTCAACGATCCCAGCATGGCAGCCAAGTCCTTTGCCCGCGCACTTACGCTTGAGCAACGCAGGAAGAAGGTCGAACCCGGCCTTTATTCGGCCTATGGCGAAGCACTGACACGCACAGCCATGGGTATCGTTACGCCGGAAGCCGAAATTGCCTTCCGCAGCGCGCTCACTCTTGATCCGAAGGATCCCGCTGCGCGTTATTATCTTGGCCTGGCCTATGCAGCCCGCGGCAAGGCAAAACAGGCCCTACCCCTATGGGAGAGCCTGCTTGCCGATTTGCCTGCTTCCGCATTGCGTTCCGATCTCGTCGACCGCGTCGCTGCACTCAAAGCCCGCGCAGGCGGAGGCCCGCCCGACGTATCTGCAATGGTCGAGGGCCTCGCTGCACGCCTCAAATCGCAGCCCAACGATCCCGAAGGCTGGCAGCGCCTTGTCCGCGCCTATTCGGTTTTGGGCGATGCGGGGAAAGCAAAGGCCGCGCTTGCTGACGGGCGAAAAGCGATGGCAAAAAATCCGCATGCCATTGCGGATCTCGACGCCGAAGCCAAGGCGCTCAAACTGGAACAATAAAAAACGGCGGCCTCGCAGCCGCCGTTTCTCCTTCCCCCGGGCGTTTCCCCTCTAACTACGAAACGCGCCCCTGCCAGACAGGCCAGCAATTGGTTTTCCCGCCTGCTTTCACCGCGTTGTAGAGCTTGAGCTGTGCGTCTTCGGCATTGGCGCCTGCTTGCTCGGCCATGTAGTCCGAACCGCCTGCACACCAGACATAGAATTCATGATTGCCGGGCGAGACAAAGTCCGATTGTCTCGAATAGGTGAGACTGGTGGCTGTTGCGACTCCCGCCGCCGCGACGATGACGCCGCCTACGATCGCTCCAAGAATTCGTCTCTTCATCATTCTTTTTGCTCCCTAGCAGTGTTGCGAGGCACGCATACCTGCGAACGCCACTTTGGGCTTTCCAAGCCCGTTGCCATCAAATTTGGACGGTTTGCTCCCAACCCGCGCATCGACGGCTTCTGCCGTTCTTCACGCTGTTGTAACGCTATGTAACATTTCCGCGCTTGTCGAGCGCTTTTTCCAAGCCGGAACAGACTCTTATCTAAAATTGAATTTAGTTCCCGATGCGTTCGGGTTTATCGCCCTCGGCCCGGATCATGGCCTCAATCTCTTGTGCGGCCGCCTCAACCCCAGCCAAATCCCGGCCCCTGGCCACCAGTTGAACCCCAAATCCGTCCTCCCGGTAGAAGGGATAGGAGCCGATCGAGAGATCACGGTGCTCCTCTTGTATGTGCGCCAATGCCGCAGCGATTCGTCCCTCCGGCAGGCGGGTCGAAATAGTGATGGCATGGACTACGGCCCCCCGTTCCAGCTCCGGCTCGATGGCCTCCAGCATCGCGCGCATGATCATGGGCACACCCGCCATGGTGTAAACATTGCCCACCCGGAAGCCCGGCGCGACGGAAACAGAGTTTCTCACCAGCACCCCTCCCAGTGGCACCCGCGCCATGCGCTTCCTCATATCGTTGAAGTCGGCCGGGTTCTTGTAACGCGCGGCCAGCATGGCCAACGCCTCCGGGTGGTAGTCGATGCCGACACCAAAGGCCTTGGCCACCGCATCGGCCGTGATGTCGTCATGGGTGGGACCGATACCCCCGGTGGTGAACACATAGGTGTACCTGCTGCGCAAGGCATTCAGCGCCGCCACGATCTCGTCTTCCACATCGGGCACCACCCGGGCTTCGCGAAGGTCGATTCCCAGCGCGGCCAGGAACTTGGCGATGTAATTCGTGTTGGTGTCCTGCGTCCGCCCGGAGAGGATTTCGTCCCCGATCACAAGAACGGCGGCAGTCACGGTTTTGGTTTCGCTCATCGGTTGGTGTAAGGATTGCCAAAGAAGTTCAGGATAGTTTTCCAAGCTAAGCACGGGTGGAGTTCCGCTCCAAGAACCCCATATAAGGCACCAAATGTCGTTTTTGCCGGAAGCCAACACATTCGAAGCCGTCCGCCGCGCCAGTTTCGCGGTGACGCTGCACAACGCCGACGGATTCGAAGGCATGCGCAAGGCCGGACGCCTCGCCGCCGAGGTGCTCGACCTCATGGTCCCGCTGGTGAAGCCCGGCGTAACCACCGCTGAGCTCGACAAGGCCGCCTACGATTATGTCGTGAGCCACAACGCGATTCCTGCCTGCCTTGGTTATCGCGGCTATCGCCACACGCTTTGTACTTCGATCAATCACGTCGTTTGCCACGGTATCCCGAGCGAAAAACCGCTGCGTGACGGCGACATCATCAACATCGACGTGACTGTGATCGTGGATGGCTGGCACGGCGACACGAGCCGCATGTATCTGGTGGGCGATGTGAAGCGCAAGGCCACGCGTCTCGTCGACATCACCTACGAATCCATGATGCGCGGCATCGCGATGGTGAGGCCCGGCAAAACGACCGGCGACATCGGATATGCCATCCAATCCTATGCGGAAGATCAGGAACGCTGCTCGGTGGTTCGCGATTTTTGCGGCCACGGCGTGGGCCGCGTGTTCCACTCGCTACCCAATATCGTGCATTACGGCCGCGAAGGCCACGGGCTTGCGCTCAAGCCCGGCATGTTCTTCACCATCGAGCCGATGATCAATCTCGGCGGGTATGGCGTGAAAGTGCTCAACGATGGCTGGACGGCGGTAACGCGCGATCGCTCGCTCTCGGCCCAATTCGAACATTCCGTGGGGGTGACAGAGGATGGCGTCGAAATCTTCACGCGCTCGCCGAAAGGCTGGGACAAGCCTCCCTACAACTTCTGAAGATTCGAAGGGCGTGGAAGACGCCGGACGATTTTTCGAACCTGCCCCGCATTATCTCGACCATCGCCAACGATTGCGTTCGCGCTTTCTCGAGGGCGGCCACAATGCAATGCCCGATTACGAGATCATGGAATTGGTTCTCTTCGCTGCCATTCCACGCCGCGATGTGAAACCGCTCGCCAAGCAGCTGATCGCCAGATTTGGCAGTTTCGCCGAAGCCATCGCCGCCCCCGTCGACCGGCTGATGGAAGTCGACGGCGTCGGCGAAAACGTCGCCACGCATCTGAAAATCGTTGAGGCGGCAGCCCTGCGGCTGTCCAAGACCAAATTGCTCGGCAAACCCGCCCTCAGTTCCTGGGCCGCGCTGATCGACTATTGCGCCGCCGCCATGGCGCGCAATCCCAATGAGGAATTCCGCGTTCTGTTCCTGGATCGCAAAAACGTCCTGATCGCCGATGAAGTGCAGAACAAGGGCACTGTCGATCACACACCGGTCTATCCGCGCGAGATCGTCAAGCGCGCGCTCGAATTGGGCGCTTCGGCCCTTATCCTCGTGCACAACCATCCAAGCGGCGATCCAACCCCGTCCCGTGCCGACATCGAAATGACCCGCCAGATCGCCGACGCTGCGAAAGCCCTGCAAGTCGCCGTTCACGATCACATCGTCATCGGCAGAAGCGGCCACGCCAGCTTCAAGGCGCTCGGCCTGATGTAACCGTTCCACCTCTTCGAAAGAAAGAAGAGGAATGATCGGCAATTTCGCCCACGGACTTTTCACGCCCGCACTTCGCCTGATTGGGGTCGCGGCTTCATTGAACACGGCTTCGCCAAGCTCCCGCACGGGCCGGACAATTTCGCGCACATTCTACACAATCTTGGAATGCCAATGCTGAGTCTACTCTCCATGGCAACCATTCTCGTTGAAATCCCCGGCGGTCTGGCCGGCAAGCGGTCTATGCAACCGGCGCCTATTTCGGACAACCGGGTTATGAAATCGATCTGCTGCATCCTGCAGCCCTCATCGTGATGACCTTTGGCAGTTCCGGACCGTTTGCCGCAGACAGGCTGATTTTCCGTCACTTTTCACGCCGCACCCGGCGGGAATGACAAACCACGGCACGGGAGATAAAAGACCCCCATGCTGAAGCTTTCCGACAAAACCCTCCTGCGCGCCGACGCCTATGTGAACGGCGCGTGGACGAACGCTCGCTCCGGCGCGCGCTTTCCCGTCACCAATCCCGCAACCGGCGAAATCATTGCCGACGTGGCAAACCTGGATGCGGACGACACGCGCGCCGCCGTCGAAGCCGCGCACGAGGCGCTTCCGGCCTGGCGCGCAAAAACAGCAAAGGAACGCGCCGTCCTGATGCGCAAATGGTTCGAACTGATCATGGCCAATCAGGAAGACCTGGCCCAGATCATGACCGCCGAACAGGGAAAGCCGCTTGCCGAAACGCGCGGCGAAGTGGCCTATGGCGCATCGTTCATCGAATGGTTCGCGGAAGAAGGAAAGCGGATCTATGGCGATGTGATTCCGACCAACCTTCCCAACCGCCGCATCATTGTGACCAAGGAACCCATCGGTGTCGTTTCCGCGATTACGCCATGGAATTTTCCCAACGCGATGATTACGCGGAAATGCGCGCCTGCGCTCGCGGCCGGATGCACCTTCCTCATCAAGCCCGCGGCCGAAACGCCGCTGTCGGCAACAGCGCTCGCGGAACTCGCCCATCGCGCCGGCATTCCCAAAGGCGTATTCAACGTCATCACCTCCAATCAGGCGTCGAAGGTCGGCCTCGAACTCACGCAGAACCCGCTCGTGCGCAAATTCTCCTTCACCGGCTCGACCGAAATCGGCAAGAAGCTGATGGCGCAATGCGCCAGCACTGTGAAGAAGGTCAGCCTCGAACTAGGCGGCAATGCCCCTTTCATTGTGTTCGATGACGCCGATCTCGATGCAGCGGTCGAAGGCGCGATGACCTCCAAATATCGCAATATGGGCCAGACCTGTGTCTGCGCGAACCGCCTGCTGGTGCACGACAATATCTACGATGCGTTCGCGAAAAAACTCGAAGACCGAGTCCGCGCGATGAAAGTCGGAAACGGCACTGAAGATGGCGTAACCCAAGGGCCGCTCATCAATATGGAAGCGGTCGAGAAGGTCGAGAAACTCATCGCCGACGGCGTGGCGAAAGGCGCGAAAATCGCCGTCGGCGGCAAGCGCCACGCCCTTGGCGGCACTTTCTTCGAGCCCACTGTAATTGAAAACGTCACACCCCAAATGAAATTTGCGCGCGAGGAAATCTTCGGCCCCGTCGCCACACTTTTCCGTTTCAAGGACGAAGCGGAAGCCATCCGTATGGCGAACGACACGGAATATGGCCTTGCCGCCTACTTCTATGCCCGCGACGTGGGCCGCATCTGGCGCGTGGCGGAAGCCCTGGAATACGGAATCATCGGCATAAACGAAGGCATTATCTCCACCGAAGTGGCGCCTTTCGGCGGCATGAAGGAATCGGGCATAGGCCGCGAAGGCTCAAAATACGGCATCGAGGATTTCTTGGAGATAAAATATCTGGCATTGGGTGGATTGGGAAAATAGCCGAATGATTCCGCGTTACGCACGCCCCGAAATGACGGCGATCTGGTCGCCGGAAACGAAATTCCGCATCTGGTTTGAAATCGAGGCGCATGCCGCAGAGGCGCTGGCGGAATTGGGCGTGATTCCAAAGGCTGCGGCACAAAAAGTCTGGGACCTCGGTTCCAAGGCGAATTTCGACGTCGCCCGCATCGACGAGATCGAACGCGAGGTGAAGCACGACGTCATCGCCTTTCTCACCCATCTGTCGGAAATCGTCGGCCCCGAAGCGCGTTTCGTGCATCAGGGCATGACGTCATCCGACGTGCTGGACACCTGTCTCTCAATCCAACTTAAACGCGCCGCCGATATCCTGATCAAGGATGTCGATCAGCTTCTCGCCGCGCTCAAGAAACGCGCCTTCGAATACAAGAACGCCGTCACGATCGGCCGCAGCCACGGCATCCACGCCGAGCCCACGACCTTCGGCGTGAAGCTCGCGGGCTTCTATGCGGAATTTGTCCGCGCCCGCGCCCGCCTTGTTGCCGCGCGCGAGGAGATTTCCGTTTGCGCGATATCCGGCGCGGTAGGCACCTTCGCCAATATCGATCCGCGCGTCGAAGAACACGTCGCCGCCAAACTTGGCCTCAAGGCCGAGACCGTTTCAAGCCAGGTGATTCCGCGCGATCGCCACGCCGCTTATTTCGCGGCATTGGGTGTGGTCGCAAGCTCCATCGAGCGTTTGGCCACCGAAATCCGCCACCTGCAACGTACTGAAGTCCTTGAGGCCGAGGAGTATTTCTCCGAAGGCCAGAAGGGGTCATCGGCCATGCCGCACAAGCGCAACCCGGTGCTCACCGAAAACCTCACCGGCTTGGCTCGCATGGTGCGCGCCTATGCGATTCCGGCAATGGAGGACGTCGCGCTCTGGCACGAACGCGATATCAGCCATTCCTCCGTCGAACGCTATATCGGCCCGGATGCCACGATCACACTGGATTTCGCACTCGCCCGCGCTACCGGCGTGATCGAAAAACTGATCGTCTATCCCGAGCGCATGAAAGAAAATCTCGACCGTACCCGCGGCCTCGTCCATTCGCAGCGCGTGTTGCTTGCTCTAACGCAGGCAGGCGTCAGCCGCGAAGATTCATATCGTCTCGTCCAGCGTAACGCGATGCGGGCCTGGAATGGCGAGGGCGCATTGTTGGATTTGCTGAAAGCCGACAAGGACGTAACCAAAGCCCTGCCGACAGCCAAACTCGAAAGCCTGTTCGACCTCGGCTATCACCTCAAACACGTCGATACGATTTTCAATCGGGTGTTTGGGTAACCCTTACCTCCCATTTGCGGGTAGGTAAGTATATAGTGTCGTGTCATTCGAGGGGCACGACATGACCATCAGCGCCAAACGCGCAACGCAAATCAGCCTTGGTGCAGCGCTGCTGCTCTTGGCAATCGTAGTCTATAATTTGACTCAACCAGCCATGACGGCCTGCGGCGGCCTCGACCCCGCCTATCAGCCGATCATCGCTTTCGAACTAGCCCGCTCCGTGCCCGACCTTCACACGATCTTCGGCGATGCGCCCGGCGCCTGCCGCGAGGCGATCACCGCCCGCTTCGCCTTCATCAACACTGCGGACAACTATCTGTTCATCCCCCTATACGGCATCTTTCTGTTCTTCTTCTTCCTCGGCGTTGGCGGCCGCGACCGGAATCTCGCGCGCATAAGCGCCGTCATCGTGCTTGCGGCTTGCCTTGCCGATTATGTGGAGAATAGTTGCCTCTTTGGCATCGCCGACAACCCGGATGTGCACAGCAGTTCGCTTTCGCTGTTACCTTGGGCCACTGGCGTCAAATGGATGGGGCTAGCCATCGCAGGTGCTATCGGCGGCTACATTCTTTCGCGGGAAGGCGGCTGGCGCTGGCTGATCGCAGCCTTGTGCTTCGCGGGTCTAGCCATCGTGACCCTGGCGACGATAGACCCGCACGCCTATGGCCGCTACGCCTCCAATGGCATCACAGTTAGCTGGGTCATTTTTCTGATCGCGGATGCCGTCTTCGTATTTCGCCGCTCCACCGTTCGATAAAAGCAGTAGAGCCGAAAGTTAAGGCGCGGCAGCCCGCAATCCAAAGCCGCTTCTAGGTGCCAGAGGCGTCGAAGACGTGGGTGGCGGTGATGGCGTGGGCGGCGGCATATCCAAGCCCAGATGCTCGCGAACACGCCGCCGGATTTGCTCGTCGGTGTCATCCGGCAAAACTTCGAGATAGCGAACGCCCGCCTTGCGCAACGCTTCCTTCTTGATCGCGTCACGTGCGGCTGCATTGCCTTTGAAATGACCTTCGCCCTGATATTCGACTGCCAGCACAGGCCAACCTGCATGATCGACAATCAGAACATCAACGCGTTTGCTATTGATGGAATAGAATGCGCCTTCATCCTTGGATTGAAGAACTTCCCCAAGGCTTGTCTGCGCGAAAATGCGATAGCGGGTTGCCGCGATGCCCTGCTCTATGACCCGAAACATCCTATACTCTGATGCGTTCATGATTCGGCGTTTCTCAAATGTCGACGCCATCACCGCTTCCAATTGTTGGCCGAAATGTCGATGATTTTCATATTGATCGGCTACATTTCTGCGCGATCGGTAACTGAATCCGCCATACCATCGGCGCGAATGTCGTTTCCCAAACGTGAATTGTACTAGTCCGAAAATAGCAATAAGCAACGCAATTGCCGGAATCAGAACATCGCTTCCCACGTCTGATGGCGACATCGAACTTGCCCGAGCTTGCTTATGCGTCGGGCAAATCTAAAGCGCCTGCGTTAACAAATTATTGGAAAATTGCCCAAGCAAAGTCGCACATCGCAGGTACAGCCACAGTATTAGGGATGCGAATTCAATCAATTCGGCCGGATCGAATAACGCACCGGCAGCGACTTCAACCCGCTCACGAACACGGATTGTACGCGTTTGGCTTCGCCGGTCTGCTCGATGCGATCCAGGCGCCTCAGCAACTCGCTGAAGAACGCCTTGATTTCCATCCGCGCCAGATGCTGACCCAGGCACACGTGCGCGCCATAGCCGAATGCCGCGTGCCGATTGGGATCGCGGTCGATCTTGAAGCTGAACGGATCGGCAAAGACCTCCTCGTCGCGATTGCCGGAAAGATAGAGCAGCGACACCGCCTGCCCCGCCTTGATCTGGCGCCCGCGCAACACATAGTCCTCAGTCGCGGTACGCATGAAGTGCTGCACCGGCGTAACCCAGCGGATCATTTCCTCCACTGCCGAATTGAGCAGCACGGGATTTTCCTTCAGCTTCTTCAACTGATCCGGATTGGCGATCAACGCCTGCAATCCGCCTGCAATGGTCGAACTCGTCGTGTCATGTCCCGCCGTCGCGACAATGATGTAGTATGACGCTGTCTCGACGTCGCCCAGCGGACAACCGTTCACCTTTCCATTGGCGATCACGCTCGCTAAATCTTCGCCCGGACGCGCGCGCCGTTCCGCCGTGATACTTTGAAAATACTGGAAGAAGTCGAAGATCGCGTTGCTTGTTTCCGATGCGTCTGGCCGTTGCATGTCCGGATCGGTGCCGCCAAACAATTCCTGCGTCAGCTTGAGCATGCGCGGCTCGTCCGTCTCCGGCACGCCCATGATCGACATGATGACATGCAACGGATAGTAGACCGCTATTGATTTCACGAAATCGCATTCCGGCCCAAGCTCCACCATCTTGTCGACATATCGCTTGGAAAGCTCGGCCATACGCGCTTCGAGCTTTTTCAGATTGCCCGGCAGAAACCAGGGCTGCGTCAGCCCGCGATAGGCTCTATGATCGGCGCCATCCATGTCGATCAGGGTACGCAGCGGCGAAACCCGCCCCGTTTTCGGGTCCGGCCCGCCCCACATCGCGCACAGGCTTTTCTCCGCCTCGATATCCATCAAGACAGACCGCGGTTCGTTTAGGAATTTGTCGTTGAGCTTTTCGATCTCAAGGATGTCGGCGTATTTTGTGACCGCCCAGTAGGGTCTAACGCCTTCCGGAGTCGTCCAGTGCACCGGATCGTTCCGGCGCAGATCGAAAAAGATCTCATGTAATCGTTTCTCGTCGCCATAAGTGGCAGGCGACGCAATCGCATTGTCGATCGAACTCATGACTTTCCCCCGAGCCGGAGCTCCGATTGTTCTTCAACGGCGTGCTGCCCGCAAGGCGCGGGCGGTAAAAGGAAGCACAATGCGAACACCACTCAGCTTGGCAGCGCGAATGCGACCACCTGGTCCCCGCGTTTGGTATTGGACTTCGCGTGCCCTCCTGCGGCGATCACCACATATTGCCTGCCCTTCCACACATAGGTCATGGGCGTCGCCTGTCCGCCCGCGGGCAACCGTCCGCGCCACAATTCTTTGCCGGTTTTGGAGTCGAAGGCGCGCAGGTAATTGTCGAGCGCCGCCCCTATGAACACGAGCCCGGCCGCCGTCGCGATCGGCCCGCCGAAATTGGGAGTGCCTGTCTTGCCCAGGATGTATTCCGAAAAGGGCGCCAAATCCTCCGTCGTCCCCAGCGGCACAGACCACAACACGCGCCCGTCATGCATATCGACCGCATGCAATTGCCCCCACGGCGGCGGATTGCACGGCATTCCGAAAGGCGAAAGCAATGTTTCACGCATCATCCCAAATGGCGCACCTTCGTTGGGCGAGACTTCCTTGCCGGCGAAGCGCTCTCTCGCGGCCGAAAAGTTCTTCTGTGCGATCAGCTTCACCAGATGCATGGCGTTCGACGTATTCACAAAAACGACATCGCGCGCCTGATCGAAGGCAAGCCCACCCCAAAGCGTGCCGCCGCCGGTGAAAGGATAGACGATCGTGCCCTGAAGGCTCGGCGGCGTATAAAGCCCGTCGTGCCGCGCCGCCGCGATCGCCTTGCGGCATCTGCCGCGATCCCAGAAGGTGATCCCGTAGGCATCGTCCGGTGTGATGTGGTTCGCGGCGAGCGGAACGGGAGCCACGGGAAAAGGCTGGGTTGGAGAGAGTTTTTCGCCCGGCGCGCCGCCTTGCGGCACCTTGCGTTCCACGACCGGTATCAGGGGTAGGCCGGTTTCGCGATTGATGGTGAACAGCAATCCTTGCTTGGTCGGCTGCAAAACGGCAGGTGCCGTCTTGCCTTTGTACGTCACCATTCCCAATGTCGGCTGCGCGGGAATGTCATAGTCCCACACATCGTGATGCGTGGTCTGAAATGACCACGCCACGGCGCCGTTCGCCACATGCAAGGCCACGATGCTGTTCGCGTATTTCCCTGCGCCGGGCCGCATGCCGCCCCAGAAATCCACGCTCGCACTCGAAACCGGAAGCAGCACGAGCCCGCGCGCTTCGTCCACGCTCATCGGCGCCCACACATTCGCAGCACCGGCTTGGAAAGGCGGCTTCTCATCGGCAAGTGGATCGAAGCTCCATTTCAGCTTGCCGGTCTCCGCATCGAAGGCATGCACCGTACCGCGAAGCTCATCGACTTTCTGATTGTCGTCGATGGCCGAACCGACGATCACCAAGCCATGCGTCACCACAGGTGCCGATGTCGTATGAATGCGCCCGAAACGCGGTCCGTCCAGTTGCGGGCCCGGCGGAATGACGACCGTTCCCTTATTTCCAAAACCTGGACAAGGATTGCCGGATGCCGCATCCAGCGCGATCAACCGCCGGTCCGCCGTGTTGAGATATATGCGGCGCGCGCAAAAGCCTTTGGCTTTTTGAACGGCCGCAAATGCGACGCCGCGGCAGACAAAATCATTGGGATAGTGCAGCGAACTGTCGATCTTTGGGTCGAAGCGCCAGAGCTGCTTTCCGTTCTCCGGATCGAGCGCGCTCACTTCATTGAATGGTGAACAGACGTACAGACGGCCATCCGCCAGAATAGGCGTGTCCTCAAAAGACGCGCGCTCCATTGCTGCGCCTTTGGTCGCGATATCGCCGGTGGAATAACTCCAGACTTTCACAAGCCGCGCCACATTCTGCGGTGTGATCTGCCGCGCAGCCGAAAAGCGCTGCCCGCCCTGATCGCCGCCATAGGCCGGCCAGCCCGGTTCGGCAGCCCGCGCGGGCGTCACCACGGATAGTGCAATCAGCGAAGCCAGAACCATCCGTCCTGCTTCGCCGCGCATCCTATTTCCCTTCTTTGACGATTTGTTCCACCGCCACGGCCTGCAATTCTTCAAGCCGCTTTCTGATGGCATGGTCGGAGAGAGCCATCCCCTTGGCCTGGAAATCCTTCAATACCTTCCGCACCACGTCCTCGGTACCTTCTTCTTCGAAGTCGGCCTTGACCACCTCCTTGGCATATTCGTCGGCCTCAGCCCCCTTCATGCCCATTTCGCCAGCGGCCCAAAGGCCCAGAAGCTTGTTTCGGCGCGCATTCACCTTGAAGCGCGTCTCCTCGTCGTGGGCCCACTTTGCCTCGGCTGCCTTTTCCCGGTCCTTGAACGCATCGCTCATTCTATAACCTCTTGAAACTGAAACATAAATCCTTTGGCCCACACGCCCAGGTTCGGACAATAGCCGAAGGTTGGGGGTGAAAGAACCGCCGCATTGCCGCGACAGCCCCCCTGTTTTAAGTTGGCGTTCCTGCGGGGCCAGACAAGCCCCGTTTTTGCTTTTGGGCGCACCTTCGGCGTCCGAGGACACCCCAATGAAACGCCGCCGCATGATCTACGAGGGCAAGGCCAAAATCCTCTATGAGGGGCCCGAGCCCGGCACCGTCATCCAGTACTTCAAGGACGACACAACCGCCTTCGACGCCCAGAAGAAGGCCACGCTCGACGGCAAGGGCGTGCTTAACAACCGCATCAGCGAATATCTGATGACGCAGTTGAATGCGATCGGCGTGCCCACCCATTTCGTCAAGCGGCTCAACATGCGCGAGCAACTGGTGAAGGAGGTGGAGATCATTCCGTTGGAAGTGGTGGTGCGCAATGTCGCGGCCGGTTCGCTCTCCAAACGCCTCGGAATCGACGAAGGAACGGTGCTGCCCCGCTCCATCATCGAATACTATTACAAGAACGATCAGCTCCATGATCCGTGGGTGAGCGAAGAACACATCACGGCGTTCGGATGGGCGTCCCCGCAGGACCTCGACGACATCGTGAACCTGTCAATTCGCGTGAACGATTTCCTTTCCGGCCTCTTCCTTGGCGTTGGCATCAAGCTCGTCGACTTCAAGCTCGAATTTGGACGGTTGTGGGAAAACGATTACATGCGAATCGTGCTGGCCGACGAGATCAGCCCGGATTCGTGCCGGTTGTGGGACGCCACCACCAACGAGAAGCTCGACAAAGACCGATTCCGCCGCGATCTGGGTGGCGTCGTCGAGGCTTACAGCGAAGTCGCAAGGCGGCTGGGAATCATGCCCGAATCGGGGCAAGGAGAGACAAAAGGTCCGGTCCTCGTCCGATGAAAGCACGTGTCTTCGTCACTTTAAAAAACGGAGTTCTCGATCCCCAGGGAAAAGCCATTGGCAATGCGTTGCGCGGCTTGGGCTTTGGCACCGTTGGCGATGTGCGTCAGGGCAAAGTGATCGACATCGAGCTTTCGGAACGCGACGAAGCCAAGGCGCGCGCGAGCCTGAAGGACATGTGCGAAAAGCTTCTCGCCAATACGGTGATTGAGAAATACGAGATCGAGCTGAAGCAGTAGGAAGAAGAATGTTGCGGATAGTAGTTGTTGCCGTCGCCCTTGCCGTGACGGCAGCACCCTGCGCAGCGGCGGACGATTCCGCTCGGCCGCAACGGCCGCAAGCCCCTACGCCGGCAACACCGGCGCCAAATCCCGAACCGTCGCCGGAGGCCGTAGCGATAGCCGAACAGATCATCGAAGTCACAGGCGCCAAGGCGCATTCGCTCGAAATGGTCGACGCCATGATGCCGACGGCCATAGACGCCATCAAAAAGCGCGCGCCGGATGTTCCCGATGAGGCGCTGTCCCGGTTCAAATCTGCATTCCGTCAGGAAGTCGAAAAAAGCCTTCCGGAAATGATGCATGCAGAGGCGAGGCTATATGCGATTCATTTCTCCGCTAGCGAACTGAATGAATTGCTTGCGTTCTATCGCACCGAACTGGGCCAGAAGATGCTAGTGGAACAGCCGAAAATTTTCACGGAGATGCTGCCGCTCGCGCAGGCCTGGGGCCGCATCGTCGGCGCACGCGCGGCGGAGGCCGCGGTCCAAACCCTACGGCAAGAAGGAGTGAAGATTTGAAGTCTGCCGTTATCGTCTTTCCCGCCTCAAATTGCGATCGCGATGCCGCCACCGCGCTCGAACAGATGACGGGCAATAAGACACATATGGTCTGGCATCAGGAAAACGAACTTCCCGATGTCGATCTGGTCGTTCTACCCGGCGGCTTTTCTTATGGCGACTACCTGCGCAGCGGTGCGATGGCGAGCCAGTCGCGCATCATGCGGGAGGTAAAGGCTCATGCCGAACGCGGTGGCGCGGTGCTCGGCATCTGTAACGGATTTCAGGTGCTAACCGAATCTCACATGTTGCCAGGCGCGCTGATGCGCAATGCCGATCTGAAGTTCGTCTGCCGCCCCGTACCGCTGGACGTAGAGGAAACGCAGAGCGTGTTCACGCGCAAATACTACAAGGGCCAGCGGGTGGTATTTCCCGTGGCGCATGGGGAGGGCAATTACTTCGCCGACGATGCGACGCTCGACAGGCTCGAAGGCGAAGGCCGCGTGATGTTCCGCTATGCCGAAGGCGCGAATCCCAACGGCTCGGCGCGCAACATTGCGGGCATCCTGAACGAGAAGCGCAACGTGCTGGGGTTGATGCCGCATCCCGAACGCGTAGTCGACCCGCTGCTCGGCGGCACTGACGGCCAGGCCATGTTCAAAAGCCTGATCGAAGCTTTGTCCTGATTGATAGGTCAGTTATCCGTGACACACATCACTCCCGAACTCGTCCGCGAACACGGCTTGACCGACGAAGAATATGGCCGCATCAAACAGCTATTGAATCGCGAACCTACCTTCGTCGAACTCGGTATCTTCAGCGTGATGTGGAGTGAGCATTGCTCCTACAAATCCACGCGGATTCATTTGAGGAAATTGCCGACCGAAGCCCCCTGGGTGATTCAGGGGCCCGGCGAAAATGCGGGCGTGATCGACATCGGCGACGGCGATGCGGCCATCTTCAAGATGGAAAGCCACAACCACCCGAGCTTCATCGAACCCTATCAGGGTGCTGCAACCGGCGTGGGCGGCATCATGCGCGACGTATTCACGATGGGCGCACGCCCGATCGCGATGATGAACGCGCTTCGTTTCGGCGATCCCAATCATCCGAAAACCCGTCACCTTGTAGAGGGCGTGGTCGCAGGCATCGGCGGTTACGGCAATTGCATGGGCGTGCCCACCGTCGGCGGCGAAGTGAATTTTCACAAGAGCTATAACGGCAACATCCTGGTCAATGCGATGTGCGTGGGCCTTGCCCGCACCGACAAGATTTTCAAATCGGCTGCAAAAGGCGCAGGCAATCCTGTCGTCTATATCGGCTCGAAAACCGGGCGCGACGGCATCCATGGCGCCACCATGGCGAGCGCAGAATTCGACGATGCGTCGGATGAGAAGCGCCCCACAGTCCAGGTGGGCGATCCCTTCACCGAGAAACTTCTGCTCGAAGCCTGTCTTGAATTGATGGCGACCGATGCGATTATCGCCATTCAGGATATGGGCGCGGCCGGTCTGACATCGTCTTCCGCCGAAATGGGCGACAAAGGCGGCAGCGGCATTGAACTCGATCTCGACAAGGTGCCCCAGCGCGAGGCGAACATGACCGCTTACGAGATGATGCTCTCGGAATCGCAGGAGCGCATGCTCGCGGTCCTCAAACCCGGCCGTGAAGCCGAGGCTGAGCGCATTTTCAGAAAATGGGAGCTGGATTTCGCCGTCATCGGCATCACGACCGACACGAAACGTCTGGTTGTGAAACACAAAGGAAAGATCGAAGCCGACATGCCGATTACGGCACTCTCGGATGCCGCGCCGGTCTATAAGCGCCCGTACAGGGAGCGCGCGCCCCTCACCGGCAACCCGGATTTCGATGTATCGAAACCTGTCCTGCAATCGCTGGTGAAAATCATCGGTGCGCCGGACATGGCCTCGCGCCGCTGGGTATGGGAGCAATATGACAACACAGTTATGGCAGACACAGTACAAATCCCCGGGGGCGACGCTGCCGTCGTGCGCGTACATGGCACCGGCAAGGCTCTTGCGATAACCACTGACGTTACGCCGCGCTACTGCAAAGCCGATCCGTTTGAAGGCGCAAAACAGGCTGTCGCCGAAACGTGGCGCAACCTGACGGCGGTTGGCGCGAAACCGCTCGCGATTACCGACAATCTCAATTACGGAAATCCGCAGAAGCCCGATACAATGTGGGAGATCGTTGCCGGCGTGGACGGGATCGGCGCCGCGTGTCGCGCGCTCGATTATCCGGTAATATCCGGCAACTGTTCGCTCTACAACGAGACCAACGGCGAAGGAATTCTGCCCACGCCCGCCATCGGCGGCGTCGGCCTGATGAAAGATGTCCATCGCATGGCGACCGTTGCCTTCAAGCGCGAGAACGATGCGATTATCCTGATCGGCGAAACGAAAGGTCATCTCGGTCAGTCGATCTATCTGCGCGAAATCGAAGGCAAGGAAGAAGGCTCGGCGCCCCGCGTCGATCTGGAGGCGGAAAGGCGCAATGGCGATTTCGTCCGCGGCCTTATCGAACAGGGCAAGGCCGATACCGTGCACGACCTTTCCGACGGCGGTCTCTTGGTCGCGCTGACCGAAATGGCAATGCCGAGGAGCATCGGTGCAGAGATCGCGGATCACCCAATACCGTTCCTCTATGGCGAAGATCAGGGCCGCTACATTCTTGCGGTTCCCACAGCAGAGGCGGGCCCCATTCTTTCGGCGGCAAAATCCGCAGGCGTTCCGGCCGTTTTGCTAGGTTCCACTGGTGGCGATAAGATAAAAGTTGGAAGTGCGAGTGTATCGCTCGCCGAATTGACGCGCGCCTATGAAGGCTGGTTCCCCGCCTACATGTCCGCGCCGCACACCAACTGAGGTTGAGCCATGGCGATGCCGGCGCACGAAATTGAGAAGCTGATCCGCGAGGCGTTCCCCGACGCCGACATCAAGATCACCGACCTGGCCGGCGACAATGACCACTTTGCCGCCATGGTTACATCGAACGCCTTCAAGGGCAAAACCCGTGTGCAACAGCACCAGATGGTTTACGACGCCCTGAAAGGCCGCATGGGCGGCGTATTGCATGCACTTTCCCTGCAGACCGCGCCAAAGGACTAGCCGCCTTGACGCAAGCCCATGCTCTCCCTAATTCATAAGGCTCCAATCGAGGCCCACGCCATGACCGCCCACGACCGAATCGCCAAGGACATTCAGGAAAACCCTGTAGTGCTCTACATGAAGGGCACGCCTGTATTCCCCCAATGCGGATTCTCGGCAACCGTGGTGCAAATTCTTTCGAACCTCGGCGTGAAATATAAATCCGTCGATGTGCTGAAGGACCCCGAGATCCGTCAGGGGATTAAGGAATTCTCCAACTGGCCGACCATCCCCCAGCTCTATGTGAAGGGCGAATTCGTCGGCGGCTGCGATATCCTGCGCGAAATGTATGAAGCGGACGAGCTTGTCCCCTTCTTTGCCGAGAAAGGTATTGCGCTCGAGAACGTCTAACGCCCTGCGAAGTGTTTTTCCCAGACCGGCGCGATCTTCGGCCGTTCCGAAACGGATTTCGCGAGCGCATTCACCTTCGGTAGATTTGACTCGCGCCACTCCCTCCCTACCGACCACCGGCTGAACATTGCAGTATAGATGTCCGCCGCCGAAAACCCGGTCGCCAATAACCACGGCCCCGCAATCGCCTTTTCGATCGCCAGAAACCTTTCTCTTATTCTTTCGCGCGCCTTATCGCGAACTGTCTCTTTGTCGGCGCCACCCGGCGTAAACCGCTCGGGATAGTCGACAATCTCGACCATCGGGTAAATCTCCGATGCCATATATGCAATCCAACGATACGCATCTGCACGCGCCGCGCTCGCGCCCGGCGGCAACAACTTCGCATCCGGATGCCGATCGGCAACGGTCAGCAGAAGCGCAGAAGATTCCGTAACAATCTCGCCGCTCGGCAGCTTCAGCGCCGGTATCTTTCCACTGGGATTGATGGCCCGGAATTCCTCGGATCGCTGCTCGTTCCTGTCCAGCGAAATGGTTACGAATGTGTAGGCGGCGTCCGCTTCGGCAAGCGCGCATTCCACAGCAAAAGCTCCCGATGCTTTGTCGCCAAAGAGCACGTAGGTCATGGCCGGCCTCAAACGAAAAACCCGCGGAGATCATCCGCGGGTCTTCGCTGCTTGGCAAATCACTCCAGCGTTAGCGAGAGTAGAATTCTACCACCAGATTGGGCTGCATCTGCGCCGCATACGGCACATCGCCCAGTTTCGGCGTGCGGACGAACTTGGCCGACATCTTCGAGTGATCGGCGAGGATATATTCTGGCACATCGCGTTCCGCGCTCTTGGAGGCTTCCAGCACCAGCGCCATATCGCGCGCCTTCGCCGAAAGTTCCACCGTATCGCCTTCCTTGACCATATAGCTGGCAACCGTCACGCGCTTGCCGTTGACCTTCACGTGGCCATGGCTCACGAGCTGGCGCGCGGCAAACGGTGTAGGCACAAACTTGGCGCGATAGATGACGGCGTCGAGACGGCGCTCGAGAAGGCCGATCATGTTCTCGCCCGTATCGCCCTGACGACGCGACGCTTCCTGATAGTAGCGGCGAAACTGACGCTCGGTGATATTGCCGTAATAACCCTTGAGTTTCTGCTTTGCCTGAAGCTGTGTGCCGTAGTCCGACAATTTCTTGGCACGACGCTGGCCATGCTGGCCGGGGCCATATGAGCGTTTGTTGACCGGGCTCTTCGGCCGGCCCCAGACGCTTTCGCCCATGCGGCGGTCGAGCTTGTACTTGGAAGTGCTGCGCTTGCTCATTATACGTTCCGGTCTGAATTTGACGCGCTTCGGGCGCGAAGGCGGCGCACTATAGTCAGGGACCCCAACCTGTCAAACGCTTCACCAAGCACCTGATTCAGAAAGGTCTTTTGGCGTATACTCAACCAAAAGTAGCGGCCCCGTGGCGGAACTGGTAGACGCAACGGACTTAAAATCCGTAGTTCCGAAAGGGACGTGCCCGTTCGAGTCGGGCCGGGGCCACCAATGAAAGCAAATCCAAATTCCGGCGGATGACCAAGCGGGGTTTCGTTTGTCGGCCGCACCTGACATGCCATGATCGCCTCTGCGGAGGGTCCTGATTGCTTTTCACTTCCATTTCATTCCTGTTCCTGTTCTTGCCAATTTCGATTGTGTTCCATTTTTTCGCTGCGCGTTTGGGCGAAGGTATGCGCTTGTGCGCGCTGATACTGACATCAATTCTCGTGTTCGCCGTATGGGACGTTCGCACTGGGCTGGTGCTGGCCACTTCGATCGTTGTGAATTACTCGATCGCAGGACTGCTTCAACAAGCGCGTGACGATGAACATGGATTTCAAACCAACATGTTTCTCCTCGCCGGCATCGCGTTCAATCTCGCGGTGCTAGGTGCATTCCGGTACGCAACCTTCCTCGTCGGCAGCACGAATTTTGTCTTCGGCAGCAATACCCAAATCGGGAAGTTCCTGGCGCCCTTGTGCGTTCTTTTTTTCTCCTGCGATCAGATAGCATACCTTGTCGATCTTAAGCGCGGAAAAACGCGCCATGCCGAACTCCTTCCCTATTTGGCGTTCGCATCATTCTTTCCCCGCCTTACGGCGGGTCCACTGTTGCGTTACGAACAGATCGGTTCGCAATGGGGAAAAACCAATGTCAACTCCGAAGACCTGGCCAGCGGCATCGCAACACTCGCCATCGGTCTTGCCAAGACGATCTTACTTGGCGGCGCCGTGGCGCCCATTGCCAATCTGGCATTTTCGGCGGCCGCATCCGGTGAGGAGATCGATCTGTTTGCAGCTTGGACAGGAGTGCTCGCGTTTTCCTGCCAAATATATTTCGATCTGTCCGGTTACGCCGACATCGCGATTGGTATTGCCCGCTGTTTCGGAATCAGTTTGCCGGTGAATTATCGATCACCTTACCGCTCGCAAAACGTAACGGAGTTCTGGCAAAGGTGGAACATCACCCTCGCCGCTTTTCTTCGCGACTATGTATATTACCCGCTAGGCGGCAACAGGGGAAACATTGCGCATGTGGCCTTAAACATCGTCATCACAATGATTGTCGCTGGATTGTGGTATGGGGCCGGAAAGATGTTTATCGCCTGGGCTCTGTTGCATTCATTCTATCTTTTCCTCCATCGAATCTGGCGTGCACTGGGCAGCCGCAGCGAAACGATCACCCGATTCCGCCAGACCCGGGTAGCGAGAACTCTGGGCACGATTGTGACATTTGTTGCCGTTTCATTGGCGTGGATAATTTTTCGCGTGCCCGATTCCGGTGCCGGGCTGACGCTGTTTGCTGCATTGTTCGGACAACATGGGGCGATGCTACCCTCCAGTTTTGCACCCTTTCTGTCATACGCTCATGAGCTTGGAGTCGTCTTCGCGCCGATCGATGGCGCCCTGCTGATCAAAGCTTGGGCGTGGCTGGCGGTCTGCCTGATTGTCATCTTCGCATTTCCAAATACCGAGACCCTTCTGTCCTCATTCGCCTCCCCGAACCGAAAAGAGGACGGCATCCCCAGAATTTGGCCATTGCGCTGGATTCCATCTCCTGTCTGGGCCCTTGCACTCGGCACAATCATGTTCACGATCCTTGTTTCGCAGAGCGAAGCAAATGTCGCCATTCATTGGCGGTTCTGATCCATGCTGCGAAATTCCTACCGCTCCTTCCTGCTGATTGCGACGCTATCTTTCCTGCTGCTCGCAATGCTGTCGATCGCTCTCTGTGTGTATGTGGATCCCTACAGAATGTATGGAACCTCGCGCGTAACGGAAAAGCCTTTCGTATTTCACCAGGAGGCTTTGGCAAAGGCCTACCTGATAGAACGCATCCGGCCCAACACGCTGGTGTTGGGAAACGCGGAAGTTGAAGCAGGTATCGATCCCGAAAGCCTGGAATGGCCTGAAAATATCAGGCCGGTTTTCAATGCGGCCGGTCAAAATGTCGACGTCTTCATGGCTTGGCGCCTGCTTCAGCACGATATTGCAGCAAAGCCCCCGCAACTCGTCGTACTTGGCCTGGATTTTCTTGACTTCGTGAATCAGCAAATTGACGGAAAAACTGTGCCAATCCGCGAGAACGAACTGCGCCTGCTGGTCGATCGCAATGGAAGCCCGAATGGTTCGCGCGGCATGCAGCTTTGGCGGGACTTCTTCAATACGACTCTGACGCGGCAGGCGATCTGGGACAGCATTGGAACCCTTCGGCTTCGCAAACGCCCAGCATTGGCAACCGTGACGGAGATGGGATTCAACCCAGCCCGGGACTACCAGATGCTGCTTCACAGCCAGGGTGCCGAAGCAATCTTCCTGCGCAACGATCAAGTCTATCGCGCGCAATACCGGGAACTATACCCGTCGCTTTTTTACAGCCCGTCGCGCAATCTGCAGTTCAACTCGCTGGCTGCCATCATAAGGCTTGCCGAGCAAAACGACATACGACTGGTCCTGTTTGTTCCTCCCTATCACAGCAGGTACCTTGAAATTCTTCACGACACCGGTTTCTGGGTCAGCTTCGAAGCGTGGAAGCGTGCGCTGGTGAGGACTATTGAAAATGCGGCTGGAAAGCGCCGCGGCGTTGTTCAGCTCTACGACTTCTCCGGATATGACGACATCAGTGGAGAACAGGTGCCGCAACCGGGAGATAGGCAAGCCGAAATGCGCTGGTACCGGGATTCGATCCATTACACCAAGGATTTGGGCGATTTGATGATTGCAAGCATGATGGGCGCCGGCCCGGTATTGGGACAGGAACTGAACGCCAATACCATTGATGCCGATTTGAAACGCATCCGCAACGACCGTGAACATTTGTTTGCTCCTTCGGAGGCGCGTAGGTAAGTCCACCTTCGTTCGTGTAAGGTAAGCAAATCAGGTGCCGGCATGAAAAAGATCGTGCTCCTCGGATTCCTTTCGTTCGTTTTCCTGGCGGCTCCGGCGCAGGCCGGCCAGCTGGGGACGATGGTGGATTTGCTGTCCGCACATCCTCCACGCGAGCCGTTTGATCCCCGCACAGCGCCTTCGCCGCCGGACTATTCGCAATCGCGATTCTGGGCGGCGCTGCCAAGCGCGCCAGGTATGAGCGCGGCAACGCCCTATGGCGTAAACGCCATCAACCCGAAAAACGCGCAAGTCGACGTGTTCTTCATTCATCCGACGACATTCTTCTCCAATTCGAAGTGGAATCAGCCGCTTGACGATGCGGACACAAACGAGCGCACCGACAAGGGAACAATTCGCAATCAGGCCAGCGTATTCAACGGTTGCTGCCTGATCTACGCGCCACGTTACCGGCAGATGACGTTCAGCGGATTCCTGAAGGCTTCGCC
This sequence comes from Rhizomicrobium sp., assembly GCA_035548975.1. Classification (GTDB taxonomy): domain Bacteria; phylum Pseudomonadota; class Alphaproteobacteria; order Micropepsales; family Micropepsaceae; genus Rhizomicrobium. The sequence continues at coordinate 107,090 of DASZRY010000014.1, forward strand.
GGATGTAAATGCAGCACTCGATCTTGCCTATTCCGATGTCAAAATGGCATTTGAATACTATCTCGCCCACTACAATCACGGACGCCCTTTCATCATCGCGTCGCACAGCCAGGGTTCGCGGCATGCGCGCGTCCTGCTCGAACAGTTGATCGACAGCTCAAATCTGCGCGACCGGTTTGTTGCCGCTTATGTTATCGGCAACTGGATCGATCGGGACTGGTTTTCGCATCTCAAAACAATAAAGCCTTGCGAACATGCCGATGACGTTGGCTGTGTCGTGACTTGGAGCACGCTGGCCGACGACGCGGATGGAGAATCCCAGCGCGAGGCGTTTGCCAGGAGGTCGGGCATCGGTGACGATGCGGCAAAAAAATTCGCTCAGCGGCAGTTTGTATGCATTAATCCTCTTTCCTGGTCGGCAGATGCCGCGCTTGCGCCTGCCCAGATGGACCTTGGCGGATGGGTCTATGGCCGCGGAAACGCGCCGCGCCCGCCCGATCCGGGCCTGGTCAGTGCCCGTTGCGACGACGGCGCCCTGTATGTCAGCCGGCCCGACGACATCGCCTATCGCATTGCGCTATTGCCTGGCGGCAACTATCACAATTACGACTATCAGCTCGCCTACATGAATATTCGCGAAAATGCGATCGCTCGGGCGCATGCGTTTCTGGCTCACGCTCAATCGCGCGATTGACGATCACATTTGCATCGTCCATCCCTCGACACCCATGGCCGCCTGACGCACGGCTTCTGCCAAGGTGGGATGTGCGTGACTGGTGCGGGCCACGTCTTCCGAAGATGCACCGAATTCGATTGCCAGCGCGGCTTCCCCAATCAAATTGCCGGCTTCGGCGCCCATTATGTGTACGCCCAAAACGCGATCCGTCTTTGCATCGGCCAGTATCTTCGCGAAACCGTCCGTCGCTGCGATAGTCTTGGCGCGAGCATTGGCGGTGAAGGGAAATTTGCCGACCTTGTAGGCGATACCGGCCGACTTCAATTCCTCTTCCGTCTTGCCGACGCTTGCCACCTCTGGCGCGGTGTAAACGACCGACGGAATTGCGTCGTAGTTCACATGCCCCGCACGACCCGCAATATTCTCGACGCAGGCAACGGCCTCATCTTCCGCCTTATGCGCCAGCATTGCACCTTCACGGGCGTCGCCGATGGCCCATATTCCCGGAACATTTGTTTTGAAGTGCGCGTCCGTCACCACCCGGCCACGAGCATCGAGTTTCACACCCACATTCGCCACGCCAGATTTATCCGTATATGCGCGGCGCCCGATGGAAACGAGAATGATGTCCGTCTCGATAAACTGCGGCGGGCCGCCTGCGGCGGGCTCGACCGTCACGCGCAATGCGTCCGCCTTCTTTTCCACACCGACAACTTTGGTCGAAAGCTGAAATTTCATGCCCTGCTTTTGCAGCGTACGCTGGAACTGCCTTGCAATTTCGCCATCGAGACCGGGCGTGATGCGATCGAGAAACTCCACCACCAGCACTTCCGAGCCGAGCCTGCGCCACACCGATCCGAGTTCGAGACCAATATAGCCGCCGCCGACAACCAGGAGGCGCTTCGGCACGTCCTTGAGCGAAATGGCGCCCGTTGAAGAAACGATGCGATCCTCGTCGATCGTAACGCCCGGAAGCGGCATCACATCCGATCCGGTAGCGATAACGATGTTTTTTGTCTCCAGCGAACGGGTTTGACCGTCCGGCGTTTTCACATCCACCCGGCCGGGATTTACGATGCTCGCTTCGCCGACGATGCCTTCCGCCTTGTTCTTCTTGAGCAGGAATTCGACGCCCTTGGTTAGTTCACCGACCACCTTGGTCTTGTGCGCCATCATGGCAGCAAGATCCAAACCGACCTCGGCCTTGATGCCGAGCTTGGCGAAATGATTGCGTGCGTCGTCGTAGCGCTCGCTCGCAAAAAGAAGCGCCTTGGACGGAATACAGCCGACATTGAGACAGGTACCGCCGAACGCGCCGCGCTTGTCGACGCAGGCTGCAGTCATGCCCAACTGACCGGCGCGGATCGCCGCGTTGTAGCCCCCGGGACCGCCGCCAATCACAACCACATCATATGCCATTGCCCTGCTCTCTCTTCGCACCTGCAACCAAGCCGCTTATGCCTCCGGACGTCCGGAGTTGCAATTCAAGGAACCCTCGGACGGCGGCTGTCCAAAATTCCCGTTATTGCCGGTCACTAACCCGTGAGCTGGGCGTTTTCTACTACGATGCCGGCATAGCACCCCGAAATCATGGAACTCGTGATACGGTTTCCAGATGCCGCGGGCGCAGCGATTTTGCCCTCTCGCACCAACCAACCAGGAGGAATCCCCATGAATTGGAAATCACTCGTTCTCGCGGGCACCACGACGTTTGCCCTGATGACGGCGAGCAATGCCATCGCTCAAAACGGCACGACCGACACCCAGCCGGCTGCCGCCAATACGGCCATGACCGGCACCGACATGAAATCGGACGCCGGGGCAGCCGCCGCCGCGCCGATGAAAAAACATCACAAGCACAAGATGAAGGCTGCGATGTCGCAGACCGAGGAAGAACAGGCGACCGCGAGACTTAACGAACAGCAACTGCGAAGTGTTGAAGGCCCGGCACCGGCCGCAAGTGCGCCCACGAGCGCTCCTGCCGCCATGCCCGCCGAAAACGCTGCGCCCACCACCACGCCTGAAGATGCGCAGAAGCCGTTGATGGGCGGCCAGGAGCCGATCGATCATGGCAATACCGCCACGCATCCGGATATGATGGGCAATGGCGGCATGAAAAGCGACGATATGAAAGATATGAAAGACATGAAGGATATGAAGAACAAGAAAGACGATGCCGCGGCGCCGTCTTCCACTACGCCGATGCCCTGACAGCCACCGATCAAATGTAAAGGCCGGTTCGAAAGAGCCGGCCTTTCTGATTCCTCTGTCTGCTCGTTCAGACAGCGAATGGTGCGGCGCAAGGCTGCGTTTGAACTGCCGATCAGGTGTCGCTCTTCTTGTCGCGATCCGGCGTGAGCCGATCGAGTTGCGACATGATCTCCTTCGCCGCATCACCGCTCGATGGGCGCGTGGAGGCCTGCAACTTCTCCTTGCCGTCGAGGATATTGATGAGCGCTCTGCGCGCACGCGCCACACGGCTCTTCACCGTTCCAACGGCGCAATGGCAGATCGCAGCTGCATCTTCGTAAGAAAAGCCGCCCGCACCCACGAGAATCAGCGCTTCCCGCTGTTCGTCGGACAGACTGCGCAATGCGCGCGCCGTGTCGGACAATTCCGCGGCCCAGTTCTGATCTTCGCGAGAAGCCGGAATCCGTTCGGCGGATTCCTGGTCCCAGGGCACCTGACGCCAGGCGCGCCTGCGGTCGGAATAGAACTGGTTGCGTAGAATTGTGAAAAGCCACGCCTTCAGATTGGTCCCGGGAATGAAGGTGTCGCGGGATTGCCACGCCTTCACCAGCGTCTCTTGCGCCAGATCGTCGGCGGTTTCGGGATTGCCGCACAACGAGCGGGCGAAGGCGCGAAGAAACGGGATCAAGGCCAGCAGTTCGGTCTTGAAATCGTCCGGGGCTTCGAACCGCCCCGCAGTCGCGCTTTGCATGTCCGGGCTCATGTCAAGACGCCTTCTTGGGCGAGGTCTCATCGATCTTCTTCAGCAGATCGAGGAAATCCTGCGGAATAGGTTCCTGGGCGACATCGTCGTACATTCTGCGCAATTCGCGGCCGATCGCCCGTTGCCGGGCGCGGACCGCGCGTGCATTTTCTCTTTCGGGGCTCTCTTCGCTGGCCAAGCCGGCCTTACGGGATTCGCTCACGCTCACATCAATTCTCCAGCCCTGCTCGTTCTTGGCCGTGGCAGGCAATCTGCCCGGCGCTCCCTCGGGTTCTCCGATTGCCGAACGCCCTCCGGAAGGAAAGGTTCCGGACCAACGGGAACTTTTTTGGAGGGGGCAGCGTTGAAGGACCAGGATTGGTAAAAACCAACAAGAGGCTGGCTTCGATGAGTGTGACAAAGACCCTTGCTCCTCACCTTCCTTTCCTCCGCCGCTATGCGCGGGCGCTGACCGGGTCCCAATCCAGCGGCGATGCCTATGTCCGCGCCGCCCTGTCCGCGCTTTTGAACGGCGAGCAGGCGCTCGACGCGGAAAGTTCTCCCCGCGTTGCCCTCTATCGGCTGTTCCACGCAATTTGGGCCGGCGCTTCCGGACAGTTGGACGAAAAAACTCCATCCGCCAGAATTGCCGGGAGCCCGGAGAGCCGGTTGCAATCGCTGGCCGCATCCACACGCGCCGCGCTTCTGCTCACGGCCGTCGAGGCATTTAGCCTGGATGAAACGGCTTCGATTTTGAACGCCAGCCCCGATGAAGTCGAAAAATTCATTCTCGACGCGCAGCAGACGATCGATCGGCAGCTCGCCTCGCGCGTCATGATCATCGAGGACGAGCCGATCATCGCGCTTGACCTTGAAAATCTTGTCACGGAGCTTGGCCACCAGGTGGTCGCCATTGCCTCCACCCGCAGCGAGGCCGTGGCCAAGGCGCATGCGGAGCGGCCGGGCCTGATCCTCGCCGATATCAACCTTGGCGAGGGCGGATCGGGCATCGACGCGGTGACCGAAATCCTTGGCAACTTCGATATCCCGGTCATCTTCATCACCGCCTATCCGGAGAAGCTTTTGACCGGCGAGCGGCCCGAACCCACCTATCTCATTGCCAAACCGTTCCTTCCGGAGACCGTCCAGGCCACGGTGGGCCAGGCACTGTTTTTCCATCCGGTCGCCCGAAAAGCGGCTTAAGGCCACGGAAATCCCCCTTTCCCCGAAGGCGGGGCAAAGTGTTTAATCCTTAACCACAGGATGAGACCCTTTCCGGGTCCCGGAGGAAACTCATGGCTAGACGAGGCAAACGCATGAACGGCGAAAGTCAGATCGAGGCGCGCCTGTCGGCTTTGCGTCAGGATCTCGAAGCCCTGCAAGAAGACATGCGCGGGCTTGGCGAAGGTGTGGGCGAAGCTGCCCAGGAACGCCTGAACGAGGCCCTTCGCGCCACCGAGGCACTGGCCGTACAAGCCCAGAACTGGGGCAACGAAAATCTGGACACCGTGCGCGAATCCATCCGCGAGCAACCGCTTGCCGCCTGCATGGTTTCAATGGGCATTGGCGCACTGATCGGCGCCCTTCTTCTCAGGCGCTAAGGGGATCGGATGATCGCCAAAGCGGCTGCGGGCGTTGTTCTGGGCATCATCGCCATTGCGATGATTGCGGTCGGCGTATCCTTTGCCGCCTATGCGATCTTCACTGCACTGGCGGCGCCGGCCGGTATTCCGGGAGCCGCGGCGCTGACCGCGCTGATCCTCTTGATCGGGCCGCTTCTGTTCATCCTGCTTGCCATGATGTTCCGGCCGCGAAAGCAGGACCTGCTGAACGACCAGTTCATCGTGAACGTGTTCTCCGGCCTGGCGCGTGAGAAACCGCTCCTTGCCATGTTGGGCGCGGGCATTCTGGGCGCTGCGGGGATTTTCCTGCGCAGGAAGCGCTGAATTTCACTTCAGGCGTCCGGGCGTGTTTCCGCCTCGCCGCAAGGCTGTCGAATTACCCGCATGCCGCCTTTCGGCGGACCGGGGCGCAATGCTGTGAATTTAAACAATATGCCAGAAGGAGCGTTGCGCTGCAAGCAGAATCAGACAACATTCCGAAAAAATTTGGACTTTGTGCCTAAGTCGTTCTAATTTCTAGGCTTTTGAGCAGAGGCGGCGGGTTCCGAGCAGGCTATCTATCGCCGGCGGACGAAAATAATTGTTCGCGGACGGCGCTTCTTCGGGAACGGTTTTGGCAATAGCGCATTCTCACTGCCGAGCGGATGTCCGGTTCGGTACGCCCCAGCCCCTTCGACAGCCCGCGCCGGGTGTCCGCTCTCTCAACTCCAGCGATCCAAAGCGAGCGCAGCCACGGGCTGGGCTCTTTGGCTGTCAGGGGATTTTCCCCGCCGCGGCAGGCTTTGGGTGTCTTACGCAATACGCCGCGTAGTCCTCGATCACCGAGTTCCAGCGCTTTCTTGAAACACGGCCGCATGGCACGACCGAAGCGAAATGTTGTTTGACGACTTCCGCTTTTTCCCTCCGGACATCAGCGATGTAGATCAGCGGATGCTCGAAGGTATTCGCGGCGGCGGAGGGCGCATTCTCCCAGCGCCACGGCTCGCCGAGCTGAACCACCGGCAAGTCGGCCGGCAAATAGAACCGCAACCATGCCGTCATCGCATAATCGGTGGTGAGGATCGCGCCTGCCCGGTGAGCGGAGACCTGCCGTACGATATCCTTCGACATGCCGGTCATACCGAAAGCAAGAAGGCGCTGCACAGGGTCCTTGCGGCCCAAAGGAACAATTCCGGTCAGCGCCTGCACGTAGAGCAGCACCAGGAAAACTGCAGCGACGGGAATCGCCAGCCGGCGCGAAATCACAAACAGGCCCGCGGCCCAGCCTTTCCAATCCGTGCGGGACACGGCATCGGCCGCAGCAATAGCCAGAGCAGGATAAAGAAAGCTCGGCCAATTGCCCTGCACGCGGTCATGAAGCGCGTGCACGATAAAATAGGCGATACTCGGCCAGAAGAGCGCAGGCGCAAGTTGCGAGTTCGGGCCTCGCGTGAAGATTCCCATTACGGCCAGAACGAATATGAAGGGTGTGGCGAGTCCGATCTGTGCGCCCAGAAATTCGGCAAGATAGCGCAAGGTGAAGTGACCTTCGCCCATCCGGCCGAATTGAAGAGCGAATGTCACCCAGTGATGGGTCTGGTTCCACCATAGATTCGGCGCAAACAGGATCGCCGCGAGCAACGCGCCCGCATAGGGCCAGATTGTCAGAAGCCAGCGGCGCTGTCTGGCATCAGTCAGAAGCCAGACAAGAGCGCCCGCGCCCAGAAAAAAAGCCGTGTACTTCGCAAGCAGGCCGATGCCCGCCGCCGCCCCTGCCCCCAGCCACCAAGCACCGCGCCCGCTTTCTTCGGCCTTGGCGAGCGCGAACACGAACATCGCACTGGCGGCGAGCGCGAGCGTGTCGGGCGTCGCCGCCATCGCCTCGATCGCGACCATCAGCGAGAGATTGAAGAAAAGGCAGGCATAGCCGCCGGCCTTTTCGTTTTTCAGGATGACCGCGCCCGCCCGCCACACCGCGATGCTGGCAATCACGGAAGCGAGCAGCCCCGCAAGACGCACGCCAAAGGCCGTCTCGCCGAACGTCGCCGTACCGGCGCGGATCGCAAACGCGATCAGCGGAGGATGATCGTAGTAGCCCCAATCGAGGTGGCGCGACCAGAGCCAGTAATAGGCTTCATCGGCAGAGAGCGGCAGAAGCGCGCCGGCAACAAAGCGCGCCAGAACCAGAACGATGACAGAAAGGAGGACGATACGCCCGCGGATTTTCATCGCGTGCGCCAAACAAACAGGCTGGACATCGAATAGTTCCAGAAAACGCTCATGATGCCGCCAGCGGCGCCGGCAACCCACCAGATGGGTTCGTTGGAATAAAGCCAGGTGGCAAAGCCAACCGTCGCAAAGGCGCCGATGCCGCCGATGATGCAGAAGAGCAAATAGCCCGCCAGGGCCGGGGCGCCTTTGAGACGGCGGTCGCGATAGGTGAAGTTATTGTTGAACAGGAAGTTGGTGCTCATCGCAACGAATGTGGCGATGGCTTGCGCACTGGTGAACGATATCGAGAATCCGAGGGCGAATTTCAATGCGGCCAGATGAACAAAGAGACCGCTGGTGCCCACGAGGGCAAAAAAGATGAAACGCGGATCCAAAGTACCGCCGCTGGCCTTGGCAAGCAGCAAACCCAGAAACTCCAACCCCACCTGCACATTGAACTTGCTTTCGCCTTCCTGACGGGTGCCGAACGTATATGCTTCTTCGGCTACCCGCAGATCGCTTGCGGTGGTCATAATATCGAGAAGTATCTTGAATCCGACCGGCGCGAGTTTATCCGCCAACGCGTCGAAGCGGTCGCGGCGCATGGCAAAAAAGCCGCTCATCGGATCGCTGACGGCCGTGCCCAACGTGACTTTCGTCAACACGGTTGCGAAACGGCTGATAAAGCCGCGCCTCAGATCGAAGGACGATGCGCTGCCGCCATCGACATAGCGCGAACCGACCACAAGATCGGCTTCGCCGCGTTCGAGCCGGGCGAGCATACGCGGCAAGACAGTCTCGTCGTGCTGCAGATCCGCATCCATCACGGCCACATAGGGGGCGCTGGACGATAGGACTCCTTCGATGCAGGCGCCGGCCAGACCCCGGCGGCCTACGCGCCGGAGACAGCGTACGCGCGGGTCCTTCTGCGCGATCGCCTTGGCAGCTTCGGCGGTGCCATCCGGGGAATCGTCATCGACGAATATGGCTTCCCAGCCGATCCCGGCCAGGGCCCGATCGAGCCGCGCCACAACTTCGGCGACATTGCCCCGTTCCTTGTAGGTCGGAAGGATGACGGAAAGCCGGGCGCCTGTTTGCGCCAGCGCACGTTCCTGCCGGGCGTCAATTTCAAACGTCAACCGAGTACCATCCAGGGGGGCGCAAACTCATACAGCCTGGGCCCTAATCCCCCAACCGGAATCTTGAAGGAACCATTTCCGCGCCCGCCCCCCCAGAAATCGATCAATGGAATAACGTCAGATACTGGAATGTCCTGGCGGTCACGGCCAATAGAAAGCTGACGGCGAGCACATAACGCATATGCCCCAAGGCGATTGCCTGTTTGGCCCTTCTTTCGGGGATTTCACGGCGGTTTGCATCGCGCCTTTCGATGGACGGAGCCATGGCCGTTCTCCCTGTACTTTTCCGCGGCCGTTTCCGCTTCTGAACGCTTGCGTTCGATTTCGCTGCGCGCATCCTGAATTTGCTGAATCTCTGCGGCATTCGCGTCTGTTGCGTTTTCCCATGCCTTAAGAATTTCAAGCCGTTCGATGTCGCTGAAACGGCGATCGCGGATCACGTCGTTGGGCGAACGATAAAATCGCTGCGGGTTCTGCTTCATGTCTTCCACAAGTTTTCTCTTCGACATGAGCTGTCCCGGCATCGGACGTCCTCAGATGAATACGCCCGCAGCGTTTGAGCGTTCCTGATTGACGACTGCCAGGATCTGCGCCGCTTGCGCGTCGCCGCCGTCTTTTTGGCCGAGCGTCTCCTTTTGAGCGCTACTGCCCCTGAGAACGCCCTTTCCTGTCAGGGGGTTCCGGGAAGACTTCGTTCTCCGGCAAGTTTATTTCCCGATTTTAACCATTGAGACTGGTTTGGATTGGAAAGAATTTGCTAACCATATAATTGCCTCATGTACTGGAGGGGGTGACGGTGATCTATCTCGTAGACCGCAGAAACCGGGATGCGTTTTCGGCGCAACTCGACCAAATGTACCGGCAGCGGCATGAGGTTTACGTCGAGAAGCGCGGGTGGAAGGCCCTGGCCAAGCCCGACAAGCGGGAAATCGACCAGTTCGACAATGAAGAGGCGGTCTATCTGATGAAGATCGCCGACAACGGCGAGGTGCTGGGCGCGGTCCGTCTGATCGAGACGACGAAGCCGCACCTGATGCGCGACGTGTTTTCGCACATCGTTACATTGGGACCCATTCCCAACGATCCGCTGGTTTACGAAATGACGCGCTGTTACGTGAGCAACAGCATCACCGACAAGGCGCAAAAGGCGCAATACGCCGGTGAAATCATGGCGGCGATGGAAGAATACGGCCTTGCGCGCGGCCTCACCTACTACAGCGTCGTATCCGATCTTTACTTCGTGCCGTTCATGACTGTGATCGGCGAAGGCGTGAGAAGGCTGGGCGAGCCGTTCGACTATGGCGAGGGCACTTGCATCGCGATGATGTTCCCGGTGAACGAACGAGGGCTTAAGATCTGCCGCAGGGCCCGCGGGCTCGATGACAGCGGCGTCCTTGTCTACAGCGACACCCCGCCACCCCGAGCGGTAATCGACAAGGCGCGCATCGGTTTGGCCGCCTGAAGGACGTTTCAGGATGGGACGGGCCGGGGTTCTGCCGCCGCCATCCGCAGCCTTCGACTAACCAATTAATCCCGCTCTGACACAGGCTTAAGCGCCGAAGATGGCGTGCCTCCTGCAACCTTGATTCCGAGGCAATGTCAGGGGCCGGAATTGGCCATCTTCAGACACATAGCGACCGGGACGGCCGCGGCAGCCCCGAAGCTGGTCCGCGAACGCCGCGGCTCGGCCCCGCAAAACCTCAATTCCGCGCCAACGGGCTTTGCCGTCGATGCGGGGGCGGCACTTGTGCTGACCGTGCTCGAAGCATTCGCCATTACAGCTTCGAGCATCGTGGCCGGACTTGCCTATTCGTACGCCTTTCTCGGCTATGCGGGCGACGCGAAGACCTTTTTCGGCAACGGCATGTTGGTTGCCGCGCTCTTTTGCGGCGCGATGCGCGCACGCGAAGCCTATCGCGGAAGCGTGTTCGGCGAAGGGCCCGCGTTACGAGATCTCATGGCCGTCTGGTTTGCCGTGTTTTCCTTTGTCGGCTTCGTGTGGTTCTTCCTGAAACTGGATCCCACGCTCTCGCGCGGCGCGTTTCTGAGCTTTTTCGCGCTCGGTTTCGTGGCGGTGGGCGCCGCCCGGTCGCGCGCGCCGGGCATTGTCGCGGCCTGGTATCATCCGCGGCGTTTTGCGGGCGAGAAAATCGTGCTCGTCGGGGCGCGCGGCGTGACCGCGCTTGAAAGACTGGGCGACGAATTCCGTTTCACCGGTTGCGACAATCCCGCCGTCGTCACCGTGGCGGCGGACGCCGATGCCGCCGAATGGGCGCTGACGCTTTCCGAAGCGCTGCGTGAAATCCGGTCGCTCGCGAAGGAAGCCGGGCACGGACAGATCTGCGTGGCCGCCGAAGGGTTTCCTCCCGCGCGGCTGACCCAATTGATGCGGGCGCTGCAATCCATCCCGCGCGCCATTCGCCTGGTGCCGGAGGAAAGCGCCGAACGCTATCTGCACATGCCGATGCGAAATCTGGGGCGGTTGCGCGCAGTGGAAATCCAGCGCGCGCCGCTCAGCCCGGCGCAGCGGGCGCTGAAGCGGATGATCGATCTTCTGATAGCCATTCCGTGCCTGGTTCTTGTGGCGCCGGCGATGCTCATCATCGCGATTGCAGTGAAGCTCGATTCAAGGGGGCCGATTTTCTTCCGGCAGCGTCGGCTCGGATATCGCGGCAGGCCTTTCGTCATCTACAAATTCCGCACCATGTCCGTGCTGCAGGACGGCGAGGACGTTCCGCAGGCGCACAGGGGCGACCGGCGCATCACGCGCGTGGGGCGCATTTTGAGATCGGCCAGCCTCGACGAACTGCCGCAACTTTTCAACGTCATAAGGGGAGACATGTCTTTGGTGGGACCGCGGCCGCACGCCGTGGCGCACGACCATTTCTTCGCATCGTTGATCGGCAATTACGAATTGCGTCAGCATGTGATGCCGGGCGTTACCGGATGGGCGCAGATTCACGGTCTTCGCGGGGAAACCGCAACGACCGAAATGATGCGCAAGCGGGTGGAATTCGACCTTTGGTACGCGAAAAACGCCAGCCTTCTGCTCGATCTGCAGATACTTGCGCGCACGGCCGTCGAAGTGTTCCGCCAGCGCAATGCATACTGATATGGGCGAAATTTGCGATCATCCTCGCGTGCTCGTGGGCGGACTCAAGACCGCCCGGCTTTCGCGCCGCGACCTGATCGCCCAAATGGTGGCCGATTGCGCCAACGCCCGGGTGGATGCGGCGCATGAACCCAAACTCGTGTTCACCGCCAACGGACATTCGGTGGCGCTGGCGGCGACCAACGCGAAGTTTCGCCGGTTGCTGGAAGAAGCCGACGTCCTTCACGCCGATGGACAGCCGATCGTGTTCGCTTCTCGGCTTCTGACCGATACGCCCATTCCCGAACGCAGCGCGACCACCGATTTCATCTACGACGCCGCCGATGCGGCGGCACGTCACGGCTTGCGGTTCTTCCTGTTGGGAGGAACAGAAGACGTGAATGCGCAATGCGCGCACGATTTGCGGCGCATGTATCCCGGTCTCATCGTCGCCGGAAGGCGCAATGGTTATTTCAGGCGCAATGAGGAAATCGCTCTTTGCGACACCATCAACCGGTCCGGCGCGGATATTGTGTGGGTGGGACTGGGGGTGCCGCAGGAGCAGGAATTCTGCAGCCGAAACCGCGCGCATTTGACGGCCGGATGGCTGATCACGAGCGGGGGATGCTTCAACTTCGTGACCGGCGATTACAAACGCGCGCCGCGATGGATGCAAGCAATCGGTCTTGAATGGCTTCACCGGCTGTGGTGCGAACCCGGGCGGCTCTGGCGGCGATATGCGCTGACCAATCCGCTGGCTGCATTTCTTCTGCTGATCTCGACCGCATCGCTTTCGGGCTTGCGCAAATGAGCCGCGTTGCCATCGCCATTCCAACCTTCCGGCGGCCAAAAGGATTGGAGCGGCTGCTCAATGCGCTGGAGAAACTCGAGACGCAGGCGGGCGTCATGCTTGTAATCGCAGACAACGATGCACAGCGGCACGAAGGATTCGATTTGTGCCGAAGCATACGCATGCGCGGCTACCGCTGGCCGATCGACGTCTTCATTGCGCCGGAGCGCGGTATCGCCCAGGCACGCAATGCGCTGATGGCGCGGGCACTTGCGACGGATGCGCATTTCATCGCCATGCTGGACGATGACGAGTGGCCGGAGCCAGATTGGCTGGATGCGTTTCTGGTTGCGCAGCGGAACACACAGGCCGACGCGCTGCACGGCCAGGTCGTGCGCGTGTTCGCAAAGCCGCCTCAGCCATGGTCCGTCTCGTGCGCCGGGATAGCGCCGTTTCAAGGCAGCACCGGCGCGAGCGGCATGATCGAAAGCTGCAGCAATGTCCTGATGACGAAGGCGATCGTGGCGGCGCTTGCAGAGCCTTGGTTCGATCCGGCGTTCGCACTGACCGGCGGCGAGGATCGCGATTTTTTCACGCGCCTGAAACGGCAAGGTGCACGATTTGCCTGTGCAGGAGAGGCCGTGGTCAACGCCTTCGTGCCGGAATCGCGGCTTTCCTTGCGGTGGGTTCTCGAACGGGCCTACCGCGTGGGCAACTCCGATATGCGCGTGTTCCTGAAATACCGGCCCGCGCCTTCCGCTTTCCTTCGCGAAATGGCGAAGATCGCCGGCGCAGCCTTGTGCTTCGCGCCAGCGCTCGCCATCTTCTCCTTCATTCCGAATCGGCGCGCTTATGCGCTGTGCAAATTGAGCCGCGCCGCCGGGAAATGCGCCGCGCTGCTCGGCCGCCACTACAATGAGTATGCCGTCACCCATGGCGAATGAAGATTCGATTTTCGGCGCAGCTCTCCCCCGGTGGCGGGAGAACGTTTCGCTGGCCGATTTCGGGTTTGCGGCGCTGCTGCTTCTGGTGTTCGTCGGCCTCTCGCCGTTTGAAGTGCGCGACAGCGCGGCGTTGCTGCATGGCGCCGATGAATCCGGATCGGGAAACGTGTTGCGTCAGGTTGCGTATCTTTGCGTATTCGCATTGATCGGACTTGCAGCAGCACGCGACCTCGGCTGGAAAGCACTGCGCGCCGTTCCGATATCGTTTCTTCTTTTGCTCGGCTGGTGCATCGCCAGTGCGCTATGGTCAGCGGAACCGTATGTGGCTCTGCGCCGCGCAATTCTGGAATGCGTGATCGTTTGCTCCGTGTTCATGGGCGTGGCGACGATGGGTTGCGAGCGCTGTCTGAAGCATCTCCATTGGGTATTGGCGGGTGTTCTGATCGTCAACTGGCTATCTATCCCGCTGGTGCCGCAAGCGATACATCTTTCCGGCGAAGCGGATCCGAGTTTGATCGGAGATTGGCGCGGACTTTACTTCCATAAGAACATCGCTGGCGCCGTATCGGCCATATCGGCCTTTGTCTTCTTTTTTGCATTTCTGGAAAGCCGCCGGTGGCACGATGCCTTGCTTTTCGCCGGAGCTGCTGCATTCGCCGCAATGACTCACTCCAAGACGTCCCTCGCCCTGTTGCCGGCTGCTCTTCTTGCCGGTGTCGTCTATCGCTTTGCATGGAAGCGTGCGCTGGACCGACAGATTGCCGTCGTGACGTTCGCACTGATCGGCTTCGTGGCGACATTCGCAATTTTCTCCGAATGGAGCGCGATCACACACTATCTTGCCGACCCCGCCGAACTTTCCGGGCGCGCCGCGATCTGGCAAGCCGAGCTTCGATATATCGGCGATCATCCATTGCTGGGATCCGGATTCGGGTCGTTCGCGGATACCGGCGGGACGTCGCCGCTTCGCAACTATATCGGCAGCGCCTGGATCGCGAACATTTCGCACGGGCACAGCGGATACCTGCAATTGCTCGTCACCATCGGCGGCGTGGGATTTGCGCTCGCAATGTGGTCACTGGCCGTCCTGCCCGCATGGCGTTTTTTGAAGGCCGATGCGGACCAACTGAATCTCAAGGGACTGCTCTTCGCCATCTTCGTGTTTGCGGTGTTTCATAACATTCTCGAATCCGATTATCTGGAAAGCGATGCTCCGGCGTGGGCCTCGCTGCTGCTGGCGCTGGCGATGCTGAAGACCCTTAAAGTATCGCCATGAGCCCGGTGTTTTCGGTCATTGTTCCCGTTTTCAACAGGGCGCATCTTCTGGGCCGCGCTCTCGGTTCCGTGCTGACGCAGAGTTTCGCAGATTTCGAGATCGTGGTGGTGGATGACGGATCGCGCGACGATCCCCAAAGCGTTGTCCAGGCCATCGGGGATTCCCGGATCCGGTTTGTACGGCAGGAAAATCGCGGCGGCGGAGCGGCGCGCAACACGGGTATCGATCGGGCCAGAGGAAAGTACATTGCCTTTCTCGATTCCGACGACCGGTTTCTGCCGCATCACCTGAATGCGATGAAAAACCTGCTGGACAGAAATCAGGGTGCGGCAGCCTATGCGCGCATGTTGGTCGATCGCGGAAACGGCAACATCATGTTGCGCCCTCCCCGCGCCATTCGGCCCAGCGAACATATGGCAGACTACCTTCTGCGCGAGCGCGGGTTCGTGCCCACGATCACGCTTGCCGTGGATGCAGAGACGGCCAGGCGCGTGCGGTACGACGAGCGCCTGCCTTTCGCGCAGGACACCGATTTCGCCATTCGGCTATATCTGTCGGGCTGCCGCTTTGTGATGGCCGAGGAACCCGGCGCGATCTGCGAGGACGTTTCCGATCCCGCGCGAATCTCGCAGGGGCGCAAGGGCGCACGACTTGTTTCATGGCTGGAGGAGATGCGGCCGAGGATTCCTTCGCTCGCCTATCACGGATGCCGCGGATGGACGATTGCCAAGGGGCTTGCGCCGACCGCGCCGGGAAAGGCGTTGGGGCTCTATCTGAACGCCGTGCTGCGCGGCTGTTATCGGCCGCGTCTGGCAGCGGTCGTGTTTTTGCAGGTGTTCGTGCCCGATGCGCTTTACCGGCGCATCGCGGATCTCGCGATCGCTCTTTCGGAAAAGAAAAAAGTCAGGCCGGCTTGAGGGCGCGGCCTGCGGCGACAACGGTGCGTGATGCGGTCTTCAGGCGGCGCTTCAGATGCCGTGCCAGAAGGGGCGATGTGTATTCCGCGCCGACCATGAAGCGCATCAGCGGACCGAAGCTGTTGGCGGCGGCCGGACCGATGACATAAAGACCGCGCACCGACGTTTCAAAACGCGCGGAAAGCACAGGCGTGTTCTGCACCTGCTTGATCGCCTTGAGCAGACGCAAGGAGAGGAAAGACAGTCGGCTGAGATCTGGCTTGTAGCCCGTGGCCGCGATCACATGATCGCACGGGATTTCCAATTCCCTGTCCTTGCACGTCACGGAAAGCGCCACCCGGCGGCCACGCATGCTGGCGCCCTGGAGTTCCGCACCGAGCAGCGCAGGAATGCGGCCTTCGACCTTCGATCGCATGAACCATGCCGGCGCAGGGCCAAGATGACGGCGCGTGATGCGAAGGCGCAAGGCTTGCGGCAGTGCATGGAAGGCCCGCGGAAGCTTTGCGCAAAAGAATGAACGCCAGCCCGGGCCGATGCCGGTATAGGGCCGCGTCAGCCACGACATGGGGTGGCGCAGCGACGGGGGATTGTGCCAGCGGATTTTGCTTTCGCGCGCGACAATGCGCACTGAAGCGCCGCATTCGGCCAGTTCCGCCGCAGTATCGATGGCCGACGCGCCTGCGCCGACGACAACAACCTGACGGCGATGGAACTGTTCCGGATTGCGCAGGTGGAAGCTGTGAGTGCGGAACTCTTTTGGAATCTGCATCAATTCTTCCGGCATATGGGCGAAATGCGTTATTCCGACGGCGAGAACGACGTGGCGCGCGGATAGATGTTCCCCATTTTCGAGCATCAGCTCGAACAGATCGCCCTTCCGTTCGAGGGCGACGACATCCTTGGCTTCGAGATTGGGTACAAAGCGCCACTGGAAGGCTTCGGCATACGCGTTGAACGTGTCGAGGCAGACTGGCAAATCGCGATCCCGATAGGGCAAACGGTGCTGCGAGCAGTAATGCCTAAGAGTGCTGTTGGGCGCTGGCGCGGACAGGCTGCTCGCAAAACCATCGGATTTGAGCTTCATGTCATAGGGCATGTGATCGCGCCAGGTGTCCATCGGCTTGCCAAAGATTCGGAACGAAAGACCGGTTTCACGCAGATGCGCCGCCAGCGAAAGGCCATAGGGGCCCGCACCGATGATGACGACGTCTGTAATGTTCGGCATTGGACGCGACTTTCTTAAACTGTTCCAAAAGGAGACAAGACCGCCCAACTGCGGGCCGGTTTCCCTATTGCTGAACCAGATCGTCCAAAAGCCGTGCCACTCTTTCACCCTTGGTTGACGCCCGTGGCCTAATCTTTCCGCCATGGCGGCCCGTATCCTCATTTCAACGACGGTGACCTGGCCCGCGCCTGCACGGCTGGCGGGGTCGTTTTCGGCTTGCGGAGCGACTGTCGAAGCACTTGCGCCGCGGCGGCATCCGATTTCCGAAAGCAGCGTGCTGGAACGGCTCTTTCCCTATCGCCCGTTTCAAGCACTTTCCGGTTTGCGCGAAGCGATGGAGGCGTCGAAACCCGACATCGTCATTCCCTGCGACGACCGTGCAACGCGCCACCTTGTGGCACTCGCAAAGGAAGATGTGCGCCTTGCCGATCTCATTGCATGTTCCATCGGCCGTCTTGCGAGTTACGAAACCCTGTTCTCGCGCAATACTTTTCTCGATGCGGCGGCGAAGCTTGGCATTGAGGTGCCTGCGACGCGCGCGGTTGCGACCGAAGCCGATCTCAAGGCGGCGCTTCACGCCACAGGTCTCCCCGCTGTCATCAAGACCGATGGAAGCTGGGGTGGCGATGGGGTCTCCTTCGCACAGAATTTCGATGAAGCACTCTCGACGTTCCGACACATGGCGCTGGCGCCATCCCGGCTGCGCAGCCTTGCCCGCGCGGCCAAGAGGCAGGACGCGCATTTTCTGATACAGGCGGTCGAGCCGCAGGACTACGCGATCAGCGTTCAGCGACACATCGAGGGGACGCCCGCGACATGCGCCTTTGCCTGCTGGAACGGCGAAGTGCTCGCAAGCCTGCATATGGATGTCGTACAGACGCGCGAGCCAGCCGGGCCCGCGACTGTTTTGCGGCGCGTAGTGTCCCCGGAAATGGATGACGCCGCGCGGAGCATCGCCAAGCATTTCGGGCTTTCGGGATTCCACGGACTCGATTTCATGCGGGACAAATCCGGCAGACTTCATCTCATCGAGATCAATCCGCGGGCAACGCAGATTTGCCACCTGGCACTGGGCGACCGTCGCGATCTGCCGGCGGCGCTGATTGGCGCTCTGGAGGGCAAGCCCGCAAAACCGCGGGTGGCGGTTACAAGCGCCGAAGTTATCGCGCTCTTCCCCCAGAACCTTGGACAACACATCGCCGGCGCCTATCACGACATACCGGCCGACGATCCCAAGCTCCTGCACGCTCTCTCGGCGCACCGGGCGGATGCGGTCGCGGCGCTGCAGAACGCCTGATTCAACCTGCCCTACTCGAAATCGCGCAAATCACTATAGCCTTTCGCCAAGAGGGTGATTCGCGTGAAAATCTCGCCTTTTGCGATCGCCGCCTTCCTGGCGGCCTGGCCCGGCCTTCTGCAGGCCGACGAGATGGGCGTGATGGAACGCGCGCGGCCCGATTACGATCCCAAGGGCTTGCCGCTGGGCGGGTTTCGCCTCTATCCGGCGCTGGATCTGGGCGTCGCGGGCGACACCAACATCTATCGCACCAATACGGGCACGATGGGCGACGCCTATTTCACGATCGCGCCAAATCTCGATCTGCGCTCGGACTGGAACAACAATCTGGTCGAAGTGACGGCCGCCGTTTCGCACTACCGGTATGCCGACCACGACAGCGAAAACCGAACGGACTGGAATGTGGGCGGACATGGACGGCTCGACATTCTGCGCGGGACAACGGTGGACGGCGAAGTGGACTACGTTTCCACGCACGAACCGCGATATTCGCCCGACGAGCCAAATCTGGCGGCGGAACCGACACACTATTCGAACGTCCATGCTGAGGGGACGTTCAACCATGACGCGGGGCAGATTGCGTTCAGCTTCGGCGGCACGCTGGACCGGCTAAACTACGATCCGACGCCGCTGGTGGGAGGCGGCATCCTCAACAACAACGATCGGGATGAGCTGAAATATGCGTTGCATGGGCGCATCTCGCTGGAGCTTTCCGAAGGCTATTCGTTCTTCGTACGCGGAACCTACAACAATCGCGCATTCGACCTTCGGACCGACCGCAACGGTTACAATCGCGGCAGCCATGGCTATTCGCTGGACGGCGGAGCGGAATTCCGCCTGACCGACCTGTTGAAGGGCGAGGCCTATGCCGGTTACATCGAACAGGATTTCCATGCACCGCTGCCGAACGTCAGCGGCATAGATTTCGGCGCGAAACTCACCTGGTATCCTGACGCTCTCTATACCGTGCATCTTTCGGGCGAGCGGCGCTTGACAGACACGACGATTTTAGGCGCATCGCTGAGCGACGATCGCGTGGTAACGCTTGGCGTCGATTACGAATTGCTGCGCAATCTGATCTTGCAGAGCGGCGTGAGTTATGCGTCAAGCAGGTTCGTTGGTGCACGCCGCAACGACACGGTTTGGGGCGCTTCGCTGCAGAGCCAATATCTGATCAATGAGAACATGAGAGCGGTATTGGGATATGATTTCAGCAGTCGCGCATCGTCCCAGCCGGGACAGGGTTTTCACGATCACACAGTCCATTTGGACCTGAAACTAGCCCTCTAGGGTGCTTGAAAGAATTCGTTAACCATTCTTAAAGGCCCGGAGGGTTAATTCCTCCGTGGCCGGAACACTTTATGCTTGGTCCTGCCGGGTGAGCGATATCGTGGCGCAATGACGGGCAAATTACCGACTCTCACGGCAGACAGCCCGTTCGGCCTTTCCGAATTGGTGCGGGTGGCCCGCGAGCGCCGTTCCGTTATCCTTAAAGTGGCTGCCGGTGCAATGACTGCCGTGGCGCTTGCGCTTCTTCTTTTGCCCGCACGCTACACCGCCTCCTCAGTGGTGATGCTGGAAACCCGGAAGAACAACGTGACAGATCTATCGTCGGTTCTTTCCCAGACGCCGACCGATCCGGCTTCGCTTCAAAATCAGATACAGATTCTCAGATCGCGCGGGCTGGCGGAAAAAGTGATCGGCAAGTTGGGACTTGCGACCGATCCCGAATTCGAGCCATCGGGCGGATTGTTCGGCGTCACAGATGCGCGGCGCATGAGAGATGCGACGATCGACAAATTTCTCGACCGGCTGACCGTGGATGCAGTCGGGCTTTCGACCAGTTTGAATGTGAGCTTCGCCTCACGCGACCCCGAGAAAGCGGCGCGTATCGTCGACGCAATCGCCAATGCCTATGTCGCAGAACAGGTGAATGCGAAATTCGAGGCAACCACCAAGACCACGCAATGGCTGATGGACCGCATTCAACGACTGGCGGCGCAGGTTCAGGCATCCGAAGAAGCGGTGCAACGTTACAAGGCTGAACACAATTTGAACGATACGGCGGGAGATTCCATCGTCGATCAGCAGATGGGCGCAATAAGCGCGCAGTTGGTTTCGGCGCGGGCCGAACTGGCGCAGAAGCAAGCGACCTATGCGCGCGTGATGCAACTTGTAAAGGCTGGGCGCGCGGCCGACGTTTCGCAGGTAGTCGCATCACCCTTGATCGCGCAATTGCGCGCGCAGGAAAGCGATCTGATCCAGCAGGAGGCCGAGCTTTCCACGCGATACGGCCCCAAGCATCCGAAGATGATCGAAATCGAATCGCAGAAGAGGAATCTCGACGCAAAGATCGCGCAGGAAGTGCGCCGCGTTGTAGAAACGGCCGCAAATGACATGGCGGTGTCGCAGGCGCAGGTTGCATCGCTGGAGGGAAGCTTGAGAGGCGCCGAACACGAATCCGCCGATGACAATCTGGCGCGGGTGAAGCTGAAGTCGCTGGAGGCGAATGCCGCCTCGACCGAGAACATGTATCAGGCGTTCGTCGCGCGGCTGCGCGCGACGCAGGATTCCACCGCCGACCAGATGCCCGATGCGAGGGTGATATCGCGCGCAGCCATTCCGGAATATCCCGATGGGCCGCGCAAGGCGTTCGTGATTGCAGCATCCATTCCCACGGGGCTTCTGCTCGGCCTGCTTGTCGCGCTTGTGATGGAACGTATGGATGCCGGAGGCATTGCACGATCCTCTTTTCCGGTGATGGCGCGCATCCCGCTTTCGCAAAGACGTTTGGCCGATGTTGTGGTGGATTTTCCCGCATCTTCGCCCGCGCGTGCGATCAATGCGCTGGCCGGCGCATTGCTACCGATGGGCGCGAGTGGACGCGCGGTACTGATTGCACCCATCGCACGAGGGGAACATCAGACGGATCTTGCTATCGGTCTTGCGCGCGCTGCAGCACAAAACGGACGCCGCGTGGTGTTGATCGATGGAAATTTCAGGAATCCCCGGCTGGCGCACGCGATCGGCGTGATCAATCAACGCGGACTTGTGGCGGCGCTGACCGGGCGCTTGCGGCTTAGCCAATGTTTCTTCCGCGATACGCGGTCGGGCGCTTTCATGCTTGCGTGTTCGCAAGGGCTTCACAATCCAGCCCAGATTCTTGGCTCGCCTGCGATGGCGCAACTGGTTGCACATCTGCGGACAGCTTGCGATCTCGTTATGATCGATTGCGGGCCGATCATGGAGTCGAACGACGCAGCACAACTTGCGCGCCTTTGCGATGTTGCTCTGGTGGTGGCACAGGACACGCCGAAGAACACCTTGCAACAGGCCGTCGCAGAACTCGCAGGAACGGCGCCGCAGGTGGCGATCGTATCTGTGGATATGGCTCGCGCTGCCTAGAGAATGATCTAGAATGCGCCGTTCAATACATCGAGGAATGGAGCGAGCGCGCGACGATAGCGGCCGCCGCGAATGCCCTCGGCGGCACGAGCGATATCCGGCGCAAAATATCGGTCGCGGTCATAAGGCGGGATTTCGCCGCGCAATTGCGCAAGAAGCGATTCCAGAACGGTCGAACTTTTGAGCGGGCGATGAAATTCGATGCCCTGGGCCGCCGCGAGCAATTCTATGGCAACAACATTCGTCGTGTTCTCTGCCATTTGCGCCAGGCGCCGTGCGCCGTGAGCCGCCATGGAAACGTGATCTTCCTGGCCGGCGGAGGTCGGGATCGTGTCGACGCTTGCGGGATGGGCGAGCAGCTTGTTTTCGGAAACAAGCGCTGCCGCCGTTACCTGAGCGATCATGAAGCCGGAATTAACGCCGTTGTCGCGCACAAGAAAGGCGGGCAACCCGCTCATCTTGGGATCGGTGAGGATGGCAATGCGGCATTCGGACATCGAGCCCGTTTCGGCAAGCGCAAGAGCGATCTGATCTGCGGCGAAGGCAACCGGTTCGGCGTGAAAGTTTCCGCCGCTGATCACCTCGTCGCGATCCGGGAAAATCAGCGGATTGTCGGTGACGGCATTGGCTTCGATAGCGAGCGTGCGGCCGGCGAAACGCAAAAGATCGAGCACGGCGCCCATCACTTGGGGCTGGCAGCGCAACGAATAGGGATCCTGCACACGGTCGCAATCGACATGCGACTGGCGAATGGCACTGCCTTTTTCCAGCGCGCGCAGGGCCATGGCGACCGCAATCTGCCCCGGTTGGCCGCGCAATTCGTGCAGCCGCGGATCGAAGGGGGCATCGCTGCCTTTCAAGGCGTCGATGGACATCGCGCCCGAAACAAGCGCGGCTGCGAACGCATTTTCGGCTGCGAACAATCCCGCGAGCGCCATGGCGGTGGAGGCTTGCGTGCCGTTGAGAAGGGCGAGGCCTTCTTTTGGACCGAGTTCGAGCGGATTCAATCCGGCGTCCGCAATCGCCTTGGCCGCGGGGACGATTTGACCGTCGATTCGGACATCGCCCACGCCCATCAGTGCCGCGCTCATATGCGCGAGCGGGGCGAGATCGCCCGACGCGCCGACGGAGCCTTGCGAAGGAATAACCGGAAAGATGCCGCGTTCCAGAAATGCCTTGATGGCGTGCAACACTTCGCTGCGCACGCCGGAGGCGCCGCGCGCGAGGCTGACCAATTTCAGCACCATCATCAGGCGCACGACATTATCCGGCAGCGGCGCACCCACGCCCGCGGCATGGGAGAGCACGAGATTCTTCTGAAGCTGGCAAAGCTGATCGTGCTCGATGCGGGTTTGCGCGAGGAGGCCGAAACCGGTGTTCACGCCATAGGCAGTCCGGTCTTGCGCGACGATGCGGGTAAGCGATGCAGCTCCTGCTTCAATGGCGCCAAGCGCATGAACATCGAAGGAAATATCGACCGGGTTTTCATAGGCTTCGCGCAGCTGGAAGAGGTCCAGCGGTTTTCCGATCAGGAGCGATTTGCGCGTCATAATTCAGATATGAATAGCATGGCCGAGGCCGCGCAGAGATGCTTCGTGGAAGGCTTCGCCCAATGTCGGGTGAACGTGGATCGTACCTGCAATGTCTTCCAGCACGGCACCCATTTCGAGGGCGAGCGAGAACTCATTGGACAATTCGGAGACATGCGCGCCCACTGCCTGAATACCGAGCACACGGTGATCGGATGCGCGCGCGAGAATGCGAACGAAACCACCGTCATCTCCTGCCTCCATGCTGAGCGCGCGGCCGTTGGCGGCGAAAGGAAACGTGGCGGTGACGATATTTTTGTCCTTCGCGGTATCGGGTGTGGGCAGCATTCCGGCGCTGACGATTTCGGGCTCGGTGAAGCAAACGGCGGGAATCGACACGGGATCGAATTTGCGTTTGTGGCCCGCGATGATCTCCGCCACCATCTCGCCCTGCTTCGCCGCCTTGTGTTCGAGCATAGGCTCGCCGACAAGATCGCCGATGGCCCAGACGTTCTTCATCGAGGTGGCGCAGCGATCATCGACTTTTACGAAGCGGCTGTCCATGTCGACGGCCATGTTCTCGAGACCCCAGCCTTCCGTGTTCGGTTTTCGGCCCACGGTCACCAGGATCTTGTCGGCGGCGAGTTTGAGCGTTTCGCCGTCTTTCGTTTCGACAACGAGCTTGCCCTCTTCCGCACCCCTGGCTTTTGCGCCCAGATGGACGGTGACGCCGCTCTTCTGCAGCCATTTGCGCACGGGATCGACGAGCTGGGCATCATAGAGCGGCAGGATGCGATCCATCGCTTCGATCACGATCACTTCCGCGCCGAGTTTGCGGAACGCGATACCGAGCTCAAGGCCGATATAGCCTGCGCCAATGACGACCAGACGTTTTGGGATTTCGCCCAGCGACAAGGCTTCGGTCGAGGAAATCACATTGCCGCCAAATGGCAGGAACGGAAGTTCGACAGGAACGGACCCGGCGGCAAGGATAACGTGTTCTGCGGTGACGGTGACTTCGCCCTCCTTTGTTTTGACGTGACATGTCTTGCCGTCGCTGAATGTGCCCCAGCCGTTGAGTACACGGACTTTCGCACGCTTGAGCAGGGCTGCAACACCGCCATTCAGCTTGTCGACAACACCTTCCTTCCATTTGACCGTTTGAGCGAAATCGATGGCCGGTCGCGCCCCCAGCGAAATGCCGTGACGTGGTTTGGCCATCGCTTCGAACTGGCCTGCGACATGGATGATAGCTTTTGACGGGATGCAGCCGCGGATGAGACAGGTGCCGCCCAAGCGATCTGCTTCAACAAGCGTGGTGTCGAGCCCCAGCTGGCCCGCACGAATCGCTGCCACATAACCGCCGGGACCGCCGCCGAGAACCAGCACTTTTGTCTGAATCGTTTCAGCCATGTTTCAATCCATGAAGAGCGTGGCCGGATGTTCCAGCAACGTCTTGATGCGCTGGATGAACTCGGCCGCGTCGTAACCATCGACCACGCGGTGATCGAAGGAGGATGAGAGGTTCATCATCTTTCGCACGACGATCTGGCCGTTCTTCACGACGGGACGTTCGACGATCGCGTTGGGTCCTATGATAGCGACCTCCGGATGATTGATGACGGGCGTGGTTGCGAGACCGCCCAGCGCGCCCAGACTTGTGATCGTGATGGTGGAACCGGTGAGATCGTCACGGCTCGCCTTGCCCTCCCTGGTAAGCTGTGCGAGACGCGCGATTTCGGACGCCAATTCCCACACATCGCGCGCTTCGGCATGGCGGACGACGGGGACGATCAGTCCGTTTGCGGTCTGCGTGGCTATGCCGGCGTGGACAGCGGCGTAGCGTTGGACGACTCCAGCTTCGTCGTCGAAGCGGGCGTTAATCTGCGGATAGTCGAGCAGCACGCGCACAAGCGCCCGGATGAGAAACGGCAGAACCGTCAGCTTCGGCCGGTCCGCACGTCTGGTTTGGTTGAGATGCACGCGGAGATCTTCCAGCTCCGTCATGTCGATTTCGTCGATATAGGCGTAGTGCGGGATGCGGCGCTTCGATTCCTGCATCCTCTCCGCGATTCTGCGGCGCAGGCCGATGACCTTTACCTCTTCGACGCCTTCACGTTGAGCAAGCGCAGTGCGCGCGGCGGAAGCGCGGCCGCCGGAAGCGATATAGGCATCGAGATCGGTATGCGTGATGCGGCCTGCCGGGCCGGAACCGGTGACATATTGCAGTTCTATGCCGAGTTCATGGGCGCGCTCTCGCACGGCGGGCGATGCAAGCGGTTTGCCGCCGAAAGTTCTCGGTTGTTCGCTCCCTCGCCCCGGGATGGAGAGAGGGCTGGGGTGAGGGGGAGATTGGTTCGACGATTTCGATGTTTGGGAGATTGCTGAGACAGCCGCCCCCTCACTCGGTGTTGGTTTAGGAGGCACGGCTTTGACCTGCCCCACATTGCCAGTGCCTTCAACTTCCAATTCGACGAGGGGAGAACCTACCGCGGCCATCTGGCCGGGTTCGCCGTGGATCGCGATCACTTTGCCCGATACCGGCGATGTCATCTCGACAGTTGCCTTGTCGGTCATCACATCCACCAGATTCTGGTCTTCGTGGATCGTATCTCCGACCGCCACGTGCCACGCGACGATTTCGGCTTCGGCGGTTCCTTCGCCGACATCGGGAAGTTTGAAGATGTAGCGGCCCATCTTACGCCTCCATCACGCGGCGCATGGCTTCGACCACGCGCTTGGGCCCGGGGAAGTAGTCCCATTCGAAGGCATGCGGATATGGCGTGTCCCAGCCCGTCACGCGTTCGATGGGAGCTTCAAGATGATAAAAACAGTTTTCCTGCACCAAAGCGGCGAGTTCGGCGCCAAAGCCGGAGGTGCGCGTGGCCTCATGCACGATCACGCAGCGGCCGGTTTTTTCCACGGATTTGGTGACCGTGTCGATATCGAGCGGCAACAACGAACGCAAATCGATCACTTCGGCATCCAGCCCGGCATCTTCGGTCGAGGCAAGCGCGACATGCACCATCGTGCCGTAGGCGAGAATTGTGAGATCGTTTCCTTCGCGCACAACGGCTGCTTTACCGAGCGGGACTTTGTAATAACCGTCGGGCACTTCGCTGGCCGGATGTTTGGACCACGGCTGAACGGGCCGGTCGTGATGGCCGTCGAACGGGCCGTTATAGATACGCTTGGGCTCCAGGAAGATCACCGGATCGTTGTCTTCGATGGCGCTGATGAGAAGTCCCTTGGCGTCATAGGGCGTCGAGGGAATGACGGTCTTCAAGCCCGCAACGTGCGTGAAGATGGCTTCAGGGCTTTGGCTGTGGGTCTGGCCGCCGAAGATGCCGCCGCCATAGGGCGTGCGCACGGTCATTGGCGCAAAAAAATCCCCGGCCGAGCGATAGCGCAGGCGCGCAGCCTCAGAGACCAATTGGTCGAAGGCCGGATAAATGTAATCGGCGAACTGGATCTCGACGATGGGGCGCAAGCCATAAGCGCCCATGCCGATGGCGACCGCTACAATGCCGCCTTCGCCGATGGGCGTGTCGAAGCAGCGCTTGACGCCGTGCTTTTTCTGCAAGCCCTCGGTGGCGCGGAAGACACCGCCGAAATAGCCCACATCTTCGCCAAAAACGAGCACGTTGGGATCGCGCGTGAGCATCACGTCCATGGCGGAATTGATAGCCTGGATCATGTTCATGGTGGCCATGACTCAGACCCCCAATTGCTGGCGCTGACGGCGCAGGTGCCAGGGCATTTCTTCGTAAACGTCTTCGAACATGGTCTTGACGCTGGGCTTCTTGTCGCCGCCGAGCACGCCGTGACTTTCTGCTTCCTTGTTGGCGGCGCGGACTTCTTCGACGACCTCTTTCTGCGTCTGCTCGTGCCGCTCCTCGGACCATTCGCCGAGCGCGATGAGATGGTCCTTCAGTCGCTCGATCGGATCGCCCAAAGGCCAGGCTTTCCATTCATCCGACGGGCGGTAGCGCGTGGGATCGTCGCTCGTCGAATGGCCTTCGGCGCGATAGGTGTAAAGTTCGATCAGGGTTGCGCCGTTATTGTTGCGCGCGCGCGTGGCGGCCCAATCGGTGGCAGCATAAACCGCAAGAAAATCGTTTCCGTCCACCCGCAAACCGGGAAGACCGTAGCCGATGGCGCGCGAGGCGAAAGTGGTTTCTTCGCCGCCCGCGAATCCGGAAAAGGACGAGATCGCCCACTGGTTATTCACGACATTGAGGATTACCGGCGCGCGATAGACCGACGCGAAATTGAGCGCCTGATGGAAATCGCCTTCGGCGGTCGTGCCGTCGCCGATCCACGAAGCGGCGATACGATCGTCACCCTTGTAGGCGCTCGCCATCGCCCAGCCGACGGCTTGCGGGAATTGCGTGCCCAGATTGCCGGAGATGGTGAAGAAGCTGTTTTTCTTCGAGGAATACATGATGGGAAGCTGGCGGCCCTTCAGCGGGTCCAGCTCGTTCGAATAGACTTGGCACATCATGGTGACGAGCGGATAGCCGCGCGCGATGAGGATTCCCTGCTGGCGGTATGAGGGAAAACACATGTCGTCGCGATCCAGCGCGAAGGCGGCGGCGATGGAGCAGGCCTCTTCGCCGGTGCATTTCATATAGAACGAGGTCTTGCCCTGGCGCTGGGCGCGATACATGCGGTCGTCATAGGCCCGCGTGAGCATCATCACGCGCAAGCCGCGGCGCAGCGTTTCGGGATCGAGCCGCGGATTCCAGGGGCCGACCGCGGCGGCCTTGTCATCCAGCACGCGGATCAGCGAATAGGCGAGATCGCGGATCTCATGATCGGGCGCATCGGGATCGGGCCTGCGGACAGACCCCGCTTCCGGGACCTTGATGGCGCTGAAATCGGGCTGCTCGCCGGGGCGCGCTTCCGGTTCCGGAATATGCAGCGAAAGCGGCTTGCGGTTCTTCATGGCCTTTCCGTCCCTGCCAGCCTCCGCCGGATTTTTCGCGGAAAAGCTGGAAAATTCAGGCCAATCTGCGCTTGGGGACCGCGCGACTCAAGCGTTGCGCAAACGCGCAATAAAATTGCCAGGCGGCTTGAAGGAGGCCCGGCCACATGTCGCGGATGCGGGGCCGGAAGGCGGACGCATTGCGCTCGTCAGCGGAGCGCGAAAAGGCGGTGTGCATCGCACCGCCCAAAACAGATTCCCCCGCCACCATCGCCCGTTGCGCCGCGCGAGTTTTTCCGCGAGCGGGTCTTGCGATAGTGGCGGGGGTCGAAGCTTCGGCTGGCGGACGGTTTCGGCCGTAACATCAAACGTCACCGGCGCCCGCACCTCGGCCTGTCCCGCAGGACTTATCCCATCCGCCCCTGACACCGGCGATGCGCGCTGCGATCCCACAGATCATTCAGCCGCAAAAAGCCCTGGCGAAACTGGCGGAGAGACGCGGATGCACACGAGGGCAATTGCATCCTGTCCCTGTATTCTCGTGTTCGTCTCGCGGCCCGCGCGGGCGGCGAATGGTTGAGTACGCAAAGTCCTCCAAAAACCTCTTGGAACGAATATAGAACACCTACAATCAGGTTTCAAGGCCTATTGTTGATTTTTTTCTCTGTTCAATATCAAGGACTTAGGCCGAAGGCCAAAGAAAAGGCGGCGGAATGCACGCCGCCTTGAAGGCATTGCGCGCGATCTGCGGCTAGCCGCCCAAGCCGAGGCTGAAGTTTAGAAACGGCCCATGGAAGGTAAGATCTGTAGTGCGCCGCGCATCCCAACCGGCGTCAACAGCGCCGAAGAAGAAATCACCCCGATAACCGAGTGTGGCTTTGAAATTTTCGACGCGATAGCTGATGGCGGCGGTCAGCCCCACGTTTGGCACCGTTACAGAATGCGAGCGCAACTGATCTGGCGGCGTGTGGTGGTAAATCGTCTTGTAGGAGGTGGTGTGGTACAAATATGAAGGTGTAGGCGCGGGAACGTGGTACTTTTGACCGAACTCACGATTGACAGTCTTGTGACTGATACGTGCCTTTTGCCGACCGAACAGAACGGCTCCGTCAATCCCCCAATCGAACGAAAGCTCACCTCTGCGCTTGTTGCCGGCAAACGGAACAGAAGCATTCCAGGAAAGTGACGGCCCTATGCCGTGGAAGCTACGCTTCGCGTTGGCTTGAAGGAAATATGTCGGAAATTTCTGCAGTGGGAGCACAAAATAGCCCAGACCGAATGGATAGAAATCAACGTCAGGCCGGGCATAAACCGTAGCTTCGGCTCGCGAAGAAAATTGTGCGAACCGAACACCAACACTGAGCACCGAGGAGCTTTCACGCCCAAACAACCCCAAACCGACGTCACGCCCGGCCTGAAAGTCCAACACCATATGGCTTTCAGATTGCGAAGTTGTGTTGTCGGTGAATTTTTCCGAGTATTTTGTGATATAGGGAGTCTGCGGATAGTAGTTGGCCACGGGATTGGGAAATTTGGTTTCCACTTGTGTCTGTTGGTGCACATAGCGCTTCGAACGCGAGCGGCCATATCGGACGGCTGCAGAAAATCTCCAATCACTTGTTTCCGGCTGGAACGTAAGCTTGCCTTCACCACCATAGCTGTAGCGGGCCGGGCGTTGCGCAGCGATCGGCGATCCCTCGCCCTTAAATGGCCCCGGCGTAGGAGATTTCAGCATGAACGGTGCAACAAGACGGTCGCCACTGCCGTCGATGTGGTCTAACTGACCGCCGATTTCGATCCATACGGTGGGCCGCTCGTCGGCTTCAGACCCTGCTTGTGCAGAGGCGCATGTGAGAAGCGCAACGGTTGAGGCTGTGACAAGAGTTTGCCAACGGACGTTTCCGCCACGGCTCGTCTGATTCATCAATTCGCTCATTGGCTCCCCCTTACCAATTCTTCGTGACGCGGATGCCGATCAGCTTTGGATCGGTCAGGAACACATTCGTTGTGAGGCCGGTGTCGTCGCTATTGAGGAACGTGCCGGTAATCGCCGTCGTGTTGAACACGTTCTTGTCATAAAGCATCACTTGCCAGCCCGCCTGGCTCGTCAAAATAAGTGCCAGATTCAGGTTGGTGTAGCCGTGGATGCGGTCGTAGGGGTCATCGTTCCAAACGCGGGCCCAGCTGGCGTCCTGCCAATAGAAGTCGCCGCGGAACGTGCCCGCCCAATCGTTCGACAATGGGACTGTGTATTGTGCGCCTGCAGACACCGTGAAGCGCGGCGCGTTGGGCAGTTCGTTGCCGCTTAGGTCCTTGGCAAAACCTTCGCCATTGTTGGGTGGAAGCCCAAGGCCGTCGTTCACGCCAGCGGGCGCGTTTGGATCGACGCTGTTCGGATCAAAGCCCGGATAATTCGGCGAATGGGCCGTATACCCGCCTTGAAGAACAGGATCTTCGTGAAGATTGTAGGCGTGAGAACAAGCAAACGAGGGGTTGGTCGCGCTTTCATCGCCACCGCCTCTGCCCAAGAGCTCGACAACGACGTAGGTGGGCAGAATGCAGTTCGAGGCCTGTGTCGGGAATGGCCGGACGACCATCCAACCCGGCACACCGGCGGTGCGATCGATAAGATCGATCGCTCTTTCGCCTTTCGCAATGGCTGTATCTTCATAGCCGCCTGCGAAATTGAATCGCAGCCCCGGCAGCGGCTCCCACATGGCTTCCAGCTCGGCGCCTTTTACATGTGCATCGAAGTTGAGATTGATGGACGTGCGATCGACGATCTGAGAAATCTGATAGTGTTCGTAGTTGTAGTAGAAGATGTCGCCGTTGAGCGTCATCGCGCCATCGAGCAATGTATTCTTGCTGCCTACTTCGAAGGCGTCGACATATTCCGGTTTGAATGTGAGCGGATGGACAGGAACTCCAACCTCGCCGCTTGTTCCATTGACGCCCCCAACATTGTGAAAAAACGTTCCTTCTATCGAAGGAAATGCAGCGCCGGGGGGATTGGCTCCTCCTGCCTTGTAACCATGAGCATATGAGCCGTAGATCAGTGTCTGATCCGTGAATTCCAGTTTCGGGGTCCAGTTGATGGCAGCGCGGCCTGTTATAGCATCCCACTGCTGATCGACTGTGCCAGTTGAAGGGTAGCCGTACCCCTCGGTTACCACCTCGCTCGGGATATTGGTGAAATGCTTTCTGTCTTCGGTCCATCGCAAGCCGCCGATCAGTTTCAAATCGGAGAGCACATTGTAATAAACCTCGCCGAAGGCGGCGTAGGAATCGAGCAGATAGGGATTCTGGCTGAGAAAATAGTTGTGGCCCTTGTTGTTGAGGCTGGTGATGGGGTTAGGGTCCATATAAACGCAGGCGGATGTGGGTTGGCCGCCGCCTGTCGTTGGATCCGGAAAAGCGTGCCCCGTCGATCCCGCACTCTGCCCTTTTGGCAAACATTCATGGTCGTCGCTGACGCCCGGCACATAGGGCAAGTAGGCAAAACCTTGGCTTACGGTATAGAGCGACAACGTATTGATAAAGACGTAGTAATTTTCTTCCGTTTCGTAATGCATGTAGTTGCCGCCGACGCTGAAATTCAGCGGACCACTAAAACTGGAAGCCAGCCGGAATTCCTGACTCAATTGCCAGGCGTGCTCCATCGAAAGGTCCTGGGCCACCAGCCTTGTGCTGCAACCAAGCTGCGGATCGCAGAATTCAAGATTGGAATTCAGTATGTGCCGCGGATCGGTTCCCGAGAA
This sequence comes from Rhizomicrobium sp., assembly GCA_035548975.1. GTDB lineage: Bacteria > Pseudomonadota > Alphaproteobacteria > Micropepsales > Micropepsaceae > Rhizomicrobium. The sequence continues at coordinate 138,808 of DASZRY010000014.1, forward strand.
AACCGGAATCCGGAAAAGACCTGGCGATGTATCGAACCGGTTGTAGTCTTCCGTCGACCAAAGAAAGTCTTGATCGAATCCAGTCTGGGAAGTGAACGACAACGACGGGGTGATGACGTATTCAGCTGTGAGCTCAACTATATCGTTCTTAGCTTTGTAGATGGGGTTGAGTTGAGTCTCGATGACACGCAAATTTTGCGACTGAACGGTGCTAGCATAGGGATCGACATTCGGATTGATGTATTCCCTGCCAAGGGAGGCCACAAGAACGTAGGGTAGCGCGAATCCATACGGAACCTGAAATGCATCCGGGGAATAAAGTGAAGTTGGCAGGCATCCTTGGCTTAAATAGTTTTGTCCGAATATCAATGCTCCTGTCAGGCCGGTTTGCCCACGCGGAACGTTAACTCCATCGATTTGGTCTGGAGGATAATCGGTTTTGCACAATTGCTTCGCCGTGCGCATGCGGTCATCATCTTCCGAAAAATGCTCCCACATCAACGACGCTTTCAATTCGGGCAACGGATTGAAGGCAAGCGTGGCGCGGCCGGACCACAGGTCGCGGCCATCGATGCGCTGGTTGGTGATTTCGTTGAACGAGTATCCCTGCCGCTTTGTCCATTCGCCTGCGACTCGCAGATCCACGCGATCGTCGACCAGCGGCAGGTTGATCATCGCTTCGAAACGCTTCTGGTGGTAGTTGCCGATTTCAGCGCTTGCCATGGCTTCAAACTGATCGCTCGGCCTGGCGGTGGTGAGGTTCACCACGCCGGCGGTGGCGTTGCGGCCGTAAAGCGTTCCTTGAGGTCCGCGCAGAACTTCGACTTGACCTAGGTCATAGAATTCCTGTTCGAAGAAGTGGTTACGAATGAAGGGAACGTCATTGAGAGCAACAGCAACCGCAGGATCGGTTGTCACCGAAATCGCTTGCGTGCCGATGCCGCGCAGCTGAATGGAATAGCCTGTAAAATTGGTTTTCGTGAAGGTGAGATTTGGAACCTGTTTTACTAGATCTGGGCCACCAGCAGTTTGAGTTGCGGTGAGTTGTTCCTGGCTCAGCGCCGTGATGGCAATCGGAATGCTCTGCACGTCCGCGCCACCCAGTTTCGACGAGGTGACCGTGACCGTCTCCACGCTCGTGCGCGGAGAGGGCGTGGCTTGTGCAAGCACAAATGGCTGCACCGGCTGCACTTCGGACGATTGCCCCGGCACGATGGCGATGGCGCCGGAATAATCGCGGTGGACGATGAAGCCCGTTCCCTTCAGAATGCGGGCGAGCGCCTCATCCGGCGACAGCGCGCCTTTCACGCCTCTCGTCTGCGTGCCGCGCACGGCCTCGTCCGACACGATGAGTGCCACGCCGGTTTGCCTGGCATAGGCGTCGAGCGCGGCCTTGAGATCGCCTGCGGGAATATCGATGTCGCGCGCGGCGGCCGCTGTTGCGGCGGCGCAGACGCTTGCGAGCAGTGCGGCTCTCAGGACATTGCGGAACGTCATGTTTCCCCCTCTTTGTTCGTCAGCGCGACAGGACGGTTTCGCCGTCGCGCCTTTCGACATGCAGCTTGAAAACGACATTGGTGACACGCGCGAAGGCATGCACGCCGTTGATCGGGAAGGTGCCGTCTATCGTGAGGCGCGCGACCTTCGGATCGGTAATCGCGATTTTTTCGGTGTTGTAGCGGTTGAATTGCGCGGCCGCATCCGCAAGCGTCGTGTGATCGAAGACGATATAGCCCTGGCGCCAGGAAAGCGCGCGTTCGAGCTCCTGTTCCGGGCGGCGGGTGAGCGACGTCGATTTCGCGGTGGCGACCAGAATGTCGCCCGGAATGAGAACCGTCGGCTTGCCGTTGGGCGCGTTGCTGTCGAATTGCGCGCGGCCTTCGACCAGCGTGACCTCGACGCGGCCGGGCTGGCGGCGGACGGAAAATTTGGTGCCGAGATCGGTGACGCGGTGATCGCCCGCAAGGACGACGAAGGGGCGCTTCTCATCATGCACCACCTGGAAGAAGGCTTCGCCTTTTTCGAGATAGACGGTGCGACGATCGCGGCCGATGTCGGTGCGCAGCATCGTATCGGTGTTGAGTTCGACCTGCGAGCCGTCCGCCAGCGTGAGCACTTCGCGGCCGCCGATGGGCGTGGAGAAGGTCTGCCCGCGCGGGGTTTGATGGAAATAAGCGGCGCCGGCACCGAGGACGGCGACGAGCGCGACGCCGGCCGCGGCCATTTTCAGCATCGGCAGGAAGCGTCGCGCCGGCGCGGGCGGCGGCTGCTGCCGGCCGAAAGCGGGGCCGCGAAGCGCGGTGAGTTTTTCGGAGCGTTCCCAGGCGGAGCGCAAGCGCCAATAGGCCACGCGGTGGGAAAGAGATTCCGCAAGCCAGGCTTCAAGCGCGCGTTCGTCCTCTTCACTCCAATTCCAGAATGTGCGGCGCTGCAGCCAATCCGCGGCGCGCGCGCGGACTTCCCTGGCATCCGGCAAAGCGGTTTCTGGCTCGTTCATTCTTTCCTCGCCTGCTCGCCGTAGAGCGCATCGGCCAGCGCGCACATGCCGAGCGAAAGATGTTCGGAGACGGTTTTTTCGGAAATGCCCATGCGTTGGGCGATTTCGCGGCCCGTGAGTCCTTCGATGCGGCCCATCACGACCGCCTGGCGGCAGCGCGGGGGAAGTTTTTCGATTGCCGTTTGCAGGCGGCGCAACTCGTCGCGCGCCATGACGCTGCGTTCGGGGCCGGGTTCGTCGATCGCAGTGTTCAGCGCCTCGACATCGGCCACGGCATCGATGGGAACGATGTGGCCGCGGCGCACTTTATCTATCAGCAGATTGCGCGCGATCGTCAGGACAAAGGGCTTGGCGGCGGCGGGAATCTGTTTCTGCGCGCCTTCGCAGACCCGCACATAGACTTCCTGGCGCAAATCCTCGATGTCGTTGGCATCGCGCCAATTGTGCCGCAGGAATTGAGTCAAAACGGACTCCAGCGGCAGAACCTCGCCGACGAACCAAAGCTCTACTTCAGGCGCAGTCATCACCGATCCCGAACGCGCGCGTTCGAGGCCTTCTTGACCGGTACCCGATGGATCGCCCATCGCCCGCCAGCCTTCTCTGCCTTCAAGCGTTAAAGCCTACGCTCTTAAGAGACGAAGGTTGGGGGGCGAGTTCTGGATCGGTCACAAGAAATTTGTTTGCAGGCGCCGCAAGAATATTGCGAGATTGCGAAGCTGAGGGGGGCGCAATGGCTTTGCCGATGAAGAACTGGACTGTTGCCGCGCTGATCGCGGCGGCGCTGGTCCTGATCCTGCCCTTGTGGTGTGCGGGCGTGCCGGCCATGCCCGATTACCCTGCCCGGCTGGCCGGATTTTACCTGATCGGGGGCATGCGCTCCTCTTTTTATACCGTGCAGTGGGCGGCTGTTCCCAATCTCGCAGCCGAAACGCTTGTGCCGCTTCTGGCGCGCGCGATGCCGCCGGAAACCGCCGTGCGAATTTTCCTCAGCGCCGCAGTTGCGATGTGGGTGGCGGGGCCGGCACTCATCCATCGCGCGCTTTACGGCCGGGTGGGCCAGATGCCGCTGATCGCGGCCGCGTTCGCCTACAACATCAATTTCATGTGGGGGTTCTTCAACTATTACTTTTCGACCGGTCTTTGCCTGATCGTGTTCGCGGCCTGGATCGCGAGCGCCGGATGGCGGCGGGTGCTGCGGCTATTGATATTCGCATTCGCCACAATCGTGCTTTACTTCAGTCACGTTCTCGGCGCCGCGCTTTTTCTGTTCCTGGTGGCCTGCTACGAAGCAAGCGCGAAGTCTTTTTCCTGGCGCAGGCCTTTCATCGAGCCGGCAATTCTCGCAGCTCCGGTTGCCGTTCTTTTTTTCCTCCAGATGAACGGCACCGGCGGCAAGATCGAATTCGATCTCGCCGGCACGTTTCTGCGCCGGATCGAGTCCATCGTTCAGATGCGGTTTCAGGAGCCTGCCTATCCGGTATTGGCGGCGCTGGGGATTTTTCTGGCGGCAGGCTTCTGGCGCAGCTTTCTGACAATACATCGCAGAATGCGGGCCGCCGTCGCGCTCCTATGGTTGGGCGCTTTTCTTGTCCCCGAGATTGCGATGGGCGGATGGGGCTTGCACTTGCGCTTTCCCGCGGTCGCAGCGGCGTTGCTGTTCGCGGCGAGCGAGATTTCATTGCCTCGGCAAGCGGCGGCATTCGCAGGCGCGCTCGTTCTCGCAGTGCTTGGCTGGCTCAGCATTTCATTGACCGCAAACTGGCGCGCATTCGACCGTAGCGTCGCCGAATTCAGACAAGCCCTTCGCGCGACGCCACACGGAATCCGGCTGATGACCGCGATCGACGCCGACCACATGGATGACATGCCAAAGGCGCTCTATTGGCACCTGGGAGAATTCGCGATCATCGATCGCGACGATGCGACAACGCTGATGTTCACGACCGAAGGCCAGCACATCGTGAAAGCCGATCCGGCAGTAGCACGCCATTCGGCCCAGACGGCGAACGAAGGCTCTCCGCCGGATCTGGCCTATCTCCGGGCGCTATCGGCAGGAGACGACAGCCTCCCCAAGATTCACGAAGACCTGCAATATATGTTGCATTTCGAGTGCTACTACGACGCCGCAGTTCTGATACACATCAGCGGCATACCGCATGACGTGCCGGCGGCGCTGAAAATTAGACACCGGGGGAGCTTCTTCTCGCTTTACGACGTGATGAAACCCGCTGGATGTTCCACAATCTCGGCGATACGGCCGTAATCCATCTTCAAAACGCGATCGGCGGCAGCAAACCACCGGTCGTCATGCGTGACCGCAACCACGGTTTTGCCGTCGCGTTTCAGCCGCGGCAAGAGTTCGGTGTAGAAATAGGCGCGAAACTGCGGATCCTGGTCGGCGGCAAATTCATCGAAGACATAGATCTGACGGTCGGCCAGGCGATTGACGGCATAGGCAAGACGTTTGCGCTGGCCGGTAGAAAGATCGACGGTGCTCAGTTCGTTGCCGCGGACTTGCGTTTTGTTCGCAATGCCGAGTTCCGACAGCAACGCTCTCACCGTTGCCGGATCGGGGTTGCCCAGGCCGTAGAGGCGCGTGAAGAGATGGAAGTCGCCGAACACGGCGGCAAACATCTCGCGATAGGATTGACTGTCCGATTTCGCGATCGTCCGGCCATCAATTTCGATCGCGCCTTGCATAGGCTGATACAGCCCGGTCAACAGCTTCAGAAATGTCGTCTTGCCCGCGCCGTTGCCGCCGACCACAAACAGAATTTCATTGCGGCGAATATCGAGATCGAGGGGGCCCACATCGAAGCCTTCTTCGGCCAGCGCACTTTCAAATCGGAAATGTACGTTCCGGAAGGAAATCTTTTCGAAAGACAAGGGAGCCGGAGACGGCTCTTGCACCTCCGCGGCGTCACTATCGAGATTGGATTCCAATTGTTCGATACTGCCGAGCGAGACGCGGGCCTTCGACAAGGAAGGAATGGAGGACAACAGCGTTTCGAGCGGCGTCATCACGAACAGGATGGTCGCCACCACCTGAAAGATTGCAACGCCACTTACCTGCGTGAACAGAGGCACCACGAATGCGACGATGGCGATCAGCAGAAACATGAACGCCTGCGAAACGATGTTGACAAGTTGGTACAGCGTTTCGGATGTCACCCACAATTCGCGAAAATCGCGGGCAAGCGAAGCGACATGGCTCGTGTGATCGCGTTGGCGTGCGCGGCCCAGCTTCAACTCCTTGAAGCCGCGCAACGTATCGGCAAGCGCGTCGAACAGCGCGGTTTCGCGGTCGCGTGCATGCGCGATGCGCTTTTGCATGTCGCTATCGATCCGGTAATAGGCGGCGGCTCCCAATGCGCCCGTGATGAGAGTGGCGAAGAACGCCGGCCACGACAGCCAGGCGAGATAGGCAAGCGAGAAAATCACCAGAATGGCCGCCTGCGCGGCGTTGAGAAACGTCATGGCCGCATCGCGAAGGCGCTGAAGGTCTGCGCCGAGCTGGGTATAGAGATCGCCTGTGCCCTTGATTTCAAGAAAGCGCAGATGAGCGAAAAGCAATTTCTCCGCCAACCTTACGCGGATGCGCTCGCGCATAACCTCAACCGCGTTGACGCTATGGCGGATGCTGTCGTAGCCGGACAACAGATACAGGATCAGCACGGCGAAGAAGGCGGCGGGCATCTGCCATGAAATCGTACGCGCGACAGCCTGCGCGGCCCCGGCATTGAATATCGCAAGCAGTGCGCCGCGGCTGAGACCGGCTACCAACAGCGCCGCCACGATACGAGCGCTCGCGCCTTTCATTTCGCGATTGAGATACGAAAGGAGTGCGAACATCAGTTCCGCGTCTGCCGTTGGATAAGTCCGCGCGCGCGAATGAACCGCTGGACCGCCGTAATATGCGACAGTACGCCGATGGCGAGAATGGCGAGCGAAAGCACGCTCGCACCCCAGCTGACGGGCAGATGGATCAGCGAATCGAAGATCAGCGCTGCACAGAGAATGGCAACGCGCTCGAGACGCTCCAGAAGGTCGGGCCAGCCGTTGTTGTCGATGGGAATTTCGACTGCGGTACGCGCCTTGTTGTAGCTCGTCATCAGGGAGCCTGTGATCGCAAGCAGGCAGATGAACCACCATTTCGTCACGGCCGCGAGTGTGAGATAGACCGCGATTTCCTGATAACGGTCCACCACGGCATCGAGATAACCGCCATAGCGGCTGGATAGCCCGCGCATACGCGCCACCGCACCATCGAGACCGTCGAACGTGAATGAAACGACCAATCCGATGCCGAACCAGAATGTGCTGCGATAAACGTAGAACGCCGCGCAGTTGGCGAGCACGAGCAATAGGCCCGCCCAAGTTATCTGATTGGGCGTGAGTCCCGCGCGCGCCAGCGGAACCGCAAGCGCATCCCAGATGCGGTCGCTTATGGCTTTGTTCGTTCCGTCGAGCATTCTGTATCTTTTGCGGTTATAGCCCGGCCGGATGCGCCCGATGTCCGGGCATACCAGGATTTGACGCGCGAATAATATCCGGTGAAGGCGGAAAAGCGTTCGGCATAGAAACCGGCAAGCGCGGAATCGGGCTGGAAGATGCGAGCGGCGCGCGTCATCGCCGATGCCGCATCGAGATCGGGATACCAGCCGGCGGCAACGGCGGCCGTCATCGCGCTGCCGCGCGTGCCGCCGCTTTCCGGCTCGACGATGCGTTCGAGCGGGCGCTGAAGGACATCGGCGAATATCTGACACCACAACGCACTGCGCGCGCCGCCGCCCAGAAGACGCAAGGTGGAACCTGCGCGTCCCGACAGCTTGTCGAAACCTTGCATCGCCCACCGGGCGTTGAGCGCCACGCCTTCATAGATGGCGCGCGCCATATCTTCGCGGCCGGAGTCGAGCGAAAGGCGGGCAAAGCCGCCGCGCACATGTTTGTCGTCGACGGGAACACGTTCGCCGAACATCCACGGCGTGAAGAGCGGCGCATCGGCGCGTTCGCGCGCCTGGCCTGCGGCTTGTTCGAAAGCATCGAAATCGCCATCGAAGCCGAGCGCATTAACGGCCCATTTCACGCAAGCGCCGGCATTCTCCTGCGTGGCGATCAGCAGATAGTCCTTGCCGTCCGCACCGGAGATCGAGCCGATATTCGTCAATGGGCTGACGCGGGATTTGGGAATCATCGCGCCGAACCATGAGCTGGTTCCGATGCAGAGATGCACCGAACCGTTTTCGGGATTGCCCGCTGCTAGCGCTGCAGCCGATACATCGCCCGTGCCGACCGAAACCGGAGTGCCCGCCGTGAGCCCCAGCGTTTGGGCGGCTGCAGGCGTCAATCCGCCCGCCACATCCGTCGCCGCGGCGAGTTCGGGCAACATCGCAACATCGAGGCCCAAACGATCCAGCAAATTGAGCGCCCAGTGCTTGTGGCCTTCGCGGCCGTCCAGCAGCCAGGTGAGATGCGCGCAATCGTAGCTGGTGACGAAACGGCCCGTGCAGCGATGCAGAAGGTAATCCTTTACGTCGAGCAGCTTGTGCGTGCGCGACCACACATCCGGCATGCGCTCCTTCAACCAGAGCATTTTTGTCGGCGGATCCTTGCCGGTGAGGTTCGGCGCACCGCCCGTATAGCGCAGCCAGCGCAAGATATCGGCTACGTTGTAGCCCGCGATCGGTCCGCCGAATTCACGCCTGGCAATATCGGCCGAGCGCATGTCGAGCCAGATAAGGCAATTCGAAAGTTCAGTGCCCTTTGCATCGACCGGCACCACGCCGCACATCTGCGCCGCCATGCCTATGGCCTTCACACTGTCAGGCGCAGCCCCGGCTTCTGCCAGCACGCGGCGGGTGACGGCGGCCATCGCCGTCCACCAGTCCCCTGGGCGCTGTTCGGCCCAGCCGGGCGCGGGAAAAAGAAGGCGCAAGGATTCGCCTGCGCTGGCAACGATCTGGCCTTCGGCGTCGAACAGCGCCGCCTTGAGCGCCGACGTGCCGAAATCGTAGCCGAGGACGAAAGGACCGCCCGCCATGAAATCCTGTCTTTCCAAATTCCGGCCAGCGCAAATCACGGGCGTTAGACGTGGGCGCGCGGAACCGGCGCGATCCTATATGGCATATTAGAAGAAGTGCAACGCTTTTAGGACGCCGCTCCCAAGCGGCGGAATATTGCGTATTGGGTAATGATAAAATCGCCCGCGCTATAAGCCAGAAGCCACAGGACAACCCAGCGCAATCCGCCCCACCGATCGGCCGCAAGGACAACAATGGGCAGCACGCGATCGAGCCCCGACAGGAAAGGAAAGACGATACGGTCGAAGACGCCATTCGCCGACCGGTCCTCGTCGAAGACATCGCCGGGGCTGAGCTGCCGTGTGAAGACCCGGCTGAGACGCCCGACTATGGCGATGAGCGCGGCCAGAAGCGACAGCATCAAGGCCTGGCCATCCATCCACGACAGGGACGAGGTTTCGTGGCCGGCCAGAATTCCCACCGCGGCGTAAAGCGTAACGCGGAACACGATGTCGGTGAGAAAATCGAGATAGTGTCCGCTCTTGCTCGCGGTTGCCGTGACGCGGGCGATGTTGCCATCGACGCAATCGAGGATCACGAAGGCGATAGCGAGCACCGCGACGGAGAAGTGGGCGGCCTCTCCCGCCATCAGCGCGGCGAAGGGCAAGACAAGCGCGATGAGAAGCGCGAAGACGGTTACCTGGGATGCGCTGACAGAAAGATTCAGCAAGGGCGGCGTGATCCAGAAGGAGACTGGGCGATAGACGAGCGCCGACATCCAGTCGCCATACCATTCCTCTCGCGCCTTTTCCGGACCATAGCTCGCGCGCACATCCTTGATGGTGTAGCGGCTCACGCGCCACCTACTTTCCAGCGTCCGGCAAAATGGCGCAGCATGATCGTGTTGTTGCGTTTGTTCACATCGCCGCCGCCGCGATTTACGAGACCGAGACTTGTCTGTTTGTAGAACGCGCGGCGCTTGCGGCCGGGATAGCCGGCGCGTCTTGCGGGGATGACATATTTAGGCGCGTTGCAATGGGCGCCGATCCACACGTCATCTACGAAGAAGGCGGCTTCGGGCGCGCCCGCATAATCGGTGAGTTTCGCGAGGTCGAAGAATTTCGGGCGCACAAGATAGCCGGAGAGTCCTTGCAGCATATCTACCGCGCGCGGTTTTCGCACACGACGCGCGCGGATCGGCACGGGCGGCGTCATGGCGATGTTGGTGAGTATCGTCGTGGGACGGTCGGTCAGATCGCGCGGCGCAATCCAGCCGCTGAATCCGACGGCGGCATCGGGCATGGTATCCGCAGCCGCTTCCAGATCGGCGATCAGATTGGCGGGATAGATGCGGTCGTCATCGACCACGACGATTTTCGTATCTGGCGCCAGCACGAGCGAAGGAATGAGCTTGGTTGCGGGACCGTAATCTTCGCAAGGCACAATCTCGACGGAATTGAGATCTCTCAGCCATTCGGGAATTGCATAGGCCGTCTGCTCGCGCCGTGAGAAGGCCGGCAGATTGAGACGGATGCGCGCGGGCAACCGCTTCTGGCGAAGAAGGCTTTTGAGCGTGGCCGCGACGAACGGCAAGCGGCTGGGAAGGCTTGTCATGCTCACCACGCAATCGGAACGCAAAGGTGCGGCGGCCCAAGCGCGGTCGAGAACTTTCAGTTCGGTGCGGGACAGCCGGACCTCGTCGATCAGATCGCGGATGAGGGTTTCGCCTTCCATGAAATTATAGACCCAGACACCGGCCGCCGCTGCCGCCAGAAGTCCCGCCAATATCCAGATCATCAAAACCGCAAATCCGCGAAAAGCGGCGGGATATTATGCGGGCCCGCCCTGCCCCCTCAACCGAGTTTTGCTGGCCAGTTGATCCGAAAGCCCGCCCGGTGTAGTGGCCGCGAGCCATCAGATCAATTCCAACGGACCGTGACCACACCGATCCGCGCCAGAAAAGCCGTCATCCTTGCCGCCGGAGCAGGCCGGCGCCTCGGCCACTTCACCGAGGCCCACCCCAAGCCCCTGCTGGAAATCAACGGAACGCCGATTCTGGGCAATTGCCTGACGCGGCTGAAGGAAGCCGGTGTCGAAGATGTTGTGCTGGTGGTCGGACATTTCGCCGGCCAGATCAAGGAATTCGCGGGCGCGGACTACGCCGGGCTTCGCATCCGCTACATCGACTCCGAAAAATACGCCACCACCAACAATATCTACTCGCTGTGGCTGGCGCGCGAGGAACTGAACGAAGACATCCTGCTGGTCGAGGCCGACATCTTTTTCGACGATAAGCTTCTGCCCGCGCTGCAAGCGGCCGATGCCGACAACGTGGCGGCGGTGGGATTGTTCGCGCGCGGCATGGACGGGGCGGTCGTCCGGCGCGATGCCGACGGTTTCGTCACCCAACTGATCGAAGGCAAGGAGCAGGGGCCGGGCTTCGACTATTCGGCAGCCTACAAGACGGTGAACATCTATCGCTTCGGCCGCGCCTATCTGCAGGAAGAATTCGTGCCGCTGATGGACGAAGCGGTGCGCGCGGGCCGCGTGAACGACTACTACGAATTGCTGCTGAAAGACATGCTGGCCAAGGGCGCGCACAAGCTCTACGCGCTCGATTGCAACGATATCTCCTGGTACGAGATCGACGATCATCTGGATCGCGCGATCGCGGAATATAAATTCCTGCCCCCCGCGGAACGAAAGAAATTTCTTTCCGGCCAGTATGGCAGCTATTGGCGCTATGGCGTGGTGGATCACGCCTACATCTACAATCCCTATTTTCCGACCGCCGATTTCTGGAAGCGGTTGAAAACCGATTTCGAAGTCGTGGCGAAGGAATATCCCGCAGGCCAGAAATCGCTGGCGCAGGCGATGGCCACGGCATTCGACCTTCATCCCGACAGGCTTGTGGTGGCCAACGGCGCATCCGAACTGATCAAGATCGTCTGCGGTCACGGCAACGCCACGGTTGCGGTTTCCGTGCCGGGGTTCAATGAATATGAAAACGCAACGGGCGCGGCCAATCTGGTGAAGGTGGAGCTGAAGGCACCGGGTTTCGAGTTCGATGCGGATGCGTTCATCGCAAAGATGAAGCAGGGCCGCGCGCATATGGCGGTGGTGGTTTCGCCCAACAATCCAACATCGCTGGCCGTGCCGCGCGAGAAGCTGCTCAAGCTGCTTTCGGCGCTGGAGGCTTATGGCGCGCTGATGATTCTCGATGAATCGTTTACTGAGTTCACCGACAATCCGGACAATTATTCGCTGATGGATCAGGTGCCGAGACGGCGCAATCTGGTGATCGTGAAGAGCCTGAGCAAAGTCTACGGCATAGCGGGCCTGCGGCTCGGCTACCTCTATTCGGACAACGCTTCGATCGTCAATACGACCCGGCGCGCGTTGCCGATCTGGAACATCAACGGGTTCGCGGAATCCTTCCTGCGGCTTCTGCCGCGCTATCGCGCCGAATTCGCCAAGAGCTGCAAACAGGTTCGCGAGGATACCGTCGCCCTGTACGAGATGCTGGCGGCAATTCCCGGCGGCCACGCCCTGGCGCCGCAAGCCAATTTCGTGTTCTGGCGGCTGCCGGACAGCATCACATCCGACGCGCTGGTCTCGCGCCTGTTCGCGGAGCATCACATGCTGATCAAGGATTGCAGCGAAAAGACCATGCGAGAGGGCGAACATTATGTCCGCATCGCTTCGCGCACACCGGAAGAAAACCGGCGTCTGGTAGCAGCCATTCGTGACATCGCCGGCTGATTGGATGGCCAGTGCCGAACCGATCGATGCCGTCTACATGTGGGTGGACGACACTTTTCCCGGCTATCGCGAAACTCTGAACCGGTACGCCGAAATCAAGCAGGACACTAGCCCAAGCCGCACGCGGGACAATCTCGACACGCTAAAATACAGCCTACGTTCGCTGCGGATGTATGCGCCGTGGCTGCGCAACGTCCACATCGTTTCGTGCCGTCCGCAAAAGCCGCGATGGTTGAAGGACAGTGCGCCGGGCCTGAGCGTGATTCATCACGACGAATTCATGGATGCGAGCATTCTTCCGACATTCAATTCCTTCGCCATTCAGTCCTTCCTTCATCTCATTCCGGGGCTTTCCAGACGCTTTCTGCAGTTCGACGACGATGTGCTGTTGAGCGCGCCGGTAACGATCCAGGATTTCGCGGATGCATCGGGCCGTTTGCGCGTATTTCGCCGGTTCGGGCACACACCTTCGGAAGGCAGACGCGATCTCGACCGTATTTCGCGGTGGAATGCATCGCTTGCCCACAGCAACCACCTGTTGAACGCGGCATTCGGAATGCGTGCGCGGCCAACCTTCACCCATGTGCCGCTATTGATCGACCGGGACTGGTGGGCGGAGATGATCGCGTGCTGGCCGGAGGATTTCGCCCGCACAAGGCAGAGCCGGTTCCGCGCCAAGTACAATGTGGTGCCCGACTACCTCTATCCGCACTTCCTGCTTGGGACAGGACGCGCGGTGGAGGTGAGCCGTTACCGCACCTATCGCGACACATACTATTTTGGCATCGAAAACTACGCGATCTATGCTTTATGGAAACTGGCACTTGAACGCGCGATCGGCGCAAAGACGCTGTGCCTCAATGACAATTTCGGAGACAATCCCAATCCGCGCGTTGTCAGGCTGGTGCGCGATTTCCTGGAAAAGAAATACCCGGTGAAATCGCCGTTCGAGTGCTGAAGCGCGGGGCGCAGCCGAATCTGCTAGCGTCTCGATTCTATGGATTGGGGGCGTTCGATGAGCTCGGGAGACTAAGCACGTGATTTCGCGTGCATGGGCGTTTTGCTTTCTGGGACTTGCGGCCGCGATCCTGCTTGCGCTCGCGAATCCGGCCGGCCGATGGGAGGCGGCGGCGCTGGACGGATTGGCGCTGACAATCGCGGCCCTGGCTTGCGGACTATTCCGTATCGTGCCGCTGACGATGCTGTTTGTGTCCGGGGCAATCGGCGGTTTCCTTTTACCCGGTGTTTCCGGCGCGGCCATTGCGATTTTCATCGGCCTGCTTTTGCTGCTGTTCGTCATCCTTTGGTGGTACACGCCGTTCACGGCAGCGGTGGCGCGGCCGGGACTTGAATATCGCGTTCGCGGGCATACCCGCACCGTTCCTCAACTCGATTTCAGCGGCAGCAAGCCGTTGATGCTCCGGCAGAATGTCATCGACGAGCTTGCGACGATCGCAGAATACGCGGACGGATTCCTTACCCGTCACGGTATTCGCTATATCGCCGTCTACGGCACCGTTCTGGGCGCGCTGCGTCACGGCGGGCTCATTCCGTGGGACGATGATGTCGACTTCAGCGTCTATCGTCCCGAAGATCTTGCACGGCTGGAGAGGGATTTCGACGCGCTTTCGGCGGACGCGGCGCAAGACGGTTTCGTGCTGTTCCGGCACGGCACCTATTGGAAGATGGCGCGGAACAATTTCTGGCGGTACCCCGCGGTCGATCTCTATGTGAAGGCGGGCGATCCCGATCCTGCGCTCGAACCCGCGCGCATCGCTTGGGAAGACACCACGCTTTGCGTGGCGCCAGATTGCAGGCAATGGATTGCGGAGAAATACGGAGCCGATGCGCTCACCCACGCGGTGCACGGCATTCCGTTCTGGGATTCGGGGTTCGTCCCTGCCTTCATGACACGATTGTTCGGTTATCGCGCGTTGTCTGCCGCATCCGATATCGTCAATTACCTGTTCGCGCCTCGCGGCGTTTGAAGCGTTCGATCGCTTCTTCGTAAACTTCGACGAATTTGGGCGCGACCGTGCGCGCATCGTAGCGCATCGCCTGTTCGCGGCCCCACTCGCCCAGCCTGGCACGCAGCGGCGCATCGGTGACAAGCGTGCGAAGCGCGCTTGCCAACGCCGAGGAATCGCCCGGCGGCGTCAGGAACCTTGCGCCCTCGCCCGTCAGCACGCTGCGGTAACCTGCATTTGCAGCCGCGACGACGGGCTTGCCGCTCGCCATTGCTTCGGCAATTACAATTCCGAAACTTTCGCCATAAGGCGACGGGGCACAGAATATGTCGCAATCGGCATAGAGTTGGGGGGCCTCGCTGTCGAAGAAGCCGCCTGTAAATTCCAGATTGGGCAAAGAATGAGCCGCGGCAAATTCGCGCAACGCATGCTCCCGCTCGCCCTGCCCGGCAATAATGAGACGCACAGGGAGTTCTTCCATCACCAGCCGCAAATAGGCCTCCAGAAGCAGCGTGGCGCCTTTGCGCTCTTCAAGCCGCCCCAGAAACAGGATGTTGATTCGCCCGTCGTCGAAGCGCGCTCTGCGAGGCGGGCGAGCGGTCGCAAATCGACTCAAATTTGTGGCTGGCGGAAGGATCGTCACGGGCGGGCCCACCTTGGCCAGGTGCGCCAGCGGGGCTTCGGACGGTGTGATCACGCCATCGAGTCTGGGAAGGAGCAATTTGCTCATCGCCCGAAACGCATGGGTTAGCACCCGGCCTTCAAGTGTGGGGGCCGGGGTATCGTGAAAAGTTGCGACATTGGCGGACTTAGAGCGCCGAAACACCTGCACGGGCAGGAGAGGTGTCCACATCGTGTGGTAGTGCATCACGTCGAATCGGCCGCCTTCGACCGCCGCGGTCAGGCGCTTTTTCTCGGCGCCCAGCGCGATGCTGATTTCGTAGACCGTTCCTCCGAAGCCAATCTTGCGGGCGCTGCCTAGGCGGATGATCTCGGGGCCGGACACCCGGGGCCCCTGCTGCGGCACAAAAGGGGCAAAAACCGTGACCTGGTGACCCAATTCCTCCAACGCGGTCCCAAGGTCACGGATATGGGCCTGGACCCCGCCGGGGCGGTCCATGTCGTAGGGGCAGACCTGAGCTATCCTCATGGAAACGGAAGCGGAATGGTCCGCGCCTGGATCATCCCGTTGACCCTTTATGAAACTGTCGCGTATATCGCAATGTCTGTGGGGCGGATAACAAGAACGCGACCGGCAGGGCGAATGGCGTCCCTATCGGCCGCAGTTTAATTTGTCGGGGGTGCAATTGGCCCGGAATTGCCGTTTCCAGCAACAGAAGTCCGCCGGTATGCGTTTCATACTTCCCGGCTCCAGTCAGAGTTCCTATTCAGCATGAGCGAAAAAGTCCGGGTGGCGATCGTCGGCGTGGGCAATTGTGCCTCCGCGCTGGTCCAAGGCGTCGATTACTATCGAGGCGTCGGCGACAATGAAAAAATCGCCGGTTTGATGCATGTCCGTCTCGGCAAATATCACATCGACGACATCGAATTTACGAGTGCGTTCGATGTAAATGCCACAAAGGTGGGATTCAATCTCGCCGAGGCGATCTATGCGCAGCCGAACAACACCCACAGATTTGCCCGCGCCAAGATGAACGGCGTCACCGTTTCGCGCGGACCGACACTCGACGGTCTCGGGAAATATGCCGGCGCCCAGATCAAGGAAAGCACCGCCGAGCCCGTAAACGTCGCCGAGACGCTCGTGCGCACGAAGACCGACGTACTGGTGTCCTATCTTCCTGTCGGGTCACAAAAAGCTACGGAATTTTACGCCGAAGAAGCGCTGAAGGCGGGCGTCGGATTCGTGAACTGTATTCCGGTGTTCATCGCCTCCAACGACAATTGGCGCAGGCGATTCGAGGACGCACGGCTCCCCCTGATCGGCGACGACATCAAGAGCCAGGTGGGCGCGACCATCACCCATCGCGTGCTGGCCAATCTATTCCGCGAGCGCGGGGTCCGGCTCGACCGCACCTACCAGCTCAATGTGGGCGGCAATTTCGATTTCATGAACATGCTGGAGCGCGAACGGCTTGAGACCAAGAAGATCTCCAAGACGCAGGCCGTCACCAGCCAGCTCGATCATGAGATCGGCGCCGACAACGTGCATATCGGGCCCAGCGACTACATTCCGTGGCTGAGCGACCGCAAGGTGGCTTACATACGGCTGGAGGGCGCTGGCTTCGGCGACGTGCCGATCGCCTGCGAGATGCGGCTGGAAGTCTGGGATTCGCCGAATTCCGCCGGCGTGGTGATTGATGCGGTGCGCTGCGCAAAGCTGGCAATCGACCGCGGCATCGGCGGCGCGCTTACGGGGCCATCGAGCTATTTCATGAAATCGCCGCCGCAGCAGTTCGACGATCAGGAAGCGCAGAAGCTCGTCGAAGATTTCATTGCAGGGAAGTAATGCCGGGGTTGGCGCCGCGTTTTCTCTGGTGCGTTCCGGCCGTCTTCGTGATTGGCGTGACGGCGCTCGCCGCTTCCTGGGGACTGTTCTACGTCTATCACCCTGACGGCTTCGTAGGCACGCTGCCCTCGATCAGCGAAACGATCTCCATCGCGCCGGGCAGCATCGCGTTCCAGGTCTTGATGTGCGTGGTGACGCCATGCATCGTCGTCTCCTGGCTCCTGAACTACAACGCAAGCCGGTGGCAGATCGCCCAGCTTGAAGCGCGCGGAGACGACGTCCGGCCGGCATCTGCATTGAACCTGCTTTCCTGCACGCTGGGGATTGCCGCCGGTATGCAGCTGGCGGGGCTTTCCGCGCTAAAGCTGCATTCGGGCGATTTTTCGCATGAGTGGCACATCTGGCTGTCTGAAGGGTTCTACAGTTCGCAGGTGCTCTCGTTCCTGATCGATGGCGTTTGCGCGGCTGTGCGCAGCAAGGGGACCGTTCGTCCCGCGCAGGCGCGCTCGCTGCGCGCGCGAATAGGCCTCGGGATCGCCGCGGCTGTGACGGCGCTGGCGTTTCTCTATCTCTATGTTTCGCGGCAGGATTTCTCGGACGCATGGCTTGCCCAAGCGCTTTACGTGACGAGCGAATATATGCTGGCGACGCTGTGCTTCGCCTATCCGATGGCGGCCTATCCGGAATTGCGCGCGTTCTATCTGGGCGCGGTCAGAGAAGAAGCGACCGTGTAAGAAATACGATCGGCGTCGAGATAAGAAGCGAATCGTAGATATCCAGCACTCCGCCATGGAGCACCATCAGCGGCTGGAAATCCTTCTTGTTCCGCCAGCGCTTGAGCAACGAGGTGAGCGCATCGCCCGCAAGCCCTGCGGCGAGCGCCACAAGGGCTATCTTCAGCGCAGTGCCTGCATGCAAGTGCAGAAGCTCGTAGCCGATGAGAAATCCCGAGCCGCCTCCGATGACGGCGCCGGTGACAAATCCTTCAAGCGTCTTGTTGGGACTGAGCCGCGGCAGGACAGGCGTGCGCCCGAACAATTTGCCGCCGACATAGGCGAAGGCATCGTTCATTTCCACCGTCGCATAGACCAGCACGATCCAGATAAAACCGTGCGCAACCCGCAATTCGGCCACCATCGCCACGCACCATGCAGGCAGCAGAAGGCTCAAGAAGCCCGCCAGACCGATGCGCGAGCGCGCAAACTGCATAAAGGCGCACATCGCAGCCAACACCAGCGCCAACACGAGCGCGCCGCCCGGTTCGATGCGATCGAGAGCGCCCGCAATCACCAGAAGGCCGCCGAGGGCCATGGCCCCAGCCTGGATGTAGCCCATGCCTTTGACATCGAACAATTCGAACAATTCGTATTGCCCGCGCCAGCAAATAAGCAGCAGAATCGCGGTGAAAAGCCAGCCCCCGATGGCCGCTGGAATGAGGATTGCGCCAACGATTGCAAATTCCAGACGGTAAGCGCGCCACAGGCCGCCAACCTTTTCTTTCCATGCAGGATTAAGACCTGCGAGAAATATCGCAACCGCGCCCGCAAGGAAAAACGTTGCGGCAATGACGATGATGTGCAGCGCCGTGTCGCTCATGGTTTGTGCATCCGTGCGATCAGGGGATCGAAGGAGAATTTGTTGAGGATGGGCGACAGTAGCCCCGCAAACCGCGCCAGCATCGTCATCTCGAAGCCGGGAGCGATCGTGAAGCGGCCGCGCCTCACGCCGTCCAGTATGGCTTGCGCGATCTCTTCGGGCGATTTCACCTTTGCCCCGCCCGCGATCTTGCTGGTGATGGCCGGGCGGACAAGAATTTCCTCGCGAAGTTGCGGCGTGTCGGTGTCGGGCGGGAATACCACCGAAACGGAAATCCCTTCGGGCTTGAGCTCGCTGCGCAACGCTTCGCCGAATCCGCGAACGGCGAATTTCGTGGGCGCATAAGCACTATACCCGTACAGTCCGATCAATCCTGCCCCCGACGACACAAGAACAATCTGCCCCTTACGGCTGGCACGCATCGACGGAAGGCAGGCGCGGACAAGATCGACGGTTCCGAAGTAGTTCACTTCCATCGTTCGCCGGAAGGCTTCCGGCGGGAGTTTCGCGAACGTCTCCGGAATAACGATGCCCGCACTGGCCACCAGAAGATCGGGGGCGCCCAATGCGGCCACAGCATCGTCGACTGCGCGGCCTATGGCAATGGGATCGGCCACATCCGCGGAGACCGCAGCCACCCGTTGGCCGCCGTCCTTGCGCGCAGCGTTAAGAATCGCCCGTGCCTCTTCGAGACGGGACCTGTCGCGCGCGATTATGGTGATGTCCCATCCCTCGCCGGCCAGAATCTTCGAAAGCGCAAGCCCGATGCCGCTCGATCCGCCGCTGACAAGCGCGTGCGGCATCAGTTCATCAGGCCCATTTGTTCCATTTCGCGCGCTATGGCCGGCAGCGTAGCGCGGAACTGTTCTTCAGTATGCGTGCGCGTCAGGAAGAAGCGCAGGCGCGTGCCGCCGACGGGCACGGCGGGCGGAGGAATCGGCTGAACGTGAATGCCCTGTTCAAGCAGGCGCATGGAAAGCGTGAAGCCCGCCTTGTCGTCGCCGATCAGAAGCGATGCGACCGGCGAATCTTCATCGCCGCCGATGGAAAGTCCCACTTCCCGCGCGATACTGCGGAAAAGGCGCGCGCGATCTCGCACCTCCTGGCTGAGATGCGGTTCGCGTTCGAGAATATCGAGTGCCGCGATGGAAGCCGCCGTGTCGGGCGGCGAAAGACCGACGCTGAATATGAATCCGGGCGCGAGGTAGCGCAAATATTCGATCAATGCGCGGTCGCCCGCGATATAGCCGCCCGCTCCCGCAAGCGATTTCGACAGCGTGCCCATGTGCACATCGACGCTCCTGGGCGAAATACCTGCCGCTTCGCAGACGCCGCGGCCGGTCGCGCCGATGGTGCCCAGAGAATGGGCTTCATCGATCATCAGGAAGAGATCGTTACGGCGCTTGGCTTCCACGGCGCGCGCGGCGTCGAGCACATAGCCGTCCATCGAATAGACGCCTTCGACCACGAGAAGCCCTCTGCGGAATTCGCGGCGCTTTGCATCCATCAATTCGTCGAGCTTGTCCCATTGACCGACCGGAAAATTCATCTGGCGGGAGCCGGACAATTGCGATCCCGTCATAATCGAGTTGTGCGCGCCGGAATCGATGATCACGGCGTCTGCTTTGGTCATCAGGTGGCTGATAACCGTGACGTTGGTTAAGTAACCGCTGACAAAGACCAGCGCATCTTCGGTACCAAGAAACGCCGCGAGCTTGCGCTCCAGTTCGTTGTGGAGGTCGATCTGGCCCGACACGATGCGGCTTGCCGATGCCGATGTGCCGTATTTGTCGATCGCAGCCTTGGCCGCCGATGAGACCCGCGGATCGCCAGACAGGCCCAGATAGTTGTAGCCCGAATAGTTGATGACATCGCGGCCCTGCCAGCGGATGGTGCTGGTGCTGATGCCGTCGCGCGGCTCGAAGAAAGGCGCGGTGACGCCATGCCGGGCAGCGTCTTCGAATCGGCGCCTCAGCGCACGATAACCGGCAAAATTTTCGACGAAACTCTTCCCATCGGTGCGCTCGGACCCGGCCGGGGGCGGCACGTTTTCGTCGAGAGACCTTTTGTCCATACGCATCGATCCAGGTTCACGCGGCATTCGCATCAATTCAGGGTAGGCCGTCAATCCCCTGCGGGGTGTTCCGGTGCCGCGCCCACCGGCGCCGGTCCCGGCGCGGGCAAGGTGCGGAAAAGCTGGGCTAGGCTGCCGGAGGGCATGCCGGGCTGGGCGACGAGCGTGCCGGTCGAGAGCCGCAAAGCGGTCAAGGCGGCGCAGAATCTGAGTTCGGCGTCCACCACTGCCTGCCGGGTTTGGGCGAGATCGGCCTCGGCATCCTGTTGCGCGGAACGGGGGAGAAAACCCGCCGCTGCCCTTTTGCGCGCGCTTTCCACGACCCCCTCCAACAGGGCCGCCGAATGGCTTAGGCCTTTCCAATCGGCCAGCGCGGCCTTGAGCGCTTGCACCTGATCGGAAACATCGCGGCGTACCTGTTCTTCGGCGTCCCTCAGATTGAGCCGGGCGATGATCTCCTGCGCCTGGGCGGATTTGAGCGTGCCATTCTCGATATTGCCTTCAATGCTCTTGGAGAGATTGACGAACACGCCGTCGGTATCGAGCGAAAGATCGACCTGAGGGCCAAGGCCCGAATGAGCGCCCTTCACCTCATCGGCCGCCGCACCGGCATATTGCGCGAGCGCCTGAAGATCGAGACGGTTGCGCATGGCCAGATCCGTCATCGCCGCCTCGTTCAGGTGCATTACCTCTTCCGATAGCGCGTTCATGTCTGGGAATTCACCGGTCACCAGCGGCGGCGCGTTCATTCCGGCGGGCGAACCCATCGCCTGACGCAGCTGACGGCCGCAGGATCTTTCCGCCAGCTCGCCTTTCGTCACTTCGACATGCTTGACGGCCTGATCGGCGGTTGCGCGATCCAGTTCGGCGGGTTCGAGTTGACCATGCTCGGTTTGGCGCCTGAGCAGCGCATCGTAGTCGAGACTTTTATCCTCGGCGGCGCGAGCGATCTGCGTCTGATCGCGCAATGCAAGACAACGCCAGTAGATCTGCACGGCATCGTGCACGGCAAGGCTGCGCGCATAATCGTTTTCATAGCGCGAGCCCTGCAGCGCCTTCTCGGCCGCATGAGCTTTTGCGGCGAGCGGGCTGTCGCTGCCGGAATTTTGCCACAACGGCACCGTGACGTTGAAGTGCGGCCGCGGCTTGGTGAGACCGAATGTTTGAGCCTGGCTTGCAGCCGTGTTGGCGTAGAACGTGACGCCGGGCTGAACGGTAATGCCGTTCTCGAATTTCTTCTGAATGCCCGCATCGATGGGAATAGCGCTCGTTACTTCCGTTTCATCGGTGAAGACGCCATTGCGAATCTTGGGAAGATAAAGCCTTTGCCAGCCAGTCCTGCCCGAAACGGTCCAATCGAACACGCCCTCGGCCTGTTGCAGCTCACCTTGCGCCTTTTGCACTTTGGCATCTGCTTTTTGCACGGCGCTGCTTTTCGTCATCGCGGCGGAAATGACGTCTTCGAGTTTCACCTCGCCGGCGTGCACACGTGCGCCCGCAAGAACAAGCGGTACGATGCAGAATGCAATTCTCGCGCGTCGCCCGGCCAATGTCCTGCCCTATTCCACGCGGTCGATCTTGCCGTCGACCATGTGCACCACGCGGTCTGCGGCGGCGAAAATTCGCGCATCATGCGTCACCATGAGCGCCGAAGCGCCCAGCTTCACGCGGCGCTTGATGAGCGCAATGACGGAGTCGGACGAAACCTTGTCGAGCGACGCCGTGGGTTCGTCTGCAAGAATGAGCGGCGGTTCGTTGATGAGCGCGCGCGCGATGGCAACGCGCTGTTTCTGTCCAGTCGAAAGTTTGCCGGGCTTGTCGTGGAGGTGTTCGCGCAAGCCAAGCTCTCCCAAGAGCGCTTCTGCGCGCACAAGCGCTTCCTGCCGCGGCGGTTTCTTCTCATCGAGTGCAGTGGTGAGCCAAAGCGTTTCGAATGCCGTCAGGGCATCGAACAGGTTATGATCCTGGAAGATGAATCCGATCTTGCGGCGAAGTCGAAGCTGGCGCTCGGCATCGAGACCGGAAAGTTTCGCGCCGAGTACGGTGATCTCGCCTTCCTGCATCGCGCGAAGCGCGCCCACAAGCGTCATCAGCGTGGTTTTTCCCGCACCCGACGGACCCGTGAGGATCACGAACTCGCCTTTGGCGAGAGTCAGATCGACACCCTTGAGAATCGCGCGATGGGAACCGGCAAACCGATAGCTGACGTTGACGATCGACACCGCGCTTTGCGGCGCGGCCTTGACGTCCAACGGTTCGATCCGAACGTTCATGTCCTGCTCAATAAAGGGAGGCCGGGTCGGCCTCGGCCACAGGCCTCAGCGCAAACAGACCTGCCATCACGGTCATGCCCACGGTCAACATCAGCACAAACACCGAGGAGAACACATCGAATCCGACCGCAAGCGAAGTTGCATAGGCGAGATAGAGATAAGCAATCCAGGTTAAAGCCGCTCCCGCAAGGAACCCGCCCAATGACAAAAACGCGGCCTGTTCCAGAATCACCCGCCGGAAGAACCGGCTCGAAAACCCCATCGCCCGCAACGTAGCATATTCGGCAAAGCGGTCGACGATCTCATTGAACAGGATCTGATAGCAGGTGATGGCCCCGATCACGAGGCCTGCGAGCATACCTATGCCGAACAGAATTCCGATCGGCGCGGCCTTCAAGGTGAACGCAAATTCACGCGACCGGACCTCATCTGGCGTCATCACGATAACGTCATCTGGCAATGCTGCGAGGATACGAGCTCGTGCTTCGTGGACGTCCGTGCCGGGACGCAAGCGAACGGCGCCCATGATCGGCTGGTCATTGGGGTGGCGCGAAAGCCAATCGCCCTCACTCATCACCACTGCGCCGTCATTGACCACATCCGGTCCCAGCGAAACGAAACCCGCCATCCTGAACAGCGTGCCGTCGAGTTCGACGTCCTGGCCGCGCCTGATCTCGCCATAGATGGGCCGCGACAGCCGGTCGAAAAGAACGGAACCTGGAATTCGCAGAACGTTCGATATTTTTTCCGGATTGCCGATATCGAATGGAACCTCGTTGGCAGGGAAAGCGAATATGACGATCCGGCGGATGGACAGATCGGGAGGATTCCTGAACCCCATCGTGCCCTGGTAGATCGGAATGACTTGGGCGACGTCCGGCTCAGCCGCAATCTGGTTGAGGCGGATGCCATCCACATTGGTCCATTTGTGCAGATCGACGCGGGCGCGATTCATCACCACCAGATCGGCGTCGAGACGGCTGGCCACCATCGCCTGAGAGTTCAGGACACCTAGAAGCAATCCAAGTTCGACAAACATGATCACTACCGCCACGGCGACGCCGGACAGGGCGGCTGCCAGTCTCAAAGGATTGTGTCCCAGGAAGCGAAGGCCCAATCCCCATTCGGCGGAATTCAGCAGCTTCATTTGAACAGCTCCGCCGGATCGGCACGCGCGATGCGGCCGATCACACTGAATCCCGATGCGATGCCCATCGCCAGAACAATGAAGAACGTTTCGATGGCGATCGTGAGCGTGAGGCCGGTCGGTAGTTTCGTGGTCAGTTCTATTCCGCCAAGCACAATCGCCGCCAACACAAGTGCCGGCGCGAAGGCCGCCAGCGCAAGCAGCAATATCTCAGACAGGCCGACCCCGAACACGAATTCGGGCGGAAAGCCCATCGCCTTGAGTACGGCGAATTCCTTCGCACGCTGGATGATCTCGGCCGATAGCACCTGGAACAGGATCGTGGCTCCGACAAGAAACGCGATGATCATGCTTACGCGCATCAACACGCCGATGGGCTTGGTCGAGGTGAAGAACGAACGTTCCTGCGCGATCAGCTGGGCGCGCGTGAGTACCCTCACATCCTTTGGCAGGATCTGGGAGAGTCTCTCTTGCACGGAGTCGGCATTTGCGCCGGGCGCAAGCTTGAGCAGGCCTACGCTCACCTGTCTGGCGCCATTCCCCGTCACGCGCGCGAAATCGGGGTTGCGCAATATCGCGCTGCCGTCGGCATAGAAGAAAAGTCCAAGCTTGAAAAAGCCGGCGATATCCACCGGCTGGCCGGAAATTCGCGCCTCCCGGCCTAGCGTCAACGGGCCGTAGCCCGATGCCGACCACGCGTCCACCAGCACTGCGCGGCTGCCGGCAAGCGCCGCGTAGCCGCTGCGAATGTCGCGGTCGGCGACGAAATGACCGGGTTCATCCACGCCGATCAGCAAGACCGAGGAACGCAGCTGCGTGTCTTCATCCGTCCATCTGCCGACGCCGATGTTGAGGCCGAATGATTCGGTCACATCACTGTCGGCTTGAGCTTGTGTGAGCCGAACACGGTCGAACGAGCCGCCGGAATAGAGAAACTGATAGGTGACCGGCACGACAGCCAGATCGAAATCGAAATCGTCGTATAGCCGCGTGGCTTCCACGCGCACGCCATGAAGAAATGCGATCTGCATCAGGAGAAGGAAGATCGCCACTCCAATGCCTGCGAGCGCCACATACAGCCGCATGCGATGCTGCAATAGATTGGAAGCGGCAAGCGACAGGGCTCGCTCCACCGTTTGCATTGCCTCTTCGCGATTGAGACTGGACAGGCGCAAGCCGGCCTCCATTTCGCGGAAATCGCGTCTAGCGCGCGATCACGACATCGACTTCCATGCCGACCAGCCGGTTGGCGGGATCGGGATGGTCGAGACGTATACGAACCTCGCCGAGCTTGGCTCGCGTATCGACGATGCGGCCCACGCTTTCCACCGTGCCGGCCAGCGGGTGTGGAAGCGTGGCGCTCTTGATCGTCGCGCGCATGCCCCGTCGCAGTTTCAGCAAATCGCCTTCATAGACCTGGCAAACGACATACATTGTGCGCAAGTCGCCCATACGCACAACGGGCCCGTTGGGATGGGCGCCCACACGCTTGTCGACAAAGAGGATTGTGCCATCGACCGGCGCGCGGATTTCTTCGGCAGCCGTCGCAAGCTTCATCTGGCGCGTGGCGTCGGCGACGCTGTTGGCGGCGTTGCCCCTGGTGACCACAAGTTTCGATTTTTCGATCTTCAGCGCGAGCTCGGCGTTGGTGACGGCATCTTTCGCGCGGCCCATGTCTCGGGCCGAGGTCGAATTGGGACCGAGCGCCTTGTAGCTTTTGTATTCGCGTGCCGCCTGGGCGAGTTGCTGTTCGGCTTGCCGGACCGATGCTTCCTGCGCGGCCACCTGTTCGGCGGCGGATTTCTTTGCCCTGTCCAGCTGGCGGGCCGCCTCTTCGTGATTGGCGGTATCGTCGCGGACGGTGGCGAGCAGTTGGCCCGCCTTCACCTGATCGCCGATCTCGACCCGGACCGAGGTAATGATGGCGTTGCCTGAGGCGTTCAGATCGATAATGCCCCCGGCCGGTGTGATCTGCCCTACCGCGCCGGTGTTGTTGGAATCGGCCGCCAGGGCGGGCGCAGACAAGAGGGCGTAGATGAGAGCTAGGGCAAGCGGTCTTCTCATGGTGCCTTTCCGGGGAACTTTGCCGGGCCGTTACCCGGCCTTATGCCCCATCCGGCGCCTTTGCTGGAAGCGGAGCCAGGCCTGATCCAGCGTCTTCTCGAAAAAATAATAGAGCCGGGCCAGCGGGTCGGCCCATAGCGGCAGCCAGTTGGGGACCTTGTTGCGGGTTGTAATCCAGCGGACAGGCGAAGCCGACGAGATGTCGATCTCGCCCTCGCTGAGGCCTATGCCCCCCGCCCGTTCATATTTGAACAGCAGGATGGAGAGGAGCGCCTGCTCCGGGTTGTGCCCCGGCGTCCGCGGCGCGATGCGCTCCGGGATCAGGGAATGGGCCTTCCATTCGGCAATAAGGTCCCGCACTGCGGGCCGTTCCGTATCGAACCCAATGATGGTGGCAGGCCGCTCCGGCCGCCTGCGGTCTTCCTCCGTCACCTCGAGGGCATCGAGCGTAAAAGCATTGCAGCGCAGCTCGAGCGCGGATGCGCCTTTCAACACATAGGTCCCATCGCGGGCTAGCGCCGAACGGATCTCGCAGAAGTCGCGCGCGCGGAACAAGGCCGCGCAATCGAGCCACAAAATCTGTCCGCCGAATTCGCGAGCCGCTTCCGCGACAACCATCGGCTTCCAGGCATAGGTGCGGGTGGCCAGCGCCACATGCGGCGGATAGCTGGCGAAATCGAAGGTACGGAACCGGACCCACGGAAAGCGCCGCTTGAGGCGCTCCATCGTCTCCGCTGCAAGTCCCAGATCGTAGGCGACAAACTGCGCCTGGCGATCGAGCCGCATGCGCCGGGCGCTTCTGAAGAACTGCCAAAGGCAACGCCAATAGGTCTCGTTGGCGGCGGTCAAGACGGTTAGCGGCGCGGATGGATTCACGGTGAACGGGGCGGGTTTTTGCTTGGACAGATTGTGCAATATATCGCACAGAATCTTCCAGCGCGGCGCTTCCGCTTGTCCCCACTCTCGAACCGATGGTTCAGCATTCTGACGTGGCTAACCGCGTTGGCGGTGGGCTTGACGCTGGTGCGGCTGGCCTCCATCGCGGGATTGGATATCCAGCGCAACTACAATGAAGGCTGGAACGCCTATCATGCCCTTGCCCTGATGACCGGGGGGCAGCTCTATCCCCCCGCATCGGGCTTCATGGTCAACAACTACCCACCCCTTTCCTTCCTGGTGATTGCCGCTGCGGGAAAGGCCGGGGCGGACCTCATCGTTGCGGGCCGGATCGTTTCGCTACTGAGCGCTCTCGTTGCGAGTTGGGCGATCTTCGCCATCGCGCGACGGATGACGGCGACAAAAGTCGAAGCGTTATTTGCCGTGACGTTGTTTCTTGCCAAGCTCCTGGCTACCAGCACCTATGTCGGTATCGACGATCCGCAGATGTTGGGCCATGCACTCGGTTGTCTGGGATTTCTTGCGGCTATCGGGCCCAACCGGCGGCTTTGGGTGAGCG
Organism: Rhizomicrobium sp.; assembly: GCA_035548975.1. GTDB lineage: Bacteria > Pseudomonadota > Alphaproteobacteria > Micropepsales > Micropepsaceae > Rhizomicrobium. Next base: position 166,131 of record DASZRY010000014.1, read on the forward strand.
CGCTTCTTTTGACGCTGGCGCTGTTCGTGAAACATATGCTGGTGATCCAGCCGCTTGCCCTGATGGCATGGCTTCTCTGGTATGACAGAAAAAGCGCTCTGAGATTTGCGACGTTTGGAATCCTGTTTGGCGTTGCAGGATTTCTTCTCTGCCGCATCTGGCTTGGGGTGAATTTGTTCGACGTGCTGTTCACGCCGCGCACCTATCAGCTTTCGTGGCTCACCCAATCGCTGAAGGATTTTCTGCTGGTCAGCTTCGCACCATTGGGAGCGGGACTATATCTGCTCTTTCGCTCCAAAGACCGTTATGCGGTGCTATGCGGACTGTATACGGCGATGGCGTTTGCCATTGGCCTTTTGTTCGATGGCGGGGCCGGAGTCGGGCGCAATGCGCTTTTCGATGCGGCTATCGGAGGGGCGCTGAGCGCGGCGCTGCTCGTACGCCAGGTGCGTGTGCCGCTGTTTTCGCTTCTTTTCGGACTTGCTTGCCTTGTTCCGCCTGCCGTGGCGGCCGTGGAGAACGCTCAAAGCGAATGGCTGACGGCCGGCTTCTGGCTGCAGCCGATGAAGAATGAAACGGCACGATCGCGGGAAGAGATCGCGTTCGTTCGCAGCCGGCCCGGACCTGCGATGTGCGAACGGCTTGCGATTTGCTTCTGGGCTGGAAAATCAGCCCAAGTGGACGCATTCAATTTCGTGCAGTCGGTCGAAACGCGAAAGCGCGACGCGCGAGACCTGATAAGACTGCTGGACGCGCGGTATTATTCGACCATCGAGCTGCAAAGCCAATCGCGGCTCGGCGAACTCGCCTCGGTGATGACGGCGATCTCGCGCAACTACCGCGTCGTTCGCCGCGGCGAGGACAGTGCAGTGCTTATTCCGCGCTGACCTGCTCGATAAAGCCGGATTTGCAGGTCTCCGGGCGGACAATCTCATATAGCGAGAAGAAGCTGTAGGCGCGTTTCAGCCTCAGGAGGGCCGGCACCGGACTCTGCGGGTTGCCCATATGTATGACAATCACCTGATCGTAATTGCAGGGCCAGCGATTGAGATATGTCAGATCTTCGTCGGCACGAAAGTCGCCCCGGGCAAAATCCTCCAGATCGGCAAGCCGTGCTTCATGGCCCTGGTCCGAGGTCAATGAGGCGATGGGCTCATATTCGGCGCTGGTATGCACGACGTGTTGGCCACGCGTGGTGAACATCAACGGGACGAACGCCGCGCGATCCATAATCGCGTATTCCGCCATGTGGCGAAAGACGCGGGTATCGCTGTTCTTCAGCGCCGCCTTGTCGAGCACGGTGAAGAGCCTGGAGCCGGGCGGCACCTGGTCCAACGCGAAACGGAATTCGGCATATTGGCGGTCGTTGGTTCGCCAGCTTGAAAGAAGAGTGGCCGCATTGGTGACGGCAAGCGCGACGAGAGCGGCGGCGATAGCCGGACGCAAGCGATCTTCAAGCTTCACATCCATGGCCGCGAAGAGGAGAAGGCACGCGATAGAAGGAAAACGAATATGCATTCCCCAGCCACCGCCCGCCATAGTCGGCGCAAATAGACAGAACACCGCAAGCGCCAAAAGCACGGCAATCATCCGCGGATGAATCGAAATGCGCCTTGTCCAGATGCCGGCGATCACCATAAGAGCCAGAACAGCAAGCGGGACAAAGGCTGCCGAATCGAAACCGTTCTGCATCACAGCTTCGGCGCGCTCATCGAGCGACTGCAGAATGCGAAAGCTGAACCGGTGCGCATCGGCCGCCGCAGGGCGCAGAAACAGGAAACAGACCGCCGCAGGGAGGAGCACAGTTGTGGCCGATCCGATGCGATGCAAAAGCGAACCCCTGAGACCGTCGCGCGCCGGAACCATTTCGAAGAACAGCAGCAGAATTGCGAGCAGGGCGATGCCGAGCGCATGGGCGTAGAGAAGCGCGATGGCGACTAGCGCAAAAACCGCGATGCGAAGACGGCCGTTGTGCTTTTCCGTTGCGACCCAGGCGGCAAAAAGAAGAAGTGCGGCTCCCGCGGCGAAATAAAAATTGATGAAGCCCCAGGTGAACGCTGCGCTGTAGGAGAAAAGCGCGCCCGCCAGCGCAGAGACACCCACGCGCTTGTAGAGTGCATATTGAATGGCGAAAGGCGCGGCCACCCACATTATCAAAGAGAGGCTGACGAATAGTTTCACGGATGTCAGGAACGGAACGGCGATGGAAAACAGCGGCACGAGAATCTCGGAAGCGAGATCGGGCACAAAGTCCCATTCGGTTTGATAGAAGCGAGCCAAAGCCGAATCGCTTGCGTGCGTTTGCACGTAGAGCGCGGAGACATGCGCGGGATAGTCTGTCATGGCCGGAAGCGCGACACTCCACAGCGGCCACAGCAAAACGGCCGCCATCAACGCCGGCGCGATTGCCCAGACGGTCTTTTCGATACTCAAAGAGAGGTACCCCTACCCCGTAGGGGTCTTTTACCAAAAATTCACATTTGAGGAAAAAGCGATCTGCCGAAAACCTCCAAAAAAATAGCGGTAATATTGCACCGCATTAGAATTCTAAGTAATTTTTTACCGTACTAGAGTTGCAAAAGCGGCTATGCATGCAACCGGCAACTGCAACTGCCTGGGAAAATTCATGCCCCTTTGCCTGTTTCGATTACCGGAGAAAATTTCGCTGCGGGAGCAACCCTGCGTTTGCTTCCCTGGACGACGTCCGGGCCGCATTCGCCGGGCCGGCTTGTGAATCGCCAACAATTGGCTCGATCTCCGGAAGTCTAAGTTCCAGGTTCGCGTGCGTGTGCAATGGGCAGCATCTGGCGCGCCCCGGGCGCGGACCGCTCGCTGAAAAGCATGCTTCTGTTAGCATGGCGCGCGAAGCAGCGGGCGGGCCGGAAGCGCATGTGGCAGACCAATCTCTTTGCCAGCACGTTTCTCATCATCTACGCGGGTCTTTTTCCCATCGTGAATCCGGTGGGAAGCGCTCCCCTGTTCCTCGGCATGACGCAGTTCTGCACCGATGCGCAACGCAACACGCTTGCCGGCCGCGTGGCGCTCAACAGCTTCTTCCTGCTCTTGGGATCGCTGTTCGTTGGGTCTCACGTTCTGGAGTTCTTCGGCATCAGCCTTCCGGTGGTTCGTATTGCGGGAGGCCTCGTGGTGTCGTCGTTCGGATGGAAGCTGCTCAATTCGAGCGACCGGCCGGACGGGGTCGATGCGGAATCGGCGCGTACCATCGATGCGTTCTATCCGCTCACCATGCCGCTTACTGTGGGACCAGGGTCGATCTCGGTCGCCATTACGCTCGGCAGCCAGAGGCCGCACGATGCAGACATTCCTCATCTTGCGACACTGGGCGGAGGGGCGGTGGCCGGTATCGTGGCGATGACGCTGACGATCTATTTCTGTTACCGGTTCGCCGAGAATCTTGTCCGGATACTCGGCAAGACGGGTACCAATGTCATGCTGCGCCTGTCGGCTTTCATCATGCTGTGCATCGGAATCGAAATTCTGTGGAACGGCTATGACGCTTTGACGCATTAGCGGTCGAACGGCCTACGCGGTGCGCATTTTGACGCGGCGGTATTTGATTTTCGTCAATCTGCAACACCGGGCGATGGCGACTATCGCACCCGTTCAAGACGGGAGGTCTCTCATGCCGCAGCATGAGGTAGTGGTTACCGTATTCGTTACGTCGGTCTTCGTGTTGTTTGCGGCCGTGCTTGCCTATGCCAACTGGCAGGCGAACCGGCGCAGCTGACGGCACCTCGTTGATTCTGGCCCTAAAGCGGAGGACATGCTATTCTGAGTTGCAAATAACCATTGTTCATCGATGCCAACACAAGGTATTGCCCAAATCGCCAACGAGAACGCGCTTTTTCGTGCGCTGATCGATACGGCGATCGACGGAATCATGGTCATCGATGAGAAGGCCAGAATTCAGGTCTTCAATCCTTCCTGCGAAAGACTTTTCGGGTACGCGCCAAACGAAGTGTTGGGGCGCAATGTCGATATACTCATGCCCGAGCCCTTTCGCAGCGAACACGATGCTTATATCAGGCGCTATCTGAAAACCCGCGAGCCGCACATTATAGGCATCGGGCGCGAAGTCGTGGGCCGGCGAAAGGATGGCTCGACTTTTCCGATGTATCTCTCAGTCGGGGAAGGGCTGATCGATGACCAGCGGATTTTCGTTGGCATCGTCAATGACACTTCCGAGCGTCGTGCCCGCGACAAGCGTATCCAGGAATTGCAGGGCGAATTGTTGCACGTCACGCGCATGACGGCGATGGGAGAAATGACCTCGGCGCTGGCGCATGAGATCAATCAGCCGCTGACAGCGTTGCTGAACTACACGAGCGCAGCAAGGCATGTGGCCGGTACGCTGGGCGAGCCGGGGGCAAAGCTGGTGGACATTCTGAACCGCGCCATAGACCAGGCTGAGCGTGCAGGTTTGATCATCCGGCGTCTGCGCAACTTCATCGAAAAGCGCGAACCTAACCGGGTCGAAGAAGACATCAACAAAGTCGTGGAAGACGCCGTTGCGCTGGCCCTGGCGGGCGTGCGCGATTCCGGTATCAAATGGACCCTCAAGCTCCAGCCGAATTTGCCGCCGGTTCTGATCGACAAGGTGCAAATACAACAAATTCTGGTCAACCTTGTCCGCAATGCCATCGAAGCCATGACGGGGATGACGGTCAAACAGCTTACCCTTCAGACCAGGCTGGACGGCGACGAAGTTGAAGTCAGCGTCAAGGATTCCGGTCACGGGGTGCAGGAAGATGTGGTGAGCCGGCTGTTCCACCCCTTCGTGACGACCAAAGAAAACGGAATGGGAATGGGTTTGAGCATCTGCCGCAAGATTGCGGAAGCACATGGCGGGCATTTGTGGCTCGACGAGAATTCTCCGAAGGGAGCAACGTTCATATTGCGATTGCCGGTCGTAGAAATCGCCAGAGGCGACGAATGACGGACAATCCTACCGTCTATGTCGTAGATGACGATCCCGACGTTCGGGACTCCCTGAAGGTATTGCTCGAATTCGCCGGATTTGAGGTTCACGCTTTCGAATCGGCGCTGAAATTCCTTTCGTCCGATGTTCGCAAAATGGATGGCTGTCTCGTCGTCGATATACGTATGCCAGACATGGACGGGCTCGAGCTGCAGGACGAGCTTGGGCGCCGCGGCATCAACCTGCCCATCGTCGTCGTCACCGGCCACGGCGATGTGCCGCTTGCAGTGCGCGCGATGCGTGCGGGCGCCGTCGATTTCCTGGAAAAACCCTTTCGTGAAGAGGCGCTGGTGGGCAGCATTCGCCGAGCCCTGGCCAGCCGGAAAGACCGGCGGAGCGACACCGATGCCGAAGCGCTAAAGGAACGCCTCATGACGTTGACGGACCGCGAGCGTGAAATCCTCGATCTGGTCGTTGAAGGCAACACCAGCAAGGAGATCGCGCGCGCGCTTTCCATTTCGCCGCGCACGGTCGATATCCATCGCGGCCACGTCATGGAAAAAATGCAAGCGAGCAACGTAGCGGAATTGATCCGCATGGTGCTCTCGACAAAATAGAACGGAACCTAAAGCTGCAAAGATGCGCGGAGAATTCCCGCCGAGCCGGCCGGCGTTCCGGTGGTGAACCCCAACTCGCGGCACAACGCGAGCATCAGCGTGTTTTCCGCAAGCACCTCGCCAAACAATTCCTTCAGACCGCGTGCACGGGCGTGTTCGATCAGCCGTTTCATCAGGATTCGCCCTATCCCATGCCCTTTGAGATCGCTACGAACCAAAACGGCGAATTCCGCCCGCACGTTGTCGGGGTCGGCGGCAAGACGAACGACGCCAAGGATCTCGCCTGTTGCGGGTGATAGAAGCACAAAGGCCATTTCACGGTCATAGTCGATCTGGGTCAGTCGCGCGAGTTGCGTGGGCGGCATTTCGCGCCAGGGCGAGAAGAAGCGCAGCCGAATGTCTTCGGGCGTGAGTTTCTGGAACAGACGGACAATCGCACCGGCATCTTCCGGGCGGATCGGACGCAGCAGACAATCGCCTACCTCCGGAACGGAAAGATCCTGCTCCAACTCCTTCGGGTAGGCTCTGATCGAAAGACGATCCCCGCGCATCCGTTCATCGGCAATCGCACTCAGCCGGACTCTTGCGTCCAGTGCGACGACGCCATTTTCGTCGGCCAAAAGCGGGTTGATGTCGATTTCCTGAATCTCGTCGTGATCGCAGACAAGTTGCGAAAGTTTGACGAAAGTAAGTGCAAGCGCATCGAGATCCGCGGCCGGCCGATCGCGATAGCCCTGCAACTGCCGGAATACCCGCGTGCGTTCCATCGTGGAGCGCGCGAGAGCAAGATTGAGCGGCGGCAGCGCCAGAGATTTGTCGCCGATCACTTCCACCGCCGTGCCGCCCTGACCGAACAGGAGCACCGGTCCGAACGTCGGGTCCACGCTCATGCCGAGGATCAGCTCCTGCGCATTGGGGCGAACGATCATTTCCTGAACGATAAACCCTTCCAGCCTTGCCTTCGGCAACGCTTCGCCCAGCCGCCTTGTCATGGCTTGTGCCGCGTCGCGCACGCTTTCCGGAGTCCTCAATCCGAGCACGACACCGCCGACGTCGGACTTGTGCAGAATGTCCGCAGACTGGATTTTCAGCGCAACCGGCAAACCGAAGGATTCGGCAAGGGCCGCGGCTCCGGAAACATCCCTGGCAAATCCCAGACGCGGAGCCGGTATTTCGTAACAGCGAAACAATGCGTTCAATCGCATCGGGTCAAGCCAACTCTTCCCCTCGCCGAGCGCTTCCTTGAGCAGTCTTCGCGCGCCAGACATGTCGGGCGCGAATTCGGCGGGCAAAGAGGGCGGCACTTCCCGAAGCGTATCCTGCGCGCGGCGATAGCGGACGAGGTGCATGAAACCGCGCACCGCCTGATCGGGCGTTTCATAGGCCGGAAGGCCCGCATCATTGAACAATTTTCGAGCGGCTTCCGCCGTTTCCTTGCCGAGCCAATTGGTGAGCAGCGGACGCTTGTGTTTCGCGGCGGTTTCGATGACGGCACGAGCGGCATCGGTTCCCGAAGCGACGGCGGTGGGACAATTCAGCACGAGCACGCAATCGACTTCCGGCGACTCCAAAAGCACGGAGAGCGCATCCGCATAACGCTTCGGCGGGGCATCGCCGATAATGTCTACCGGGTTTCCGCGCGACCACGTTTTGGGTAGAACCGCATCGAGCCGGGCAATGGTTTCAGCGGACAATTCGGCAAGCTTGCCGTCGCGATCCAGAAGCGAATCCGTCGCCAGCACGCCGATTCCGCCGCCATTGGTAAGTATGGCCAGGCGATCGCCGACATTGGCCCTGAGCGTCGCAATTGTTTCGAGCGCGTCGAAAATTTCTTCCAGAGTCATCACGCGCAAAATGCCCGCGCGGCGGAAGGCGGCACCATAGACCGCATCCGATCCCGCAAGCGCACCGGTGTGAGACAGTGCCGCTCTCGCGGCTGCAGCGTGACGGCCGGCCTTTATGGCGATGACGGGCTTGATGCGGGCAGCAGCGCGCGCCGCGCTCATGAATTTGCGCGCATGCGTGACGGCTTCCACATAGAGCACTATCGCGTGTGTGTTCGGATCGAGCGCGAGATAGTCCAGCAGATCGCCGAAATCGACATCACTCATGTCGCCCAGCGAAACCAGATGCGAGAAGCCGATACCGCGCGCGGATGCCCAATCCAGGACGGTGGTAAGTACGGCGCCCGATTGCGCGACAAATGCGATCGATCCCGATTTGGCGTTAATCTGCGCGAACGATGCGTTGAGACCGATTTCCGTGGAAACGACGCCCAGGCAATTCGGGCCGACGATCCTCAGGAGGTTCGGTTTCGCGGCGTCTAGCATGGCCTGACGCAAACCCCGGTTGCGGCCGTCCACCCCTTCGCCAAAACCCGCAGTGATGACGACTGCCCCTTTGGTGCCGCGCGCGCCAAGTTGCGAAATGAGACTCGGCACCGTCTCCGGCGGAGTGCAGATCACCGCAAGGTCAGGCGTTACGGGGAGCGCGGCGACATTCGGATAGGCCAACACTCCGGCAACCGCCCCATGGCGCGGATTGACCGGCATTACCGGCCCCGCAAACCCGCCCGACATCAGGTTGCGGGCGACGACATTGCCTACGGAATGTTCATGCGTGCTGGCGCCGATAAGAGCCACGGACTGAGGCCGGAATATCGCTCCGAGATTCCGAATCGACATCCCGCCCTCCAGATGGTTCCTCGTGCCGCGACAGCTGGAGCCGCGCATTGAGGCGGATCAAGGACACCCCCTCGGAAATACCTAATCTTAAATACCAAAAGTTGCAAAGACCAGACATGACGGCCTGCAAAGATCGCGGTTCTTCGTTCCATATCGGCATCGTTGCGGGTGACGATGCCGTGCGAGACTCGTTGCAGACGCTTTTGCAGTCGCATGGACTTATGGTTACGAGTTTTACGTCCGCTCAGGACTTTTTATCCTCTGCGGCGCGCAAGTTGGTTTCCTGTCTGCTCGTCGATCAACAGATGCCCGCGATGAGCGGCATTGAACTGGTGGAAAAGCTCCGGTCCGAGGCGGACAGAACCCCGGCCATACTGATGACCGCATCGGTGTCCGACGCGCTGGGTCAGCGGGTCAAGCGGGCCAATATCTCAGCTCTTCTCATTAAGCCGGTCGAACAGGGCGAATTGCTGGCCTGGACGGACCATATCAGGACATTGCCGCGCTGGCGGGGCGAAGGATAAGTAAAACTACCTAGGCGTTCGCGCGGATTTCAAACGCGCCGAATTCAGACCAGTCTTCGCCGTAGAAGCACGTGACGGGGTCTGACATGTCGCTCAATCTGAACGCCACAACTGCTGCTGTTTCCTACGATGCGTTTCACCCAGCGCAGACGCCGTATTCGCACGGATCGGCCGCGGCGACGGCATCCATCCAGGCGATCGGAACGGTTGCGCATTTTGGCCCGAATGAAACAATCTTCGCCGAGGGCGACGACGCACGCTATGCCTACAAGGTGATCAGCGGAGCGGTGAGAATTTGCAAGCTGTTGGCCGACGGCCGCCGGCAGATCACCGAATTTGCCCTTGAGGGCGATCATTTCGGATTTGAATGGACAAACGAACATGCGGTCACCGCCGAGGCGCTCGGGCCCGTGACGGCGCTGCGCTTCCCGCGCGCGCGTATTGAGCGGTTGGAACGCGAGGAACAGGGTGTAAGGAATTCGATGATAGCGATGCTTCGTCGAGACCTTCTGTCGGCCCAGAATCATCTGCTGATGCTCGGACGGCAAACGGCAAAAGAACGCGTCGCCTCATTCCTGTTGTTGATGGCGGAACGGCGGGAGGGCGGCAACACGATCGACGTGCCAATGAGCCGCCAGGACATAGCCGATTATCTCGGACTGACGATCGAAACCGTCTGCCGGGCATTGAGCGAACTCAAGCGCGCACGGGTGATCGCGATCCCCAACCGGCATCAGATTGTCGTTCGCAACACCGAAGCATTGGAAACAATGGCGCTTGGCGAAAACGATAAGTGACCAGGCTGGAAAGCGAAATGACCCACCTCTGCCGCATTCGCCTTGAACTGGCGCGCACGGAAGGTTTCCCCGAAGGGAGCTCGCAGCACGGCTATGTCTTCGTGGCCCCACTCGATGACAAGGGTCATATCGATGCGCCAGCATGGCGGCCGCTCAAGGATCGATGCTTCGTCACACGATTCTGGGGCGATGAACCGGTGCAGCACGGAACACTCCGGCATGTGGGCGGCGGCTGGCGCTTCGATTACGAGCGCAATACGCATGGGGACGATGAGCCATTCTTCAAACTGGAAAAGCATGTCATGGAGCCGGGCGCCTATGTATCGCTCACCGAGCAGGATGGCGTGCAGCGACCGTTCCGGGTAATTTCGGTCGAGCGCCTGCGGAAGCCGGAGGCCGCCTAATGACTCATCATGCTCATGCAGTAGTCTGGATCGATCATCGTCAGGCAAAAATCTTCGAATTCGACAGGGAAGATGCCCAACGCCGCACGATCCATCACCAGGACGCGGAAAAACAGATTCATCACAAATCCGGCAGCATCGGTTCCGGCCACATGCGCGAAGATGAAGCCTATCTTCAGGACGTGGCAGAGGCACTCTCCGGAACCGCAGAAATCCTGATCGTAGGGCCGGGGCATGTGAAATGGCAGCTGCGGGCCTGGCTCAATTTACATATGCCCAAGGTTTCGCAGCGCGTGATGGCGGTAGTTCATGCGGACCATCCTTCCGACGGGCAAATTGTGGACAGTGCGAGAAAATATTTCTCGCGGATTGACCGCATGACGCCACAGATATCGTCGCAAACGCCACATTAGTATATCAATGCCCGATGCGTAACCGTCACGGAGCCCGCGTAGCAGCCCTGTTATTGGCGTTTTTCTTTGCGTCATCGCCGGGAGCCGCAGCGGATCTCTCAGCCGATATCCAGCACGAATTGGCGGCCGGCAAGCTCGAGCAAACTGAGATAGGGCGGTTTTATGCTTCGCGCGGCTTCAGGCCGGCTTGGGATGAAAGTAATCGTGCGTTGGTGACGGCCGCGCTGGCTGGTGCAGGGCGCGAAGGATTGAATGAAGAGAACTACCGCCTCGGCCGCACGGCGGGCGACCAGGCTCACCGCGACATAGAATTGACGGAAAAGTTTCTTCGCTATGCCACCGACATACGGACCGGCCGGGTGACACCCGGGTCCGTTTACGCAGACGTGGATTACCCGAAGCAGTCCTTTGCCGCTGCCCGCGCGCTGCAGGCCGCGCTCGACAACGGATCGTTTGCCGAATTTCTCGCCGATCTTCCTCCGCAGTCGCCCGGCTACGCTTTCCTGCGGGAAACATTGGCCCATTACCGCAAACTTGCTGATGACGGCGGATGGGGCAAATTGAACCTGCCAAAAGGCGCTGCATCCAGGCTGGACGAAGCGCATAAGAAAATTCTGCAAAACCGCCTGGCAATCGAAGATCCGAGCGCGTTCTCGGATAGCGTCGACGAGGCGCTGCGCCGCTTTCAGGAGCGTCAAGGCCTCACGATAGACGGAAAACTGGGGCCGCAAACTTTGGCGGCACTCAATGTTCCTGTCTTCTACAGGGTGCAACAAATCGAAGCCAATATGGAGCGCTGGCGTTGGCTGCCGCACCGGCTTGAGGACCACTATGTCGAAGTCAACACCGCCGATGCCTCTTTGAAGATCGTCGACGGGTCAAAGGTCATTCTTCAATCGCGCATCGTGGTGGGAAAGCCGTCGTCGCCCACGCCGATCTTTTCCACGGAAATTACGGGCGTGACTGTAAACCCGCCCTGGAACGTGCCGAGGGACATCGCTCGCAATGAGATCCTTCCGAAACTGCGGCGCAATCCTCAATATCTGGCCAAAGAGGACATGATCCTGCGGAATGGACCGCCGAACGATCCTCACGGCCTGACGATCAATTGGCAGAAAGTGTCCCGCGCGAATTTCCCCTATGCGGTTCAACAGCAGCCGGGCGACAAGAACGCGTTGGGTCTTTTAAAAATCGAGATGCCAAACCGCTTCGACGTCTATCTGCACGATACGCCCGCCAAGACGCTTTTCTCGAAAGACGAACGCTTCTTCAGCCACGGCTGCATGCGCGTGCAGCAAGTGGGCGCACTGGCGCGCTATGCGCTCACCGGCGATCCGGCCGCGGATGTCGCGCGTATCATTCAGCCGGATAATAAGACCGACCGGATACCGCTGAAATCGCCGCTCAAAGTCTATGTGGTCTACTGGACCGTATTTCAGGCGCCCGACGGGTCGGTTGCATTCCGGAAGGATATCTACGGTCGGGACGCGCTGCTGATCGCAGCCCTCGAAGGCAAGCGCATTGCGACGGCCGCCTTGGTGCAGTCCGAATGCAGTGCCTGATACGCGGGGTCGTCACGCGGGCCAAGTCGCAGCCATTCGATCCGAATTGAATCGGCTAATGCGCCAGGAATATCGGCACCGAAACGTCTGCAATCGCCATTGCCGTGGTGCCGCCAAAAATCGATTCTCGAAGCGGACTGTGGCCGTATCCGCCCATGACCAGCAAATCGGCATTGCTCTTGTGCGCCGCCTCAAGCAGCGTTTCACCGATGGTCCGGCTTCCTTTGTCGAGTTCGCTTTTTCTGGCGGTAACACCGGACAATGACAGATAATCCGCCAATGCCGCGTGGCCATCGCTTGTCACATGGCCGACTGTAACGATCTCGACATCGGCAGCGCCAGCCAGCAGCGGTATTGCGGCACACACTGCTCTCGCAGTGGCATGGCCGCCGTCCCAGCCGATGACCACCTTCTTCGGCAACTTCGAGATCGGCTTGGGGCAAATCAGCACCGGACGTTTGGCCGTGAGCAACACGTCGGCAAACGCTGTCGAAGCCTGATATTGTTCGGGGGCGTCGAACGGGCCGAATACGACGAGGTCGGCGAATTTTGCCGCCTGGGTCACGCATTCGAACATGAAGCCTTCGTCCTCGTGGAACGACGCGGAAACGCAATTCATCGGCTTGGGATGATCCAGAATCGTTACCTTTGCATTGATTGCGGTCGACGTGAACCGGCGATGAGCCGCGCGTGCTGCTTCGTCGGAAATCTGCTTGGCCGATTTCGAGATTTCGTTGATGACGTCCGGAAAAAGCGAAAAGCCGATGATGGGTGTCACCATCCGGGCATCCGGCCGCACGAAAAGCCCCGCAACATGAGCGTTCGATGGCGCAGCGATGGTAAACGCCGAGGCGAGAATTGCTTCATCGCCTTCGCTTGCATTGAGCGGGACGAGAATCTGCTTGAACGTCATGTCGATCCTCCATCGTCAAGACTACGCTAGTGGGTTGAGCGCTCAAGACATTGACTTGTATCAAGTATTTCCCTGAATAGAAACAATAGGCTGCTTGGCGGTCGTCCTGCATCCGATCCTGCGGGCGGCAACGAATGGACGGCGAACGTGCTTTCAGCCATGGCGACAATCGAGATACAGGTCGAGAATCTCGGCCAGTTGTTCGATAGTTTCGATCCGTTTCCATTCCGCGAACGCGATCTCGATTCGGATGCAGAACAGTACATCGTCAGCTGGGCGCGCGAATTGCCGCGCAATCAACCCATCGAAATCGTCATCTATGTCGCACAGTCCGAACTACCGGGCGTGACAGCAGAAGATGTCCAAACCGCCATTCGGGGACATTTCGCGTACTGTGCAGATCTCACCGGACGGGACTTGAGCGAAATGTTTCGCGTGGGCCGCCTGTCGCTGGTGGTGGGTCTATGCGTGCTCGCAATCTGTGTGCTCCTGAGAGAATTGGCGTTGGCGACGATCGCGCAGGAGGGCATTAGGCATTTTCTGAGCGAGGGTCTATTGATTTTGGGCTCGGTGGCGAATTGGCGGCCGCTGGAAATTTTCCTTTACGATTGGTGGCCCGTGGCGCGCAGACGCAATCTGTTTTCGCGGTTGTCGGACGCCAAGGTTCTGGTTGTCACTCATGGCGGCAAGAGCGCCCGCAAGGAACACACGCCCCGCACTTCCGGCCGGAGCGAATCTCCATTGGTAACTTCACTATCTGAGAAAGGTTGAACATGAGTGCGGCAGAGATCGCCAAAAAACATGTCGCCGCGGCCCTGGCCGAAGGCGAGAAAGAAGGATGCGACAGCAACGCCATCGGCCGCTACATGCTGTCGGAAATCATTTCGAACTATCTACGCAATCGTTCGGTGAAAGACGTGCAATCCGAACTCATGTTTCTTGCGGAAAATTGCGATCCGGATACGGACTACATGTTCATGCGGCCGTGAAGCCGGCGCTCAACATGTAAGGAAATGCACTTCGCTTGCTGCGTGCAAAGCTTTTGCGGCATTTTCCGGCAGATCGTCCCGCTCCGGCCCGGCGCCAAGCTCGTATGCCGCCATGACTTTTTGCACGGTCGCCGAACGCATCGGCGAAAAGTAATGCAGGTGAAAATGCCATTCGGGATGCTTGAACCCATCCGTTGGCGACTGGTGCATCGCCATCGAATAGGGAAACGGTATCCGAAACAGGTTGTCGTAGCGCGTGGTGAGCCGCCTGACGATATCGGCAAATAAGTCCCGCGTGCCGGGATTCATCTCGCTTATTGCGCCAAAATGGTTCCGCGGAATGACCATCGTTTCGAACGGCCACACTGCCCAATAGGGAACCAATGCGACAAAGCCGTCATTCTGACAAACGATGCGCTGCTTGAGCGAAAGCTCAAGCATCAGATAATCGCACAGCAAACAGCCGCCATGCGCTTCGGAATATGATTTCTGATTGTCCTGTTCGGCGAGCGGATCGGGCGGTATGTCTGCGCTGGCCCAAATCTGGCTGTGCGGATGCCGGCTGCTTGCGCCACCTATCGCGCCCCGATTCTCGAAGATCTGGACATAGCCAATCCAATCCGTCGCGCCCAGCGTTTCATATTCATTGGCCCACGCATCGATGGCGGCGCGCATTTGCTCCCTCGGCAGCATCGCGGGCGGCAGATCGTGCCGCGGCGAATAGCAGAGCACGCGGCAGATGCCGCGCTCTCCGCGATGCTGCAGCAGGCCCGAAAGGACATCGGCTTCGGCAATGGGTTCGCGCGAAAGAGCCGGAAAATCGTTGTCGAACACGAAGACCGACGTATAGGCAGGATTTCGCGCGCCCGTGGTTCGGGCGTTACCGGGGCAGAGATAGCAGGTGGGATCGTAGGGTATGTCGCATGCGGGCGGCGAGGCTTCGTCCTTTTCGGATTGCGGGCGCTTGCCGCGCTGCGGAGATACCAGAATCCACCTGCCAAGCAGGGGATTGAAGCGCAAATGCGAGGCCGATGGAGAAGATGTCACGCTTGTGCGCTCCGCATGTGCCGCTTGACGCAGATCAACGCCGTCTCCCGCTTCTCGCGGCAATATAATCTCACAGGGAGCAAAAAGCCGTGTCTGTGCCGCCGCAAAATGATGCCGGTTATTTTCATCTGACCGAGAAGGGTTGGATTCGGCACGACAACCTACCCTATCCGGCCGATCGCATCGAGACCTGGCGTTATGAAGGGGCTCGTCCGGCACAATATGCGAAAGAGCAAATCCGCCTGACGCGCATCTGGTGCGATCCTCACAAAACGGAAGCGCAACGGGGCCTGATCCGCGCTCAATTCGGCAACGCAGTGGCGCCCAGCGAAGACAGACATCTCATACTGGATTGCCTGGTCTGAAGGTTATCGGCGTCCGCTGCCGTGGACGAGCCGCTCGACATAGCTGTCGCGGCTTGTGTCAAGTTCGCCGATCAGACCCGACCAGGCGATCTTGCCGTCGTGCAGCACAGCTACCCGGTTCGCGATCTTTTTCACGCAGGCCAGATTGTTGGTGATCGCAAAGGTGGTGCAATTCAATTCGCGGGTCGTCTTGATCACGAACTCGTCGACTACCGCGGCCATGATCGGATCGAGACCTTCCGTCGGTCCATCAAGCACAAGACATTGCGGACTGGTGGCGATGGCGCGAGCAAGCGCCACGCGCTTTTGCATCCCGCCAGATAGCTCAGCAGGGAGCAATTCGGCGACGTCGGCACCGAGACCGACCTGGCGAAGTCTTTGCAGCGCCGTCTCCTTGGCTTTCGACGCCGATTCGCCGCGGCCTTCAATCAGGCCGAACGCGACGTTACGCCAAACCGGCAGACTGTCGAACAATGCGCCATTCTGAAAAAGCACGCCGAACTGACGCAACATCTCGCTGCGCTTGTTGGCGGGCAGTTGCGCGATGTCCGTTCCATCGAGAATGATTTCGCCGCTGTCGATAGGCAGAAGGCCGAGAATGCACTTGGCGAGCACCGACTTCCCGCTGCCCGAAGGCCCGACGACGACCGTCGTCTCGCCCAGTGCGAACGACAGATCGATGCCGTCCAGTACCAGATGCGGTCCGAACGACTTCCTGAGATTGCGAACTTCCAGTTTCGAAGCGCCTGTTGCCATGCATCAATTGCCGGCCGTGGCGGGCTCTTTGGCCCCGGACTTGCTGCGCGCCGGAAGCCGCCAGTTCGGGCGAACGAAGTGGCAGGTGTAGCCGTTGGGATACCGCTCCAGATAATCCTGATGTTCGGGTTCGGCCTCCCAAAAATCGCCGGCGGGCACGACCTCCGTCACGACCTTTCCAGGCCAGAGGCCGGAGGCGTTCACATCGGCAATCGTGTCCTCGGCCACACGCTTTTGTTCGTCGCTCGTATAAAAGATAGCAGAGCGATAGCTGGTACCGATGTCGTTTCCCTGGCGGTTCACCGTGGTAGGATCATGAATCTGGAAGAAAAATTCCAGAATCTCGCGATAGCTGATCTTGGCCGGATCGAAAATGACCTCGACAGCCTCGGCATGCGTGCCATGGTTGCGATAGGTGGCGTTGCGAACCTCGCCTCCGGTATAACCCACGCGAGTGGAAATCACGCCCGGGCGGCGGCGAACAAGCTGTTGCACACCCCAAAAGCAGCCACCGGCAAGTACGGCGCGTTCAGTGGTCATTTTACGTCCTCCACCTGATCAAGATAGGCTCCATAACCCTGGGCTTCCATTTCAGCGCGCGGGATAAACCGGAGCGACGCCGAATTGATGCAGTAACGTAATCCGCCGCGGTCGCGCGGTCCATCGGGGAAGACATGGCCCAGATGACTGTCGCCATGCGCCGAGCGCACTTCGGTCCGTATCATTCCGTGCGAGGTATCGCGCAATTCCTTGACGTTGGCGTGTTCGATCGGCTTGGTGAAACTCGGCCAGCCGCAGCCGGAATCGAATTTGTCGGAGGATGCGAACAGCGGTTCGCCCGACACGATGTCGACATAGATGCCGGGTTCCTTGTTGTAGAGATATTCTCCGGTCCCCGGACGCTCAGTCGCGCTTTGTTGTGTCACGCGGTATTGCTCCGGCGTGAGCTTGGCGATGGCTTCGGCGCTTTTTTTGTAATTCGGCACCTCGATCTCCAGTTAGATGGGTCTGCCGGGATTATAACATAGTCCGCCTTAGTGCGGCGGCAGCGCTGCAAGAATCGCGGAGAAGTGTTTGTCGCGGTTGAATTCAGCCTCACCCACGGTCCATCCCAAGCGCACAATAACCACGTTGCGTGAAGGGAAGATGGCGACGTGCTCGTCATTGTGACCTTCGGCGGCGTAGAAATCCGCAGGCAAGTGAGGGAACTCGCGCGTTCCCGGCTTCGACATCGCGTTGAGCCAGAATTGCGCACCATAGCCCTTGTCCGGGTCGGCGGGCGCTGGCGTGCTGACAAACGCCGACCAGCTTTCGGGCAGGATTCGACGGCCGTTCAAGGTTCCACGATTCAGATAGAGCAGCCCGAAGCGGGCCCAATCGCGGGCAGTCGCATAAAGATACGAGCTTCCAACGAAATCGCCGGATTCATCCGGCTCGAAGATGGCGCTGGTCATGCCCGCAGGGCCAAATAGGTGTTCGCGCATATAAGCTTGCGAAGACACAAGCGTTCCGCCCGCGGCTTGAAAGACGAGACGGGCAAGGATGTTCGCGGTGCCGGAGGAATAGGACCAGAAAGCGCCGGGCGGATGCGCCAGCGGCTTGGCGGCCGCATAGGCGCCCATGTCGTGACTTTGGAACAGCATTGCGGTGCTGTCCGATCCGGGGTCGTAAGGCTCATGGAATTCGAGGCCGCTCGACATGTTGAGAAGTTGGCGCAAAGTGATCTTGCTACGCGGGTCATTCCCGTCTTTCCACTCGGGCACGGGCGGCGGCTTGTCGAGTGCGAGTTTTCCGCTCGCGACCAATGTTCCGACGAGCGTGGCTTCGACACTCTTGCTCGCGGACCAGCCGAGAAAGCGCGTGTTCCTGTCGTAGCCCGGCGCGTAGCGCTCGGCCACGATGCGGCCGTTGTAAACGACGATGATTGCGCGCGTGTCGATGTCATGATTCGGCGTGTCGTCAGTGAACGAGTCCATCACGGCACGATCCAATGCGGCACGATCAATATCCGGTGGCAATTGCACGAGATTGACGTCATCGCCTTCCGGCCAAAGTCCAGGACGCGGCGCCATCGGCATTGCGACGAAACCCTTTGACTGCTCGCGCAATTTATCGGCTGTCGAATTCACCAGCAGGGTGCACCCGACGCCTGGACGATAGACGGATGTGCGCGTGACCCACAGCGAAGCGACGGAAACGGACATGTTCGCTTCGTCTAGCGCGTATTTGTTCAGCCTCGTTAGCGGCGACAGGCGCATCACGTCCTGGCGCACGACATCGTCGAGCCTGCGGCTCGATACGAAAACGCCGCCGCAGGCAAGCTGAGCGGAGACGCCGGCGCTGACCGGCAGGCCGTTCACGACGTATGGCCCGTATGGTGTAAGGATACCGATCGCCAGGACAACAGCGGCAATGGCGCCAAACGCAAGCACAAGCCTGCGCCGCCAACTGCGCAGCCTATTCGTCATGCCCGCCCCCTTTTCGATCAGGCGTGCAGGCGCACAGGCATGCGATCGTACCCCTTCACGAAGCTTGACGGTACGCGGCTCGGTTCCCCGGTCAGTTCAATATTCGTGAAGCGCTTCATGATCTCTTCCCAGATGATCTTGAGCTGCAATTCGGCAAGACGATTGCCTACACAACGGTGGATACCGAAGCCGAACGACAGATGCTGGCGGGCGCGCGGACGGTCGATCAGATACGCATTGGGATTTTCGATGACTTCGTCGTCGCGATTGCCGGAGACGTACCACATGATCACCTTTTCGCCCTTCCGGATCTTCTTGCCGCCGAGTTCGACGTCACGCGTGGCGTTGCGGCGCATATGGGCAAGCGGGGTCTGCCAGCGGATCGTTTCCGACACCATGTTGGGAATGAGATCGGGGTTTTCGCGCAGCTTCTTGTACTGATCCGGGTTCTCGTTCAGCGCGAGCACGCTGCCGGAAATCGTGTTGCGCGTCGTGTCGTTGCCGCCGACGATCAAAAGCACCAGATTGCCCAGGAATTCCATGCGGTCCATGTTCCGGGTCGAGGGACCGTGCGCGAGCATGGAGATCAGATCGTTTTTGGGCGGAGCGTTGACGCGCTCGTTCCACAGTCTCATGAAATAGTCGGCGCATTCGAACAGCACCTGCCGGCGGTGCTCGTCGGACACAAAGAGAGGCGATTGCTTGCTCGCGGTCGCCATGTCGGACCAATAGGTCAGCTTGCGCCGTTCATCCCAGGGAAAATCGAACAGCGTCGCGAGCGTCATGGTTGTGAGTTCAATCGACACCTTGTCCACCCAGTCGAAATCTTCGCCTATGGGCAACGAATCCAAAATCATTCCCGCACGTTCGCGGATGATGGGCGCCAGAAATTCAAGGTTGCCGGGCGAAACCACCGGCGTCACCACCTTGCGCTGGGCGTCGTGCTTGGGCGGGTCCATCGCAATGAACATGGGAAGACGGAAGTCTTCCTTGGGATCGACGATGGTGATGGAGGGTTCGGAGGAAAAATCGGCGTGGTTGGTGTCCACTGCCATGATGTCATTATACTTCGTCACCGACCAATAGGGACCGAATTCGTGCTCGGCGCAGTAATGTACCGGATCTTCCTTCCTCAACCGTTCGAAATAGGGCCACATCGTATCGGTGCGAAAGAGTTCGGGATCGGCAACGTTGATTTCGCTGAGCGGCATCGAATAGGCGCGCTCGCGGGCATCGTGCTTGAGGTCCTTTGCGGCGATGTTCATGGCGGTCTCCTGCCCTGTTCGAATATCTTTCTGACAGGATGTCACAAGCAGGGCCGGCCCGCAAAGTTTGCCGTCCGAAAATGGCCAGACCGGCGCGGCCAGCTGTTATAACCAGAGCGCATGATACTGGACCGGGAAGCCTGTTACCGCGCCGTAAAAGCCCGCGACAGCCGTTTTGACGGGCGGCTTTTCGTGGGTGTCCATTCGACCGGAATTTACTGCCGGCCGATCTGCCCTGCCCGCACGCCGAAGTTCGAAAATCTCTCGTTTTTCACGAATGCTGCAGCGGCGCAGGAAGCCGGATTCCGACCCTGTCTCAGATGCCGGCCCGAATGTTCACCCGAAATCGGAGCTTGGCGCGGAACATCCAACACCGTGTCGCGGGCGTTGGCTCTGATCGGCGACGGATTTCTGGACGGCGAGGCGGATGTGGAAGCATTGGCATCACGCCTCGGCGTGGGCGAACGGCAGCTGCGGCGGCTGTTTCAGAAGCATCTGGGCGCCTCCCCCATTTCAGTGGCGCAGACGCGCCGCGTTCATCTGGCAAAGCAGCTGATCCACGACACCTCAATGAGCATGGTCGATGTGGCGTTGGCCTCCGGTTTCGGGAGCGTGCGGCGGTTCAACGATACGTTCCGAACGCTTTACAAGCGCCCTCCATCGGAATTGCGGCGCAAGCATGCGCGCGATCCGGGAATCACGATCACACTGTCCTATGCCCCGCCCTATGACTGGGCGGCGATGATGGATTTTTTTGCGGCGCGCGCGATTGAAGGTGTGGAGGTGGTAACGCCGGAGCGCTACTCGCGAACCATTGCCGTCGATGGCGTGCAGGGAACGGTTTCCATAGCGCCGGTTGCGGGCAAGCACGCGCTGGCCGCCACTATTGCCTTTCCCAATGTCAAAGCACTACCGGCAATCGTTTCGCGGTTGAAACGCATGTTCGATGTGGGCGCGGACATTCGCGCGATCACGGCGCATTTCAAAAAAGATCCCCGGCTTGCCAAAACGATCCGGGCACGACCGGGTTTGCGGGTGCCGGGCTCCTGGGACCCATTCGAACTCGCGATGCGCGCGGTGTTGGGCCAGCAAGTCACGGTGGCGGCCGCACGCAAACTGGCAGGAAAACTGGTGGCGCTGTGCGGCAAGCCAATGCCGCAAACGGCGCGTGCCTTTCCGGGACTGACACATACATTTCCGTCTGCAAAGCAGGTAGCAGCTGCCGATCTTTCTGGACTCGGAATGCCAGGGGCGCGAATTCGTACGCTGGCGGCAGTCGCAAAAGCCGCGGTGTCGGAGCACGATCTGTTCAGCACCGCGATCGATCTGGAAAGCGCGGTGGCGCGGCTTTGCACCTTGCCGGGTGTCGGAGAATGGACGGCGCAATATATCGCATTGCGCGCCTTGCACGAGCCGGATGCGTTTCCGGCATCGGACGTCGGGCTGTTACGAGCGATGGATAGGGCTTTGGCTAAGCGCGCGACGGCCGACGAACTCCTGGACATCGCCAAAGCATGGCGGCCGTGGCGGGCATATGCGGCCCAACATCTCTGGACGGCGGATGCGACGGCACCTGCAGCTCGGAAGAAAGCCGCATAAGCGAACGCGCCTTCAATAAAAAAGCGCGTCCGCCTGCGGGTCTTATTTCGGCTCGACGCCGATGGTCTTCAACGCGAGCCAGAGTTCCTTCACGCCGGTCTTCGGCATCGTGCCGCATAGCATTTCGCCGCGCGAGGCATGGTCCTTCGCATCGGCGAGATTCTCGGCGGACACGGCGTGGGTGTCCGCTGCGTTGAACTGCACGACAAGATCGCCGCAATACTCCCGCATGGTTTGCTTCTTCGCAGGCGCTTCCGCAGACGCAACCGTTGTCGTCCGCTGTTCCTCTGCAAAGGCAGAGGTGACGACGGCACCGGCAAACGCGATTGCGAAGCTCCATTTCAACAACTGCATATTGTGCTCCCGAATGCTTCGAATACGGATAGTGTAATCCCGCGCCAATCCACAATCCATGAGCGGAGCACTGAGTCCTTGTACGGACAATTTGCTGACAACGATGTTATCGGCCTGTGTTTAAAGGCTTAAATGCAATCGCATAGCCGAACCGCAACGTCAGTTATTGAAACGCTTGTCATTATCACGCATGGAAATTTTTTCTGTTTGCCGGCGCGCGTCTTCCCGTTATCAGCTTCGCGCCACCTGCCCGAGCTGACGGAACGATTGCCGCGCGATGGGCTCCAGGCCGGAGATGACGGGCTTCAATTGGGCAGCCGCTTCGACAACGAAATCGAAACTGCCGTCGCGGCGCTGGCGCAGATTTTCAATCCGTTTTGCGACATCTTCGCGTTCGGCATCGCCGGGTGGGAGCGCTTTCAATTGGGCTTCGGCCATCGCGATTTCCTGGGTGAAATCGAAGATGCCGTCGAGCGGCATGGTAAGCCGCAGGATTGAAGTGTGAATGCGGGCCCGCAAGTGGCCGTCTCGCAGAAAGAATACATTCTCCCGATTGCGATCGTAGATGTCGATCTCGCGCCGGGCCGAGCGCAGAAATCGCATGGTGATAGGACCGTAGGGATCTCCGATGCCGCGCGCCTGTGCGGCAAATTCCAGGATCACGTCGAGCGTCGAGAGGACTTCGCCAAAAAAGAGCGCGGCATTCCTCTCCCGGTGATGACGGTCGATGGTGCGTTCGATCCAAGTGGCGATCAGGCCGCCGGCGGTCGCCAGAACCGCGCCGATGATGATCGCCCATATCGTGCTCAGGTTGTTGAGAAAATCATATGTCTCCGGCTTCATTCAAATGCCCGCCCACCAGGTATAGCCCTGGTCCTCCCAGTAGCCGCCATTGCCGCCGCGAATGTGCGCCAAACTCTCAACCAGCTCGATGCCGTTCACATACTTGGCCATCTTGTAGCCTAATTGCCGTTCGGCACGAAGCCGT
The DNA here is from genome assembly GCA_035548975.1 of Rhizomicrobium sp. Lineage (GTDB taxonomy): Bacteria > Pseudomonadota > Alphaproteobacteria > Micropepsales > Micropepsaceae > Rhizomicrobium. The sequence continues at coordinate 188,815 of DASZRY010000014.1, forward strand.
ACGGGAGCACCGTTGGCGACGGGAAGCGGTTTGCCGTTGAGATCGTAGGCCAGGATCGTTTGAGGGTGTGCGGCTTCGATCAGGTCGAGGCTTTCATAATAGAATTGCTCCTCTTCACCGTCCGAACTCATGTCGTCGGCACAGTGGAAAACCACGTAACGGGCGTTTTCTTTTGGCTTGGCTCTGGCGAGGATGAGGCGCAAGGGAGCACCGGTCCATTCGCCGATGCAGGACCAGCCTTCGACGCAATCGTGGCGCGTGATCTGCGTGCGTGCCGGCATGGCGCGCAATTCTTCCATCGAAAGCTCGAAGGAATGCTCGACGAGACCGGCGACCTTGATCCGCCAGTCGCGGAAGTTGCCAGCAACATGCGCGTTGTAGTCGTCCGTATCGGGATCGAGCGTGCCGTTGGCGCGGAAGACGGGAGCGATATCGGCCTTTGAGAATTCGGGCGCCAACGCGTCGCGGCCTGCGATCAGACGCTGAACCCTGTAGGCCAGATCGGCGCCTTTCTTGAGGAATTCCTGTCCGCCGGCGCTTTGCGAGATCCTGTCGCAGCCGGCAAGGATCGCGGCACTTGCGCCAATGCCGAGGCGGGTGAGGAAGTTGCGGCGGTCGGCGTCAGCCATTGTCCACCTCGATCCCATAGCGGCCCGTGATGATGGCGCGCAGATTGTTGAACGGTCCCGACAAGATAATCATGATCATGTGGACTGCGAAAAACATCACAAATCCGAAAGCGCAGAGAAAATGAACAGTGCGGGCGCTTTGTCTGCCGCCGAAAATGAAAAGCAAGGCTGGGAAGGCGCTGTTCAACGTCGGCGACATTGTGAGGCCAGTCAGAACAATCAGCGGGCCGAGAATGAAGATGACGGTGAAATAGGCGAGCTTCTGAAGTACGTTGTAATGCAGCGCTTCCTCGCCTTTGGGAAAGCGTAGCCGCAAATGATCGACGATATTCTTGCCGAGATTACCGATGTCGCGTTTTTTCGGCAGCAAGTCGCGATCGAAATGACGGCTGACGGCTGCATAGGCCGCAAATGCGAGGCCGTTGAAGACGAACAGCCAAGCGAAGAAGAAATGCCATTGACGTCCAACTGCGAGCGATTGCCAGCTCGGCAACGTGGCCCATGCCGGAAAACCACGCGGAACGATCCGGCCGAAAATTTCGGAAGCGCCAAATAATCCAGTGGTATCGAATTGAACCTCGCCAATACGGGTTATTCCCCTGATCCCGCCGTCGGGAGCACGGATCGCCGTCATCGAAAGAAGCGGGCGGTCGAAATGGCTTGTCTTGCCCCAATAGAGTTCGGGGTGCGCGTTGAAGATTTGGAGCCCGCTCATCAGCATGATGAGGAGGACGCCCGCATTTATCCAATGAAAGATGCGAACCCACAGCGTGTGGCGATAGACAAGCCGCTTCCCGGGTGCGCCTTCGGAATGGGAGGCAAAGGCCATCAATCGCGTCCCTCGCTTGGGTGCATCCGACAATACGCGCTTCCCGGGGGGCCGGTTACAGGGTCCTTTCGCAGCGCAAACTGATCGAATTTCGGCGTTTCGAGGCCACTATCCATGGTGAAAAGTCCACGAATACCGACCAAGTGTGGCGCGGCGGGCCCTTTCCGTCCAATTCGCGAACCGCGAGGAGGGCGCTGGATGGTTGCGATTTTCGCGATCCTCTGGGCATGATAGGTTCCGGGTGTGGGGCTTTTGCCGGAAGCCTCGCGCACGACCATGGTCAGTTTCCGGCCGGTATCAGCGATCTCATGGCAAATTTTGAAAGCGGATCTGGGCCCCTCGCGATGGCGTCGGTGAAGGGCAAAGTGAAATGGTTCAACGCCACCAAGGGTTATGGCTTCGTCACTCTCGACAATGGCAGCGATGCGTTCTGCCATGCGTCCGCCCTTGCGGCGCTGGGCCAAAACGATCTGCCGCAGGGCTCCACTATCGTTTGCGACCTGCAGGAAAGCCCTCGCGGGCTTCAGGTGGTAGCGATCCATAGCGTCGATACCTCCACAGCCGAACCGTCGAGCGGCGGCGGCGGCGGTGGCGGGCGCTTTGGCGGCGGCGGCGGGCGCTTCGGCGGCGGTGGCGGACGCTTTGGCGGTGGCGACCGCTTTGGCGGTGGCGATCGTTTCGGTGGCGGTGATCGCTTTGGCGGCGGCCGCCAGCGGGACACCGGACCCAGTGGTCCGATGGTTGAAGGTACGGTCAAGTTCTTCAACGAACAGAAGGGCTTCGGCTTCGTCATGCCCCAGGACGGGAGCGGAGATGTGTATCTGCACGCCAGCGCCTTGCGCCGCTCGGGGATTCCGATCCTTTCGCCCGAACAGCGCATCCGCTTTTCCACCCGCCAGGGCATGAAGGGCATCGAAGTCGACCGTATCGAGCTGATCTGAAATCGTTATCGGGCGTGAAAGCGGAGCCGGCCGACTGGCCGTCGCCGCTCTTTTTGCCGTTTGCGATGTGGTCTTTCCATATTCCATCCTTGGAATATAGGCCTTTATAGGCCAAGTTCAAGGACGGAAGTCAAATATAGGTACTATTGCCGCTATCGCTCTGAAATCACGGTAGTTTTTGCTCCCAAGTTGGGCGCAATTCTGCAATGCACAAAGCGTGGGAGACCTTGCCTTGAAGCTTTGGTAACCGGCCCTATATAGCCTTGATCTATATCGGACCAATATAGATCAAGGGCTGGTAAATGGACGTCCGGACAATCTGTTTGGGCATTCTCACCCGTGGCGATGCCACAGGCTATGAAATCAAGAAGACCTTCGAAGAAGACGGCTATCAGCACTTCGTCGAGGCAAGTTTCGGCTCGATCTATCCGGCGCTGAACCGGCTGACGGAAGAACGCCTGGTTTCCGTGCGCTCCGAGAGCCAGGAAAAACGGCCTGACCGCAAGGTCTATTCGATCACGCCGGCAGGGCGCGCCGTGTTCCTGGGCTCGTTGATGAAGCCCCTGCCCGAGGACCGGCATCGCTCTCCATTCGTGTTCGCGATGCTCTTTTCGCATTTGCTTCCGCCCGAGCGCGTAACGGCCATGATCAATTCCTACATCGCCCAAAGCGAAGAGAAGCTCGCGCAAATCCGGGCCGGCGAGCCGAAATGCCCTGGAGAGGCTTTCGTCAACGGGCTGGGCCGGACGATCTACGAAGCGAGTCTGAAATTCATCCGCGCCCATCGCGCAGACGTTGAAACGCAAGCCGCCGAAGCGGCCGAGTGAGTGGAGCAATGGGACGTATTCTGAACCTCTGGCGCTCCATGAAACCCCGATATCAGTGGGCGATCGGCATTGCGCTCGCCGTGACGGCCTGGCTTGCCACCGGCCTCATCTTCCATCCGCATTCCGGCCGGAGCGAAACGGCGCAGGCCAACACCGATGTGACGCCGCGCGTGAAAGTGCGCACCCTCATCGCGACAGATCGCAACGCCACAATCACCGTGCGCGGCCGCACGCAGGCGCTTCACGAAGTGGATGTGCGCGCGGAAGTGGAAGGCGTGGTGCAGGCGCTGCATTTCGAGAAGGGCGATCGGGTGAAAACCGGTCAGGTGCTTTGCGAACTGAAGTTGAACGATCGCGGCGCACGGCTTTCCGAAGCGCAGGCGCTCGTCGACCAGCGAGAAAAGGAATACGAGGTCGCCAAGAAGCTGTTTGAAGACGGCTTCCGATCGAAGACGCAGATGGCGCAGGCCGAAGCATCGTTGCAGGCGGCGCGGGCGGCGGTAAACACACAAGCCATTTCGGTGAACAATACCCGCATCAAGGCACCCTTCGACGGTGTGATCGACGATCGTTACGTCAACGTGGGCGACTATATGCGGCCGGGCGACAAATGCGCCTTGCTGATTGCGCCTGAGCCATTCCTCGCGATTGCCACGCTTAACGAACAGGAAGTGGGATCGGTAACGGTTGGCGATCCGGCGACGGTGAGGCTTGTCACCGGCGAAACGGTAGCGGGAAGGGTGCGGTTCGTGGCGGATCGGGCCGATTCCGCAACGCGCGCGTTCCGCGTGGAAGTGGAATTGCCCAATCCCGATGCCAAGCTTCGCGACGGAGTGAGCGCCGACATTCGCATTCCTGTGAAACGCGTGAAAGCTCAAAAGATCTCGCCCGGTATCCTGGTGCTTGACGACAACGGCACTGTTGGCGTGCGCACGGTGAAGAATGGAAAGGTCGCCTTCATACCGGTGCAGGTGATTTCGGACGGTCCTGACGGAATGTGGATTTCCGGTCTCCCGGAACGGGTAACGGTGATCACGGTCGGCCAGGAATTCGTAAGCGACGGCGAAAAAGTGGAAACTGTCGCAGATACAGGCAAGCCTGTGGGCGGGAAGGCCGTATGACCGCAATCGTCGAATGGGCCGTTCGCAACACGCGACTGGTTATTGCACTGATCGTCGTGGTGATCGTTGGCGGCATCATTTCGTTCATACAGATTCCCAAGGAAGCCGACCCCGACATACCGTTCCCGGTGCTCGCGGTGACGGTGACCTATCCCGGCATCAGTCCTGAGGACAGCGAACGCTTGCTCGTCAAGCCGCTGGAAACGAATTTGCGGTCCGTCGAAGGTCTGAAAGACATTACCGCACGCGCTTACCAGGGCGCGGCTGTCATCATCCTTGAATTCGACGTCAATTTTAACAAGCAAAAGGCGCTTGAAGACGTGCGGGCGCTGGTGGACCAGACGCGGCCCAGGCTCCCGACCGAGGCCGATCCACCGACCGTGCGCGAGTTTAATGCGAGCCTGTTTCCCGTCATCACCGTCGCGCTGTCCGGCGACGTGCCGGAACGAACCCTGTTCAAACTCGCGCGCGATCTGCGCGACCAGATCAAGACAATTCCCACCGTGCTCGATGCCGATCTTTCGGGACAGCGCGAGGAAATGCTTGAGATCGTCATCGATCCGCAAAAGCTTGAAAGCTATGGGCTGACGCAAAGCGAGTTGTTCGCCGCGATTGCCAACAACAACAGATTGATTCCGGCGGGATCGCTCGACACCGGGCATGGCAGTTTCGCGGTGAAAGTGCCGGGCGTGATTGAAACCGCGCAGGACGTCTTGAATCTGCCCTTGCGCTCAACCACGGATTCGACGGTGACCTTGAAGGACGTGGCAACGGTTCGCCGCACCTTCCAGGACGCGACTTCCTATGCGCGGATGAATGGACAACCGACCATCGCCATCGACGTGACCAAGCGCATCGGCGCCAACATCATCGCCAACAACGAGCAAGTGAAGAAGATTGTCGGCGACGCAATGAAATCGTGGCCGGCGGGCGTGCATGTGAATTATCTGTTCGATGAATCGACCGACATTCGCGATCAACTTGGATCGCTGTCGGATTCGATCATCCTCGCCATCGTGCTCGTCATGATCATCATCGTGGCGGCTCTGGGCGTGCGCTCGGGGCTGCTCGTAGGCGTGGCAATTCCGACCTCGTTCCTCATGGCGTTCATGGGATTGAACGGCATCGGCTACACGCTGAACTTCATGATCATGTTCGCGATGCTGCTTGCAGTCGGCATTCTGGTCGACGGCGCGATCATCGTTGTCGAATATGCCGACCGGAAGATGACGGAAGGCCACCCGCCGAAACAGGCGTTTGCGGAAGCGGCACTGCGCATGTTCTGGCCGGTGGTCAGCGCGACAGCCACCATGATCGGCGCGTTCCTGCCCATGCTGTTGTGGCCGGGCGTATCGGGCAAGTTCATGAGCTATTTCCCGATCACGCTGATCATTGTGCTCTCGGCATCGATGGTTGTGGCGTTGATGTTCCTGCCAGTGCTCGGCGGGTTTTTCGGCAGGCCGCCGCCCTATGACGAACAGCACGAAAAAGCGATCGAGGCATCCGAGACCGGCGATTGGCGGCAGATTCCGGGCATCACAGGATGGTATGCCCATCTCGCCGACAGGCTGACGCACAATCCCGGCAAAGTGATGCTGGGTGCGGTTGGCGTTGTAGTGGTCGTTGTCGGATTGTTCGCAGCGTTCAACAAGGGTGTAGAGTTCTTCGTCGAGACCGATCCGAGCTTTGCCTCGGTGCTGGTATCTGCACGCGGCAATATTTCAGCCAAGGAAACGCGCGACATCGTGATGGGGGTGAACAATATTGTTGCGACCGTGCCGGGAATCAAATCGCTCTATGCAAGAACCGGCGGGAACAACTACACGCTCAACAATCAAGGTGGCGTGCCGGTGGACAATGTGGGCCGTATCACCGTGGAGCTGAAGGATTTCAAGGAGCGCGGACCAGGCAAGAAGATACTGGAACAGATCCGGCAGAAGACCGCCAATCTGCCGGGCATTCATGTGGAAGTGCGCGAGCCGCAGCAGGGCCCGCCGACCGGCAAGGACGTGATGATCGACGTGTCGTCGGACGATTATCCGGCGCTGGCGCAGGCCGTGGACATGATCCGCAAGCATTTGGACTCGCTGCCGGAGTTGCGCGATCTCGAAGACACAAGGCCGTTGCCCGGAATCGAATGGAATCTCGACATCGATCGCGAGACGGCGAGCCGCTTTGGCGCCAATGCCCAGACCATCGGCACGGCGGTACAGCTTGTGACCAACGGCGTGCTGGTTGGCAAATACCGGCCTGACGACGCCGATGATGAAATCGATATCCGCGTGCGCTATCCCGAGGAAGATCGAGGCGTACATGCGCTCGACAATCTTCGCGTGCCGACGGCGCAGGGCGTGGTGCCAATCAGCAATTTCGTCAAGCGCGTGCCCGAACAACAGGTCAATTCGATCGAACGCATCAACGGACATCGCGTCTATCACATACGCGCGAATGTGAAGGTGCAATGCAGCAAGGAAGTGACGGCTAACTGCATTGCTGCACGCGTATTGCCAAGCGAAGAGGTGGCAAAGCTGAAGAGCTGGATCGCGACGCAGGCCATTCCCCATGACGTGCGCGTGCAATTCAAGGGCGCGGACGAGCAGCAAGATGAATCCGGCGCGTTCCTGATTGAGGCCGCGTTCCTGGCACTCTTCCTGATCGCGATCGTGCTCCTCGCGCTTTTCAACAGTTTCTACCATGCGGGCCTCATTCTCGTGGCGGTGGTGCTCGCCATGATAGGCGCGCTGCTGGGCATGGTGGTGATGGGACAGACATTCTCCATCATCATGACAGGCACCGGCATGTTGGCCCTGGCCGGTATCGTGGTGAACCACAACATCGTCTTGATCGACACCTTCCATCGCCTGCGCGATTCCGGAATGGAGCCGATTGAAGCCGTAATCCGCTCGAGCGCGCAGCGCTTGCGGCCGGTGTTTTTGACCACCGTCACCGCCATTGGCGGACTGCTGCCCATGATGTTCGGCATCGAGATCGACTTTGCGACGCGTGAAGTGACGATTGGGGGACCGAATGCCTCGATGTGGATTCAGCTTTCGACGGCGATCGTCTTTGGCCTCGCCTTTTCGAAAATGATCACGCTGGGGCTGGTGCCGGCGATGCTGGCCTACCCCTATCGCCGCCGCGAACGCAAGGCCGAGCGGCGCGCTATGAAGGCCAGCGTTCCAAAGCTGCATCCACGGCCCGCAAACGTGCAGGCACCGAAACCCGAGGCAGCGGAGTAGTCAATCCGCAGCCAGCGGCGTCGCGCGCGCGATACCGGGCGCCACGTCGGGATCGGCTTCCGCTGCCTTGAGTTTTTCGCGTGCCTCGGCCGCTTCCTTCTGCTTGTTCCACATCGAGGCATATTGACCGCCGAGCGCCACGAGTTCGGAATGGCGCCCGCGTTCGACAATCTGTCCGTGATCGAGGACGAGTATCTCGTCGGCGTCAACCACGGTTGAAAGGCGGTGCGCGATGACGAGCGTGGTGCGGTTCTTCGAGATTTCGCCGAGTGCGCTCTGGATTTCGCGTTCGGTACCCGTGTCGAGGGCGGACGTCGCTTCGTCCAGGAGAAGGATTGGCGGGTTTTTGAGAATCGTGCGCGCGATGGCTACGCGCTGTTTCTCGCCGCCGGAAAGTTTCAGGCCGCGTTCGCCGACCATCGTGTCGTAGCCCAACGGTAGTTCATGTATGAACTTGTCGATCTGCGCGTGACGCGCGGCGTCCTTGATTTCGAACTCATTGGCGCCGATGCGGCCATAGGCAATATTGTAGCGAATGGTATCGTTGAAGAGCACCGTGTCCTGCGGGACGATGCCGATGGCGGCGCGCAAGGAAGCCTGCGTGACCTCACGAATGTCCTGGCCGTCGATAGTCACTTTGCCGGACGCGATATCGTAGAACCGATAGAGAATACGGGAAATCGTGGATTTTCCCGCGCCGGATGGGCCTACGACGGCGACTGTCTTGCCGGCGGGGACGGTGAAGCTGACGCCCTTGAGAACCACGCGTTCGGGCTCATAACAGAAGATTACATTGTCGAACTTGATTTCGCCGCCACTGACGGAAAGCGGTTTGGCGCCCGGCTTGTCCTTGATCTCCTGCTGCATGTGGAGCAGGCGAAACATCGCATCCATATCGACAAGGGCTTGCGTTATCTCGCGATAGACGGTGCCCAGCAGATTGAGCGGTTGATAGAGCTGGATGAGAATGCCGTTGGCGAGCGCCACCGCGCCGATAGTAAGCAGGCCCGCCCTGATATTGACTGCGGTGATTGAAAGCACGGCAAGCAGACCCAGCGCCATGATCGTCGCCTGACCGATGTTCAGCACCGACAGCGAAGTCTGCGCCTGGATGGAAGCCTTGGCGAAGCGTTCCATCGACTTGTCGAAGCGGCGGGTCTCATGGACCTCATTGTTGAAATACTTGACCGTCTCGTAGTTGAGCAGGCTGTCTACCGCCTTGGTGTTGGCTTCCTGGTCCGACTGGTTCATGTCACGGCGGAACTGAATCCGCCAGCGCGTAATCGCGAAAGTGAACCAAACATAGGCCACCACCATGACGATAGTGACAAGCGCGGCCCAGACATTGAGCTTGATGACCATTTCGAGGCTGAACAGCAGAAGCTGCAGCACGGTTGGGAAGATGCTGAAGATGGCGAAAGACAGAAGCGTGTCTATGCCCTTGGTGCCGCGTTCGATGATGCGCGACAGCCCGCCGGTTTTGCGCTCCAGATGAAACCGCAACGACAGGGTGTGGACATGGGCAAAGGTGGAGACGCCCACTTCGCGCAGCGCATGATATTGCACCTTGGCGAAGATACCGTCACGCACCTGCGCGAAGAGCTGCATGGTTATACGGGCAACCGCATAGGCCGAGATCATCGCAAGCGCGTAGCCCAGCGCGATCTTTGCTGGCGGCTGCGCCGACAGCGCATCGGTCGCATAGGCCAGGAACAACGGATAAAGCGTGGTGGCGACGATGGCGAGCAGCAGGCAGATGATCGACCAGATGACGCGCGCCTTGAGATCCGGCCTGCCCTTGGGCCAGAGATACGGCAGCAACATATAAAGCGGGCGCAGCGACGGGGCGCCCGAACCTTCTTCCACCAACGGATGCTGATCTGCCATTCCTTAATGTCCCAAATTCGCGCTGCCGAAAAAGAAAAAGCCAATTATAAGTGCCAGCAACGCAACGGCGGCTATGATAAGAAACGCCCGCACAAAGATTCTCCCGATCGCTGGATGTGTTTTTCGTATATGTATCGCAAACAGAACCGACAATGCCCGCAATTGCAACGGACCCAAGCCCGCCCATGCATAACCCCTTCGTGAACAAGGACATCGGCGAGGCTTCTATCTGCGTTTTCTGCGGTTCCTCGCGCGGGACGGACCCGCATTACATCCAGGCAGCCCGCGATCTTGGCGCCGCGATCGCACTGCGCGGCTTCCGCATGGTGTTCGGTGCGGGAAATGTGGGTTTGATGGGCGAAGCGGCACGGGCGGCACGCGATGCGGGCGCGCCGGTCACAGGCGTTCTGCCGCAATATCTGCGTCACCTGGAGCCGCCGCTGAAATCGGCCGAGGAAACGATCATCACGCCAAACATTCAAGAGCGCAAACAGCGGATGATTGCGATGTCGGATGCATTCGTGCTCCTGCCGGGTGGCTTGGGTACCTTGGACGAATTCTTCGAGGTGGTGACGGAAGCACAACTGGGCGTGCACTCCAAACCCATAGTCGTCATAAATCTGAACGGCTATTTCGATCCCTTGCGCGCGATGCTCGACCATGTGATCGAAAAGGGCTTTGCAAGCGAAAAAGTGCTCACCCATTTCAAATTCGTTCCCACTGTCATCGACGCCATGGATACGGTCGAGGCGATGCTCAAAGCGCGCGTCCGGCCGCAAATCGTCTGATGCGGCCTTCGAGGCTGACGATCAGAAGCGCGCCCCAGACGCAGCCGAAGGTAATGACATCGAGACGCGTGAAATGCTCGCCCAGCAGTGCGACCGCCAGAATGAGCGTGAGCGTGGGCGACAGGAATTGCAGAAAGCCCAACGTTACCATGCGCACGCGGCGCGCGCCTGCGGCAAACAGAACAAGCGGGACGGCCGTCAACGGGCCTCCAAATACGAGCAACGTATCGATGTAAACACCCGCGCGTGGAAAGGCGCCCGTGCCGTTGAAGTTCCAATAACTCACCAATGCCAGCGTGACCGGAAACAGGAGACAGGTCTCGATAGTGAGGCCGTCGAGCGAGTCCACAGGGGTGAGCTTGCGGAAATAGCCATAAAAACCGAATGAAAACGCAAGCGCGGGCGCAACCCAGGGAATATAGCCGAGCTGGACTGCCTGCCAAACGACAGCGGCGGTGGCGAGCGCAATGGCCAGAATCTTTACCGGCGTGACGCGCTCGCCCAACAACACAACCCCCAATGCGATGGAGATAAGCGGGGTGATGTAATAGCCGAGGCTCGCAGCAACCAATTGCCGGCTCTCTACGCAGTAGATGAAAATCGTCCAATTACAGGTGATGAGCACGCTTGTCAGCATGAGCGTGGGCAACAGCTTACGATCGCGAACGATCCGGACCAGATGCAGCAGGCGGCCGCGGGCCAGCGAGATGGTGAAAACGCAGATGGCGCACCACAGGATGCGATGCGTTGCCAGTTCAACGGCCGGCACCACTGCCAGCAGATTCCAATAGAGCGGCATCACCGCCCAGATCAGATAGGCCGAGCCCGCATAGAGAATGCCATGACGCTCGGCATGCGGATGATCTATGGGGTCTTCGCTCATGGGCCGAACCTAGCGGCCGGGCGCCCGATTTACGCCCACCGCTTTTGCATCGCGGTCATGCGCGGGCCCCGTCGCGCAGGAGCTTGTAGGTGATCGAATCCGTCAGTGCCTCGAAGGAGGCATCCACGATGTTGGGAGAGACGCCGACCGTGGACCAGCGATTGCCCTTGCCGTCCGCACTTTCCACCATCACGCGGGTCACAGCCTCCGTGCCGCTCGTGAGGATACGGACCTTGAAATCCACCAGACGCAGGTCGGCGATAAAAGAGGAGTAGTCACCAAGATCCTTGCGCAGCGCATCGTCAAGCGCGTTCACAGGACCGTTCCCGAATCCCAGATTGTGCACGGGCTTGCCGTGGACTTTCATCTTTACCACGGCTTCGGAAACGGTTTCCTGTTCGCCACGGGCATTGTGTTTGCGCTCGACCGTGACCTTGAAGCTCTCGACATCGAAATAGTCGGGCACTTCGCCAAGAGCACGGCGAGCGAGAAGTTCGAACGAAGCTTCTGCACCGTCATAGGCATAGCCAAGGAATTCGCGCTGCTTGACCTCTTCCAGAAGGCGGCCGACGCGGCCGTCTTTCGGATCGATATGAATGCCGATTTCGGCGAAACGGGCGAGCACGTTCGAGCGGCCCGATTGGTCGGACACTGGAATAACGCGCGAATTGCCAACCGACTCCGGCGGCACATGTTCATAGGTGCGTGGGTCTTTCAGCACGGCTGATGAATGAAGGCCGCCCTTGTGCGTGAAGGCCGAGGGTCCGACATAAGCGGCATGCCGGCTGGGCGCGCGGTTGAGGATTTCGTCCAGCAAACGCGAAAGATGCGTGAGACGCGCAAGTTGATCTCGTGTGATCCCTGTTTCGAACTGGCTGGCGTAGGGTTCCTTCATCAGCAAATTCGGGATGACCGAACAGAGATTGGCATTGCCGCAGCGTTCGCCCAGACCATTCAACGTACCCTGCAACTGGCGCGCGCCAGCGCGAACGGCGGCCAACGTGACGGCAACCGCTTGCTCCGTGTCGTTGTGCGCGTGGATGCCGAGATTGGCGCCGGGCAGCTCCGCCTTCACTTCGCTGACGATGCGATAGACATCTTCCGGCATCGTGCCGCCATTGGTATCGCAGAGCACCAGCCATTGCGCGCCTGAATCCTGCGCGGCGCGGATACAATCGAGGGCATATTGCGGATTGGCGTTGTAACCGTCGAAGAAGTGTTCGGCGTCGAGCATGGGCTCGCGCCCCTTGGCCCTTACCGCAGCGATGGATTGGGCGATATTATCGATGTTTTCCTCGCGCGGGATTTCGAGCGCGACATCGACGTGGAAATCCCACGTCTTGCCGACAAGTACGGTGGCATCGGTCTTCGCGTCGAGCACGGCGGCAAGCGATGGATCGTTGGCTGCGCTGCGCCCCGATCGCTTCGTCATTCCGAACGCGGCAAAGCGTGCGGTTTTCAGCGGCAGACGTTCGGAGAAAAATGCCGTGTCGGTCGGATTTGCGCCGGGCCACCCGCCTTCGATGTAGTCGATGCCAAGCTCATCGAGCGCGAGCGCGATCTGGCGCTTGTCTTCCACCGAAAAATCGACGCCTTGCGTCTGCGCGCCATCGCGCAAGGTGGTGTCGAAGATGTAGAGGCGTTCGCGGCTCATCGCTTGACCTCCCACGTCGTACCTTGCGGTCCGTCCTTCAGCACAATGCCTTGCGCCAGGAGTTCGTCGCGGATGCGATCGGATTCCGCGAAGTTCTTCGCTTTGCGCGCGGCGTTGCGGGCTTCGATGGCGCGGGCGATTTCGACGGTGTCCACGGCTTTCTTGCTTTTCAACGCTTCGGGTTTGACGTCGAAACCCAAAAGCGCTAGCCCACCGGCAAGTTCCTCCGGTGCCGCCTTGTGCAATTCGGCAATGGCTTGCGGTGTGTTGAGATCATCCGACAGTGCGGCGAGAATGCCCTTTCCCACCTTTGCGCCGGGGATAGGTTCGACCTGATCGTACCAGCGTTCGAGCGTGTTCCAGCTTTCCTTCATGCCCGCAATTGTCCAGTCCATCGGCTGACGGTAATGGCTGCGCAACATGTTGAACCGCAACACATCGCCCGGCCAATCCTCCAGCAGTTCGTGTATCGTCACAAAATTGCCGACGCTTTTCGACATCTTTTCGCCTTCGACATTTAGAAAGCCGTTGTGCATCCACACTTTCGCGAGCGGGTGGTTGTGGTGGGCGGCTTCGGATTGGGCGATTTCGTTTTCGTGGTGCGGAAAAACGAGATCGATTCCGCCGCCATGAATATCGAAGGTTTCGCCCAGATATTCGCCCGCCATGGCGGAGCATTCGATGTGCCAGCCAGGGCGTCCTCTGCCCCACGGGCTTTCCCAGCCGGGCGTGTAATCATCCGACGGCTTCCACAAGACGAAATCCATCGCGCCTTTCTTGTACGGCGCAACATCCACACGGGCGCCTGCAATCATGTCGTCGAGCGAACGGCGGGCAAGTTTTCCATAATCGGCTTTCGACGCCACGTCGAACAATACATGGCCTTGCGCTTCGTAAGCGTGGCCGTTTGCGATGAGTGTCTCAATCATCGCGATCATCTGTTTGATGTGTTCCGTCGCGCGCGGGGTTTTGGTGGGCGGCAGGCAGCCCAACGCGGCAATATCTTCGTTATAGATGCGATAGGTTTCTTCGGTCAGCTCGCGCACAACATCCAACAGCGGCACGTTGCGGCCGCCACGGCGTTCGAGTGCGCGCGCGTTTATCTTGTCGTCCACATCGGTGATGTTGCGCACATAGGTGACATGATTTTCGCCATAAAGGTGGCGCAAGAGGCGGAACAGGACATCGAATACGATTGCTGGCCGCGCATTGCCAATATGGGCATAGTCATAGACCGTGGGTCCGCAGACATACATGCGCACGTTCGAGGCATCGAGGGGAACAAACTCCTCCTTCGTGCGGGTCAGCGTGTTGTAGAGGCGTAGCGCGGTCATGACACTTTCTTACAGCGATTTGGGTTCTAGGACACCGATACTTTCCCCGCGATTACCGGACAGACCCGCACCGTGCGGGTCAGGACGATTTTGGGGATGTGGTTTGGGCAAAAGGGGGTGTCGCGGCGCTAGCCGCAAATCGAAATCCGGCAAATGAAGCGGACAGACGTCACGCCGTTTTCCCTTCGAGCCTCGCGAGAGCCCTCTCGCGTCCGATGAGCGGTAGCAGCTTTTTCAGCTCAGGTCCATTTTCCCGTCCCGTCAGTGCCAGTCGCAGGGGGTGGAACAGGTTCCGGCCCTTGGCGCCGGTGGCCACACCCACGGCCTTGGTCCAGGCGGACCAGGTTTCCTCGGTAAAGGGCTCGGGCGGCAGCAGCTCGGTGGCCCTGGCGATCAGGGCGGCGTCTTCGATGACGGGCTTGATGGGGCCGGTGACGAGCCTTGCGAGATCGGCGGCTTCGGAGAGGCGTGCAAGATTGGGCTTGATGGTGTCCCAGAAGTCTGCACCGCCCTTGATGCCCATGGCTTCGAGCCGGGCGGCGACAGCTTCGAAGGGCAGCGAATGGAGGAGCCTGCTGTTGAGGCCCTGAAGCTCGGCGGGATCGAAATGGGCGGGCGCGCGGCCCACTTTCTCGAAAGCGAATTCGGAAGCGAGCACTTCGAGCGATGGTTTAAGTTCGATCGGATCCGATGTGCCGGTTTTGGCGAGATAGGAGGCGAGCGCGAGCGGTTCGATGCCGTCTTCGCGCAAGGAGCGTAGCGAGATCGAGCCCAGACGTTTGGACAGCGCTTCGCCGCCGCTGCCGACCAAAAGCGGAAAATGCGCAAAGGCCGGGACCTTTGCGCCCAACGCTTCGAATATCTCGATCTGCGCTGCCGTATTGGTAACATGGTCTTCGCCGCGCACGATATGTGTGACGGCGAAATCGATGTCGTCAGCCACCGACGGTAGCGTGTAGAGAAAGCGCCCATCCTCGCGAATTAGCACGGGATCGGACAGATGCGCGGTGTCGATTTCGACATCGCCTCGCAACAGATCGTGCCACTTCACTTTCGACTGCGAGAGCTTGAAGCGCCAATGCGGTTTGCGCCCTTCCGCTTCCAGTTTCGCGCGATCTTCGGCGGTGAGTTTCAGCGCTGCACGGTCATAGACCGGCGGACGTTTCATCGCGATCTGGCGCTTGCGGCGGCGGTCCAGTTCGTCCGGGGTTTCGTAGCAGGGATAGAGGTGACCGCTGGCTTTGAGTTTTTCGGCCGCCCTTTCATGTTCGCCCGCGCGTTCGATCTGGCGGGCGAAGAGATCGTGACTAAGGCCCAGCCAGTTCAAATCTTCGAGGATCGCCGCTTCGTATTCCGGCTTGGAGCGTTCGGTATCGGTGTCGTCGATGCGCAGGAAGAATTTGCCCTTCTCCTTGTGCGCAAACAACCAGTTCAACATCGCGGTACGCGCGTTACCGACGTGGAGCAGCCCGGTAGGAGAAGGGGCGAAACGGACGAGGACGGTCATATGTCGCGTGCGTCCCGAAACGCATTCGTGATCGGATAACGCCGGTCCCGCCCGAAGTTCCTAGCGCTGATCTTCACGCCGGGCGGGGCTTGGCGGCGTTTGTATTCGGCAACATAGAGCAGATGTTCGATGCGCTTGACTGTGGCAGGGTGATAGCCCTTGGCACAGACATCTTCGAACTTCATCTCTTTCTCGACCAGGCATTCGAGGATGCCGTCGAGAATTTCGTAGGGCGGCAGCGAATCCTCGTCCTTCTGGTTTTCGCGCAGCTCGGCGCTCGGCGGGCGCGTGATGATGTTTTCGGGCATCACGCGGCCGGACGGGCCAAGAGCATTCTTCGGCAAGGTCTGGTTGCGCCAGCGTGCAAGGCGGAAGACTTCCATCTTGTATACGTCTTTGAGCACGTTGTAGCCTCCGCACATGTCGCCATATAGCGTGGCGTAGCCGACGCTCATTTCACTCTTGTTGCCGGTGGTGAGAACCATCGGGCCGAACTTGTTGGAGATCGCCATCAGGATCACGCCGCGAATGCGCGACTGGATGTTTTCTTCGGTCGTATCGGCGCGTTTGCCGGCAAAGGCGTCTTTCAATGTTTCAGTGAAAGCATCGACGGCGGATTCGATGGGGATGATTTCGTATTTGACGCCCAGCATCTTCGCGCAATCGCGTGCATCATCGAGGCTTTCCTGGCTGGTATAACGCGATGGCATCATCACGCATCGCACGCGATCGGCACCCAGCGCATCGACCGCAACGGCTGCGGACAGCGCGCTGTCGATCCCGCCGGAAAGTCCCAATACAACGCCCGGGAAGCGGTTCTTGTTCACGTAGTCGCGCAGGCCCAGCATCATCGCTTGATAAACACTGGTCGAGCGGTCTTCCTCGGCGGCTTTTTCGCCCGGCTCGCAAATCCACTTGCCAGTCTCGCGACGCCATTTGGTGATGACCACCTTTTCCTCCCAGGAGGGAAGCGACACCGCGACAGTGCGATCGGCATTCATCACAAGCGACGAACCGTCAAACACGATCTCGTCCTGACCGCCCAACTGGTTGAGATAGACGAGCGGCAGGCCGGATTCGGTCACGCGCGCGACGATGAGATTCATCCGCACGTCTTCCTTGCCGACTTCGAAGGGAGAGCCGTTAGGCACAAGAAGAATTTCGCTGCCAGTTTCGCTCAAGCATTCGACGACATTCGGCGTCCAGATGTCTTCGCAGATGGGGACACCGATGCGCACGCCACGGATGTTAAGCGGTCCCGGCATGGGGCCAACGGCGAAGACGCGCTTTTCATCGAACACGCCATAGTTCGGAAGATCGACCTTGCGGGTGACAGCCTTCACTTCGCCAGCATCCAGATAGGCGAAGGCGTTGTAGATTTTGCCCTCCTGCACCCATGGCGTGCCGATGAGAACCGCCGGGCCGCCATCGGCGGTGTCGCCGGCGAGTTTCTCGATGGCCTCGCGCGCGTCTTCCTGCAGCGCCGGTTTCAGCACCAGGTCTTCGGGGGGATAGGCGGTGATGAAGAGTTCGGTAAAGAAGATCAAATCGGCCTTCGCCTGCGCGGCTTGCGCGCGCGCGGCGCGGGCCTTGGCGAGGTTTCCGGGTATGTCGCCCAAGATTGGGTTCAATTGGGCGAGCGCGATGGTGAGACGGTCCGTCATGGGCCGTGTTTAGCGTAAATCAGGCCGTGGCAGCGATTTTTTCGATAACCGGGCTGTGGGCAGGGGCTTTGGCAGCCTGTTCGATCAGGAGCGCGGTTTCCAGCGCGTGCCGGGCCTCTTCCGGACGCACTACGGTCGGGTCTTCGCCGCGCACGCTCCGGATGAAGGAGGCAACCGATTCGGAGAGGGGATCGTCGAAGCTGATTTCGCCCAGCAGGCGGCGCGTGGAATTGCGGATTTCACGGGTGATGAAATCGATCTCCACCACACCATCGACATAAACGAGCTGCATCCCGCGCTTGCGCTGATGGGCGATGCGGCTGGCATGCAGACGGGCAAGCGTGCCGTTTTCGAACGCGACGGCGGCCGAAACTTCATCGGCATGCCGGCCATGTTCGGTGCGCGCAAAAGCATCGACCTCCGCGACGGCGCCCGGAACGAGACGGTGCATCAAGTCGATGTCATGGATCATCAGATCGAGTACGGCGCTGACGTCTGCGCCGCGGCCCGTCCACGGGCCCATCCGCCAGCAGGAGATCTCAAGCGGAGTCTCCTTCATGTCCAGAAGGCCGGAACGGGCGAAGACAAAGCGCTCCTGATGGCCAACAGTGAGGACGAGGTTCTTCTCTTCCGCAAGTTCTATCAGCTGGTCGGCTTCGCGCAGCGTGGTCGCGATCGGCTTTTCGACGAGAACATGGGCACCCGCTTCCAGGAATGCCCGCACGATGTGGGCATGCGTAACCGCCGGCGAGCAGATTGAGACAAGATCAACATTGCCCAGAAGGTCTTTCCAATCCGAGACGGTTTCGCAGCCGAAGCGTTCGCGCATGGCACGCCGGGTTTCGGCGCTCACATCTGAAATTGCGGTAAGCTTAACTCCATCGGCTGCAGCATATTTGGCGGCGTGGTGGCGGCCGAAAGCTCCGGTGCCGATGACGCCTGCGCGCAATCCGCTTTTGCTATCCAAATGAGGAATCAAGGAAATTTCCCGCTGCGAAGGCTGCAAACAAGCCACGTCGATAGGGGGTACCGCGACTCATAAAATGTTTCGTCTTGTTACCGGAGAACGCCCTGCTAGGGTTCGGACCGTTAACAATTGCGCTTTGGAGGACCTCATGCAGAACCAGAAAAGCCGGGAAATCCGGCTGAAATCCCGCCCCACCGGCATGCCCACGGCCGCCAATTTCGAGCTGGCCGAGACGGACGTGCCTACCCCCGGGCCGGGCCAGGTTCTGGTGCGAAATGCCTATATGACCGTGGACCCCTACATGCGGGGCCGGATGATGGACAGGAAGAGCTATGTACCGCCCTTCCAGATCGGCAAACCGCTGGAGGGCGGCGCGGTAGGCCAGGTCGTGGCCTCCAATGCCCCCCACCTGAAGGTGGGAGACTACGTCCAGCATATGCTCGGCTGGCGCGAATGGGTGGTGGCGGATGGCGCGTCCATGATGAAACTGGATCCGGCGATCGGTCCGATCCAGGCCTATCTCGGCGCGCTTGGGATGCCGGGGCTGACGGCCTATGTGGGTCTTCTGAAAATTGGCGAGTTGAAGGATGGCGAGCGGGTATTCGTTTCCGCGGCGAGCGGCGCGGTCGGCCAAATCGTTTGCCAGATCGCAAAAGCAAAAGGTTGCTACGTCGTTGGATCGGTGGGATCGGACGAGAAGGCCGATTTCATCGTGAAGGAATTGGGCGTCGACAAGGCCATCAACTACAAAAAGGCGGGCGACCTGACCGCGGCTGTCGCGAAGGCATTTCCTGAAGGTATCGACGTCTATTTCGACAATGTTGGCGGATCGCACTTGCAGGCGGCACTCGCGAACATGCGGAATTTCGGACGCATCGCGGCGTGCGGCGCAATCGAGCAATACAATGTCACCGAACCGCCGCCGGGACCGAACAATCTCATCCTCGTAGTTGGGTTGAGCCTGACAATCCGCGGTTTCATCGTCTCAAACTATTTTGACATGCTGCCGCAATTCCTTTCCGACATGGCGGCGTGGAAGAAAGCCGGCAAGATGAAGTGGAAGGAAACGATCGTCGAAGGCATCGAAAAAGCGCCCGAGGCTTTTATTGGCCTATTCAAGGGCGAGAATTTCGGCAAGATGTTGGTGAAGATTGGGCCGGAGCATGCAGTTTAAATCCTTGCCTCCCCCTTGTGGGGAGGTAAGTAAACCGCTTACTGCTTTTCCGGACTTAGCGCGACCGCTGCTGTGAGCGCTGCGACGATCAGATAAGCCAGTAAAAGTGGGGCCAATCCGATGATCACGGTGCCGGGCAGCCCCGCCATGATCGGGCAGCCGAACCAAGGATAAGCGCTGCCGATAAAGAACATCTGAATGCCGGCTATCGCCGCGATACCCAATACGGCTGCGTGAACCGGCGCGCCCAGAACTTCAGAACGCGTGGCTCGTTCGAGGCGAAGCAATCCCGCAGCCAGCCTGATGCGCGAGATTGCGGATGCGACATAGATGATTCCCAGCATCCATGCGAAGGCGGAAGAAAACACGCGGCCGCCATCGGGCGCGCAGGATGCGAGCGTGACGAGAAGCGAATCTTGCCCCGGCACTGCAAACTGGATGGCATTGACGATGGCGCCGACACCGGCGCCGACGGGATGGAACGGCGCGAACAGAATCTGATTGAGAAAGCTCAAAAGCACGAAGATCAGAAAGACGATGCCGTTGAAATCGGGCATCAGGTGGTGTGGCTTCAGACGTTCAATCAGCGGCTTCGTGCCGTCGCGGGCGGAAACGCCGTATCCTGTAACGAACAGCAGTCCCATCGCTGCGAAGAGCAGCATCGAAACAACGATAGCGGGGAGCTCGGCGGCATTTGCCTGAACTGCAAATCGAAGATGGATCGCGTGTGCGCCTGCAAAGAGGCAGAAAACAACCCAACCTTTTGCGACCAGGCGCGCGACACCCATCTACGATGCCCTCTTCTTACTCGCAGGGTTTACGCAGAGGCTGCAAAACGGGGCTCTTTCATGCGTTCGGCACGGATGCCTTCGGCCATCAAGAAAGCAAGCTCCAAGGCCTGACTCGCATTGAGGCGGGGATCGCAGGCCGTCTGATAACGGTCGGCAAGATCGATTTCCTTCAGTCCCTGCGCACCACCCAGGCATTCTGTGACGTCCTGGCCTGTCATTTCGAAATGTACACCGCCGGCATGCGTACCTTCCGCGCGGTGAACGGCGAAGAACGTGCGAACCTCATCCCAGATTCGATCGACGGGACGCGTCTTGTAGCCGGATTGCAGCTTGATCGTATTGCCATGCATGGGGTCACACGACCACACGACTTTGCGGCCTTCGCGCTTCACCGCGCGCACCAGCGGTGGAAGTTTTTCTGCAACCCTGTCGGAACCAAAACGTGCAATCAACGTGAGGCGGCCGGGCTTATTTTCCGGATTGAGCGCATCGATGAGCCTAAGCAGTTCATCTTCCGCCAGGCTGGGACCGCACTTCAGGCCGATTGGATTCTTGATGCCGCGCATGAATTCCACATGCGCGCCATCGAGCTGGCGCGTGCGGTCGCCGATCCAAAGCATATGAGCTGAGGTGTCATACCAATCGCCGGATGTCGAATCGACACGCGTCATCGCCTGCTCGTAATTGAGTAGCAAGGCTTCGTGGCTGGTGTAGAAATCGGTGGTGCGCAGTTGCGGCACAGATTCCGGCGTGACTCCGCAGGCTTCCATGAATTCGAGCGCTTCGGTGATACGCTGGGCAAGACCTTTGTATTGTTCGCTGGCCGGCGATCCCGCGATGAAGCCCAGCATCCAGCGGTGCACATTGTGCAGATCGGCATAACCGCCCGAGGCGAACGCGCGCAGCAAGTTGAGCGTTGCAGCGGATTGTGCGGTTGCTTCGACCAGACGCTGCGGATTTGGAACGCGCGCCTCGGCGGTGAATTCGCCCGAATTGATGTTGTCGCCGCGATAGGACGGCAGCGTCACGCCATCGCGCGTTTCGGTATCTTCCGAACGGGGTTTGGCGAACTGGCCCGCGATGCGGCCCACCTTCACAACCGGCACGCCGGCAGCGAATGTCAGCACCACCGCCATTTGCAGAAGCACGCGGAAGGTATCCCGAATTTTATCGGGGTGGAATTCGGCGAAACTTTCAGCGCAGTCGCCGCCCTGGAGCAGAAAAGCCTTACCTTCGCACACCTGTGCGAGCGCCGCGGT
This sequence comes from Rhizomicrobium sp., assembly GCA_035548975.1. Lineage (GTDB taxonomy): Bacteria > Pseudomonadota > Alphaproteobacteria > Micropepsales > Micropepsaceae > Rhizomicrobium. Next base: position 210,309 of record DASZRY010000014.1, read on the forward strand.
AAGGTTGCGCGCCTCGCCGGCGAAAACCAGCGGAGGATGGCTCCTCAGGCGCGCTTCGACGGCGGCCAGCGCCACAGGGTCCGGATACTCCGGAACCTGGCGGATCGGCTTCGCACGCCAGCTCGACGGGCTCCAATTCTGTGCCACTGCACACTCCTCGCAGGGCGCCGGATATAGGGGAACGAAACGCTCTTGACCAGTAAGACGGCGGATTCTGATGTGCAGCATGAGGCGTCGGTGACTAATGCCCGGGAGCTGGCGCGCCGAAATTTTCCAAGAGGATTCTATGCCGTTTTGCGCTGCGGTTTGAGCGGTCCAGAGCGTAAAGGCTATTTCCACATCTTGGCGAACCCAACACCACTAGTCGCACCACACGGAAATACCTGTAAGTTGCTGGAAAACAGACATTTTCCGGCTTTGCAGTCGGGCTGCACTGTTTTCACGGTTTACAATCGAATTCGTTAATTGGCGTCTTATTCAGGAAACTCCTCGTATGGCATGGTTAATGCTGGATGATTCGTCACGCCGGAGGGCCACTGGCCCAGTAGCCGGATGTGTGCACGAGTAGGAGAGTAGCTTATGAAAACGAGAATCCTTGGTCTCGCGGCCACCCTGAGCGTGGCGCTGACCGCCACCTCCCTAGCAGCCCCAATCACTACCCCGCCACCGGCGCTGAATGCTTCGGGCGACGTGACGGCGTTTTACGTCTTTGCCAACGCGTCCGACACCAGCGTGTTGAATATGACCGCACCTCCGCCGGGTATGGACAAGATCTTCTGTAATCACAGTACAACCGGCTGCACGGCGGCAGCGGCAGGGGACATGGTACCGCTGGGTACCCTTTCGGCCCCATTGGTCTTCACGCTGGACAATGTCAGCACGGGGACCACTTTCCAGAGCAACGCTTCGGACTCGGACGGCAATTATCACGTGCTGATCACCGACAACCTCGCCGATTTCGGCCTGGGTCTGTCCCTCCCAGCCTCACTTCAGGACTTCATCAACAACAATCCGGGCGTGGATGTGACGTTTGTGGGTTGGGAAGACCTCACCCTGGGACAAGGTAGCGACTTCGATTACAACGACCTGATCTTCGCCTTTACCAACACGGCGGCCGGCACCCCAACACCAACACCGGAGCCGGCCACGCTGGCCCTACTGGGCACGGGGCTTGTAGCCTTCGGCGCGTTTCACCTCCGCAAAAAATCCTAGCAAATTGCTGCTTCTCTTGAAGAACCGGCGCCTCAAAGAGGCGCCGGTTTTCTTTTCGCGCAGCCGCTTGTCAGTGCTGCTTACAGTTTGGCGTCAACATGCGCCCCAATAGCCAAGAACTGTTGGATTTGGGCAGATGGCATGGTTCCTGCTACTATAGGGTTGCGGCGGGCCTGCATAAGGCATCCTTCGTCTGTTGTGTTGATTGGTAGGAGAGCTTACCTATGGAAACAAAAATGAAAATGAAATTCGGCGGAATGGCCGTCGCGCTGGCGATGGCGGTCTGTGGGTCTGCTGCTGCCGCTCCAATTACGACGCCGCCGCCTACTCTGACTGCGACCGGTGACGTCCAGGCGTTCTACGTGTTCTCGGACGCGGCGGACAAAAGTATTCTGAGCCTGACCTCGCCTTCGTCCTTCTCGCCCATATTCTGCAATCACTCGGTGGGAAGCTGTACGGCTTCGACAGCCGGCGCACAGGTGGATTTGGGTGTGCTTGCCGGCACGATCGTTTTTTCGCTGGACAACATAACGCAGGGTAAGACCTATTTTAGCGACGCGCTGGATAGCGATGGCAATTCTCACGTGCTCATCACGAATGATTTTACAGATCTCGGCTTGTCCTCTATCCCGACATCGCTTTCGAACTACATAACGGCAAACCCGAGCGTCGAGGTTGTCTACATCGGCTGGGAAGATCGCAATAAGGCGGAACACTCCGATTTCGACTACAACGACCTTATCTTCGCGTTCACGAATGTGACCAGGAAACCTCCAGTCGGCACGCCGGAGCCAGCCACTCTTGCTCTGCTTGGTGCTGGCCTCGCCGGACTTGGCCTTGCGCGCCGCCGCAGGAAAGCCGCGTAAAACAATTCTAAACAGACGATCGAACGGCGCCTTCGGGCGCCGTTTGTTTTTGTGCACTACTACGGTTCTTTCGAATAACTCTTGGCGCGCATCGTCACCAGTTCTTCTGCAGCGCTCGGATGGAGCGCAACTGTGGCATCGAACTGAGATTTGGTGGCGCCCATCTTCATCGCAACGGCAACAAGCTGGATCATGTCTCCCGCCTCCGGTGAGAAAAGATGGCAGCCCAGAAGCTTGTCGGTCTTCTGATCGACGATCATCTTCATTACCGCTCGCTCGTTCCGCCCCGACAGCGTGTTCCTAAGCGGACGGAAGACGGATTTGTAGACGTCGATGCTGTGGCCCTTTTCCAATGCCTTGGCCTCGGTAAGGCCGACCGCACCGATTTCCGGCGTTGTGAACACAGCAGTAGGCACCAGCTCGTGATCGACTGGGGTAGGCGTATTTCCAAAGACTGTTTTCACGAAGGCCATCGCTTCGTGGATGGCAACGGGGGTGAGTTGCAGGCGGTCTGTCACATCACCCACGGCATAGATGTGATTGACGTTGGTTCTGGAATATTGATCGACGGCCACGGCGCCTCTCCTGTTGCGTGCGACACCAGCCATCTCCAGGCCCATGTGGTCGGTGTTGGGAACGCGGCCAATGGCGAGCATAACCTGATCGGCTTCGATCATTTCGTCACGATCAGTGATTGCGAACACCTCTCCTGCCCGCTTGTCCACGCGCTTGAAAGTGCGGTTCACCAGAACGCGAATGCCGCGGGCATGCATGGATTCGGTGAGCGCATCGCGCATTTCTTCGTCGAATCCACGCAGGATCTTTGGGCCCCGATAGACGAGCGTGACGTCGGAGCCCAGACCCTGGAAGATCTGTGCGAATTCCACAGCGATATAGCTGCCGCCCGCGATCACGATGCGGCGCGGCAGCTTCTCCAGATGGAAGGCTTCGTTCGAGGTGATGCAGTTCTCCGCGCCCGGCGCGCCGCCCAGATCCCATGACGGCCTGCCACCGGTCGCGATCAAAATGTGTTCGGCAGTAACCCTCTTGTTCGACTTCTTCAGGTGGATTGTGTGCGGATCGGAGAATTCGGCACGATCCATGATGATTTCGACACCGGCTTTGCTGACGTTCTCGCGGTAGATGCTCTCGAGACGCGCGATCTCGCTGTCTTTCGCCGCGATCAGTGATTTCCAGTCGAATTTTCTTTCGGGAATCGTCCAGCCGAAACCGGCGCAATCCTCGAAATCCTCGCGATAGCGGCTGGCATAGACGAGAAGTTTCTTTGGTATGCAGCCGCGGATTACGCAAGTGCCGCCGAAGCCATATTCTTCGGCGATCGCGACGCGGGCACCTGTTTGCGCAGCCATACGGCTTGCACGCACGCCGCCCGAACCGCCGCCGATAACGAAAAGGTCGTAATCGTATTTGGTCATGTCTTCTTCTCAATCACCTCGACGCCGGAGACGCGTGCGAGGATCAAGGTTGAGGCGATGCCGACGAAAAGGCCATGCTCGACAACGCCAGGAATGATGGAAAGTGCGGTCGCGAGCTTCGCGGGATTGACGATGCTTTTAAACAAGCAATCGTAGATGTAGTTGCCGCTATCGGTGACGAAGGGTGCGCCGTCTTTTATCCGAAGCACTGGCGCGATCTCGCGGCGCAGTTTCCTCGCGGCTTCCGTGATGCGTCGGGCCGTGGTGGCATGGCCGAATTGCACCACCTCGACCGGAAGCGGGAATTTGCCCAGGCGTTTGACCAACTTCGATTCATCGGCAATGACGATCATCTTCCTGGAAGACGTAGCCACAATCTTTTCAATCAGATGTGCGCCGCCTCCGCCCTTTATGAGATTGAGGTCGGCATCGGCCTCATCGGCGCCGTCGACGACGAGATCCAAATCGCCAACCTGATCCAGTTCCGCAACCGTAATGCCGAGGCTGCGCGCCCTTTCTGCCGTGCGGTTGGAGGTGGCGACGCCGATGATGTTGAGGCCGCCACGAACGCGCGGGGCAAGTACTTCGAGAAAAGCCTCGGCAGTCGAGCCCGTGCCAAGGCCGAGCTTCATATTGTTTTCAACGTAGTCGAGCGCCTTGGCGGCAGCGGCACGTTTGAGGGTAGCGGGATCGGCGGGGCTCTGGACCATGCCTGACTGTGCCCGCGGTTAGACCGGAAATACAACCTGCCTAATTCTCACAGCTGCCAAAAAATAAAGGGCGGGCCAACCGGCCCGCCCCTGATTCTCTTTTCGATGACTATCGGTTAATTCTTGCGCTTACGCAGACGGCGCACGCCAAAACCAGCAAGACCGGCACCGAGCAGACTCAATGTTGCGGGTTCAGGCGCGGGGGTTGCATTGTCCAAACGGACCCAAAGACCGGCCGGGAGACCCGCGTCCTGGATATCCTGCACCTCGATCGAGTAGGTTCCGGGTCCAAGCAGGAGCTGCCCTTTGCTGTAATCAGAGGTATCCCACGCCGGATCGCCATCCGAAAAAGTATTTGCCCAATTGCGCGGCAGAACACCGGGCGCGGTGGTCAGCAGAACTGCGCTCGTGTTCGTATCAACCAACTGATAGGTGTCGGTGACAACAAAATCGTCGGTGATGGAAAAGACGGCAGAGGTCAACAGCGTGAATGTGAACGGAGACTGCTCAGTAGGCGTATTGAGTGTATCGGCAACATCGAAAATCCACCCGCTTCCCGGTGTGATGGCGGTGGCGTTCGCCGACCCAGCAGCAAACGACAAAGCTGCAGCAAAAGCTGCATTTGCAATTAAAGATTGTAGCCTCACAGCACGATACCTCATAAACCACCCATAACACAGCAAGAGACAAGCCAAGTCCGTAACTATTTGATAGGCAATGATGAATTGTTTATCGGCCCTGTGCTGTGTCCATTCTGATTACAAAAGTAGCGCTGGACAGGACACTGCTGTCATTCTTGCTTACATGGACAGCGGGCGCTTATTCCACTGTCACCGATTTGGCCAAGTTCCGCGGCTGATCGACATCTGTGCCTTTGGCCACGGCCGTGTGATAGGCAAGCAGCTGGACCGGCAGCGCATAGAGCAGCGGCGAGATGAATGGATCGGCGGCCGGGACCTGGATGGTCTGCCAGACGGCATCGCCCGCTTTCAGTATCCCTTCGGCATCGGAGATCAGAACGATCTTGCCGCCACGGGCCATGGATTCCTGCATGTTCGAAATGGTCTTTTCGAACAGCGCGTCGTGCGGGGCCAAAACGATGATCGGTACGTTTTCATCGATCAGCGCTATGGGGCCGTGTTTCATTTCGCCGGCCGCATAGCCTTCGGCGTGGATATAGGAAATCTCTTTCAGCTTCAGCGCGCCTTCCATAGCGAGCGGAAAGTTGATGCCGCGCGCGAGATAGAGCACGTCGCGGGTCTTGGCGATTTCCTGGCTGACGGCTTCGACCTTAGCTTCCGTCTTGAGGAATTCGACGATGTGGCGCGGCAATTCGAGCAGTGCACCGCACAATTTCTTTTCCTGCTCCGCATTCACATGGCCACGCGCGCGGGCGGCGGCGATGGCGAGAGCGGCGAGTGCGCTCAACTGACAGGTTAAGGCTTTGGTGGAGGCCACGCCGATTTCGGGGCCTGCGAAAGTCGGCAGCGCAATGTCGGCTTCGCGCGCGATGGAGCTTTCGGTGACATTGACGATGGCGATCGTCGTCTGGCCTTGCGCCTTCGCGTCGCGCAATGCCGCCAAGGTGTCGGCGGTTTCGCCGGATTGGGAAATGAACAGCGCCACGCCATCTTTTGGATAGACCGGTTCGCGGTAGCGCAGTTCGGACGCCACATCGGCTTCCACCGGCAGGCGCGCCAGTTGTTCGAACCAGTATTTGCCGACGAGGCCCGCATAGAACGCTGTGCCGCAGGCCGAGATCGTGAGACGCGTCGCGTTGG